>NZ_JANODA010000001.1:0-14556 GCF_031412435.1 Brevundimonas sp.
TGGAGACGATGTGACTCCTGCTTTTTTCCTTTCGTCATCCTCCGGCAAGGCGCCCTGCGCGCCGCAGACCGGGGGACGAAGCGGCGCCGAAGGCGATCTGTTCAGGCAGTCTGTGTCCGCGACAGTTTCGCGCTATCGCGCGCCGCTGTGTCCCCCGGTCTCGCTACGCTCGCCGGAGGATGACGAAAGAATAGTGGGAGTGATTGTCTAGATGCTCGTCGTTCGTCCCGCCGGTCCCGCCGACCTCGATCACCTGCTGGAACTGGCCATCCTGTCGGGCCCCGGCTTCACCAGCCTGCCTGAGGACCCGGACCAGCTGTCGGAGCGGCTCGATGTCAGCCGCGACAGTTTCACGGGCGCCATCTCAGCGCCGGATCGCTGGTTCACCCTGATGATGGAGGAGACCGACACCGGCGACGTCGACGGCATCGCCAGCGTCAAGGCGACGGTCGGGCTCAAGCGACCGTTCTTCTCGTTCCGCATCGCCAACAATCCGGCGCAGTCGCCGTCGCTGGGCATCCGGATGGATCACCAGACCCTGACCCTGGTGAACGAGTGCGCCGGCTGGACCGAGGTGGGATCGCTGTTCCTGAAGGCGGACCGGCGCAAGGGCGGCGCGGGGCGTTTGCTCAGCCAGTCGCGGTACATGCTGATCGGGGCCCAGCCCGAGCTGTTCGCCGAGACCGTGCTGGCCGAGTTGCGCGGGGTTTTCACGCCCGACGGCGCCTGTCCGTTCTGGGACCATGTGGCGCACAAATTCTTCCCCATGCCGTTCGACCAGGCGGACATGATGACGGGGTCGACGGACAAGCAGTTCATCCTCGACCTGGCCCCGCGCCACCCGATCTATGTCGACCTGTTGCCCGAGCCCGCGCGGGCGGTGATCGGCAAGGTGCATCCCCAAGGGGTGGCGGCGATGGCTCTGCTGGAGAGCGAAGGGTTCCGGCCGAACGGGCTGGTCGACATCTTCGACGCAGGGCCGACGGTGACCTGTCCGAGGGACCATATCCGGACGGTGCGGGATGCGCGGCGACTGTCGGTCGTCGTGACCGAGGAATTCGAGGCCGAGTTGCCGGCGCTGGTCTCGACCGACAGCGTGGAGGTCTTCCGGGCCGTCCGGGCGCGGGCCGCGATCGAGGGCGAAACGGTCCGGGTGACGGCCGAGACCGCAGCGGCGCTGAAGGTGCGGGACGGCGACATCGTGCGGGTGAAATCATGATCGACGGCAAACTCTATCTGAACGGCGTCTGGACCGAGGGCGCGGGCGACGGCTTCGCCTCGTTCGATCCGGCGACGGAGGCCAGGGTCTGGCGCGGGAACGAGGCGTCGGGAGCCCAGGTCGGGGCCGCCGTCGAGGCGGCGCGGGCCGCCTTCCCCGACTGGGCCGACCGGCCGCGCGACGAGCGGATCGCGGCGATGAAACGGTACCAGGCGGCGCTGAAGGCGCGGGCGCCGACCTTCGCCGAGGCGATCTCGAGGGAGACCGGCAAGGCCCTGTGGGAGACCACCGCCGAGCTGGGATCGATGGCGGGCAAGGTCGATCTCTCAATCCGGGCCTATGACGAGCGGACCGGCGAGCGGACGGCGGAGACGGCGTTCGGGACCGCGACCTTGCGGCATCGGCCGCAGGGGGTCGCGGCGGTGCTGGGGCCGTTCAACTTCCCCGGCCATCTGCCCAACGGCCATATCGTGCCGGCGCTGCTGGCGGGGGACACAGTCGTGTTCAAGCCGTCGGAGGAGACGCCGCACGCCGGGCAGCTGATCGCCGAATGCATGCAGGAGGCCGACCTGCCGGCCGGTGTGTTCAACCTGGTCCAAGGCGGGCGAGACGTCGGGGCGGCCCTGCTGGATCAGCCCATCGACGCCCTGATGTTCACCGGCTCGGGCGCAGCAGGCGCGCATTTCCGGAAGAAGTTCGCCGACGATCCGCATGTGATCCTGGCGCTGGAGCTGGGCGGCAACAATCCGCTGGTGGTCTGGGATGCGGCGGATGCGGAGGCCGTGGCCGGCATCGTGGTGCAGTCGGCGTTTGTGACGACCGGCCAGCGGTGTTCGTGCGCGCGGCGGCTGATCGTGCCGAAGGGGGCGCAGGGCGACGCGATCGTCGAGGCGGTCAACGCCCTGGTCGAGCGGCTGATCTTCGCGCCGTGGGACCAGACGCCCGAACCCTATGCGGGGCCGCTGATCTCGCAGCGGGCGGCGGAACAGGCCCTGGCCGCCTTGCAGCAAAGGATCGATCTGGGCGCGCGGGTGATCCGGGCGTCGGGGCCGGTCGACAACCTTCCGGGCGCCTTCGTGAAGCCGGCGATCCTCGACGTGACCGGGATCGATGTTCCGGATGAGGAGATGTTCGCGCCCTTCCTGTCGGTGACCCGCGTAGCCTCGTTCGAGGCGGCGATCGCGGCGGCCAATGCGACGCGGTACGGGCTGTCGGCGGGGCTGGTCTCGGACGATCCAACCAACTGGGACCGGTTCATCCGGCGCATCCGGGCGGGGGTGGTCAACTTCAACCGGCCGACGACGGGCGCGGCGGGCGACATGCCGTTCGGCGGGCTGGGCGCGTCGGGCAACCACCGGCCGAGCGCGTATTACGCCGCCGACTACTGCGCCTATCCGGTCGCCAGCTTCGAGGCCGGGGCGGTGAAGAACATCGAGGGCGAGATCCGGGGGCTGCGATGAGCGCTGTCGAGGCCAATGCCGACGGGCTGATCGGGCCGACCCATTCCTATGCCGGCCTCAGCCCCGGCAACCTGGCCGCCATGGGCAATGCCGGGAACGCCTCCAGTCCCCGCGCCGCCGTGCTGCAGGGGCTCGACAAGATGAAGCGGCTTGCGGACCTGGGTCTGCCGCAGTTCGTGCTGCCGCCGCATGAGCGGCCGGATATTCCCTTCCTGCGGCGACTGGGTTTCGCGGGTTCGGATGCAGCGGTGCTGCAGCGGGCCTGGAAGGAGGCGCCGACGTTTGCGGCGGCCGCCTGTTCGGCCTCGCCGATGTGGGCCGCCAACGCCGCGACGGTGACGCCCTCCGCCGACAGCGCCGACGGTCGGGTCCATTTCACGCCGGCGAATCTGCACACCAACCTGCATCGGTCGCTGGAGCATGCGCAGACGAAGCGGGCGCTTGAGGCGCTGTTCCCGGACCCGGAGCGGTTCGCGGTCCATGACGCCCTGTGGCCGGTGGCGCATCTGGCCGACGAGGGGGCCGCGAACCATGTGCGGCTGTGCGCCGAACATGGGGAGCCGGGGGTCAATCTGCTGGTCTGGGGGCGCGACGCCTTCGAGCCTTGGGACGGCCCTTGGCCTGCCCGCCAGACACGGCAGGCGTCGGAGGCGGTGGGGCGTCGGCATGGGGCGGCGGGCGTCGTCCTGGCGCAGCAGTCGCGGGCGGCCATCGCGGGCGGGACCTTCCACAACGACGTGGTCTGCGTGGGCGCGCTGGAGACCCTGTTCCACCATGAACTGGCGTTCGAGGATACGGCCGGGACCCACGCCGCGATCCGGGCGGCGGCCACCGGGTTCGAGCCCGTGTTCATAGAAGTGTCGGAGGCAGACCTGCCGCTGGCCGATGCGATCTCCTCCTATCTGTTCAACTCCATGCTGGTCTCGCTGCCGGGGGAGAGCCGGCTGACGCTGATCTGTCCGACGGAGACGCGGGACAATCCGCGCGCCCATGCGGTGGCGCAGGGGTTGGTCGCCTCCAACGGGCCGATCGGGCGGGTCGAATATGTCGATGTGCGCCAGTCGATGCGGAACGGCGGCGGGCCGGCCTGCCTGCGGTTGCGGGTGGTGCTGGACGAGGCGGAGCTGGCGGCGACAAACCCGGCGATGCGGTTGACCGACGAACTCCATGCGAGTCTGGCGGCGTGGGCCAGTCGCTGGTACCGCGAGACGCTGCCGCCGGCGGACTTGGCCGATCCGGCGCTGATCGAGGAAAGCCGGGGCGCTCTGGACGAACTCACGGCCCTGCTTAAGCTGGGAAGCGGCTTCTACCCCTTCCAGCGAATCTGACAGGATCCCATGGCCCAGAACCCGATCCTGATTGTCGGCGGCGCGTTGAGCGCGGCGGCGTCCCTGCTGCATCTCGCGGTCATCGCGGGCGGGCCGGCCTGGTACCGGTTCTTCGGCGCGGGCGAGGGCATGGCGCGGATGGCCGAGCAGGGCTCGCTGACGCCGACGCTGGTCACCCTCGGGATCGCGACCGTGCTGGCGGTGTGGGCGGCCTACGCCTTCGCGGGGGCGGGGCTGATCCCACGCCTGCCGCTGATGCGGACGGCGCTGGTGCTGATCTCGGCGGTCTATCTGTTGCGGGGTCTGGTGTTGATACCGGCACTGGTCCTCAACCCGGGCGGCGTCACGCCCTTCGTGCTGTGGAGCTCGCTGATCGTGCTGGTCTATGGCGTCTGCTACGCCGTCGGGACCTGGGTCGCCTGGGCGGCGCTGTCGGCACGATGAGGCTGCCGCACAGCATCGCCACCGAGGCCGACGTTCCGGCTCTGGTCAGGATGGACAAATCCCTGAAGGATGGCGCCGCCGACTTCGGGGGACAGTGATCGTGCGCCAACTCGCCTTCGCCTGCGCAATCCTGAGCCTGGTCATCCTCGCGGTGGCCGCGATATCGGCCGGTTTTGCCTACCCGGGCTACGACCATCTGCGCCAGTACATCAGCGAACTGGGCGCGACAGGGGCGACGACGGGACCGGGCGTCAGCTATGCCTTCATGGCGTCCGGCGTGCTGCTGGCGGCCTTCTGGCTGATGTGCATCTCGCTGTTTCCGCGGGGCCCGCTGGCGGTGATCGGCTTTGGCCTCAGCGCGCTGAACGGTTTCGGCCTGATGTTCGGCGGGATTTTCCCGTGCGATTTCCAATGCTCTCTGGCGAACCCGAGCCCGGCCGCCCTGCTGCATGAGGTGCTGGGCGGCATCGGCTATCTGTGCGGGCTCGTGGGACTGGCGCTGGTCGGGATGGCGGCCAGGTCCTGGCCTCGCGGGCGAGACCTGTTTCATCTGGCCATCGTCTGCGGGGCGCCCGCCGCCGGCGCGATCTGGCTGATCCATCCCGGATTTGAATTCTATGGCGGAGCCCAGCGCGTGCTGGAGATCGCCTTCGCCGCCTGGACCGTGGGCGTCGCCCTCGCTGTCCGCCGGCCCATGGAGACCGCAATATGACCGACGCGCTCCCCGAGATGACCCCCGCCCGCCGCCTGCGCAACATCATCGGCGGATCGGCCGGCAATCTGGTCGAGTGGTTCGACTGGTTCGCCTATGCGGCGTTCACCGTCTATTTCGCGCCCGTCTTCTTTCCCAAGGGCGAGCCCACTGCACAGCTGCTGAGCACCGCCGCCATCTTCGCCGTGGGCTTCCTCATGCGTCCGATCGGGGCCTGGGTCATGGGGGTCTATTCGGATCGCAAAGGGCGCAAGGCCGGGCTGACCCTGTCGGTCAGCCTGATGTGCGCCGGGTCGCTGCTGATCGCCTGCACGCCGGGCTATGCGACCATCGGCATCGCCGCACCCGCCCTGCTGCTGATCGCGCGGATGATGCAGGGGCTGAGCGTCGGCGGCGAATACGGATCCAGCGCCACCTATCTGTCGGAGATGGCCACGGCGAAGCATCGCGGCTTCTGGTCCAGTTTCCAGTACGTCACCTTGATCTCGGGACAACTGCTGGCTCTGGCGCTGCTGATCGTGCTGCAGCGGACGCTGGGCGAGGAGGCGCTGTCAGCATGGGCGTGGCGCATCCCGTTCTTTGTCGGCGCGACGCTGGCGGTGGTGGTCTTCTGGCTGCGGCGGCGGCTGGACGAGACCCGCGCCTTCCAGGCCGAAGACACCCGTTCGGCGCCGAAATCCAGCGCCCTGGAGCTGGTGCTGCGGCACCCGAAGGAGGCGCTGATCGTCATCGGCCTGACGGCCGGCGGCACGCTCGCCTTCTATACCTACACGACCTATCTGCAGAAATTCCTGACCAACACCTCGGGCTTCTCCAAGGCCCAGGCGACGGAGATCTCGGCGGCGGCCCTGCTGATCTTCATGCTGATCCAGCCCTTGGTCGGGGCGCTGTCGGACCGGATCGGCAGAAAGCCCGTGATGATCGCGTTCGGGGTGCTGGGCCTGTTCTGCACCGTGCCGATCATGAGCACCCTGGCCGTCACGACCGATGCGTTCGCGGCCTTCGCCCTGTCGCTGGCCGCGCTGGTGATCGTGTCCGGCTACACGGCCATCAACGCCGTAGTGAAGGCCGAGCTGTTCCCCGCCCACATCCGCGCCCTCGGCGTCGCCCTGCCCTACGCCATCGCCAATGCGGTGTTCGGCGGGACGGCGGAGTACGTCGCGCTGTGGTTCAAGCTGGACGGCCGCGAGAGCCTGTATTTCTGGTACGTCACCGGGATGATCGGGATCTCACTGATCACCTATGTCCTGATGCGGGATACGAAGGCCAGGAGTCTGATCGTCCACGACTGATCATCTCCTTCGTGCGCCCCGGCGAAGGCCGGGGTGCACAGCGCGTTACTGAGCGGGGGTGGTTTCGGGCAGGACAGCCGCCGGCGCGGGCGCTGGCGTAACCGCGACCGGCGTGGGCTCGCCTGCTTCTCCCTCGGCCAGATAGACCACCCGGCAATCGCCATCGACCGTGGTGTAGCGGCCGTTGGCGGCGTCGACGAAGGCGATGCGGCCCTCCTCGCTGTGTTCAACCTTGCCGGTCGAGCGGCCGGAGAAGGTCTCCGTGCCATAGGTCCAGCAGGTGATGTCGGCGGGCTTGTCGCCCCATGTCGCAGCATTCCGGGCGCGTTTGGACTCGGTGCAGGCGGCGGTCGCGACGGCCAGGCCAGCGATCAGGACGAGGGCGATCGTGCGGGTCATGCTGCGAACCTTCCGCCCTTGTGGGCATAATCTTGGGTGCCCTGGGTGAGGACCCTGTCATAGGGCTGGATGGCCTCGATACCGATGTCCGACTGTCCCTTCAGCCGGTCGTAGATGGGGCCGAAATCCTCCAGCGTCGCGTCGTTGAGGGCCTCGATCGAGGGGATGACGAAATAGACCTGCTGGAAGTCGTCGATGCGGTAGTCGGTCCGCATGATCCGCTCCAGGTTGAAGGCGATGCGGTTGGGCGACGGGTCCTCAAGCGCGAAGATGCTCTCCGAAGCCGAGGAGACGATGCCGGCGCCGTAGATGCGCAAGCCCGAGCCCTCGTCCATCAGGCCGAACTCGACCGTATACCAGTAGAGGCGGGCCAGGTTCTTGAGCATGCCAAGGCTCTGGGCGCGCTGGCCGCCCTTGCCGTAGGCCTGCATGTAATCGGCGAAGTCGGGGTCGGTCAGCATCGGGACGTGGCCGAACACGTCGTGGAAGATGTCCGGCTCCTGCAGGTAGTCCAGCTGGTCGGGCTTCCTGATGAACTGGCCGGACGGGAAGCGGCGGTTGGCCAGGTGGTCGAAGAAGACGTCATCAGGCACCAGACCCGGCACGCAGACCACGGTCCAGCCCGTCAGGGCCTTCAGCTTCGGGTTCATCAGGGCGAAGTCGGGGATGCCGCCGGTGTTCAGGTCCAGCGCCGTGAGCCCCTTCATGAAGGCGTCGGCGGCCCGGCCGGGCAGGATCTCCATCTGGCGGGCGTAGAGGGTGTCCCAGGTGTCGTGCTCGACCTGGGTATAGGCGCGCCAATTCTGGGAGATCGTCCAGTCCGCCGCCGCGCCCTCGGGCGGGGTTTGAAAGACATGTTCGAAATCAGCCATCTCGCGCTCCTTGAACCGGCAGTCTAGAACCCCGGCGGCCAAGAGCCAACGGCCCGATCAGGCCCGATCAGTGAATTGGCTGCGCGCGGGGTGCGATACGCCCCTGTTGGTCCATGGTGAACCAGTGGGCCTGATCAGTGGGTGACAAGGGCGCGACGTCGGGATCATGCTCGAGCACGTTCTCGGCGGCGTAGATGAGGAAGCCTGCATCTCCGCCCATTGCGAGCACGCGGTAAAACGGCTGGTCGCGGTTGTCGGGGCCGGGCTCGTTCACCGGTCCCGCATAGGCGGCATCGACATCCACGACCACGCCGCGGAAAGACTCCTGGCGGTGTCGCACGATCTGGCCGAGGCCGAATTTGGCGGTGAGGGACTGGGTCATGCTGACGAGTTACCCGCCCCAACCTGAGCGTTATGCCGATCACCTTGTTCATCTTCGCGTCAGATAGGCTTGGCGCGGACGGTTTGGGCGGACTAGGTTGGCAGGGACGGGCGCCCGGTTCGGTTGCGCCCACATGAAAGTTCGGCCCATGCCGGAACCCGACGGCGCGCCAAGGCGGCGCGACGAGCGGTCCCGGGTCCAACGGGCGTCCATGCGGGATTCGTCGGGTCGCGACGGTCCCGTGTTCGGCGCGCTGGATCTGGGGACCAACAATTGTCGCCTGCTGATCGCGCGTCCGGCGCGGACCGGCTTTCGCGTGGTCGACAGCTTCAGCCGCATCGTGAGACTGGGCGAAGGCCTGTCGCGGACGGGTCGTCTCGACGACGACGCCATGGACCGGGCCTATGACGCCCTGGCCCTGTGCGCCGAGCGGGTCATGCGGCGGGGCGTCGATTCAGCCCGGCTGAGCGCGGTCGCGACACAGGCCTGTCGCCAGGCCGAGAACGGCGAGGCGTTCATCGACCGGGTGCGGCGCGGAACCGGGCTGAAGCTGCGCATCATCGATCCGGTCGAGGAGGCCCGACTGTCGGTCGAGGGATGTCTGAACCTGTTCGATCCGACGGCGGAGGCGGTGCTGGTCATCGACGTCGGCGGGGGGTCGACCGAACTGTCCTGGCTGAGGAAGTCGGGCGCGGAGATGAAGACCGTGGCCTGGATGTCCGCGCCGCTGGGCGTTGTGACCCTGGCCGAGCGGCATCCGGAACCTGAGGGCTCGGGCGAGGCCTGGTACGAGGCCATGGTCGGAGACATGAGCAAGGCGCTGTCGGCCGGACCATTCGATGACGCCGAGTTCCGCCGGCTGTTCGCGACCGGCCAGGGTCATCTGGTCGGGACGTCAGGGGCGATCACCAGCCTGGCAGGCGTTCACCTGAACCTGAGGCGCTACCAGCGGGACCGGGTCGACGGCTTGTGGATGACCCGGACGGAATGCGACGCGGCGGCGGAGAAGCTGAAGGCGTTGGGGCCCAGGGGACGGGCGGCGGAGGCCTGTATCGGACCGGACCGCGCCGACCTTGTACTGGCCGGCGCCGCGATCCTGGATGCTGTTCAGCGGGCCTGGCCCAGCGAGCGGGTGCGGGTCGCCGACCGGGGTCTGCGCGAAGGCCTTTTGCTGCAGCAGATGCGCGAGGCCCGGAAGCCCCAGCGACGGCGTCGCAGCCGGGGCCGCGGGGGTCACACCGGCCGGTCTCAGACGGGGGGGGCCGCTGCGCCGGAGACCTGAACCGGCAGGACGATGTCGCAGATCGAGAAATCCGCCCCGCGGGCCGTTCGCACACCGTCGGCCAGGGTCCGGAAGGCGGCCGAGGCCGTATCCAGCACCTGAACCACCGGCCGCTCGGCCTCGGCCAGGTCCGAGGCGATGCGGACGCGGATCATGCGATCGGGCTCCGTGGTGACCGCGCCATTGTCGCCGTCGCCGACCTTGATCGCGCGCACGACGTCCAGACCAGACACCACCGTCCCCCAGACGGTGTAGCGCTTGTCGAGCGCCGGATAAGGCTGGCGCATCAGGAAGAACTGCGAGTTGGCGCTGTCGATGGCGTCGTCGCGCGCCATGCCCGCGACGCCCGGGCAATAGGCCCCCCAGGCGTGGACCTTGCCGTCGGCGGTGGTGGCCATCAGAGATGTCGGCTGGGTCTGGATCGGCAGGCTGTGAAGGAAACCCAGCATGGC
Source organism: Brevundimonas sp. (assembly GCF_031412435.1). GTDB lineage: Bacteria > Pseudomonadota > Alphaproteobacteria > Caulobacterales > Caulobacteraceae > Brevundimonas. The sequence goes on from NZ_JANODA010000001.1 coordinate 9,843, forward strand.
GCCGGCGGGCGAGGCGACGGGTGTGAACGGCGTCTCCGGTCCCCGGCGGAAGGTGAACTCGGCCTTGATGTCGGGATAGGGACTCTGCCCCTCGCCATTACCCAGGGGGTCGCCGGTCTGGGCCATGAAGCCGTCGATGACGCGGTGAAAACAGACATTGTCATAGGCGCCGGCGCGGGCCAGCGCCTTCATCCGTTCGGTGTGTTTCGGTGCCACGTCGGGCAGCAGGGCGATCACGACCTCACCATCCTTGAGCGTCACGATGATCGTGTTTTCGGGATCCTTGATTTCCGGCATGAGGGGCATCTCCTGTTGCTTGGCGCAGGAAACTAGCGGCGGGAACCGGCCAAGGAAAGGCCAAAGCGACGCGACCGGTTGACGAAACTGCGCGAAGTCCGGAAAGAGGATGGGACATGCACGGGGGGAATTGCGATGGCCTGGAAGACACTTGATGATCTGGACCTTGCCGGAAAGGTGGTCCTGACCCGCGTCGACATCAACGTGCCGATGGAGGATGGCCGCGTCACCGACACGACGCGCATCGACAAGATCGTGCCCACCGTCAAGGACATCCTGGCCAAGGGGGGAAAGGTCGTTCTTCTGGCGCACTACGGGCGGCCCAAGGGCAAGCCGGTGCCCGAGATGAGCCTGGCTCTGGTCCAGCCCGCGCTGGAGGCCGCCCTGGGTCGCAAGGCGGAGTTCATGGCCCATCCGGACCGCGCGGCGATCGACGCCCTGCCCGCCGATGCGGTCGTGCTGGTGGAGAACACCCGCTTTTCGCCGATGGAGGAAGCCAATGACCCCGAAATGGCGCGGTCGCTTGCCAGCCTTGGGGACGTGTTCTGCAACGACGCCTTTTCCGCAGCCCACCGCGCCCATGCCTCCACCACAGGCGTGGCGCATCTGTTGCCAAGCTGTGCGGGCCGGCTGATGGAGGAGGAACTGCGCGCGCTGGAGGCCGCCTTGGGCACGCCCGAGCGCCCCGTCGTGGCGGTCGTGGGCGGGGCCAAGGTGTCGACCAAGATCGAGCTTCTGGCGAACCTCGTGACCAAGGTGGACCATCTGGTGATCGGCGGCGGAATGGCGAACACCTTTCTGGTGGCCGAAGGCATCGAGGTCGGACGCTCACTTGCCGAACGTGACATGGCCGAGACCGCGCGCGAAATCTTCCGCAAGGCGCAATCGGCGGGCTGCACCATCCATCTGCCGGTTGACCTTGTGGTCGCGCGGGAATTCAAGGCTGGCGCGGAGTGCGAACTGGTCGACCTGCAGGACTGCCCGATCGACGCGATGATCCTGGATGCGGGGCCAAAGACGGTGGCTGCCATCGAGGCCGTGTTCGAGCGGTCGAAAACCCTGATCTGGAACGGCCCGCTGGGTGCGTTCGAGATAGAACCCTTCGATGCCGCCACCAATGCGGCTGCGCGGGCGGCGGCCAGCCTGACGCGGGCGGGCAAGCTCGTCTCGGTCGCGGGCGGCGGCGACACGGTCTCGGCTCTGAACAAAGCCGGGGCGGCGGGGGACTTCACCTTCATCTCCACCGCCGGGGGCGCCTTTCTGGAATGGATGGAAGGCAAGGATCTGCCCGGCGTCGCCGCCCTGATGGGCTGAGGCGATTGCGGGATGTCCGGCGGCATTGTATGCCGGACCAACAGTCCAGGGAGAGCGCGATGGCACAGGCCGAGATGACGGAACAGGTTCGCAACGGTATCGGCTTCATCGCCGCGCTTGACCAGTCGGGCGGGTCCACGCCCAAGGCGCTCAAGCTTTATGGCGTTGACGAAAGCCAGTATTCTGGCGAGGCGGCGATGTATGACATGATCCATGCAATGCGGAGCCGGATCATCAAGAGCCCCGCTTTTTCCGGGGACAAGGTGGTCGGTGCCATCCTGTTCGAGCAGACGATGGACCGCGACATCGACGGCATCCCGACCGCAACCTTTCTGTGGAAGAACCGGCATGTCGTCCCGTTCCTTAAGATCGACAAGGGCCTGGAGCCGGAAGCCGACGGCGTACAACTGATGAAACCGATGCCTGGGCTCGACGCGCTTCTCGACCGCGCGGCCAAGGCCGGGATTTTTGGGACCAAGGAGCGGTCGGTGGTGGGCGCGGCTAATGCCAAGGGCATTGCGGCCATTGTCGCGCAGCAGTTCGAGGTGGCCGCGCAGGTCACATCGCACGGGCTGATGCCGATCCTGGAGCCGGAGGTCACGATCTCCATCGCCGACAAGGCCGAGGCTGAGGCCATGCTGCAGGACGAGATCCTGCGCGCGCTGGAGCAGCTGCCCGCCGGACAGCAGGTCATGCTGAAGCTGTCCCTGCCGAGCCAGGCGAATTTCTATGCCCCGCTAGTGGCTCACCCCAAGGTGCTGAAGGTGGTCGCCCTGTCGGGCGGCCATTCACGCATCGCAGCGAACGTCATCCTGGCCCAGAACAAGGGCATCATCGCCAGCTTCAGCCGCGCCTTGACCGAAGGGCTGAGCGCCCAGCAGACCGACGCGGAATTCGATGCGGCGCTCGGCGAGGCGATCGACAGCATCTACCGCGCCTCCATCGCCTGATCCTCATCGCCTCGCCATCCGTCGGCTGGCGGGGTCGATTGGCAACATTCCGCGCAGGTGTCAGGGCCATGCGATCAAGTCGTGTCGGGTGAAGATGGGGGATTCCCTTCGGGATTTGCTTGGTCTAGAATCACCTGACCGCCCGGTTTCAGAAGGCGGACGAGGCCGCGCATGATCCAATCCACCCTGAAGCCCGCGCTTGGCGCAGCCGCCTATTACGGGCCGCTGTTCCTGCTGACCAGCTACTTCACCTTTGCCGCCGTGCAGGGCGAGTACGGCGTTTTTCGCCAGGTGGAAATCCGCGCGGAGAGCGAGACACTGACCGCCGAACGCGACCGACTGTCGGCGGAACTGTCCACGCTGACCAATCTGACGCTACGTCTCTCAGACAGCTATCTGGACCTCGACCTGCTGGACCAGCAGGCACGCGAGATCCTCGGCTTTCTGCGGCCGGACGAGATTGTCCTGCGCTAGGCGCCCCGACGCAGCGCGCGTTCCAGGACCGGTACGACCGCTTCGCAATCCAGCATATGCCCGCCTGAATTCAGAAGCACGCGGTCGGAGCGGGGGACCGCAGCGACGTATGCGTCGAGATCAGAAGGCTTGATGATCTCGTCGTCCGTAGCCGCGCAGAACGTCAGGCGCGCGATTCCCGTCAGGGACCGTGCAAAGCCATCCGGCAAGTCAAACCCGTAATCTCTCCAGAACGGTGCCGCGAGGCCGAGGAAGTTGCGTGCCCGAAAGCCGGGGCTGTGTTCGGCCACCCATTTCAGGATCATCGCGCCGCCGTGGGAATGGCCGATCAGAACGGAGTCGGGATCAAGGGGCGAAAGCGCCGCATCGATGCCGCGCATCCACCCGGCAAGCGTCGGCTCCATTGCGTCGGGCATCACCGGCACACGCAGATCCGGGCACAGCGACAGCAACCGCGCCAAAAGCGGATAGTCCTGACCGCGGGCACGATCCGGAATGATGCCTGCGCCGTGGATGAACACAACCTGCATGAACGACCGTCGCACGAGAAACCAATCGCCACAAAGACAATCGGAGCGATCCCGCGCAGGTCGGCAGTCCCTTGGCAATTTGAATTGACCCAACAATCGCCGATGTAGTAGAGATAGTTTAACGCTGAACCATTCTGCGACCGGAGAAATCTCCCGATGGCAAAGAGGCCCGATGCGATGACCGAAGCGAAGCCAGATGCGCGTCCAAACGTCTCCAAGGACGAGCTGCTGAAATACTACCGCGACATGCTCCTGATCCGGCGGTTCGAGGAAAAGGCCGGCCAGCTTTACGGCATGGGTCTGATCGGCGGGTTCTGCCATCTCTACATCGGGCAGGAAGCCGTCGTCGTCGGTCTGGAAGCCGCCGCCAAGGAAGGCGACAAGCGTGTCACCAGCTACCGCGACCATGGTCACATGCTGGCCTGCGGGATGGATGCCAAGGGCGTCATGGCGGAACTGACCGGGCGCATCGGCGGCTATTCCAAGGGGAAAGGTGGCTCGATGCACATGTTCTCCAAGGAAAAGCACTTCTATGGCGGGCATGGGATCGTGGGCGCGCAGGTGCCGCTGGGGGCCGGTCTGGCCTTCGCCGACAAGTACAACGGCAATGACAACGTGACCTTCACCTATTTCGGCGACGGCGCGGCCAATCAGGGCCAGGTCTACGAGACCTACAACATGGCCGAGCTCTGGCAGCTGCCGGTGATCTTCGTGATCGAGAACAACGGCTATGCGATGGGTACCAGCGTCAAGCGGTCCACCAAGTCCACCACCTATTTCGGACGCGGGCTGGCTTACGGCATTCCCGGCGAGCAGGTCGATGGGATGGATGTGCTTGCGGTCAAGGCGGCGGGGCAAAAGGCCGTGGCGCACTGCCGGGCGGGCAATGGCCCCTATATCCTGGAAATGATGACCTACCGTTACCGGGGCCATTCGATGTCCGACCCCGCGAAATACCGCACGCGCGAAGAGGTCGAGAAGATGCGGTCCGAAAAGGACGCGATCGAGCATGTGCGCGATCTGCTTCTGGGCGCGGGCCTGGCCTCGGACGAGGACCTGAAGGCCATCGACAAGGACATCAAGGCCCAGGTCAACGAAGCCGCCGAATTCGCCAAAGACAGCCCGGAGCCTTCGGTCGAAGAGCTCTGG
>NZ_JANODA010000002.1:0-26679 GCF_031412435.1 Brevundimonas sp.
GTCCGGCGGAATCACGCCCATGGAGGCCAGCAGGGCGAGCGCGATGGGCAGGTCGAAATGACTACCCTCTTTGGGCACGTCGGCCGGGGCCAGGTTGGCGATGATCCGCTTGGCCGGTAAGGACAGGCCGATTCCGGCGAAGGCCCCCCGGACCCGTTCCCGACTCTCGGCGACGGCCTTGTCGGCCAAGCCCACGATGGTGAAGGACGACTGGTCGCCGGACGGCAGCTGCTGGACCTGCACATCCACCCGTCGGGCATCCACCCCCTCGAAAGCCACCGTGACGACGCTGGCGAGCATCTGTCCCTCCCGATATCGACGAGAACGAACCATGAACTATAGGGGTTGGCAAGGAGGTTCTGGTGCGAGACTTGCGCATCGCACAGGCACTAGGCCCGATCGATGCCCTGATCCCTAGCCCCGGGAACCTTGGACCTTCGCCTCCACCACATCCCACATCAGGGCCGCCGCATCGACGCCGGTGAAGGCCTTGAGTTGCTGGGCGCCGGTGGGCGAGGTGACGTTGATCTCGGTCAGATAGTCGCCGATCACGTCGATGCCGACGAAGATCAGGCCGCGCGCCTTCAGCGTCGGGCCGATGGCGGCGCAGATCTCGCGGTCGCGGTCCGTCAGCTCGACCGGGGCGGCGGTGCCGCCGACGCGGAGGTTCGAGCGCACCTGGTCCTTGGCCGGGATACGGTTGATCGCCCCGACCGGCTCGCCGTCGATCAGGATGATGCGCTTGTCGCCCTTCGACACCGCCGGGATGAATTTCTGGATCACCAGCGGGTCGCGCGACCCGGCCATGTGGATCTCGATCAGGGCCTCAAGGTTCGGATCGCCGGCCTTCAGTCGGACGACGCCGGAGCCCGCCGCGCCGTGCAGGGGCTTCAGCACCACGTCGCCGTGACGTTCGTGGAAGTCGACCAGGGCGACGGGGTCGGAGGAGATCAGGGTCGGAGGCTGGACGCCCTCGAACCGGGTGGCGAACAGCTTCTCCGGCGCAGAGCGGACCTCGGCCGGGTCATTGACCACCAGGGTGCGCGGATGGACCGTCTCCAGGAGATAGGTCGCTGTGACATAAGCCATGTCGAAGGGCGGATCCTGACGCATCAGGATGACGTCGACATCCTTGCCGAGATCGAGCTTCACCTCTTCGCCGATCGTGACGTGGTCGCCGTGGACCTGGCGGATCACCACCGGTCGGGCGCGGCAGGTCAGGGAGCCGTCCTCCAGCGCCAGGGTGCGGAAATCATAGACCCAGAGCGGATGGCCGCGCTGTTGCGCCTCCATGGCCAGGAAGAAGGTCGTGTCCGAAGCGATGTTGACCGCCTCGATGGGGTCCATCTGGATGGCGACTTTAAGCATGAAGAAAGATCCCTGTGACCGTTCAGGGGTAATGGGCGGCGAGAGGCTCAGCCGCAAGGGCGCGGGCGGTATCCCACGCCGGACGGCGTCAGTTAAGCCGCATCCTCAGTCGGTCAGACGCCATCTGGTGCATCTGCTCGTCCTGGCCGGCGACGGCGCGGGCGCGACGCAGGGCCTCCAGCGCGCCGGTCAGGGCGCCCTGTTTCTCGCGGGCGGCGGCGACGTCCAGCCACGGGCGGTGGTCCTCGGGATCCAGCAGGGCGCGACGGACGGCCGAGCGTTCGGCGCAGAGATAGTCCTCGGCCTTGATGGCGCGGCTGAACAGGACGTTCTGGAGCCGGATCAGACACTCCCGGTCGCTGACCGGAGCCATCAACACGTCCAGCCGATCAGCGACGTGCGGCGTCAGGCCGGCGCGCAGGGCCCGACGTGTCAGTTCGGACGGCATGACGACGCGCCCCTGGCTGAACGGGTCCAGCGCGACGGGTCCTGCGGGGGTTTCGACCCGCAGGAGGAAATGGTTGGGGAAGTCGACGCCCTGGGCCTCGATCCCTGCGCGGCGCGCCGCATCGAGATAGAAGACGGCCAGGGCCGCCGACAGGCCGCGCCGACGGTCAGCGACGTCCAGCACGTCCGTATTGGCCGGGTCGTCGTAACGCAGGAGGTCGCCATTCAGCCGCAGGTCGGCAGCCATGGTCTCGGCCAGGGCGTCGTCCGGACTTTCCCCGCCGATGCGTTCGGCCAGCCTTTCGGCGGCGGCGTCCGACAGCAGGCGGGCGGGCGAGGGGTCCCGGAACGGATAGTCGTGCAGGGCGCAGGCGATGGCGGCATCCAGCAACGGAAACGCGTCGTCGTCGGCCTGGCCGGCCTCTTCCAGTGCGACTTCCGCCTCTTCGCGCGTCACGGCCCGTCCCCCGACGACCTGTTTTCACCCCCCGGTGAAAACTAGAGATTGCGACGATGGCGCGGAATTCGCCCGGGGGCCAGCGCTACAGTATCGATCCGCAACGCAAGACCGGCAAAGCTGGGTCTTTGGCGCAACAGTGCCGCGCCCGCCGCGCGCAGACGTTCCAGTTGTTGATTATCAACAGCATGCAGCGCGGCGTCGATTGTCGCGCGGCGTTTGACCTCGACGACGACGACCGTCCTTCCCTGTCGCGCGAGGATGTCGATCTCGACGCCTCGCGTCTTCAACCGGAAGCCGAGAACCTGATAGCCCTTCAGCATCAGGAAGGCGGCGGCGATCCATTCGGCGCCGTGGCCCTCGCGAAACGCTCGCCCGCCCAGCGCCTGTCGCCAGGCCGCCTTCGGCCTGGCCGGGAGCGCGGCGCGGACCTTTGGCGGCTTCATCCCTTGCCCTGCAGCTCCAGCGCGCGCCGGTAGAGAGCCTTCCTCGGCAGGTCGAGGGCGCGGGAGACCTCGGACGCCGCCTCGCCGGGAGCCAGACGGGCGAGAGCCTCGGTCAGGGCCGCATCGGCGTCGGCGGCGCTGGCGGTCTCGACCTCGCCGGGGCCGATGACGATGACGATCTCCCCCTTGGGCCCGTCGCAGCGCGGGTCGGCAGCGAGTTCGGGAAGCGTTCCCCGGATCGCTTCCTCATAGAGTTTGGTCAGTTCGCGGGTCACCGCGGCGGGGCGCGGCCCCAGCACTTCCGCCATGTCGGCGAGGCTGGCGGCCAGGCGTGGCCCGCTCTCGAAGAAGACCAGGGTCTGGCGCGCGGCCCGGACCTCGGTCAGGGCCGTCTTCCGCGCGGCCGATTTCGGCGGCAGGAAGCCGGCGAACAGGAACCGGTCCGACGGCTGGCCGGCGATACACAGGGCCGCCAGCAGGCTGGAGGCGCCCGGGATCGGATGGACCGGCAGGCCGGCGGCGATGAAGGCCCGGGCGACGACGAATCCGGGATCCGAGATCACCGGCGTCCCCGCGTCGGAGACCAGGGCCACGACCTGACCGTCCCTCACCCGCTCGATGGCGATCTCGGCGGCCCGGACCGAGGCGTGGTCGTCGCAGCGCTCCAGCTTGGCCTTCAGCCCGTAGGCGCCCAGCAGCTTGGCGGTCACCCGCGTGTCCTCCGCCAGGACCAGATCGGCCGCGGCGAGGACATCGAGGGCGCGCAGGGTCATGTCGCGCAGGTTCCCGATCGGCGTGGCGACCAGATAGAGCCCCGGCGACACGTGCCGGGGCGGCGGGGCGGTCGGTGGAAAGGGGCCGGGTTCGCTCATCGCCCCTCCGTGCCACAGACCGGGGCTCAGGTCAGCAGAGCCTTGAGCACGGCATCCAGCACGGGCCGTCCGGTCGCGGTCGCCGCGACCCTGCCGTCAGCGACCGCCAGGAAGCCGTCCTCGACCAGACCATCGACGCGCGTGGTGAGGTCTAGAGCGGCCAGATCGGCCAGATCGGCCAGAGTGACGCCCTCGACAGTGCGCAGGCCCAGCAGCAACCGCTCCTCGGCGGCCGCGCGAGGATCCTGCGTTTCGTGCTCGCTCCACGGTGTTCCGGCGGCAACGCCTTCGACATAGTCGGCGATGCGGCGCCGGGCGACGGTGGCTGTGCGGACGCCATCGAGCGTCAGCCGCCCGTGCGCGCCGGGGCCGATCCCGACATAGTCCGCGCCGCGCCAGACATGCAGGTTGTGGGCGGAGCGGGCCGCCAGATCACGGGCATGGTTGGAGACCTCGTAGGCCTCGAAGCCGGCCGCACCGAGCACGGCCTGCGTGGCTTCATAGAGGTCGGCGGCCGTGTCCTCGTCGGGCGGGACCAGCGACCCCCGCTCGGTGGCGCGGGCGAAGGCAGTGCCCTCGGCAATGGTCAGTTGATAGGGGGAGACGTGCTCGAACCCCATGTCGAGCGCCTCGGTCATGGCGGAGGTCCAGGCGGCGACCGTCTGGCCGGGCAGGGCGTAGATCAGGTCGATCGACAGCCGGTCGAAGACGCCTGCGGCCACGGCGATGGCCCGGCGCGCCTCGTCGGCCGAATGGTTGCGGCCGAGGAACCTCAACTGCGTATCGTCCAGCGACTGGACCCCCAGCGACAGCCGATTGACACCCGCCTCCCTCAAGGCGTCGAAATGGACGGCCTCGGCGTCGGTGGGATTGGCCTCCAGGGTGATCTCGATGTCGCCGGCGGGGAACAGGGCTCGCGCCCGGGCGATGATGCGTGCCACGTCATCGGCCCGCATCAGCGACGGGGTGCCGCCGCCGAAGAAGATGGAGGCCAGTGGTCGCTCGCCGATCAGGGCCGCCTGGGCCTCCAGATCGCACAGGATGGCCTCGACCAGCACCGCCTGTTCCTCGCGCCAGCCCCGGTCGCGCACGACGTTGAAGTCGCAATAGGGGCAGATGCGGGCGCAGTAGGGCCAGTGGACATAGACGGCCACCGCATCAGTCAATGAGCGCGGCCTTCAGCATGGCGAAGGCGCGGGTGCGGTGGCTGAGGCTGTCCTTCAGCTCCGGTGTCATCTCGCCGAAGGTCAGGTCGTAGCCATCGGGAATGAAAAGCGGGTCGTAGCCGAAGCCGTTGGTCCCACGCGGCGGGAAGGTCACCACCCCGTCAACCCGCCCCTCGACAACCACACAAGGCCCATCCGGCCAGGCCACGGCGAGCGCCGAAGTGAACCAGGCCGAGCGATCGGTCGCCCCGAGTTCCTCCAGCCGGGTCTCGATCTTCCTCATGGCGGCGTCGAAGTCCCGCTCAGGACCGCCCCAGCGCGCCGAAAAGATGCCGGGCGCCCCGTCCAGGGCCGCGACCGACAGGCCGGAATCGTCGGCGAGGCTGACCTCGCCCGAGAACTGGGCGGCATGACGCGCCTTCAGCATGGCGTTGCCGACAAAGCTTGCTTCAATCTCGGCCGGTTCGGGCAGATTCAACTCTCCGGCGGTGACCACCGTGTAATGTCCGTCCAGCAGCGCATCGATTTCACGCGCCTTGCCGGCGTTGTGAGTCGCAGCCACGAGCCGCATCCCTTTGATAAGCTTCAACTTCATCCGCGATCACGCCCGTGAAACATTTCATTGCCTAAGTTTAATATCGTTAAACGATATGTAACGTGACTGACCGACCCGCACGTCCTATCTATGATCTCAAGAACGGCGGCCACAACGTTCCCCGGAACTACCCAGATGGGCAAATCCGAACCCCGTGGCACACAGAAGCGGGCATTAATGACCCGCCTCAGGATCGAAGGATAGAACGATGAACACGATGAACGCCTCGCTGATGATGGACAAGGTCGGCGCGCTGCTGATCAACGCCGCCCTGCTCGCCGCCCTGCCGACCGCCCTGGTCGCCATCCTGGTGCAGGCTTTCTGATACAGGTGTCGCTGCCGCTCGCGACGCGGTCGCTCGCTGCTTGAGCGACGAAAGTCCGGGCTCTCTACAATCCCCTGGTTGCCGATCCGGTGAGGCTCTCGAGCCGAACGACGGCAACCAAGAACGAAGAGGCTTTTGACGCCGTTGAAGAAGATCGCGATGTATAAGACCGCGTAGGGGTTTTCTCGAACCCCACGCGGTCCTCGCGGCCAGGATTCCGGCCCAGATTCTTTCCCGAGCTGTCGATGTCCCTCACCCGGCCTGAGCTGCGCCTGCCGAAGATGCCCAAAGGCATCCGCGCGCCGTTCAAGACCCCCCTCTTGAGGACTCTGGGACCCGGCTCCGTTTCCAGCCTGCTGAAGATCGCGCTGGACGTGGCCTATGTGCTGCTGATGATCATCACTGCGGTCCTGCTCCTGGTCTTCCTGGCCTCGATCTTCATTCCGCTGGCCAATCTGAACATCACCGTCTCCAACGACACAGGCGGCCGGCAACAGCCGCTGACCCGGCCCTTGCTGCTGTTCGGCGTGGGGGCCCTGACCGCCTATTTCGGCGGCTTCCTGCTGATCCTGCGAAATCTGCGGATGATCTTCCGCACCCTGACCGTGGGCGACCCCTTCCGCCCCGAGAATGTGCGCCGGCTGCGCCAGATCGGATTGATCCTGGCCATCGTCACTGGCGGCGTCTGGCTGGTCCAGGGACTGGTCGCCGCGCGCCTTGCGCCCGGGGTGATGGATTCGCAAGGCGTCGGTGAGCTATTGACCCCGGTCTTCTCGGTCCTGGTCGTCTTCGTCCTGGCCGAGGTGTTCAAGGAAGGCGCCCGTTTGCGCCGTGAGTCAGAGCTAACGATCTAGATGGCCATTCGCGTACAGCTCGACAAAATGCTCGTCGAGCGGCGCATGTCGCTGACCGAGCTGGCGGATCGCGTGGGGGTCACCCTTGCCAATCTGTCGATCCTGAAGACCGGCAAGGCGCGGGCCGTCCGGTTCTCGACCCTCTACGCCCTGTGCCGCGAACTGGACTGCCAGCCCGGCGACCTGCTGGTCCATGAGCCCGGCCCGCCGGAGGCTGAGGCCGACGGCGAAGACGCCTGACGTCATGGCGCGGCGACCGCCTCCCGACCTGACGACCGAGGACCGCCGCATCTGGGCCCGGGTCTCCGGTTCGGTGACCCCGCCGAAGATGCGCAAGGCCGCCCGCGTGACGCCCGGCGCCCTCCTGCCCGACGAGCCGCTGAAGCCCGAGACGATCAAGGCGCCCAGGCCGCCGGTCCTCGGCAAGCCGAAGACCTCGACGAAGATCCGGGCGGCCTCCGCAGGGTCCGCCAAACCCTTGCCGATGCCCGCGCCTGCGCCTCGCTCGGTCCCCGAGGAGCTGGAGCCCCGCCGCCAGCGCCGACTGTCGCGCGAGCGCGATCCGATCGAGGCCTCGATCGACCTGCACGGCTTCGGCCGGTTCGAGGCGGAGGACCAGCTGCGCGCCTTCCTGACCCAGTCGCAGGCCCGTGGCCTCCGCGCCGTTCTGGTCGTCACCGGTCAGGGCCGACGTCTTTCGCAAGGAGGGGGCGGCGGCGTCATCCGCGCCTCCATCCACGAATGGCTGCAGGGCCACGCCCTGCGCGGCGTCGTGTCGGGCTTCGCCATGGCCCACCGGCGGCACGGCGGAGACGGCGCGATTTACGTCACATTGAAGCGCTAGCCCGAAGGCGGAGGGATCGACATGACCGCAAACCGCCTGTCCGTCTGGGTTATCGCCGCCGTCCTGTCCGCCGTGGCGGCGCCGGCCCTGGCCTGTTCGCCCCTGGTGGACGCCACTCCGGAGGCCGCTGCCGAGCGTGTCAGAAATCGTCAGATCGAACTTTGGGACCGGTCGGACGCCATCTTCCTGTCCGAGGCCAGCGCCTTCGAGCGCATCGAACTGGACGGAGGCGACGGGTTCAGCGCCACTCTCGTGCCGTCCCTGGCTTTGAAGGGCGATCTGCCGTCCGGGCGGATCGCCATCCGCCACACGACCTTCACCAGTTGCGGGCCTATCCCCTTCCTCGACGCCCTGTCGGGCCGCGAAGGCGACTGGTTCGTGACCTATGCGCGCGATTTGCCGTCAGGCCTGTCGATCGACGCCACCGTCGCCGTCGCGGATCTGGTCGACCAGGAGGCGCTGCGCGCCTGGCGCAAGGCCGATCCAGGGTAACATCCGGCGCGACGATAACGCCCTGTTCCGACGAACCTTTGTCGAGGGCGGAGCCTCTATACCCATCACTGTCCGGCGCCGTGATAGACTGCGGGCCGGTCTTTGACATCACAGTGCGGTCCGGGTCGCATCCGGACTCAACGGACTATCTGGACTCTGAATTCAGAGTCCGGGCGCCCGGTTCGGCCTAGGCCGTCAGCGTCAGGCCGCTCTCGGCGGCCAGATCGGCCAGATTGACCATCGGGCGGGGGCCCCAGTGGGCGATGACTTCCGAAGCCGCCAGCGAACCCAGCTTGCCCGACTGTTCCAGCGTCAGGCCGCGCGCGACGCCGAGCAGGAAGCCGGCGGCGTACTGGTCGCCGGCGCCCGTGGTGTCCACCACCTTGCCGACGGGATAGGCGGCGACGGAGACACGCTCGTCGCCCGAGAGGATGACCGAGCCGTGTTCGCCGCGCGTGATGGCGGCGATCTCGACCATCGAGGCCAGTTTCGCGGCGGCGACGTCGAAGTCTTCCGTTTCGAACAGGGCGGCAAGCTCGCCCTCGTTGGCCAGGACGATGTCGGCCGAGGCCTCGATGAAGGCCAGGAGTTCGGCGCGCCAGCGGGCGACGACGAAGGTGTCCGACAGGGTGATGGCGACCTTGCGGCCCGCCGTGTGGGCGGCGGCGGCGGCGGCCTCGAAGGCGGCGCGGGCCGGGGCCGGATCGAACAGATAGCCTTCCAGATAGACGATGGCGCTGGAACCGATCAGGTCGGCGTCGATATCCTCGACGCCCAGCTGGTTCGCAGCACCGAGGAAGGTGCACATGGTGCGCTGGCCATCCGGGGTCACGTTGATCAGGCAGCGGCCGGTACCGGCGCCGCCTTCCAGAACCGGGGTGTCGAAATGAACGCCCGAGGCGCGGATGTCATGGCTGAAGACTTCGCCCAGGGTGTCCGGCGCGACCTTGCCGACATAGGCGGCGCGACCGCCGAAGCTGCCCACGCCCGCGACCGTATTGCCGGCCGAGCCACCCGAGGCCTCCACGCCCGCCGCCATGGCGTCGTAGAGGGCCGCGCTCTGGGTCTCGTCGACCAGCTGCATCGAGCCGGGCGTCAGGGACTGGGCGATCAGGAAGGCGTCGTCGCACGGCGACAGGACGTCGACGATGGCGTTGCCGACGGCGCAGACGTCGTAGGTGGCGGTGTTCTGGGTCATGGCCGCCCCATAGCGGGCCGGATCGTCCCGCGCCAGAGGCGGATTACCGAACCTTCACTTGCGGCGCGACCGGCGGGTCGCAACATCGCCGCCTCACTCCCCGGAGATCGCCATGCTGACCCTGCTTGCCGCCCTCGCGCTGCAAACCGCCGCTCCGACGGTCGTCCCGGACGGCGGCCGCCTGAGTGAGGAGCGGAAATGCTTCGTCCTGGCCACGACCCGCGACGGCGCCTCGCGCCCCATCGGCGTGACCTGGCAGACGGTGGAGCGGGACACCGTGGACGGACAGCCCGTGCTGCGCATCGTCGTGCATCAGTCGGTCAACGGCGGCGCCTTCGACATGCGCGACGCGTTTGTGCTGGAGGCGGCGAGCCTTCGCCCGATCTCCATGATCAATACGCGTCAGGGCCAGGTTCATGTGCGCCTGGCCTATGGGCCTGACCGGATCACCGGCGAGAGGATCGAGGGCGGCGTCTCCACCCCGATCAACGTGCCCCTGAGCGGGCCGGTCTGGGAGGGCAATCTGTTCGGCCAGACCTTCGCCGCCCTGCCTCTGGCCGAAGGTGCGGAGTTCGCCCTGCCCTACTGGCAATACGACAAGGGGTTCGGGACCTTCTCGGTGCGGGTGACCGGGAAAGAGACAGTGCCAACGCCTGACGGGCGGATCGAGGCTTGGGTCGTCGAGGCCGGCCCGGACGAACAGCGCAGCCTGACCTATCTGATTTCGACTTCGGGCAATCGCGAATTGGGGTATCGGGCGGCGCAAGGATCGCAGGCCCTGGGCGGCGATTGTTCCTCGCTGGAGAACCCGTCCTGACCCAGATCGCCATACTGACCCCGGCCGCCGACGACCCGGCCTACAAGAGCCACTGGCCCGTCGTGCTGGAGCGTCTGTCGACGGCGCTGGCCATGGCCGACTTCACCGCCGTCCCGACCGCCTGGACCGACCATGTCGAGGATGCCACGGGCCTGATGGACTATCCGCTGGTGCTGGGCGTCCTGACCTGGGGCTATTACGAGCGCCACACCGACTGGCTGGCGGCGACCAGACTGTGGGGCGAGGCGGGTCTGAAGATCGCCAACCCGGCCTCGGTGCTCGGCTGGAACTCGGACAAATCCTATCTGCGTCGGCTGGAAGCGGCGGGGATTCCGATCCCGCCGACGGCATGGAGCGATCAGGTCGCGCAGGAAGAAATCGACGCCGCCTTCGACCGGTTCGGGACCGACACCCTCGTGGTCAAGCCAACCGTTTCGGGCGGCGCCTGGAAGACCGTGAAACTCTCGCGCGGCGAGGCCCTGACCGACGCCCCCGACGGCGCCGCCATGATCCAGCCCTTCCTGTCCGAGCTGGTGGCGGACGGGGAAATCTCCCTGCTCTTCTTCGGCGGACGGTTCAGCCATGCGGTCATGAAGCGCGCCAAGGCCGGCGATTTCCGCGTCCAGGTCCAGTACGGCGGCGGTTACACCTACGTCCCCGAACCGCCCGCCGGGGCCGTCGCCCTTGCCGAACGGGTACTCGCGGTGATCGAGGAGCCCCTGCTCTACGCCCGGATCGACATGGTCGAATGCGGATCGAACTGGGTCCTGATGGAAGCCGAACTGGTCGAACCCGATTTCTATCTTTCGCAAGCTCCGGACGGCGGGCGGCTGTTCGCCGAGGCCGTCAGGACGCGACTGGCTTCCGGCGCGTAACGAACCAGGCGAGGACGATCAGCGCGGCCAGGGCGCCGAAAGCCTTGGCCGTCGTGACGGGATCCTCGACCACGAAGACAACGAACAGGGCCGCGTTGATCGTCAGGGCGATCAGGGCCGGCAGGGGATAGAGCGGCATTTTCCACGGTCTCTCCAGCCCCGGCTCGCGCACCCTCACCACGATGGCGGCGGCGTTCACGAGCACGCTCATCAGCGCCAGCAGGGCGGTCGAGAAGACCAGCAGAGTCTCGTAGACTCCAATCGTCGCCAGCAACCCGCCGGTCACGACCGTGACGATCAGGGCCAGGCGCGGCGTGCCATTGGCGGCTACGCCTGACAGCCCCGGCACCTGATACCCCCGCGCCATGGCGAACAGGACGCGCGGGAAGACCATGACCATGGCGTTCAATATCGTCACCAGCGAGATCAGGCTGACGGCGGTGACCACAGGCCCCGCCGCCGCGCCGAACACACGCCCGGCCGCGTCCGCCGCCACCAGGTTCGATCCGGCCATTTCCGCCGGCGTCAGGACGTTCAGATACGCCAGGTTCGCCAGTACATAGATGACCGTCACCACGGCGATGCCGGAGAAGGTGGCCTTGGCGATGCTGCGGCCGGGATCGACCACCTCCTCGCAGAAATAGGCGGCGCCGTTCCAGCCGTAGTAGGTGCCAGAGATAGCCCGGAGCGCCATGACGATCCCGGCGAAGGTCAGGGCGACGGCCGTCGCAGGCTCCACCACGGTCGCGACGGGCACGCCGCGGGGCGCGAAGAACAGGCCCGCGATCAGGATGGCGAACAGGGCGGCTTTGACCGCGCTGCCGATCTCCTGCGACCGGCCGCCCACCCTGGTGCCCAGCCACTGGACGCAACCCACGGCGACGACAGCCGCCAGCGCCAGCACGCCGATCGGCAGGGCGGTGAGAACTCCGAGCCGGTGCAGATACTCGCCGAAGACCACGGCGATAAAGGCGATCCCGCCCATGTTGCCCAGCCAGTCGCAGACCCCGACCGCCAGCCCCGTCAGCGATCCGAAGGCGCGCCGTGCGAAGGCGTAAGGCCCGCCCGTTTGGCGAATCGAGGCGGCCAGTTCGACCGTCGACATGGAATCGATGAAGGCGACCAGACCGCACAGGGCCCACAGGGCGATGATCCAGGCCGGGCTCTGCACACCCGAGGCGACGACGCCCGGCGTCCGCAGGATGCCCTGCCCGATGACCCCCCCGACGACCACGGCGATGCCGAAGGTCACTCCCAGCACGCGGAGCAGATGGCCGCGGTCCGGATCGGGCAGGGTGGTTTCGGTCGTCATCGGCAGGCTCCCCGACGGCCGCGCCGTCTTCGCGCTCGATAACCCACAGCCGGCGTTCGGCCTAGAGCGCCGCCATCAGCCCCCGCGAGGGGCACAGGTCGTTGATAACGCAACCCGCGCAGTTCGGCTTTCGCGCCGTGCAGGTATAGCGGCCGTGCAGGATCAGCCAGTGGTGCGCCTTGTGAAGGAAGGCCTCGGGCACGATCCGGTGCAGCTGATCCTCGACCTTGTCGGGCGTCGCGGCGTTGGCCAGGCCCAGCCGGTGCGAGACGCGGAAGACGTGGGTGTCGACGGCGATGGCCGGCTCGATGCCCAGTTCGTTCAGGACGACACTGGCGGTCTTGCGTCCCACACCGGGCAGGGCCTGCAGGTCCGTGCGGTTCAGGGGCACGACCCCCCCGTGCTGTTCGAGCACGATCCGGCTTAGCGCGATGACGTTCCGGGCCTTGTTCCGATAGAGGCCGATCGAGGCGATGAAGGGGACCAGTCCTTCCTCCCCCAGCGCCAGCATCGTCTCCGGCGTGTCGGCGACCGCGAACAGTCTGTCGGTGGCCTTGTTGACCGCGACGTCGGTCGCCTGGGCCGAGAGGGCGACCGCGACGACCAGGGTGAAGGGATCGGTGAAATTGAGCTCGGTCTTCGGTTCCGGCATGACGCGGGCCAGGCGGGTGAAGATGTCCTCGACCCGGTCCTCATCCGGCGGAAAGGCGAAGATGGGGATCGGAGCGCCGGTCATGATGCTGCCCGGCTTGCGACCGCCGGGAGCCGTCGGATTTCCGGTGACCTTGGGACGCTTCGTCAACCTTGGCGTGCCTCGGGATCGGACAGGCGGGGGTCGACCCCCAGGGCTGTGATCGCCTCGACCGCCGCCCGCTCGCCCTCCATCCAGGCCCCGTGGCAGGTGCCGTAGAAGCCGTGCGAGGTCGCCTCGCCGGCGATGAAGATGCGGTCCTCGATCGGTCGTCCCAGACGCGCACGGGCCCCGGTCTCGCGATCGCCCAGTCCCGGCAGGACGTGGGAATAGGCCCCCATGGAGAACGGCTCGTCGCCCCACATCGAGGTCGACAGCACGCGCAGTCGTTTGGGGAAGCTCGATCCCAGCAGATGGGCCAGTTCGGAACTGGCGAAGTCGAAGAAGGCCGCCTCGCCTTCGGCCTCCAGCCCCCAGGCCAGGTCGCCGCCGAAATAGCCCTCGATCATCGGCCGGCCGAAGGGACGCAGGTGATAGCCCCCGGTCTGGGCCGTGTCGCTGCGCCCCCACAGCTGGCTGTCCTCCGGAAATTCCTCCCAGCCCGAAACCGCCATATGCAGTTTGGACGCCAGCCCCAGCGGCGCGCCGGCCGCCGCCTCGATCACGTCCGGCAGGGGCGGATCGAACCGCACGGCTTCGGACGCCAGCACCGAGGTCGGCAGGGTGAGGACCACCGACCGGGCCTCGATCACGCCGCGTGCCGTCTCGATGGTCAGCCGGGCTCCCGACCGGTCGATGCGCTCGACCGGGCAGTTCAGCACCACGGGCACGCCCTCGCCCAGGGAAGCGATCAGGCTGCCGTAGCCTTCGACCAGCCGATAGTCGACGCCCGTGTCCCTGTAGGCGTGGTAGTCGAGCGTCGAGACCTCGGCGAACGTCGCCCCGTTGAGCGCGCCGGAGATGGCGCTCATCCGCTCATTCCAGCGCTCGCCGGGGGTAAACAGGTGCGCAGCCGGGCGGTCGTCGCCCGCCTTCGCCGCCTCGGCCACCCGTTCGTCGAAGGCGGCCCAGGCCTCGGCGAACTCGGCCTGCTCCTGCGGCGTGACGCCGAGGTCGAAGGCGTGCCGGCGCCACGGCGGCGGGGTTTCGTCGATCGTGAACCCAGCCTCGCGCCCCAAGGCGCAGAGCACATTCTCGTCGGCCGAATGCAGCCAGCCGCAGCCGAGGTCGATGGCCATGTCCTCGCGGTCAACCGTGTGGGCCCGCCCGCCGATCCGGTCGCGAGCCTCCAGCACGACCACGGCCACGCCCGCGCGCGCCAGTCGACGGGCGGCCGAAAGCCCCGCGGCGCCCGCGCCGATCACCGCGACATCGATGGAGGAGGGAAGGGAGATCAGGTCGCTCAGGAAGGCAGGGTGAACAGCGCGAAACATGACGTGTTCACGCCGCGTCGCAAGGGGATTGATTTCTGGACGATTGAGTCCATTTTACAGCCGTCCTCCCCGACGCCCACTCCTGAAGATTCTTACGCATGGCCCTCGCTCCCGTCTTGAAGAAACGCCTCCCGCTGATCATCGGAGGGGTCGTCGCCATTGGCCTGATCATCGGCGGCGCCGCCTGGTGGCAGAACAAGCAGCGGTGGGAGACCACCGACAACGCCTTCGTCCAGGCCGACGTCACCCTGGTCAGCCCCCAGATCGACGGCTATGTCGCCGAGGTTCTGGTGACCGACAATCAGCGGGTCCACACCGGCCAGATCCTCGTCCGTCTCGACGACGCCGACGCGAAAGCCGAACTGGCCGCGGCCGAGGCCAACCTCGCCGCCCTGCTGGCCGCAGTAGACAATGTCGACGCCCGCGCGTCCCAGGAACAGGCGCTGATCGCCTCGCGCGCCGCCGGCGTCGCCCAGGCCCGCGCCCAGGCTGAGCTCGCCCAGGCTCAGGTCAATCGCTACACCACCCTGCAGCGTCAGGGCTGGGTCTCGCAGCAGCGCATCGAGACCGAGCAGGCCGGCGCCCAGACCGCCGCCGCCTCCGTCGCCCAGGCCCAGGCCGCCCTCGTCGCCGAACAGCGTACCGCCGGCGTCCTCGGTTCGACCCGCCAGCAGAGCCTGGCCGCCGTCGATCAGGCTCGTTCGGCCGTCGAACAGGCCCGCATCAATCTGGATCGCACCGTGATCCGCGCCCCCGCCGCCGGCGTCGTCGGCGCGCGCGGCGTCCGCGCCGGTCAATACGTCCGACCGGGCGGCCAGTTGCTGTCGCTGGTGCCGCTGGGCGAGACCTATGTCGTGGCCAACTTCAAGGAGACCCAACTGGCCCGACTGCGTCTGGGCCAGACCGTCCACATCGAGGCCGACGCCTTCCCCGGGGTGGACCTGACCGGCCGCATCGACAGCTTCGCCCCGGCCACGGGTTCGGAGTTCGCCCTGATCCCGGTCGAGAACGCCACCGGCAACTTCACCAGGATCACCCAGCGCGTGCCCGTCCGCATCCTGGTCAACCGCGCGGCCAATCTTCCTGGAGGGGGCGGCGCGGCCCTGCGGCCCGGCCTGTCGGTCGAGGTCAAGGTCGACCTGAAGAGCGAGGGCGGCGCCTCCTTCGCCGAGGCCGCGACAGGCCAGACGCGCCTCGCCGACGCTGGAACTACGGCCGCCCGATGACCTCCGCCACGATGGACGGGGCCGCGAGTCCTGCCGCCGAGCTCCCCATCGCTGAGCCAAAGATCAATTGGACCTTCCTGATCCTCGGCTTCGCCGGGATGGTCATCGGCCAGTTCATGGCGATCCTGGACATCCAGATCGTCGCCGCCTCCCTGCCCCAGATCCAGTCAGGGATCGGCGCCTCGGCCGACGAGATCAGCTGGATCCAGACCGCCTATCTGATCCCCGAGGTCGTGATGATCCCGCTATCGGGGTATCTGTCGCGGCTGTGGGGAACCCAGAAGGTCTTTCTGTTCAGCTGCGGGGGCTTCATCCTGATGAGCATCGCGGTGGGCCTGTCCTCCTCGGTCGAGGTGATGATCTTCTTCCGGGCCATCCAGGGCTTCGTCGGCGGGGCCATGATCCCGACCGTATTCGCCGTGGCCTTCACCGCCTTCCCGCCGTCGAAACGGGTCACCGCCTCGGTCTTCATCGGCCTGATCGTGACCCTGGCGCCCACAGTCGGTCCGACCCTGGGCGGCCACCTGACCGAGATCGCCAGCTGGCGCTGGCTGTTCTTCATCAATGTCCCTTTCGGCCTGCTCTCCTTCTTCCTCGTCTGGCGTTTCGCCAACTTCGACAAGGGCGATCCCTCGTTGTCGAAGGGCTTCGACTGGTGGGG
Organism: Brevundimonas sp.; assembly: GCF_031412435.1. Taxonomy (GTDB): domain Bacteria; phylum Pseudomonadota; class Alphaproteobacteria; order Caulobacterales; family Caulobacteraceae; genus Brevundimonas. The sequence continues at coordinate 16,080 of NZ_JANODA010000002.1, forward strand.
CCTCGGCCTGATGGCGACCTTCCTGATGAGCCTGCAGTTCGTGCTGGAAGAGGGATCGAAGAACGACTGGTTCGCCGATGACCAGATCCTGCTGCTGACGGTGGTCGCGGCCCTGTGCGGCCCGGCGTTCATCTGGCGCTCGCTGGCCTACTACAATCCGGTGGTCGAACTGCGGGCCTTCAACAACCGCAACTTCCTGGTGGGGGTGATCATGACCTTCACGGTCGGCGCGGCCCTGTTCGGAGGCACCTTCCTGTTGCCGCTGTTCCTGGCGCGAGTGCGCGACTATTCGCCGGCCGAGGTAGGCACCACCATGGTCGTCTCCGGCCTGGCCATGTTCCTGACCGGTCCGTTCGCGGGACGGCTGGTGCGGGTCGTGGACCTGCGGATCCTGATGTTCGGCGGCTTCATGATGTGCGCCTGGGGCATGTGGGACGCCCACGCCGTCACCACCGAATGGGGCTTCTGGGAGTTCGCCGGGGTTCAGGCCCTGCGCGGCGCAGGCGTCATGCTGGCGATGATCGCCGCCCAGCAGGTGACGATGTCGACCCTGCCGCCGCACATGATCAAGAACGCCTCCGGCCTGGTGAACCTGTTCCGCAACGTCGGCGGCGCCTTCGGACTGGCCTTCCTCAACACCTCCTTGACCACCAACACCGCCCTTCACATGAGCGAGCTGACCCAGGCCATCCCGCAGACCTCGGTCCAGATGCAGGAGATGCTGGCCGGCATGGCCACGATGATGTCCGGCTCGATCGATCCGGAAGGCGCGGCGATGAAGGCCGTCTATGGAATCCTGCAGCGCCAGGCGACGACGCTCGCGTTCGGCGACGCCTTCGCCATGCTGGCCATCGGTTGTGCGGCCTGCGCCTTCCTGACCCTGCTGGCCCGACCCGTGAAGCCGGGCACGGGAACACCTCCTCCGGCGGACGCGCACTGATGCCTCGCGTCATCGGACAGATCGACGAGAAGAAGTCGGAGGCGATCCTCGACGCCGCCATGGCCCTGTTCGCCGAAAAGGGCGGGGCGGCCTCGATGGAGCAGATCGCGCGCCGGGCCGGAGTGTCGAAACAGACCCTCTACAACCGCTATGCCTCCAAGGTGGAGATCGGCCGCGCCATGGCGGAACGCCGCTCGGACGCCATCACGGCCCCTTTGCGCACGGGCGGTGAGCCGGTCGAGGTCCTGACCGCCCTGGCCCGGGCCATGCTCGACAAGCTGTGCAGCGCGGAAGGGCGCTCGGCGATGCGCGGCGTCGCCCTGATCTCGCCCCAGGCCCCCGACCTGGCCCAGGCCGTCTATCACGCCGGGCCGGGCGAGAGCCTGCGTCGGCTGTCGACCTGGCTGGCCGAACAGGACGCCCGGGGCTTCATGCGCGTACCCGACCCGACGGCGGCGGCCGAGATGTTCACCGGCATGACCATGGGCCACGGCTACCTGCGCGGCATCCTGGGCGTCGACGAGCCTGACATTGACCAGAGCCGCCGTGCCCGCGAAACGGCCGAACGGTTCATCCGGGCTTTCGCGCCCTGACCGACCCGGCGTAAGACGCGGCAGTCCCGCCTTCGGAGTATTTCCATGCTGATCGCCTATTCCTCCTGGCCCGAGATCGACGCGCGCCTGAAGACCACAAAGACCGTCATCGTGCCGATCGGTTCGAACGAACAGCATGGTCCGACCGGCCTTCTGGGCACCGACTGGATGTGTCCGGAGATCATCGCCCACGCCGCGGAAAAGACCGACGACAGCCTGGTGATCGCCCCGACCTTCAACATCGGCATGGCCCAGCACCACCTGGCCTTCCCGGGCACGATCAGCCTGCGCCCCTCGACCTTCATGGCCGCGATCACCGACTGGGTGTCGTCACTGAGCCGCCACGGCTTCGAACGGATCTATTTCCTCAACGGCCACGGCGGCAACGTCGCCACCATCGAGGCGACCTTCTCGGAACTTTACGCCGAATGGAGCTTCGTCGAGGAAAGCGCCCCCTTCGTGCTCAAGCTGCGCAACTGGTGGGACCTGCCGGGCGTCAACAGCCTGTGCAACCAGATCTTCCCGACCGGCCACGGCATGCATGCGACCCCGTCCGAGATCGCCGTGACCCAGGCCGCGTATCCGGATCGCATCAAGACGGCCGACTACTCGCCGAAGATCGCGCCCAGCGGCCCGATCCGCGACGCCCTGGACTACCGCGCTCGCTTCCCCGACGGCCGTATCGGCTCCGATCCGGCGCAGGCGAGCCCGGAGAAGGGCCAGCGGATCATCGATGCGGCTGTGCCCGCCCTGATCCGCGACGTGGCCGCCTTCGCCGATGAAGTCTTGCCCGGCTGAGGAAAGCGGCCCAAGCCCATCCCATGACCCTGCTCGACAAGACGATCCGCGACGGCAAGCGCGCGGTGAAGAACGCCCAGTCCGCTGCCAACAACTCCGCCAGCGGGGGGGAAATGATGCGGGCTGCGTCCGACGTCATCGCCGCCCGGCTGAACATCATGGCCCAAGGTCTGGCCAATCCGATGAAGGCCGACATGGCCGAGATGCATCTGATGAGCACGGAAAAGGTCGAGGCCATGAGCGCCTCGGCCGCCGCAGTCGCCGGCAATCTGGGCGACCTCGCCGCCCGCGTGTCGAAATCGGCCATGGACGAGGTCGGCCACGCCCAGCGCGCCGCATCCGCCATCGCCTCGGCCGGCTCGCCCCACGCCGCCGCAACCGCCCACTACAACTATGCGGTCGCCTGGTGGGGCCGTGCGGCGGGCCAGATGCTGACCCTGAACACAGAACTGCTGAAGGCCCAGGCCGACGCGTTGAAACCGATCCATTCGGCCGCCGTGGCCAATGCGAAACGGCTGAAGCGCTAGGCAGGCGCCGCGGTCAACGCGCCGGCGGTTGCATACCGTGGCCGTCGGGTGTGGTGTCCAGCACCGTTCCGGTGGTTGACGCCGGCCAGTGTGCCTGGATGATCTCCATCATCCCCCGGCCGTAATCCGGAGAGGCGAAGTCGCGGCCTAAGTCGGTCAGGGTGGTCAGCCATCCGCCTGTCACAGCTCCGGCATCCCGCAGTCTCGCGAGGGCGTCCTGTTCCGCCAGGCTGCTGTTCGAGCCCGAGACATCGGTGATGACATAGACCCTGTATCCGTCACGCAGCAGGTCGAGAGCCGTGTGCAGGGTGCAGTTGTCGATGGATATGCCGCCGATGACGATCGTCCGCCTGCCGGTGGACGCGAGCCATGCCCTGACCTCGGGCGTATAGCCCGACACCTGGGTCCGGTTGAACCGGTGGGTGTCGTGCGTCACATGCTCCGTGATCTCGGGCAGAAATGTACCGTAGTATTCATTTTCCTCACCGAGCACGATGGTCGGCACCTTGAACAGCGGATTGAAGCGCGCGAATGCCGTAATGTTGTTCCGGAACTGCGGCCCTGGAATCGTTGTGATGAGATTGTCGAGACCGGTCACGTAGTCCACATAGATCAACACTGTGTCATCGATGGACGGGGCATGTAGAGCCGACCGGGTCGGCTCTTCTGCCCGGACACTTGAGACACTAGATACCAGGAGAACAACAACAGCGGCGATTAAGGATGAACGCATTCTCGGAATCCTCGGCAAGTCCGGTCCAGGATAGGAACGGGGTGACAATGACCTTGCCTGCGTTGGAAGGCGCGCCAGGATTTGCTGTCCTTGCGCCCCCGGCTGCGGCGATGTGGGACGGAGTCCGGATGGCCCGCGCAAGCCGACCGGACGGACCTGTGGCCGTCCGGGCCGAGGGGGTCTGGATGATCGTCGTGCGGATCAATCATCTTTCGCGTGACGCCGCTGGGACTCCACCGGACGCGGCCCGGCTGAAACAATGCCTTGCACCCGACTTCTACCTGGTGATCCCACCCGGCGGATCAGCCACCGTCCCCGCCCATACCGCTCAGGACGTTCTGGCGCTGTCGATCACCGAGGCGGCGGTCGGGCGGTTGACGGGCCGCGCCTTCGCGATCGCGGGGGCCGGGGAGAACCGGGTCGTGGCGGACCGGTTGGTGAACGATCTGGTGGAACGGCTGTTTGAATCGGGGGACGAACCCGCTCTGGCCGAGAGCCTGCTGCGGAGCCTGTTGCTCAGTCTGGAACGACCACCGAGGCGCAGCCCCTCGCGGCCGCGGCAGGTGGGAGGCCTGACCGCACGCCAGCTCGGCCGGCTGCGCGAGCATGTTGAGACCCGGCTGGGTGAGCCCCTGCCGATCGCCCAGCTGGCCATGCTGGTCGACCTGTCGCCTTTCCATTTTGCGCGCGCCTTCAAGCGCTCAATGGGCGCTTCCCCGGCCAGATGGATCCGTCTGCGCCGCTTGACCGTCGCCCAGAAACTTCTGGCTGACCCGACGCGTTCGGTAGGAGAGGTCGCCGCAGCCGTCGGCTATGACAGTCCCAGCCGCTTCGCCCAGGCCTTCCGTGCAGTGACGGGACAGACCCCCGTGGCCTTCCGCACGGGTCGGATGGAGGTTCACCCTGCAGAGTGAGGCTCAGGCCGTCCGGATCATGCCGCCTTCGGCTTCGACGGGCCAGGGCGTCAGCTTTCCGCCGGCACAGGGCCCGCCGACGCAGGCCCCCGACAGCGGCTCGAACACCGCGCCGTGCCAGCCGCACAGGATCAGCGATCCGTCCGGCGTCAGATAGCGATCCAGCTCCACCGCGATCGGAAAACCGGCATGCGGGCAACGATCGACCCAGCCCGCGACTTCGCCGTCCTTGCGCACCACGAAACCGTGGAAATAGGCTTCGCCGATCTGCAGCACGAAGCCCCTTGAGCCGGGCTCCTTGATATCGTCAATCGCGCAGAGGGCGACGTTCGCGGGGGTGGTCCAGACCCGTTTGCGCTCGGCCGGGGCCGCGTCGCTCATTCCCGCTCGGCCTTCAGCGGACGCGAGAGCAGCCCCTCGATCATCGCATCCACGGTGGTCTCGCCGGCCAGGAGGGCCGCCGTCGCCTCGCAGATCGGCATTTCCACGCCCATCTTCCGCGCCAGTTCGCGCACCGCCGGCGCGCTCTCGTAGCCCTCGGCCACCGACCGCTTGCCGGCCAGCGCCTGTTCAAGGGTCTGGCCCTCGCCCAGCGCCAGACCCAGGCTCATATTGCGCGACTGGGGGCTGGAACAGGTCAGGACCAGATCGCCGAGGCCGCATAGCCCCGCCACCGTCTCAGGCTCGGCCCCCAGCGCGACCCCCAACCGCGTCATCTCGGCGAAGCCGCGCGTGATCAGGGCGGCATGGGCGGATCGCCCCAGTCGTCGGCCCTCGGAAATGCCGCAGGCGATGGCCAGCACGTTCTTGATCGCCCCGCCGACCTCCGCCCCGATCAAATCGGTCGCCAGATAGGGCCGGAAGGCGGGACCCGACAGGGTCTCCATCAGGGCCTCGCCCAGCGCCGCATCCTTGCAGGCCAGTGTTACGGCGGTGGGCAGCCCCCTGGACACGTCGGCGGCGAAGCTGGGTCCCGACAGGACGGCGGCAGGCGCATCTGCAATGGTCTCCGCCAGCACCCCTGTCATCAGCTTCAGAGAGCCGCGCTCGATGCCCTTGGAGCATAGGACGATCGGCGCCCCCGGCTTGTGATTCGGCGCATAGGCTTCCAGCGTCGAGCGCATGAACTGGGCCGGCGGCACAGCCAGCACGAGGTCACACTCCGACAGGCCGGACAACTCCGCCGTCACAGAAATGCGGTCGTCCAGCACGACCCCCGGCAGGAAGGCCTCGTTGATCCGGCGATTGGTGACGCTCTCGACCACCTCGGGCTCGCGCGCCTGCAGGATGACGTCCAGCCCTGCGCGGGCGCAGACCAGGGCCAGGGCCGTACCCCAGGCCCCTGCGCCGATGATCCCTGCGGTGCGATAGCTCATTGCATCCCTCAAGCTTTCGCGCCCTTGCGCCCGGTCGGATGGACAGGATCGGCCAGTGCGCGCGCCTCGTCCAGCGGCCATCGCGGACGGGCGGGCGCGTCGATATCCGAAACCAGCCCGAGCTGAAGCCGTTCCGCCCCGGCCAGGGCGATCATCGCCGCGTTGTCGGTGCAATAGGCCATGGGCGGGGCGAGGAAGCCGAAGCCGCGCTTCGCCGCGGTCGCCTCCAGCACCCGTCGCACCGTCCTGTTGGCCGCAACGCCGCCCGCGACTACAAAAAGCCGGTGCTCGTGCCTGTCTGCATAGTCCGCCATGGCCCGGTCCGACCGTTCCGACAGCTGGCGCGCGATGGCGGCCTGGACCGCATCGGCCAGGTCGGCCCGATCCTGATCGGTCTCGCAGGTCTGGGCCAGACGGGAAGCCGCCGTCTTCAGGCCCGAGAAGGAAAAATCACAGTCCTTTCTACCCAGCAGGGCGCGCGGCAGGTCAAAGCGCGATCCGTCGCCACCTTCCGCTGCACGCTCCAGCGCCGGTCCTCCCGGATAGCCCAGCCCCATGGCCTTGGCGATCTTGTCGAAGGCCTCGCCCGCCGCGTCGTCGATGGTGGTGCCCAGCCGGCTCATGTCGCCGATGCCGCGCACCTCCAGCAGCTGGCAGTGGCCGCCCGAGACCAGCAGCAGCAGGAAGGGATAGGCGACCTTCGCCCCCAGCCGGGCCGAGACCGCATGACCCTCCAGATGGTTGACCGCCACCAGCGGCAGCCCTCGCGCCAGGGCCACGGCCTTGCCGAACCCCAACCCCACCATGACCCCGCCGACCAGACCCGGCCCTGCGGTGGCCGCCACGCCGTCCAGCTCGCTGTAGCCCAGTCCCGCATTCGCCATGGCCCGCCGCACCACGCCGTCGATCATCTCCACATGGCTGCGGGCCGCGATCTCGGGCACGACCCCGCCGAACGCCGCATGATCGTCGATCTGGGAGTGAACCACCGACGACAGCACCGTCGCCACTCCGTCCGGCGTCAGCCGCACCACCGAGGCCGCCGTCTCGTCGCAGCTGGTCTCGAGCCCCAGCACCGTCAGGTGGTCCCCCTTTGCGGGATTGGTTGCCGCCCCGATGCCGCTGCTATAGTCCGCGCCCATACTCATCGGGTCGAGGTAGCGACCCCGCCGGACCCGCGCAACTCAATGGCTCCCCTCATCCGCATCGGCACCCGTCGTTCCGCCCTGGCCCTGGCCCAGTCCGGCATGATGCAGCGCGCCATCGCCGCCGCCATGGATCTGACCCTCGAACAGGTCGTCCTCGTCGAGATCGTCACCACAGGCGACCGGATCCAGGACCGTCGCCTGATGGAGGTCGGGGGCAAGGCCCTGTTCACCAAGGAAATCGAGGAGGCCCTGCTCGACGGCCGCATCGACATCGCCGTCCATTCGATGAAGGACGTCCCCGCAGAACAGCCGCCCGGCCTGACTCTCGCCGCCATCCCGGAGCGCGAGGACGCCCGCGACGCCTTCATCAGCCGCGACTTCGACGCGCTGGAGCAGCTGCCCCACGGCGGTCGCCTCGGCACCGCCTCCCTGCGGCGTCAGGCCCAGGCGCTCGCGCTCCGTCCCGACCTGCAGATCGAGATGCTGCGGGGGAACATCGACACCCGGCTGCGCCGGGCGGCCGAGGGAGATTTCGACGCCATCCTGCTGGCCGCCTCCGGCCTGAACCGTCTCGGCCGCTCCGATGCCGTCCGTGGCTTCCTGTCGGTCGATGCCTTCCTGCCGGCGCCCGGTCAGGGGGCCCTGGCCCTGCAGACGCGAGAGGATGACACCGACCACGCCTGGGTCCACGCCCTGAACCACGGCCCGACCGCCCTCGCCGTCGCCGCAGAACGGGGCGCCATGGTGGCGCTCGAAGGATCGTGCCGCACCGCCGTCGGCGCCCATGCGCACATCGACGGCGATCGCCTGACCCTGACCACCGAAATGCTGGCCCCCGACGGCACCGCCCGCTGGCGTCGGGCGGGCGAGATCGCGCTGCTGAGCGACCCCGATGCATCCGGACCGGCCATGGAACGCGCCCGGGACCTGGGTCTCCGTCTCGGCCACGAGGTCCATGCCGCCGCGGGCGACCAGAGCGTCCCGGCCTAGGCCTTGGCCGATATCCACCGCGTCTGGGTGACCCGCGCCCGACCCGGTGCGGACCGGACGGCCGAGCGCCTGACGGCCCTGGGACACACGCCGCTGGTCGTGCCGCTCCTGGCCATCCGTCCGCTCGACGTCACGCTCGACCTGGACGGCGTGCAGGCGCTCGCCTTCACGAGCCTCAATGGCGTTGCGGCGTTCGCGGCCCTGTCGACCGAACGATCCCTGCCCGTCTTCGCGGTCGGCGACGCCACGGCCCGCGCCGCAAGCGAGGCGGGGTTCGCCTCGGTCAGGTCGGCCGACGGGGACCTGTCGGCGCTGGCCGCCCTCCTCCGGTCCGGGGCCCGGGGCCTGTCGGTCCTGCACCCCGGCGCGGCGGAGCCCGCAGGCGATCTTGGTGCCGCCGTCGGCGATGCGGCGCGACTGCGGTCGATGCCCGTCTACGGCGCACAGGAAACGGATGCCTCACCCCCCGACGACTGGGACACCGTCCTGATCCATTCCCCGCGCGCCGGTCGCGCCCTCGCGGTGGCACTCAGGGACCGGTCGCCCCTTCGCCTGGCGCTCGCCATCTCCGCCACGGCCGCCGAACCGATTGCGGACACCGGTTTCGCCGAGGTGCGGATCGCCGCGGCCTCGACCGAGGTGGCCCTGCTGGCGGCCCTTGGCAATCCCCGCGTCGGCGTATAAACAGCCGCTCTCGCGCGAGGCCCACGGCCCTCGCCGACAAGCCGCTTTAGCTCAGCTGGTAGAGCATCGCATTCGTAATGCGGGGGTCAGGTGTTCGAGTCACCTAAGCGGCACCACCTCTTCCCGTAGGACATGGACCCGGCCTGAGGCGGACGTGCCTTCCCGTTGGGCGCTGTGGTGGGTCCGGCGAGGGATGCTCTCAGGACCGATTGAGATCGTTCCAAGGGCTCTGACGGGCCTTGGGGCGCATTGTGGCCTGGTCCACTCCGGCAATTTGGAAACGGTGCGGCTTCTTTCAGCGATGGTGACCCTTATGCTCGCCGTGGCTAAGACCCACCTGTGAGTACATCCGTCCGCTTGACCGCGTTAGTGGAGACAAAACCGCCCGCTTCCCCTTAAACAAGCCGATGGACTCCAAACCGCGAATGATTCCGAACGAGGGCCACGAGCCGATTGCTCCTCATTTCTCCGTCCATTGCGGAGACGCGCTGGCGATCTTGTCCACGTTTCCGAGCGGTACCGTGGACATGTGCCTGACGTCGCCGCCGTATTGGGGACATCGTGAGTATGACACCGGGGGGATCGGCGAGGAGCCGTCCTATCTGGATTACATCGCTAATCTGAGTGGCATTCTGGAAGAAGTTCATCGCGTCCTCAAACCCGAGGGTTCGCTTTGGCTGAACCTCGGTGACACCTACCGTGCGAAGGCGCTTCTCGGCATTCCGTGGCGGGTGGCCCTCACGTTGATGGATGGGGGGAAGTGGATTCTTCGAAATGATGTGATTTGGAATAAAGTCAAAGGGGCTCCTGACAATTCTAAAGATAAACTGCGCAATATCCACGAATACGTGTTTCATTTCGTCAAGCAAAGCAGATATTTTTACAATGCAGACGAAATTCGCTCGAAACCTCGATCATCGTCTATTGTAAATGGCTCAGTGGTGTCTGCAACTGGCGTTACCGGTGTACGTTATAAACGCCAGATTGAATTAAGTACGTCGCTATCACCAACTGAAAAAATCTCCGCGCTGGCGGCACTGAATGCTGTCCTTGAGGATGTTCGCGGCGAAAAGATTTCTGATTTTCGAATGGTGATCCGAAATCAGCAACGGACAACCCATTCTGACAGCATTAAGATTTCTGGTCGGGCCAAAGAGCTTCAAAACAAGGGTTTCTACTTTCTCAAGTATCATCCGAACGGAAGCAAACCTAGCGACGTTTGGGATATTGTGCCCGAAGATACCCAGAATCGAGATTCGCACTTCGCGCCATACCCTGCCGATCTCTGCCGTATCCCCATCATGGCGACTTGTCCGCCCGGCGGCGTCGTGCTCGATCCATTCTGCGGCACGGGCACGACATTGGCCGTTGCGCGATCTTTGGGTCGGAACGGGATCGGAATAGACATATCCCAAACTTACGCGGACATGACCGAAGTCCGCCTACGACAGCGTCTGGTTTAGCGTAGTGACTAAGATCGTCGATCTTTTTGGACACGATACCGGTGCTATCGTCCAGCCCGATTGGGTTGCGCTCGTCGCTGCCCAGCGTTGCCCCTTTGTGGAAAAGCGATGCTACAAGACCCGTAAGAGCCAGTCGGAAATCGCAATCGGAACCTGCACTGTCGCCTACGGCAGCGGGCCGGTGATGATTTGCCCGCTGCGCTTGCTTGAGCGACGCCAAATTTTCATCGACTGCTTGCACCTCTTGACCGGCCACGAACCCGGCAATGAACTCCACATCGTGTCTGAGATTTCGGTTCCCGGCGGGAGCATTGATTACATTCTCGCGTCCATCCGTGGCGGTAAGGTCCGCGACTTTGTTGCGATTGAACTTCAGACACTCGATACGACGGGCACGGTATGGCCGGAGCGCCAGCGCTTTGTTGCTAGCAAAG
>NZ_JANODA010000003.1:0-99388 GCF_031412435.1 Brevundimonas sp.
GACCTCTTGACCCTCGGACAGGACGTCAGCCGGGTTGGAGACGCGTTCCAGCGAGATCTGGGACACGTGGACCAGGCCGTCCTTGGCGCCGAAGAAGTTCACGAAGGCGCCGAAGTCGACGACCTTCACGACCTTGCCGGAGTAGATCATGCCGGGCTCGGGCTCGGACACGATCGACGAGATCCAGTTCTTGGCGGCGTCGATCTTCTCTTGGTCCGAGGCGGCGATCTTCACCGTGCCGTCGTCCTCGATGTTGATCTTGGCGCCGGTCTTTTCGACGATCTCACGGATGATCTTGCCGCCGGTGCCGATGATGTCGCGGATCTTGTCGACCGGAACCTTGATGGACTCGATCTTCGGCGCGTACTCGCCGAGCTCGGTGCGAGCGCCGTCGATGGCCTTGTCCATCTCGTCGAGGATGTGAAGACGGCCGGCCGACGCCTGGGCGATGGCCTTCTTCATGATCTCTTCGGTGATGCCTGCGACCTTGATGTCCATCTGCAGCGAGGTGATGCCGTCACGGGTGCCGGCGACCTTGAAGTCCATGTCGCCCAGGTGATCTTCATCACCCAGGATGTCCGACAGGATGGCGAACTCGCCCGACGGCTCCAGGATCAGGCCCATGGCGATGCCCGAGACGGGCTTCTTCAGGGGCACGCCCGCGTCCATCAGCGCCAGCGAGGCGCCGCAGACCGAAGCCATGGAGGACGAACCGTTGGACTCGGTGATCTCCGACACGATGCGGATCGTGTAGGGGAACTCTTCCGACGTCGGCAGCATCGGACGGATCGCCCGCCAGGCCAGCTTGCCGTGACCGATTTCCCGACGGCCCGCGCCGCCCATACGACCGGTCTCGCCGACCGAGTAGGGAGGGAAGTTGTAGTGCAGGAGGAACTTCTCCTTGTAGGTGCCGGCCAGCGAGTCGACGTACTGCTCGTCCTCGCCGGTGCCCAGGGTGGCGACCACGATGGCCTGGGTCTCACCGCGGGTGAACAGGGCCGAACCGTGGGTGCGCGGGAAGACGCCGACTTCCGAGACGATGTCACGGACCTTGTCGAGCGCACGACCGTCGACCCGGTGAGCGTTGTCGATAATGTCGCGACGCAGGACGTGGGCTTCGCATTCCTTCCAGGCCGTGCCGAACTTGGCGGAATCGACGCCGTCCGGGTTCTCGTCGGTCTTCACCAGGGCGGCCGAGGCCTTCTTCTTGGCGGCGCCGACGGCCTCATGGCGAGCATGCTTGCCGGGGTGGGTGTAGGCGGCCTTGATGTCTTCGCCGACGAGACCCTGGATCTGGGTGACGACGTCGGAGTGGTCCTCGGCGGTGAAGTCGAACGGATCCTTGGCGGCGTGCTCGGCCATCTCGATGATCGCGTCGATCACCGGCTGCATGCCGCGGTGCGCGAACATCAGGGCGTCCAGCATGACCTGCTCGGACAGTTCCTTGGCTTCGGACTCGACCATCATCAGGGCGTCCTTGGTGCCGGCGACGACGAGGTCCAGCTGCGACTCAGGCAGTTGGTCCAGCGTCGGGTTCAGCACGAACTCGCCGTCGATATAGCCGACCCGTGCGGCGCCGATCGGGCCCATGAAGGGCACGCCCGACAAGGTCAGGGCGGCGGAGGTGGCGACCATGCCGACGATGTCGGGATCGTTCTCGAGGTCGTGCTGCAGCACGGTGATGACGACCTGGGTCTCGTTCTTGAAGCCCTTGACGAACAGCGGGCGGATCGGACGGTCGATCAGGCGGGAGACCAGGGTCTCCTTCTCGGTCGGACGGCCTTCACGCTTGAAGTAGCCGCCCGGAATCTTGCCTGCGGCGAAGGTCTTTTCCTGGTAGTTGACGGTCAGCGGGAAGAAATCCAGGCCCGGCTTGGGTGCGCGACCGTAGACGACGGTGGCCAAGACGATGGTCTCGCCATAGGTGGCCAGAACGGCGCCGTCGGCCTGGCGGGCGATACGACCCGTTTCCAGCGTCAGCGGGCGGCCGGCCCAGTCGATCGTCTTGCGTTTGATATCGAACATGTTTCGTCTTTCGTAGCCCGGGCGGCGTATTCCGCGCGGGATCCCATCAGTGGGGCTGGAGCGTCGGGCGTTCAGTCCTTCGGTCCAAGGATCGTCGCGCCATCGCGATCGACCCGGGAAGAAGAGGACCGGTCTGGCCCTCGCGTCTGCGCCGATACAAACCGCGGCGCGCGGGTGGTCTCTGGATGCGGAAAGAGGCGCGGACGTGGCCCGCGCCTCGAAACTGTTTCCGCGTGCTGCGCTTAGCGGCGCAGGTTCAGCTTGGTGATCAGGGCGGTGTAACGCTCCTTATCGACCTTGGTCAGGTGGTCCAGAAGGCGACGACGCTGCGAGACCATCTTGAGCAGGCCGCGGCGCGAGTGGTTGTCCTTCTTGTGCGTCTTGAAGTGCTCGGTGAGGTTGGCGATGCGTTCCGAAAGGATCGCGACCTGGACTTCGGCCGAACCGGTGTCGCCTGCGGTGCGGGCGTTCTCGGCGATGACTTCGTTCTTACGCTCAGGCGTAATCGACATCGTGTTTCTCCAAAATTAGAGATTAAAAACGCGGTCGGGTTCTAGCCGGCCGGCCCGCATCTGACCGAGAGCGACGAGGGTCTGACCCTGAAAGGCGGAAACGGTGCGAGAGCCGTCCCGAAGGCGGCTCTTGAGCGTCTCGACCTGTCGGGGGAGCAGAACGATCGGTCGTCCCTGACGAAGCGAGAAGGCGTCCTGTTCCGTGACGGCCAGCTCCGGGATGTCGTCCAGGGCGGTCGCAACGGGCAGCAGGCCTTCCAAGGCGGCGTCCCTATGCACCAGATCGGTCAGGAAATCCAGCGTGACGCTGTTCTCGACCGAAAACGGCCCCACCCGCTCGCGCCGCAGGGCCGAGACATGCCCTTCGGCGCCCAGCATGACCGCCAGATCGCGGGCCAGCGAGCGGACATAGACGCCCTTGCCGGTGCGGATGGTCAGTTCGATGTGATCGGCGTCCGGCGCATCCGTGACCTCGGCCTCGTAGATGGTGACCCGGCGGCTTTCCAGCTCGAAGTCGGCGCCCTCGCGGGCCAGGTCATAGGCGCGCTGGCCGTCGACCTTGATGGCGCTGAAGCGGGGCGGGGTCTGGTCGATCTCGCCGACGAAGGTCGGCAGCACCGCAGTGACGGCTTCCGGCGACGGACGCACGTCCGAGCGGCCAATGATCTCGCCCTCGCGATCGACGCTGTCGGTCGAGACGCCCCAGTTGATGGTGAAGCGATAGACCTTCTCCGCCTCCATCATGAACGGCACGGTCTTGGTCGCCTCGCCCAGCGCGATCGGCAGGATGCCCGAGGCGAGCGGGTCCAGCGTACCGGCATGCCCGGCCTTCTGGGCGTCGAACAGGCGGCGGACCTTCGATACGGCGTCGGTCGAGCCCATCTCGAACGGCTTGTCCAGGCACACCCAGCCGTTGACGACGACACCCCGTTTCTTGCGGCCCACGCCTAGTCCTCGTCGTCTTCGACGGGCGGCACGAAGGAATCGGCGCGGACGCGGGGGTCGTCCAGCAGCCGGTTCAGACGCTCGGCGGCGGCGAAACTCTCGTCGTGGCGGAAACGCAGATCCGGCGTGAAGCGCATGTCGATATGGCGGCCCAGGGCGCCGCGCAGGAATTTGGCGTGGACGTTGAGCGCCTTGATGATCTCGTCGATATGGCCGGCCGTGTCCGAGGTCTCGATTCCCGCGCCCAGGGGTTCGACGAAACAGGTGGCGTGCTTCAGATCGGGAGAAAGCCGGACCTCGGTCACCGTGACCGACACGCCGATCAAGGCGGGATCGCGAATCTCGTTCTCGCGCATGACCTCGACCAGGGCGTGGCGGATCATTTCCGAAGCGCGCAGCTGGCGCTGGCTGACGGTTCCGGCCTTGGCGGCGGGTTTGGAGGATTTTCGGTTGCTCATGGAGGTCGTCCTGTTCGCCGCCGGGGATCGGACCCGGCCGGTAAAAGCGAAGGCGCGGGGTCTAGTCCTGTCTGGCGCCGGTGTCCAATTGGGCGCGATCCACGGCGGCGATGATCTCTCCGGCGGTCACGGAGCGCAGCGGCCGGATCGGCAGGCCCGCTGAATTCAACACCCGGGCGGTCCAGCTGTTGCACAGGTAGCCGATCCAGAAATGCTCCCGACTGGCGAAGAAGTGAGCCCCGTCGCCACTCCGCGCCGTCGACGGGCGAGGCCTGCCCTCCACCAGCGAGAGTGAATCCTGCACCCGGCCGCGCAGACCGGCGAAGGCCTCTGGCGACAGGACGAGGGTGCGTCGGCTCTCGGGCGCGAATCGCATTGCAGGATCGCCTGCTTCCGGGTCCAGCATCACGACCGAGGCGTTGCCCGGCCGGAAGAAGGCGCGAAGGCCGTCGGGAATCCGGTCTTCCATGGGGCTGGTATCGACGAAGAATTTCGCATCGCCCCAGCCGATCAGGATCCAGTCCCCTGCGCCCACCGACCGTGACGCCTCGGCCAGTGGGCCGCCGCCGGCTTCCAGCGCCGCACGCGGCACGGCGAGGTCGGTGTGGAAGCCGTTGTTGAGCACGTGCAGGGTGACGCCGGCCTCTGGCGAGATTGCCGTCGCCGGCTCGCCCGGACGGGTCCAGGTCCACAGAGCAGCGCCCAGCCCCAGCAGTCCCGCCAGCAGCATCGCCCCCACGCTCCGCATCAGTCGGCGTCTTCGACCGAAGCGCGAGGCGGCAGGCTCCATTCACCGCGATAACTGTAGGACAGGGTCACGCAGTAGCGGAACGTTCCGTCGGACCAGCGCCCCGCGCCGTGCATGGCCATCGGCCGCCCTGCCCGGACCCGGCCGACGACCAGGAAGGTGGCTTCGGCGCCGGGGCACAGGGCCCGCGCCAACCCCCGGCCGTCGCCTTCCTGGGCGATGGAATAGACGGTGCTTTCGCCGGCGCCCTCCGGCAGGGCGCGTCGCGCCTCATCCGGGCCGCCACGCGATATGGTCGCAGACCCCCGGGCGGTGGTGGAGATGATCCGCCGGACGCTGACCGCGCCGAACCATCCGCGCTCGACCTCCAGCGTCACGCCGCGCGTCAGGGCGGTCGTGACCCGGTCGGAGGGGTCGAACGCGAGATAGCGGGTGTCGGCCGTCGCCGGCGTGGCGATGGCGACGAGCGTCAGAACAGCGAGCATACGGTGAAGCATGACGTCACTTCATACCGCGACTTGCGGCGGAAGGGAGGCGGCGGCCCCTCCCGATCGCTGCGCGACAGGGAGGGGACAACCGCTCTCAAGCAGCGAGACGCCGCGCGTCGAGCGGTAGCGCGCTACTAGAGAGTGCGCTGGATTTCTTCGACGGTGAAGCACTCGATGTAGTCGCCGACCTTGATGTCGTGGAAGCCCTGGAAGTGCATGCCGCACTCCTGACCCGACGGCACCTCGTTGACCTCGTCCTTGAAGCGCTTGAGCGTGGCGAGCGTGCCCAGCTCCAGGACGACGATGTCGTCGCGGATGATCCGGACCTTGGCGCCCTTGCGGACCACGCCCTCGGACACCCGGCAACCGGCGATCTTGCCGGTTTTCGAGATATCGAAGACCTGCAGCACGGCGGCGTTGCCGAGGAAGGTTTCGCGTTGCAGCGGAGCCAGCATGCCGGACAGAACGCCCTTCATGTCGTCCAGCAGGTCGTAGATGATCGAATAGTAGCGGATCTCCACGCCTTCACGCTCGGCAAGATCCTTGGCCTGTTTCGAGGCGCGGACGTTGAAGCCGAGGATCGGGGCGCCTGCCGACTTGGCCAGCTGGACGTCCGACTCGGTGATGCCGCCGGCGCCGGAATAGATGACGCGGGCGCGGACTTCGTCGTTGCCCATCTTCTCCAGCGAACCCTGGATGGCCTCGCCCGAGCCCTGGACGTCGGACTTGATGAGGACCGGCAGTTCCGAGATCTTCTTGGATCCCAGCTTGGCCATCATGTCGACCAGGCTGACCTGGTTGATGCCGCCGGTGGCCTTCTCGCGCTTGATGCGCGACCGGTACTCGGTCAGCTCGCGGGCGCGGGCCTCGTTCTCGACCACGGCCAGGGGTTCGCCGGGGCTCGGAGCCTCGTCCAGGCCCAGAATCTCGACCGGCACGGACGGACCAGCCTCGGTCAGCTGCTCGCCACGTTCGTTCAACAGCGCGCGGACACGGCCGAAGCTGGAGCCGGCGACGACCAGATCGCCCTTCTTCAGCGTGCCGCGCTTGACCAGGATGGTGGCGACCGGGCCGCGACCCTTGTCCAGCTTGGCCTCGATGACCACGCCTTCCGCGGAGCGTTCCGGATCGGCCTTCAGGTCCATGACCTCGGCCTGCAGCAGGATGGCTTCGATCAGGCCGTCCAGATTGGTGCGCGCCTTGGCCGACACCTCGACGATCTGGGTGTCGCCGCCCAAGGCCTCGCCGATGATTTCGTACTGCAGAAGTTCGTTGACGACCTTCTGCGGGTCGGCGTCCGGCTTGTCGATCTTGTTGACGGCCACGATGATCGGAGCGCCCGCAGCCTTGGCGTGCTGGATGCTCTCGATCGTCTGCGGCATGACGCCATCATCGGCCGCCACCACCAGGATGACGATGTCGGTGACGTTGGCGCCGCGGGTCCGCATGGCGCTGAACGCTGCGTGGCCCGGGGTATCCAGGAAGGTCACGGCCTCGCCCGACGGCGTCTTCACCTGATAGGCGCCGATGTGCTGGGTGATGCCGCCGGCTTCGCCCGACGCGACGTCTGTGGTGCGCAAGGCGTCAAGCAGGCTGGTCTTGCCGTGGTCGACGTGGCCCATGATGGCCACGACCGGCGCACGGGGCGTCGTCGCCTCGTCGTCGATATCATCGGACAGGAAGCCGGCCTCGACGTCGGATTCCGAGACGCGACGCACGGTCATGCCGAACTCGTCGGCCACCAGTTCGGCGGTGTCGGTGTCGATGACGTCGTTGATCTTCATCATCAGGCCCTGTTTCATCAGGAACTTGATGATGTCGACGCCGCGCACGGCCATCCGGTTGGACAGCTCCTGCACGGTGATGACGTCGGGGATGACGACTTCGCGCGGACGGTTCGGCGCATCGGTGGACCCGCCCTTGCGCTTCTCTTTCTCACGTTCGCGGGCCCGGCGGACCGAGGCCAGCGAACGCATCCGCTCGGCCGTGTCGCCGTCGCCGGCCACGGACTGGATGGTCAGGCGGCCTTCGCGGCGTTTGGGCTCGCCACGCGTGCGGCTGACGGCCTTGCCCGCGTCGGAGAAACGCTTGTCGCGATCGTCCTCAGGCTTCAACGGCTTGGCGAAGCCGCCGCCGGGGGCGCGGGCCGGGCGCAGAACATTGGCCTCGGCCGGAGGGGCGTTCGGGGCCGGACGACCGCCCGGGCCCGTTCGGGCGCCGCCGGGACGGGCCGCGCCCGCAGCGGGGCGCGGGTTCAGGGCCGAATAGCGGACCGGCTCGGCGGGTTTCGCCGGAGCGCCCCCAGGACGGGCGTTGGCGGGACGGTCGGAATAGGATTTCTCACCACCGCCCATGGCCTCTTCACGCGCCGAACGGGCGCCGAAGGCGGGACGGTCGATCGGGGCGCGGGCGGGGTTCGGCGCCTTGGGCACGCGCTGGCCGAAGTTCACGATCGGACGCGCCGGCGGCGCCGGACGGGCCGGAGCGACGGGCGCGGGAGCCGGGATCGGTTCCGGCGCGGCGGCGACCGGAGCGACGGGCTCGGGAGCCGGCGGCGGCGGCGCGACGACAGGCTTCGGGGCCAGCGGCGCGCGGGCGGCAGGCTTGCCGGGCGGCAGCGGCGCGGCCGCCGTCAGCTTGGAGGCTTCAGCACGGGCGGCCTCGGCTGCTGCGCGTGCTGCCGCGGCCTCGGCCTGGGCGGCGCTGGCGGCGGCGGCGGTCGCGGCGGCCTGATCGCGAGCAGCGGCGTCACGACGCGCCTGTTCGGCGGCCTGGGCGGCGGCGCGTTCGGCCTGGGCATGGGTCGCCGTCTCGATGGCGCGACGTCGGGCTTCCTGTTCCTCGTTGGACAGGCGGCCGCCGGCGGGCTGCTGCATCTGCGGACGGGGCGAGGGCGCCTGCGGGGCCGGTGTGTCGGAACGCGGCCGCGCGACATCGAAGCCCGCCGGACGCTGATGTCCCCCAAGGCCCGGAGCGACCGGGGCGCCCGGGCGGCGCTTGGTCTCGACCACCACCGTCTTGGTGCGGCCATGGCTGAAGCTCTGGCGCACGGTGCCGGTCGAAACCGATCCCACGGCGCGCGGCTTCAGGCTCAGCGGCGCCCGCGGTCCCGTCGTGGACGGAGTCCCGGTAGGGGCCTGCGGAGCTTGGCCGTCGTTGGTCTTGTCGTTCTCGTCGCTCATCCGGTCGCTTTACTCGTGGGCGGAGAAGTCCGCCGCGTCTTAGTCAAAAATCGTCTCGTTACCTGGAAACGCAAAAAGTCGTGCGGCGTCCGCCCCTCGAAAGAGGCCTGACCCCGCCCGTCAATCCGCCCGTTCAGGCTCGTCCTTCGGGTCCTCGTCCGACCCGTCCCCGCGAGTGGAACCCGGATGATCCAGGTCCCAGGCCGCAGGCCGAAGCGATCGAAATCCCGCCAGTCGTTCGACCTCGATGGTCCAGCGATCGGCTCTGCCGCCACGCAGCAGGACGCCGTGTATCGCATTTTCCAGCCCAAGGGCCAAACTCAAATCATCCGCGCTGAAGGCGCCGCAGACCTTGGTCGTCTGATGTCGGGCCAGAGCGGCGAGCTTTCCGCGTCCATCCGCCGATCCGTCGGCGGCCTCGATCAGCCATGCGGCCTTGCCCGACCGGATCGCCGCAGCCGATTTCTCGAAGCCTGAGATAAGTACGCCTTCACGCCGGGCAAGTCCCAGCTGGTCCAGACAACGGCGAACCAAAAGGGTTTCGACCGTATCGGCGAGATCGGCGGTCGGTTTCAGAGGAGCCTTGGCCGAGCGCGAGAACAGGTTTTTCTTCACGGCCGCGTCGACGGACGCCCGCGAGGCTTCCACCCACATGCCGCGGCCGGGCAGCTTCCTGCCCAGATCGGGAGCCACCATGCCGTCCGGGCCGGCGACGAAACGGATCAGTCGAGATTCATCCATGGCCTGGTGGGTCACCAGGTCCCGGCGCTCTCTATCGATCGTCGCGTCGCGCAGGCTCATGGACAGCGCACCTCATCACGCGTCGGGGGTCGGCTCGAGGTCGTCTTCGACCTCGGCGTCATCGGCGGTGACCTGGGCTTCGGCATCGCCCTCGGGGGCGGCGTCGAACACGGCCTCGGGATCGTACTCGCCCTCGGCGTACTCTTCCTCGTATTCGGGCTCCGGCGGCTGCGGCAGTTCTGAAGCGTCGATCCAGCCGGCAGCGACGCGTGCCTGCAGGATCAGCAGTTCGGCGTCTTCCTGGGCCAAGTTGAAGCTTTCCAGCACGCCGGCGACCTTGGTCCGCTCGCCATTCTTCATCTCGTAACCGCCACGGATCTCGTCGGTGGCCAGATCAGCCAGGTCCTCGACGGTCTTCACGCCGCCTTCGCCAAGGGCGACGGCGATCGGAAGGGTCACGCCCGGAACGGCCATGACCTCGTCCAGCACGCCCAGTTCGACGCGTTTGGCGTCCAGAATGGCGGACTGCTTCTCGAGATAGTCGCGGGCGCGGGCCTGCAGCTCCTCGGCAGTGTCTTCGTCGAAGCCTTCGATCTCGGCGACTTCGTAGTTCTCGACGAAAGCCAGGTCCTCGATGGTGGCGAAGCCTTCAGTGACTAGCAACTGGGCGATGACCTCGTCCACATCCAGGGCTTCCTGGAACAGGGTGGTGCGCTCGCTGAACTCGCGCTGGCGACGCTCGGAGTCCTGCGATTCCGTGATGATGTCGATCTGCCAGCCGGTCAGCTGGGAGGCCAGCCGGACGTTCTGGCCGCGACGGCCGATGGCCAGCGACAGCTGCTCGTCCGGTACCACGACCTCGACGCGGTCGGCTTCTTCGTCGAGCACGACCTTGGAGACTTCAGCCGGGGCCAGGGCGTTGACGATGAAGGTCGGCTCGTCCGGGTTCCACTGGATGATGTCGATCTTCTCGCCCTGCAGTTCGGCCACGACCGCCTGGACGCGCGAGCCGCGCATGCCGACGCAGGCGCCGACGGGGTCAATGGAGGAGTCGTTCGAGAGCACGGCCATCTTGGCGCGCGAACCGGCGTCGCGGGCGGCGGCGCGGATCTCGATCACGCCGTCGTAAACTTCCGGCACTTCCTGGGCGAACAGCTTGGCCATGAAGCCGGGGTGAGCCCGCGACAGCATGATCTGCGGACCCTTGGCCTCCGGGCGGACGTCGTAGATGTAGGTGCGGATCCGGTCGCCGATGTTGAACACTTCGCGCGGGATCGACTGGTCGCGGCGCATGATGCCCTCGCCCCGGCCCAGGTCGACGATGGTGTTGCCGTATTCGACGCGCTTGACGGTGCCGTTGACGATCTCGCCGACCCGGTCCTTGAACTCTTCGTACTGGTTGGCGCGCTCAGCCTCGCGAACCTTGCCGGTAATGACCTGACGAGCCATCTGGGTCTGGACCCGGCCGAACTCGAACGGCGGCAGGTCCTCGACGTATTCCTTGCCGACCACGGCTTCGGCGTCACGCTTGGAGGCATCGGTCAGGCGAACCATGGCCGAGTCGTTGAATTCTTCCAGCTCGTCTTCCGGCATCCAGTCGTCCTCGACGATGGTGACGTGACGCGTCAGGGCCAGTTCGCCCGTCTTCGGATCGATCTTGGCCCGGATGTCATGATGGGCGCCGTAGCGCGACTTGGCGCCCTTCTGGATCGCTTCTTCCAGAGCCTCGATCACGATCTCGCGGTCGATGTTCTTTTCCTGCGCGACCGCATTGGCGATCTGCAGAAGTTCCAGGCGATTGGCGGAAATACCGGTCACGGCCATCAGGCGTCGTCCTCAGAAGTCTTGGCGTTGTTTTGGTCTTCAGGCGCGCCGTCTTCGGGAGAATGGGCCGGCAGGCCGTCGTCTTCGGGTTCGCCCCGCGCGGCGCGGATTGCGGCTCCGCGTTTCAGAAGGGCGTCGTTCATGACCAGCTTGGCGTCCACCAGCCAGTCGAAAGGGATCAGGGCGGTTTCTTCCTCGCCGTCCAGGTCGATGGCGATGTTGTCGCCGTCGGTGCCGGCGACGATGCCCTTGAAGCGCTTGCGCCCCTCGATCATCCGGTCCGTCTCCAGACGCGCCTCCAGGCCCTCGAACAGGTCGAAGTCTTTCAGGCGGGTCAGAGGCCGGTCGATGCCGGGCGAGGAGACTTCCAGCAGATATTCGCCGGCGATCGGGTCGGCAGCGTCCAGAACCTCGGACATGGCCCGGCTCAGACGGGCGCATTCGCCCACGTCGATGTCGTTGTCCGAAGGCCGCTCGGCCATGACCTGCAGGCGACGACGCAGGGTCCCGCCCATCAGACGCACGCGCACGATATCCAGGCCGACCGATTCCGCGACGGGATCGATCAGCTCCAGGATCTGGCGGTCTTCGACGGTCTTGGCGCGCAAGCGGGTTCTATGCTTCTGGATTGGCCGTCACCCGGAGGGTGTACAGCGGGCAAAAAGAAAAGCGGTCGGCCTCCACGGCCGCCGCTTTGAACGACGCCGTTGGACGCCGGTCTAACGATGTAGGAGGCCATATAGACCCCAATCGCCGAAAGTAAAAGGGCGGACGCGAACGCCCGCCTTCAGACTCTAGTGGGCGTGTGCGCGGTGACGATGACCACCGCCCAGCAGGGTCTTGAGGAAGAAGAACACGGCGATGATCACCGAGAAGGCCAGGAACAGGGCTAGGACGGTCATCCAGAACGCCATGCCCATCAGGTCCGGCAAGGCGAAGGCGCCGCCATCCAGCATCGGCCTCAACAGGCCGACGAGGATATAGACCAGGGTGGCGCCCAGAGCCGTGCTGAACAGGCTGCGCCAGGCGGGCATCATGAAGGCGGCGATCAGGGCGATGACCAGGCCGACCACCTGATTGACGGTGTCGAAGCCGCTCTGGGTCAGGGCGAACAGCCCCTGCAGCAGATTGCCCAGCTGGGCGAAGAACTCTTCCATCACGCAACGCTCCGGATTTGCTACGGCCCAGCTTGGCCGTCGGCAGGGTTAACGCCGGTCTGCGGGAATGGATGCTTCCTCTATCGACCCGTGGATCCGAAGCCCCCGGCGCCGCGCGCCGTATCGTCCAGGGTGTCGACCTCGACGACCGTCGCCTGGGCCACGGCGGCGATAACCATCTGGGCGATGCGGTCTCCGCGATTGATGACGAACGGCTCCCGACCCAGGTTGATCAGGATCACCCCGACCTCGCCGCGATAGTCGCTATCGATCGTGCCCGGCGTGTTGGGCGCGCTGATGCCGTGCTTCAGGGCCAGGCCCGAGCGCGGCCGGATCTGCGCTTCCCAGCCCTGTTCCAGGGCGATCTTCAGACCGGTCGGCACCAGGGCCCGCGCGCCAGGTTCCAGTGTCATCGGCGAACCCGCCGGGACGGCGGCCCTCAGGTCCATGCCCGCCGAACCGGCGGTCTCATAGGTGGGCAGGGCCAGACCCTCGGCGTGGGGCAGGCGCAGGATACGGAGGGTGCTCAAGGAGAGGCTCTCAGGCTTTGGCGGAGAAATGGTCGGCGATGCGGTCGGCAAGGCGTGTGGCCACCTCTATCTTCGAAAGACGCGGCCATGCGTCGGCGCCGTTCCTTGTGACCAGCAGGACCGTGTTGCCGTCCGTGCCGAAGACATCGGCCGAGACATCGTTGCCGACGATCCAGTCGCAGCCCTTGCGCGACAGTTTCGACCGCGCATTGGCTTCCAGATCCGTCGTCTCGGCGGCGAAGCCGATCACGAGCTTGGGACGGTTCGGCCCGGGCTTGGCGATACCCGCCAGGATGTCGGGGTTCTCGATCAGGCTCAGCATCGGCGGCCCGCCGGGGGCCTTCTTGATCTTGCCGCCCGCGACCGTGTCCACGCGCCAGTCGGCCACGGCGGCCGAGAGCACCGCGATATCAGCCGGCAGCGCCGCTTCCGTCGCCGCCTTCATTTCCATCGCCGTCTCGACGTCGATCCGGGTCACGCCCACCGGCACGGACAGCCCTGTGGGACCCGACACCAGCGTCACCTCGGCGCCGCGTGCGGCGAGGGCGGCGGCGATGGCGTAGCCCTGTTTCCCGCTGGAGCGGTTGGTCAGGCCCCGAACCGGATCGATCGGCTCGAAAGTGGGTCCGGCCGTGACCACGGCCCTGCGGCCCGCCAGAGCCCGCCCGTCCGGCCCGGCCAGCAGATCGGTGATCGCGGCCAGGATCGCCGCCGGCTCGGCCATCCGGCCGGGACCGAACTCGCCGCAGGCCATCTCTCCGTCGTCGGGCCCAACCACCGCCATGCCGTGGAAGCCGTCGAAGCTCTTCAGCCGCGCTACATTGGCCTGCACCGCCGGATGCAGCCACATCCGCACATTCATCGCCGGGGCGAGCAGCACCTTCTTGTCCGTCGCCAGAAGCGTCGTCGAGGCCAGGTCGTCGGCCATGCCGTTCGCCGCCTTGGCGATCAGCCCCGCCGTCGCCGGCGCAACGACCACCAGATCGGCCCAGCGCGAGAGCTCGATATGGCCCATCGTCGTCTCTTCGTCCGGATGGAACAGTCCGATCCGCACCGGATTGCCGGTCAGGGCCGCCAGAGACAGCGGCGTGATGAACTCGGCCCCGCTGCCGGTCAGGATTGACTGCACCTCGCAGCCCGCCTTCTTCAGCAGCCGTACCAGCTCCAGCGCCTTATAGGCGGCGATGCCGCCGCCGACGATCAGCAGGATTCTCCGGTTGGTCAGGGCTGTGCTGGACATCACGCCCGTCTAGCCGCCGCCGCGCCCGACGTCGAGGCGGTGAAAAAGAACATTGCAGGAACAAACAACCTGTGGCTAAGTCTGTCCAGCGGCTTTCACCTGGAGGGTGTGATGAGGGTTTGGATGACCACGAGCGTCGCCTTTGCGGCGATGCTGACTCTGACTGCGTGCGGCAACGAGCATTCAGCGGTCGAGACGCGGGATCGAACGACCGAAGCGAGCACGGTCGGTCTGACCTCTACGGCCGCCGCCGCGACGCCGACCACCGAGGCGCCGGCCGAAAAGGCAGTCCTCACCGCCAGCCGGCGCGAGACCATCGACGAGAAGATCCAGCGTCTCTACGAGCGCAACGGCTCCGATTTCGACGCGCGGTCGGCGGAGGACTTCCTGGCCAAGGTGACGAGCTTCACCACACGACCGCCCCTGGGGACGGAGACGGCGACGCGGCCGAACGGCGACACCCTGCTGTATCAGGCCTCGACCAATACCTTTGCCGTCGTGGCCCGAGACGGCACGGCGCGGACCATGTTCAAACCGGACGACGGTCCGACCTACTGGGCCGAACAAAAGGCGTCCGCCCCGACCTTTGGCCAGCGACGATCGCAGAACTGAAGATGAACAAGCCGCCGCGCGGCGGGCGGCATCGCTCTGACCGCGCGCTCTAGCCGCGGGCGACTGCGTCTTCGGCGATGACGCACCAAAAAGCCGCTCAAGCAGCGAGCGACCGCGTCGCGAGCGTTAGCGCCCAAGAAACGGACGAAGCCTCAGGCTTCTTCCGTCTTGCCGGTCATCTCGCGGATCATTTCGAGGGCCAATTTCTGCTGGCGGCTGGACAGTTGCGGGGCCAGCCGCGCGATCTCGATCGTGTAGCGGGTCGAGGGGAAGTCGTGATCGAAGGCGGCTGCGCCGGCCTCGCTCTCCGCCATTCCCGGTTGAGAATTCAACCCCTGGAAAAAGTATCCGACGTCCACCTTGAAGAAGCGGGCGATGTCCCAGAGCTTGGACGCCGAGATGCGGTTGGCGCCCTTTTCGTATTTCTGGATCTGCTGGAAGGTCAGCCCCAGCGCCCGACCCAGGTCGCTCTGATTGTATCCCAGGCTGATGCGCTTCTCGCACACCCGTCTGCCCACATGGCGGTCCACCGGGTGGGGACCATCCTCGCCGACACCTCTAACCATTGCTCGTCTTACGCCTTGATTGAAACCGGCGACCTCATGCGCTCGTCCGGCCAAGCTGTCATCTGAATTCTAGGAAATGGACATTACCCGTCTGGCGGGGCCCAGCTTCACCGCCCAGACGATTTCAACGGCGATCCGGAACCGATCCGTTGACGACTGGGTTCACCGCCGGCGACTCCGCGCGAACGACACCACCGCCGGCGCCAGTCCGGCCAACACCATCAGCCAGAAGAACAGGTCGCCGACCCGGCCGTAGGGGGTGATCCCGACGGGTTCCGGCAACAGGGCGTCGATGACCCCGCTCTCGCCGGGATCCAGTCGCCGGCCGTCGATGACCCGGCCCCACGGATCGATCATGGCCGAAACTCCCGTCGGCGTGGCCCGCACCACGGGCAGGCCCGTCTCGATGGCGCGATAGCTGGCAAGATTCAGGTGCTGGATCGGCCCCGAGGTCGCGCCGAACCAGGCGTCGTTGGACACATTGACGATCCATTCAGGCCGGTCGCCCGCGCCCGGCGTGAACCCCGGATACAGGCTCTCGTAGCAGATCAACGGCTGGACCCTGGGCGCGTTCGGCAGGTCGATCGGCGACGGGCGCGGCCCCGGGCTGAAGTCGGCGGGCATATGCACCAGACTACGCACGCCGATCGCGCCCATCAGACCGCCCAGCGGCAGGAACTCGCCGAACGGCACCAGCCGGTATTTGTCATAGACAGCGGTCACCCGGAGCCCGGCCTCGCCCTCATCGGCCATGGCGAACAAGCTGTTGTAGTATCGCGCCCGGCCATCAGGCCCGAGTTCGCCCCGGGGCAGACCCACCAGCAGAGTCTGACCCGGTTGCACCGCGCGGGCGATGGCCGGACCGTCCGGGGATTCCGGAGCGAAGACGTCGTTGAAACTGGCCGGCAAGGCGCCTTCGGGCCAGACGATCACATCGGGCTGGGCCGCGCCCGCGCGGGCGGTCAGATTGACGTAGCGGTCGACGATGGAGCGATAGCTCTCCGGCGACCATTTGGACTCCTGCTGCACGTCGGCCTGAACGATGCGGATCAGGGTGTCGGTGTCGCGCACCTGGGCGCCCGTCAGCCGCACCGTTCCGCCGATCACCAAGGCGGCCAGCACGACGACGCCGGCCAGGGCCAGACCCGCCCTCGCCTTGCGTGATCCGGGCGCGAGCAGGGGCCCGAAGGCGCTGACCGCCGCGACAGTGACCAACCCCAGGCCATAGACCCCGACCACCGCGGCGAATTGCGATCCCGCCGATCCGGCGGCCCAGCTGGACCCGGCCGGATTCCACGGGAAGCCTGTCAGGACATGACCACGCAACCATTCCAGCAGGGAGAAACAGGCGGCGAAGAACAGAACGCGGAGCAACCCATCCGGCGCGAACCGACGATACAGCGCCATGGCCGAACCCCAGAACAGACCGATCCCTGCGGGCAGCAGGCTTGCTGCGAAGGGCGCCATCCAGGCCTGGGACGGATTGACCAGGAAGGCCTCGGCCACCCACCAGCAGCCGACGCCGAAATAGCCGAAGCCTGCCAGCCACCCCATCCAGAAGGCGCCGCGCACCGACGTCGATCGTTCGGCCAGCAACATCAGCAAGGGGTAGCCCAGCAGGCCTGGCAGGACCCCGAACGGCGGATGGGCCAGAGCCGTCGCGATCCCGGCGACCAGCGCCAGGCCGATGCGGGCCAGCCTGCCGTTCAGCGCGCCCGTCAGGACGTCGCTCGATTTCTGGAGAAGCTCAGCCGTCATGCGGGAGGGTGTATGGGTCGGATACGCCCAGCCTGGCAAGAACGGCGCGCTCCTCGCCCTCCATCGCTTCGGCCTCGGCATCGTCCTCATGGTCGCGGCCCAGCAGGTGCAGGACGCCGTGCACCACGAGATGGGTCAGGTGATTGCGCAGGGTCTTCGATTGCTCGGTCGCCTCGGCGGCGCAGACGCCGTAGGCCAGGACGATATCGCCCAGCGGCGCGGCGCCCTCGACACCGGGCATCTCGGCGGCCGGAAAGGACAAGACATTCGTCGGCCGATCCTTGCCCCGGAACCGGTCGTTCAGGTCGCGCACCGTTTCATTGTCGGTCAACAGGATGACGATTCCACCCTCTCTATCGCCCAGAGCCGCCATCGCCGCCCGTTCGACCACCGACACGACATCGTCGATGGCGGACGTCCAGCCCTCGACCTCGACCTCGACCTCGATCATCGCGCGGAATCTTCCAGATCGGGCGCGGGCCGTCCGGCGGCCGCATCAGCGTCATAAGCCCGCACGATCCGCTCGACCATGGCGTGACGCACCACGTCCTGGGCCTCGAACTCCAGCACCCCGACCCCCTTCACGCCGCGCAGGATGCGCAGCGCATGGGCCAGGCCGGAATCGCGCGGGTTCAACAGGTCGATCTGCGACGGGTCGCCGGTGACCACCATTCGCGCCCCCTCC
This sequence comes from Brevundimonas sp., assembly GCF_031412435.1. Classification (GTDB taxonomy): domain Bacteria; phylum Pseudomonadota; class Alphaproteobacteria; order Caulobacterales; family Caulobacteraceae; genus Brevundimonas. The sequence continues at coordinate 17,472 of NZ_JANODA010000003.1, forward strand.
CCCAGCCGGGTCAGGACCATCTTCATCTGCAGACGACTGGTGTTCTGCGCCTCGTCGACGATGACGAAGGCGTGGCTGAGCGTCCGGCCGCGCATAAAGGCGATCGGCGCGGCCTCGATCTCGCCCTTGTCACGCCGTCGCTGCACGTCTTCGGCGCCGAGAATGTCGTTCAGCGCCTCCCAGATCGGGGCCAGGTAGGGGTCGACCTTTTCGTTCAGATCGCCGGGCAGGAAGCCCAGCTTTTCACCTGCCTCGACCGCCGGTCGGGTGATGACCAGCCGATCGACCTGTCCCCGCCGCAGCAGGGACGCGCCGTAGGCGGCGGCGAGGAAAGTCTTGCCCGTCCCTGCCGGCCCCACGCCGAAGCTCAGTTCATGATTGGCCAGCGTGTCCAGATAGCGCGCCTGGGCGTCGGTCTTGGGCACGATTGCGCCACGCTTGCCGATGGGCAGGGCCATGGGATCGACCCGGCGACCGCTCCCGGTCACGCCCGTTCGGGCTGAGCCGATCAGAGCGCGCACGTCGGCCTCGTTGACGTCGGCGCCCTTGTCCGAGCGCGTCGCCAGACCCTCGATGACCTGTTTGGCGTTGGCCCGATCGCGCGCACCGCCGTTGATCGAGACCCCGCCGCCCGGCGCCTCGATCAGCACCTTGAACGCATCCTCGATCAGGGCGACGTGGCGGCTGTTCGGCCCGATAACGGCCCGCAGCGACGCATCGTCCAGCGCCAGAAATTCACTCTCACGAGCCAACAATCGTACCCTTCAAACTATTCTGAGAGCCCTGCTCTATCCGGACCGGAACGATCTGGCCGAGCAGATGATCCGCGCCGTCGACGTGCACGGATTGCAGATAGGGAGATCGACCGACCGCCTGCCCGGGATGGCGGCCCTTGCGGTCGAACATGACATTCAGCGTCCGACCGGCCTGACCTTGGTTGAAGGCGGTCTGCTGCCCGGTCAGCAGGGCCTGCAACGCCGTCAGCCGGCCCTTCATCACTTCGCCCGGAACCTGGCCAGGCATGGTCGAGGCCGGGGTGCCGGGGCGCGGCGAATACATGAACGAGAAACAGGCCGCGTAGTTCACCTGACGCACCAGATCGAGGGTATCCTCAAAATCCCGATCCGTCTCGCCGGGGAAGCCGACGATCATGTCGCCGGCCAGGGCGATGCCCGGCCGCGCCTCGCGGATGCGGCCGATCAGGTCGATGTATTTCTGACGCCCGTGCTTCCTGTTCATCAGGCGCAGGATCCGGTCCGAGCCCGCCTGCACCGGCAGGTGCAGATAGGGCATCAGGGCCTCGACCTCGGCATGGGCTTCGATCAGGTCTTCGGACATGTCGTTGGGATGGCTGGTCGTATAGCGGATGCGGTCCAGACCCGGGATTTCCGCCAGTGCGCGCACCAGCGTCGCGAGGGTCCAGACGTTTCCATCGGCGCCCTCGCCGTCATAGGCGTTGACGTTCTGGCCCAGCAGGGTGACTTCGCGCACGCCCTGATCCGCCAGCCCGCGCGCCTCGGCCAGCACATCCACGACCGGCCGCGACCACTCCGCGCCGCGCGTGTAGGGGACGACGCAGAAGCTGCAGAACTTGTCGCACCCCTCCTGCACCGTCAGGAAGGCGGCGTACCCCTTGACCCCGCGCACCACCGGCATGGCGTCGAACTTCTCACTGGGCGCGAAGTCGGCGCCGATCCGTTCGCCACGCGACCGCGCCGTGCGGGTGAGCAGTTCCGGCAGCTGGTGATAGGCCTGCGGTCCGACCACGATATCGACGGCCGGCGCGCGCCTCATGATCTCCTCGCCCTCCGCCTGGGCGACGCAGCCGGCGACGGCGATGGTCATCCGGCTCTCGCCGCGCGCGATCTTCCGCTCCCGAATCTCCCGCATCTTGCCGAGCTCTGAATAGATCTTCTCGGCCGCCTTCTCGCGGATATGGCAGGTGTTCAGGATGACGAAGTCGGCGGCCTCGACCTGGTCGGTCGTGGCATAGCCCAGCGGGCGCAGGACATCGGCCATGCGCTCACTGTCATAGACGTTCATCTGGCAGCCGTAGGTCTTGATGAACAGCCGTTTGGGAGGCGCGCTCCCCTCGGCGGTCCCGACCTCGGGCGCGATCAAGGTATCGGACATTCGGGTCTGTCAGTCCCGGCGAACCGCTGACGCCACGCCGTCGCTCAGGACAACTGTCCCGGATCGACCCGATGGGCGTTGCGGGTGAAGATCAGGCCCTCGCGCTTGGACGGTTCGGCGCCGTCGATGGCCTTGCCGTAGAGTTCCAGCTTGTGGCCGACCAGTTCGAAGCCGAGGCGTTCGGCGATCTCGGTCTTGAGCCGTTCGATCTCGGCGTCGAAGAATTCGATGACCTCGCCGGTCCGGGTGTCGATCAGGTGGTCGTGGTGGTCGTCGCCGGCCTCTTCATAGCGGCTGCGACCGTCGCCGAAGTCGTGCTTCTCGACCACTCCCGCCTCTTCGAACAGGCGGACGGTGCGGTAGACGGTGGCGATCGAAATGTGCGGATCGATGGCGGAGGCGCGGCGGTACAGCTCCTCGACGTCGGGGTGATCCTCGGCGCTGCCGAGAACACGGGCGATCACCCGGCGCTGTTCGGTCATGCGCATGCCGCGCTCGGCGCAGAGTTTTTCGATCCGGTCCATGGGGTGGCAAGATAGGGCCGAGATCACCCTGTGGGAAGCGGCTCCTGCAAGTTGAGAACCAGAAGCAGCGCGTCGACGGCGGGGCCTTCCGGACGCGGATAGTAACGGGGCCGCCGACCCGCCGGTTCGAACCCAAGAGAGCCATACAGGGCGCAGGCCGGGGCGTTGTCCTCCGCCACCTCCAGGAACATCCGGGTCGCCCCGAACGCGGCGGCGCGAGCGGTCGCGGCGCGGACCAGACGCGCGCCCAGTCCCTGTCGTCGGGCGGCCTGTCGAACCGCGAGGGTGAGGATCTCCGCCTCGTCCGCGACCGTACGGATCAGGATGAAGCCGTCGTTGTCCCCCTCCAGGACCACCCCGGCCTGACCCAGCAGATCGGCGAAGGCCGAGGCGGACCACGGCGCGTCGAAGGCCCCGGCATGCAGGTCAGCGAGCGCCTGCGCCAGATCCTCGGAATCGGTCGCCGCGTTCATACGGCGGGCGCGGGACGGGCCTGGCCGGGCAGGCGCGTCGGCGGGGTCGCATCCGGCGCCCGGAGGTAGAGCGGTCGGGGCGGATTCGTCGCGGGGCCGAACGTCGCCGTCAAGGTCGCGAGCGCCGCCGGATCGGGTGCGGTCTGCATCGATGCCGCTCCACCGACCAGAGCCGCGCCGGAGCCGATGATGCGCCACGACCGGCCGGCAAGCCGCGTGACCGCGTCCTCCAGAGACAGGGCCTCCGGTTCGGATACCGGATGCCCATCCCCGAACAGCTGCAGATAGACCTGCCCCCGCCGCGCATCGATGACCGCCGCCGTCGCGCCTTCGCCCCCATCGGCGGACCGGGCCAGGGCCGCGAGGGTCGATACCCCGACCACCGACAGACCCAGCGCCGCGCCCAGTCCCTGGGCGAAGGCCAGTCCGACCCGCAGACCGGTGAAGGAGCCCGGTCCGACGGTCACGCCGATCCGGTCGAGCGCCCCGAACCCGCCGCCGGCCCCGGCGACTGCGTCGCGGACGAAGCCGCCCAGCCGCTCGGAATGACCCCGCGCCATGACCTCGGATCGAAGGCCGAGCGGGCGCATCGTCGGCAGCCCGGCGTCCTCGAACACCGCCGCGGTACAGGCGTCGAGCGCCGTATCGATGACCAGAACGCGCACGGAAGCCTAGATCACCTGTTCGACGCTGGTCACTTCCGGGACGTAGTGTTTCATCATCTGCTCGACTCCGGCCTTGAGGGTCATGGCCGAGGACGGGCAACCGGCGCAGGCGCCGCGCATGCGCAGCGACAGCACGCCGGTCTCCTCGTCGAAGGCGTCGAACAGGATGTCGCCGCCGTCCTGGGCCACGGCCGGGCGGATGCGGCTGTCCAGCAGGGCCTTGATCTCGGCCACGACCTCGGAATCCTCGACGCCGTCGTCAGGGCCCGCCTCGCTGTCGCGCAGGAGGGGCGCGCCCGAGACGAAATGGTCCATGATGACCGACAGGATCTCGGGCTTCATCTCCGACCAGTCGCGGCCGTGTTCGGCCTTGGTCACCGAGATATAGTCGGCGCCGAAGAAGACGCCGGAGACGTCCTCCAAGGTGAACAGGGCCTCGGCGAGGGGCGAGGCTGTGGCTTGGTCGATCGACAGGAACTCGCGCGATCCGGCCGGGGCGACTTCTCGGCCGGGCAGGAATTTCAGCGCGTTCGGGTTCGGGGTCGGTTCGGTCTGGATGAACATGGGCGGGAAATGCGCCTCGTTCGAGCGGTTCGCAAGGGCGGCGCGGTGCGGGTCAGACTCCGGAATTGGAGTCCAGATCGTCCTTAGAGTCCCGTCGGTCCGGCCTTCAAAACACCGTTCGAAGCGTCCGATACGTTCGCCCATAAGGTCGTCTTCACGCGAAAGGGACCAGTATGAGGGCGTTTCAGAGCGTGATGGGTAAAAGGGCTCTCGTCAGAGCCGCGCGTTGAAATTCCTGGCGGATTCAGGGGATCTGTTGATGGGTACGGGTCCCCTCTCACGTTGGGAGAGGGCTTGAGCACCCGAGAGCCGTCAGGCTGTCGGCCTTGCGCGAAAGGGTGAGGGCCGTGCGTCACTGGTGAGGTCCGACCCTGATCCGTCTCGCTGCGCCCGCCACCGTCTCTCACCGGGAGAAGGACGTCGTTACGCCAGATCCTCGATCTCGGCGTCGGTCAGCTCCCCCGGCACGATGGTCACCGGCAGTTTCCGCCCGCCGAAGGCCGCGCCCTGTTTCAGGACGGCGGACACCAGCGGGCCCGGCCCCCGGCTGCCGGTCCCGGCGGCGAGCACCAGAATCTTGATCTCCGGATCATCGCCGCAGACCTTGCGGATCGCGGCCTGGGGTTCGCCCTCCTCAATCAGGAAGACGGGCTGGGCGCCCGATCGCTCCTGCGCCTCCTCGCCCAGCCGGTTCAGAAGGGCTTCGGCCTCGGCCCGCTGCTGGCGCTGGATCTCCTCCCGCACCCCGGCCCAGTGCTCGTCCGATCCTCCGGGGATGATCCGCAGCAGGGCGACGCGCCCCCCCGTCGACCGCGCCCGGCGCGAGGCGTAGCGCAGGGCCGCCTCGAACTCGGGGCTGTCATCGACCACGACGAGGAACTTCCGGGGCATCAAAGCGCACCCGCGACCTGGCGGATCTGACCGTTGGCGATGGTCAGTTTGGCGAAGGTCCAGCCCGTGCCCGAGGCCTCGATCTCGTCCACGGCGGCGCGGACGCCTTCGACCACGGCCTGACGCGGCCCGATCCAGGCATCGACGGCCGCTTCCGCCGTCGCTTCGGTATCGCCCACGGCGGGGTCGGAGGCCACAGCCACCGCGCGGGTCAGGGCGACCTGTTCGGCCATCAGGTCCTCGATCAGCCGGCGCACGGCCAGCCGGTCGAAGTGATCGCCCGACGGCACGGCCCCGGCCGCGGCCCGCAGACGGTCGAAGTCGAAGGCGGCTCCGACCTGGTGATAGAGACGCGCCATCCGGGGTTCGGACCATCCGGCTTCGCGCGCCAGATCGCCGACGTCGGCCGTGGCGACCAGCGGGCGCAACATGGCGATGGTCTGGGCCAGATCTTCGCCCACGCCCATGTCGGCGAAGGTCTTGAGGCGATCCGCCAGACGGCCCTGTTCAAAGCGGCTCAGGACGTCGCCGCCCGCGGCCCGCAGCGCATCGGCCGCCGGGCGATAGGCCTCGATCAGCCCCTGAACCGTCGCCCCGGACTTGCCCGCGCGCCGCGCCAGCCAGAAGGTCTGGCGCCGCAGGACGGTGGAGATTTCCAGATAGAGCGCCGTCTGGGTCTCGGCTGGAACCTTGAGATCCAGGGCGTTAACCGCGTCCCAGGCCTCGTCGAGGCGGAACACCCGCCGCGCGGCCTCGAAGGCGATGACCAGGGCCGTCGTGTCGCAACCGGCCGCCGACCGCAGGCGATCAGGGAAGGTAGGGCCCGTCATATTGACGATCTCGTTGCAGAGCACCGTCGCCACGATCTCGCGCCGCAGCCGGTGGCCGCGCATCTGGTCTTCGAACCGCGCCAGCGGTTCGGGGAAGTAGCGGACCAGGGTCTCCTCGAAGAACGGGTCCTCCGGCGCCCTGGAGGCCACGATCTCGTCGGCGAGTTCCAGCTTGGAATAGGCCATCAGCACGGCCAGCTCCGGACGGGTCAGAGCCAGGCCCGCCATCTTCATCTCGGCGATGCGGACGTCGCCGGGCAGGCCCTCGACCTTGCGGTCCAGTTTGCCGCGCGCCGTCAGCGCCTGCATGAACCGCTGCTGGGTGTCGAGCGCACCGGCGCCCTCCGCCTGCTGCAGGGTCAGGGCCAGGGTCTGGTCGTAGTTGTGGGCCAGAACCTTATGGCCGACCTCCTCGGTCATCGAAGCCAGCAAGGGCACCCGCTCCGCCAGCGGCAGGACGCCGTTGGTGACCGCAGAGCCGATCAGGATCTTGATATTGACCTCGTGGTCTGAGGTGTCGACGCCCGCCGAGTTGTCGATGGCGTCGGTGTTGATGCGACCGCCATTGGCCGCGAAGGCGATCCGGCCGGCCTGGGTGAGGCCGAGGTTGGCCCCCTCCCCTACGATCTTGACCCGCAATTCGTCGGCATTGATGCGCAACGCATCCGTACCCTTGTCGCCGACCTGGGCGTCGGTCTCGAGGGCCGACTTCACATAGGTGCCGATGCCGCCGAGATAGAGCAGCTCGGCCGGCGCCTTGAGGATGGCGCGGATCAGGCTGACAGGGTCCAGCGCCTCATCGGTTATGTCGAGCGCGGCGCGGATTTCCGGAGTCAGTTCGATCGACTTGGCCGAGCGGGAGAAGACGCCGCCGCCGGGTGAAATCTTCGCCTTCTCATAGTCCTGCCAGGACGAGCGCGGCAGGGCGAACAGACGGTTCCGCTCTTCCCACGACGAAGCCGGGTCGGGGGTCGGGTCGATGAAGATGTCACGGTGGTCGAAGGCGGCGACCAGTCTGGAGGCCTTCGACAGCAGCAGGCCGTTGCCGAACACGTCGCCCGACATGTCGCCGACGCCGACGACGGTGAAGGGCTCCGTCTGGATGTCCTTGCCGATCTCGCGGAAGTGACGCTTGACCGCCTCCCAGGCGCCGCGGGCGGTGATGCCCATGGCCTTGTGGTCGTAGCCGACCGAACCGCCCGAGGCGAAGGCGTCGTCCAGCCAGAAGCCGTAGTCGGCCGAAACCCCGTTGGCGATGTCGGAGAAGGTCGCCGTCCCCTTGTCGGCGGCCACGACCAGATAGGGGTCGTCGCCCTCGAACGGCACGACGTTGGCCGGACGGACCACATGGCCGTTGGCGGCGATGTTGTCGGTGATGTCCAGAAGGCCGGACAGGAAGGTTTTGTAGGCGCGGATGGCCTCGGCCTGCTGGGCGTCGCGATCGCCGCCGGCGCGGACGATGCCCGACAGATGTTTCGGGAAGAAGCCGCCCTTGGAACCGACCGGCACGATGACGGCGTTCTTGACCTGCTGGGCCTTCACCAGACCCAGGACCTCGGTGCGGAAGTCGTCGCGACGGTCGGACCAGCGCAGACCGCCACGCGCCACCGGACCGAAGCGCAGGTGGACGCCCTCGATATGCGGCGCCCAGACGAAGATCTCGCGATAGGGCTTGGGCAGGGGCAGATCCTCGAGTTCGCGCGAGGCGATCTTGATCGAGATATGCGGCTTGAAGCCGCCGTCCGCGGCGGTCTGGTAATAGTTGGTGCGCTTGATCGCCCCGATCAGGGCCGCCATGCGGCGCAACGCCCGGTCGTGGTCCAGCGACTTCACGTCCATCAACAGGGCCGTGATCTTGTCGTTCAGTTCATTGCAGGACGCGGCGCGCTGATCAGCCGAACCGCCGTGCGCGGGATCGAACTTGCAGGCGAAGAAGGACAGCAGCGCGCGGGCGATGGCGGGATAGTCACGCAGCGCCTCTTCCTGCACCGCCTGCGACGGATCGAGACCCGTCTGCTGGCGATAGCGGGCAAGGGTGCGGATCAGGGCCGCCTCGCGCCAGCTGACGCCGAGTTCCAGCACCAGGCGGTTGAAGCCATCGCTCTCGGTCTGGCCGGACCAGACGGCCGAGAAGCCCGCCTGGAACGGGCCCTTGATGTCACCGAACTCAAGCGCGGCGCCGCGCGGGTCTTCCAGCAGAAACTCGTGGACGTGGATTTCCTGCGCCGAGCCGGTCTGGCCGGCCGGACGGATGGCGTGGCCGAACTCCTCCAGCGTCTTGAGACCCATGTCGGCCAGGATCGGCAGGACGTCGGACAGGGGAACGGCGGCGCCGCGGCGATAGAGTTTGAAGCGGAACTGCAGCGGGCTGTCAGCGGCGTGGCGGAAGGCGCGGACGGCGACGGGTTCGCCGACGTTTGTGTCGCCCGTCTCGTTCAGTCGATCGATTTCATGCAGATCGGTGACGGCCTCGGCGGCGTCATAGCGGTCGCGGTAGCCCGGTCCGAAGGCCTCGGCCCAGCGGGCGCTCATGGCGCCGATCTGGCTGTCGTCGACCTCGGCGGCGCGCAGGGCGCCCTCGAAACGATCGACCCAGCTGCGGCCGGTCTCGATGATCTCGGCGGCGAGGGCCGCTGCGTCCGGCGTCGGGTGGTCGCCCGGCGTCACGCCGATGATGTAGTGGATGCGCACCAGCGGCGCGTCCGACAGCTGCGGGTACCAGGCAGAGAGACGTCCGCCCCAGGCCCTGGCCAGGATACGGCCGATCCGCTCGCGCACCCCGGCATCGAACCGCTCGCGCGGCACGAAGGCGAGGACCGAGACGAACCGGTCGAAGGGATCCTTGCGGGTGAAGGTCTTGATCCGCGGCCGGTCGAACAGGTGCAGGATGCCCAGCGCCGTGGTCAGCAGCTCGTCCTCGGTGATCTGGAAGAGTTCATCCCGAGGATAGTTCTCAAGGATGTTCTTCAGCCGCTTCTCGTTGTGGCTGCCGGGCGCCTTGGCGGCGCGGGCCAGGACATTGGCGACCTTCCTGCGGATCAGCGGCACCTGCGACGGCGGCCTGTCATAGGCCTCGGCGGTGAACAGGCCGACAAAACGTGTCTCGCCAGACGGACGACCGTCGTCGCCGTACCGTTTGACCCCGACGTAATCCATGTAGGCGCGACGGTGGACCCGGCTACGCAAATTGGCCTTGGCCACGGTGACGGGGTCCGACAGGTCGATCTGACGCTTCATCTGGGCGGTCAGGACGGCGGGCTCGGACGTGCGGCGCAGCACGGTCCGCGCCGGATCGCGCAGCACGCCGACGCCGGCGCCCGACTGGTCCAGCGGCGCCTCGGCCGCATAACCGCCGTCGGTGGTGCGCGGATAGTCGTAGTCGCGGGCGCCCAGGAAGACGAAGGCGTCGTCGTTGAGCGAGCGCAGGAACTCCAGGTTCTCGGCCACGATCGCCGGGTCGATGCCACCGGGGCAGGCTTCCAGATGGGCGATCGAGCGCGCCATCAGTTCGTTCATGGCCGGATAGTCGGCGACCGCCGTATGCACGTCGGCCAGGGTCTGCTGGACGCCGGCCGTCAGGGCCTCGCGCCGCTCGGGCGGCAGGGGATCGATGACCAGGACGATCAGGGATTCGCGGGCGCCGCCGCCATCGGCCTCGCGCGATCCGTCGGCCTGGCGGGAGAGCTTCAGGACGGGGTGGAACAGGGCCCGGACCGAGACGCCGGTATCGGCCAGTTCGCCCATGACGCTGTCGACCAGGAAGGGTCTGTCGTCCTGGACGATGCGAAGGACGTCATAGGGGGTGACGCGACCCCCGCCGACCGTCAGAGGGTCGACCGTCACGCGGGTCTCGCCGGGATTGCGCCGCTCCGCCCAGCGCCAGGCGTCGGCCAGCACCGCGCCGACATCCTCCAGCGCCAGTTCCGGCGTCTCGTCCTCGGCATAGTCCTCGAAGGCCTGGGCGACGAACGACTGTTCCAGCTGGCCGGTCCCTCCGTCGCTTCCCACGGCCTCCGCGAAGGCCCGTTGCAGCGCCTCCGGGCTGGAGGGCTGGGAGGTAGCGCGGAGGTCGCCGGACATGGGCAGGGTCTCGAAAGGCGCGGCAGGGCCGCCAGGGTCTGGACCGGACGCCATCGCTCGACCGCGACGCATCCCGTCCCTGATCCGTTGGATAGGCCGGACCGCTCCGCGCGGAAAGACCGGAAACGACAAACGCCGGGTCCTCTTGCGAGAACCCGGCGTCTGATCACCGTTCACTGATGGGGCAAATCAGAAACGGTAATTCATGCCGATCCGCACCGCGTGCAGGCCGAACCGGCCGTTGGAGCGCCGCATGTCCGTACCCGTAGTGTTCGGGGTCAGCACGAAGGGGTTGGTTGCGATCGCGACGCCACGTCCGACGCGGACATCGAACTCGGGGGCCTCAAGGGAGGTGTAGAGATACTCGCCCGTCACGCTGAAGTTCGGGGCCAGCATGTATTCGACGCCGCCGCCGGCCTGGTAGCCGTCCGCCTGGTCGTCGTCCGTCGTGGCGGTGAAGCTGTTCTGGGTGTTCGACGAGTAGAACTGGTTGGACATCTCGCCGCTGGCCGCGCCCGCCGTGCCGTAAAGCAGCGCCGGGCCGTAGGCGTAGCCGATCCGGGCGCGCAAGGCGGCCAGGTTCTCGAGCTTGCGCTCGAAGGTGTAGGAGGCCGGAGTCGTGGAATAGGACGTCACGCTGTCCTCGGCGCCCGCAAAGCCGGAATATTCCGCCACCGCGCCGACCACGAAGGACCCGAACTGGAAGTCCCAGCCGGCCCGCACGCCGCCTTCGGATCCGTCTGCGTCGTCATCACAGCCGCCTCCAATGGCGCCGGTATTGGCCGATCCGCCGCACGAGCCGGGGCTGAAGGCGTCCGCGCCGGCGGCCGTGACGACGGGATCACCAAAGTTCCCGTCCAGGTTCCGATCAAACCGGAGACGCTCGTCGTCCTGGTCGTTGGCCTTTGTCGCGCTGCCGTAGACGCCGATATAGGGTCCGGACCACTCCGGGCGCGCGTCCCAGTTTGGCATCCAGTTTTGCGCCAGGGCTGGCGCCGCGACGCCCGTGAGCAGCAGCACTGTAGCCGCCCCGGAGATGATTTTGATCATGTTTTCCAATCCTTGGTCGAACCCGCGTCTAGACTGCGGCGTGACAACCCTTCCGGCGGCCTAACGACAGCGACGTTCGGGCGTTCCCGGCGGATGCGAGCCAGCCAAGAAAAAGGCCGCCGGACGGGCGTCCGACGGCCTCTCTTGAACCGGCGCTGGAGGGGGGAACGAGCGCCGGTCGATGCCGCCGCGGCTTGGGGGAGGGGAGGGGGCCGCGACGTCTGGAAGGCAGATGGGATCGACAGAACCGGCCCGCAAGGGGTCGGGTTTCAGGGTTCTGCGGCTCCGGCGCGTGGCGGTTTGACGCGGGCGGGCCGGCGAGCCGGCGGCTTGTGCGCGCGGTCTTCCTCGTCCTCCTCGGCGTAGGGCCGGCCGTCGCCGGACAGGAGGATGGCGATCCACATCGATCCCTTGAACTCCGCCAGGATGGCCATGGCCATGACCGCCAGCGGCGTCGACAGGAACATGCCGACCACGCCCCACAGCTGTCCCCACAGGGCCAGCGACAACAGGACCACCACCGGATCGATATTCTGGTTGTCGCCCTGCATGCGCGGCTGGATGGCGTTGCCGACCACGAACAGGATCAACTGCAGCCCGACCAGCAGGATCAGGGCGGGCCAGTAGGTCGGAAACTGCACCAGGGCGAACAGGGGCGGCGCCAGCCCGGCGATAGCCCCGCCCAGCACCGGGATAAACCCGACCACGAAGATGACGAAGGTCCAGAACTCTGCGTTCTGAAGCCCCACCAGTCGCATCAATATCCAGGCGGCGACGCAGATGATGCCGCCGGTCACAGTCTGGACCCACAGATAGCCCTCGACTCCGCCCCGCACCCGCTCGAACACGCCGCTGGCCTCCTGGCGGCTCTCGCGGTTTGGGAACAGGCTGACCAGCTTGCGCCGGAAGCCCGTCTGGGCCGCCAGCAGGAAGGCCAGATAGACCATGACAAAGAAGGCGCCCGACACGACACCCTGAACCTGGAAGGCGAGGGTGGTCAGATAGCCCCGGATATCCAGACCGGCGAACAGTTCCTGGGCCGTCGGGGGTGTGGTCATGCCGAAGAGGCGCGCGCCATCGGCGATGATGGCGTCGATGCGGGGACCGATGCCGCTGGAGACACCCGAGGCGTCGGTGAAGAAGCCGGCCGCGCCGTTCACGATGAAGGCGATCGAGGCCAGAAAGGCGAGAACCACCACAGTCAGAGCCGCCGTCCCGGCCCAGTGGTGCGGCAGCCGGGTCCGCTCCTCGATGAACCGCTTCACCCCGTCGATCATGATCAGGAGGAAGATGGCCATCGCCAGCGGCGTCAGGATGTCTCGCAGCCAGTAGAGCGCCGCTCCGGCGGCAACCACGGCCAGGGTCACCAGTGCGTTGCGGGCCACGGTCGATGTCGGAACGGAGATCGGCGATTTCATGGATCGACTTGTCGGGGGCGGCGCACCCTTGGTCAATCACCGATTGGCCCGAAGCCACGCTCCCGCTAAGCATCGGGCAAGGAGATCCGCATGACCGACGTCGCCACAAACCCCGGCCTGTTTCTCGGCCAGTCCGCCGACGGGGAGACGCCTCAGCGCGAGATCCTGCTGTGGAACCGGGCCAACCGGCACGGGGTGATCGCGGGCGCGACCGGCACCGGCAAGACCGTCACGCTTCAGATCATGGCCCAGGGCTTCTCCGAGATGGGCGTTCCCGTTTTCTGCGCCGATGTGAAGGGCGACCTTTCGGGCATCAGCCAGGTCGGAACCCCGAACGAAAAACTGCTGGCCCGCGCCGCCGGGATGAACCTGGCCCTGGCCCCGAAGGCCTCGCCGACGGTGTTCTGGGACCTTTACGGCCAGAAGGGGCACCCGGTCAGGGCGACCGTGTCGGAGATCGGCCCGCTGCTGATGGCGCGGATGCTGGACCTCAATGATGTGCAGGAGGGCGTCCTGACCGTCGCCTTCCATGTGGCCGACAAGGAAGGCCTGCTGCTGCTCGATCTCGACGACCTGAGATCCATGCTGGTCTATGTCGCCGAGAACGCCGCCCGCATCGGCCGCGAGGTCGGCAATGTCGCCCCGGCCTCCATCGCCTCGATCCAGCGCGCCCTGTTGCAGCTGGAACAGGACGGCGGGGACGCCTTCTTCGGCGAACCGGCGCTGAAGCTGACGGACATGATGCGGACGTCGCTGGACGGGCGGGGTCAGGTCAACGTGCTCGACTCGACGCGGCTGATGAACAGCCCGCGCCTGTATGGCGCCTTTTTGCTGTGGCTGATGTCGGAGCTGTTCGAACAGCTTCCCGAGATCGGCGACCCGGAAAAACCGCGCCTGGTCTTCTTCTTCGACGAGGCCCACCTGCTGTTCAGGGACGCGCCCAAGCCCCTGCTGGAAAAGGTCGAACAGGTCGTGCGCCTGATCCGGTCGAAGGGCGTCGGGGTCTATTTCATCACCCAGAACCCCGCCGACATTCCTGATAGCGTCCTGGCCCAGCTCGGCAACCGCATCCAGCATGCGCTGCGCGCCTATACCCCGTCCGATCAGCGCGGCCTGAAGGCGGCGTCGGACAGTTTCCGCGTCAATCCGACCTTCGATACGGCCGACGCCATACAGGCGCTGGGCACCGGCGAGGCCCTGGTCTCGACCCTTGATGAGAAGGGGGCGCCCCGCATTGTCGCCCGCACCCTGATCCGTCCGCCGGACAGCCGCCTCGGTCCCGCAACCGATGTCGAACGCGCGGCCGTCATGGCGGCCAGCCCGGTGAAGGGCGTCTACGACACCGTCGTGGACCGCGAGTCCGCCGAGGAAATCCTCGCGGCCCGCCACGAACAAACGAAGGCTGCGACCGCACCGGCCGCGAAGCCCGTGCCGCAGGGGCGTGCTCCGGCTACTCCGAAAGCTCCGCCCACGCCCAGGGCCCCGCGCAAGTCGAACCGTCAAACGCCGATGGAGGCCCTGACCAAGTCGGTGTTGCGCACGGCGGGCTCGACCCTGACGCGGGAGTTGTTGCGGGGCATTCTGGGCGGGTTGCGCCGCTAGCCTAGACCATCGAACCCAGGCGGGCGTTGGCCAGCTCGGCGATGACGCCCGTAACCTGGGCGCCCGAGCCCGTCTGGGACAACAGTTTGGACAGGTGGGGCGACAGTTTTCGGGTGTCGACCAGCACCATGGCCCAGCCGAGGAACAGCTGGGCCTGAACCGGCCAGCGGGCCAGGACGCGCACATTGCGATGCCGTTCGTCAGCCTCGATGTCGGCCATCAGGGCGGTGAGGGCCTCAGGATCGCCCTCCAGCACCTGGACGAAGGTTCCGGACTGGCGGGCCAGGGCGCCGGTGATCCGGCGGCGGCCGTTGTTGCGCACAGAGGTCGCCACGATCCCGGACAGGTCCATCGGCCCTTCGGCCTCGCTGACCGCGTCGCTGCGATAAACGAGGCGTTCGAGGACGCGCTCCGTGAGGGGCTGCGGCGTGCGAACGGTCGGGGATGTCATGGGAGGGATGGCCAGGCGGCGAATCCGCCGCCCATCTAGGCGCTTTCCGCCGGAAACCCTAACGCGCGGCGATTTCGGCCCGGATCATGGATGCGGGATCAACCGCCACATCCGCAATGGATGCCTCACCGCCCCGGCCTCCGCCCCCGCAGCCTCGCCCCGGCCCATATAGAGGTCAGCCCGAACCGGACCGCGAATGGCCGAGCCCGTGTCCAGCGCCATGACCAGACCGGTGTAGCCGTGCAACGCCCCCACCAGATTGCCGGCGCCGGCGGAGATCCACACCAGGTCGCCATAGGTCCAGCTGGCCGGATCCACCGCGATGGCCCGCCGCGCCGGCAGGGGAACGCCGGCCGCCCCCGCCGGATGTCCGCCGTCGTCGGGATCGAGCGCGAAATAGATGTAGCGGGGGTTCAGGGCCGTGATCGCCCGCGCCTCCGGCCCCCGATGCGCCGCCAGCCAACCCCGGATCGCCTCGCCCGAGGTTCCGTTGGCCGGCAAAAGACCGCGCTCCGCCATCGGCCGGGCGATGCCGACGAAGGTCCGGCCGTTGTCGGCGGCATAGGCCGCGCGGGCCTGGGCTCCGTCCTCGAAAGTCAGGTAGCCCGAGCCCTGGATCTGGAGGAAGAACAGGTCCTCGGCTCGCATCCAGGCCAGTGGAGGCGATGGCGGCGGGCCGGCCTCGATCACCGAACGTTCATCCAGAACCTGGCCACGCGACCAGCCGGCGGGCCGGCCGAGCACGGGAGTGTCGAACACCCGGTCGGGGTTGCGACGCGCCTCATATTCCGGGGCGAAATAGGCGGTCAACAGGGGCGACCGGCCCTCGGCGGGCCGGGCTTCGACCACCGCGAAGCCGGCCTCGAAGAAGGCCCGCGCCATCGACGGCGTCACCGGCCGCGAGGTCCGCCTGATGTGTTGGGCGCGCTCGCACTGGCGCACGGCGCCGGCTTCACGCGCGACGTGACAGGTCTCGGCATAGGCCTGGAAGGCGGCGAGATGATCTTCGTCGTCCCATCTCGGCAGGGACTGGGGACCCGGGAGGGTCGAGACCTGGGCTGGCGGAGCGACGGGACCGGCAGGCGGCTCGGGCGGCTCGGGCGGCTCGATCGTCGAGGTCGCACACCCGGCCAGAAGCAGGAGCACGCCTGCCAGAGCCAGCCTCAGGTCGAGTCCCAAGACGTGGCCGCCCCTAGGCGTTGGCGGGTTCGACGCGGGCGAGGACCCAGTTGGGGTCGGCGGCGCCCAGGGACCGTTCGAAGGTCCAGTGCTCGGCCGTGCGGCGTTCCTCGATGCGGGGTTCGGCCGGAGCGCCCGGGGTCGCCTCGCCTTCGGGCAGCAGGATTTTCGAGCGGATTTCGGCGAGGAACCGGACCTTGGCCACGGCCCGGTCCCCCTCGGCGGAGGCCAGTTCCAGGTCGGCCCGTGGCGGGTGCAGGAACTCGACCTGTTCGGTCTCCCCCCGGGTTTCGCGGGCGGCGATGCCGGTCTCGAAGGATTCCAGCACGGCGGGCGTCAGCAGAGGCTTCAGCGCGGCGCGATCGCCCGAGGCGTAGCCGCGCACGATGGTCTCATAGGCCTGGCGGGCCCCTTCGATGAATTTGGCGGGGTCGAAGGCCGGGTCGCGAGCGCGCAGTGAGGCGGCGGCGGCCATGGTCGCAGCGTCGAGCGCCGGCACCCGGACCTGGGCCTCCGGGCCGGTGGCGCCCGTAGCGGGCAGGGCGGGTGTCTTGGCGTCTTCCTGCGGCTGCCGGCCGACCTTCTTGCCCAGCACGTTATAGAGCTGGAAGAGGACGACCGCGGCGATCACGGCGAAGATGACGAGCTGGAACTGTACCGGCACGGGGTATCCCTGGATGGCGTCCTGATCCCGGCCAAGAGGGCCGGGCGCGTCGGACGGGACGATTACGGTCTGATATGGGCGCGCGCAAGGCGCGGCGCATCCCGGGCGAGTTGTGACATGCCGCCGCGACCCCTGGCGCTCAAGCAGCGAGGCGTCGTACGGCGAGCGGTAGCGCCTACAAGGAGCCGCTCAAGCTGTGCGCCGCCGCGCGGCGCGCTTTAGCGCCCGAAAGAGCCAAGTTGCGAGGCGATCAGGCGGATGCTAGTCGCGGCGCCTCGCTTTTCCGCCATTTTGAACGGTTCCGCTTCCATGACCGACGTCTCGCCCGCCGACGCCAACGGCTCGGCCCCGACCGAACAGCCCCCCGTCCCGGGCTTCCGCATCCTGGCCCAGTTCGTGCGCGATCTGTCGTTCGAGAATCCGAAAGCCCCGGACAGCCTGCGCATGGACGGCAAGCCCCAGATCGACATGGGCGTCGAGCTCAACGCACAAGGCCGTCCCGACGGCTTGTTCGAGGTCGACATCAAGCTGTCGATCAAGGCCTCGACGGATACCATGCGGGTATTCCAGGTCGAGCTGCTGTACGGCGGCCTGTTCCAGCTGACCGGCATCCCCGAGGCGGACATCGAGCCCATGCTGCTGATCGAATGCCCGCGCTACCTCTTCCCCTATGCGCGCGAAATCATCTCGCGCGCATCAGCAGACGGCGGCTTCTATCCGCCCTTCATGCTGGATCCGATCGACTTCGCCGGCATCTATACGGCGCGCCAGCAGCAGCAGGCCCAGCAAGGCGGCGTGGCCTAAGGCTGAGCAGCGGGCTCGACGACCTCGAGCCCGTAGCCGGCCCAGAGAGATTGATCCTTGAGGGTCGCCAGAAGGAAGGCGCGATGCGCCTCGGCTTCTTCCAGGCGGATGCGCGGGCTCAGCGGGCGTGGACGTGGCTGATAGCCGCCGGCGGCGGCATGGGCGGCGGCCGCCTGGCTCTCGCGGCGGCTCGACAGGTCCAGAACCCGTTCCTTGCCACCCTTCAGCTCCAGATAGACCTCGGCCAGAAGGCGGGCGTCGATCAGGGCGCCGTGGAACGAGCGATCCGCCAGGCTGACCTTGTAGCGTTTGCACAGGGCGTCCAGCGAGTTGGGCATGCCCGGCCAGCGCTTCTGCGCCAGTTGCAGGGTGTCGATCCAGCGGGTCTCGTGCAGCAGGGCCTGGCCGCAGCGGCCGCATTCATGGTCGATGAAGTTGCGGTCGAACTGGGCGTTGTGGGCGATCACGGGCGCGTCACCGATGAAGTCCATCAGGTCGATGACGATCTCGGCGAATTTCGGCGCGCCCCTGACCTTGTCGTCGGTGATGCCGTGGACCCGGGTCGCATCCGGAGGGATCAGCCGTTCCGGATTGACGAAGCGGTGGAAGGTCCGGCCGGTCGGCAACAGGTCCATGATCTCGATACAGCCGACCTCGATCAGCCGGTCGCCCGTGCGGGGGTCGAAGCCGGTGGTTTCGGTGTCGAGAACGATTTCGCGGGACATGCCGGTTTAATGGGGTGTTTCGGCGGGGTCTGAAACCCTCCGGACGGGCCGTTTCCAGTCCGGCGACTGAACGATCCCCACGATTTCCGCGACCCGGGCGCGAGCGACCT
Organism: Brevundimonas sp.; assembly: GCF_031412435.1. GTDB lineage: Bacteria > Pseudomonadota > Alphaproteobacteria > Caulobacterales > Caulobacteraceae > Brevundimonas. The sequence goes on from NZ_JANODA010000003.1 coordinate 35,635, forward strand.
CCAGACCCCGGCCGGTATCGATGACGAAGTCGGCGCGGCGGCGCTTTTCAGCGTCCGGCATCTGGCGCGCCAGGATGGCTTCGAACCGGGCGTCGGTCATGCCGGGACGGGCGAGGACCCGACGGCGCTGGGTTTGGGCGTCGGCGGTGACCACAACGACGGCATCCACGGCCCGGTCTCCGCCGGTTTCGAACAGCAGGGGAATGTCGAGCACCGCCAGCTTGACCCCTGCCGCCCTCGCCGTCTCCAGATCGGCCAGCCGCCCGGCCGCGACCAGCGGATGGACGATGGCTTCGAGCCGTTTGAAGGCCGTGTCGTCGTGGCCGAGCGCCTGGGCCAGCCGCGTCCTGTCCACCGTGCCGTCCACGACCACACCCGGAAAGGCCTCGCCGATCGGCTCGACCGCCGCGCCACCGGCCGCATAGAGGGCGTGGACGGCGTCGTCGGCGTTCCAGACCACCGCGCCATGCGTGGCGAACATGGCCGTGGTCGTCGACTTGCCCATGCCGATCGAACCGGTCAGGCCCAGCAGGATCACAGGGACCCTCCAGGAGGGGACCCTCCCAAATGAGCGAGAAGAAAGGGCCTCGGATCCAGATTCGGCGGGGCGACGCCGAAGATCGCCTCGAACGACGGCGCCGCCTGGCCGATCAGCATGGCCAGACCGTCCACAGCGACCAATCCTGCATCGCGAGCCGCCTGAAGGAAGGGCGTGATCACCGGCTTGTAGGTCATGTCCATGACCGTCACGGACCGGTCGAGCGCAGCCAGATCGATCTCAGGCCTGACGGTCAGGGCGTTGACGATCAGGACCGCCCCCTCGAAAGCCGCCGGACCCTCGGCGACCGCGACCGATCCCCCGAGATCGGCGGCCAGCGCCTCGGCCCGGTCACGGCTGCGGTTGACGATCCGGACCTGGGCTCCGGCGCCCGCGAGGGTCGCAGCGGCGGCGCGCGCGGCCCCTCCCGCGCCCAGCATGACCACCGTCGATCCGGCCAGGGACAGTTTCGGCGCCTGCTGCTGCAAGGCGCGCAACAGGCCCTGGCCGTCGGCGCTGTCGGCGAAAACCCGACCGTCGCGGAAGACGAGGATATTGGCCGATCCGCTGTCGCGCGCTGTCTCAGAAGCCGTATCGGCCAGGGCGAAGGCCTGTTCCTTGAAGGGGGCGGTGACGTTGACGCCGCTCAGAAGACCGGCGCGGCCGGCTGCGACCAGAGTCTCGAACCCGGCAGCATCCTTTGGCGAGAAGGCGACATAGGAGGCGTCCAGCCCGGCGGCCTCGATCCAGTAGTTGTGGATCACGGGGCTCAGCGAGTGGGCCACGGGGTTGCCGACGATGCCGCCGACCTTCACGGCGCCGGTAATGCGGGCCTTGCTCATGTGCGGATCACTCCGGCCCGGCGCAGCTCATTCAGCACGGGCCACAAGGGCATGCCGAGGACGGTGAAATAGTCGCCCTCGACCCGGTCGAAGAGCTGGGACCCCATCCCCTCCAGCCGGTAGCAGCCGACCGAGCCCAGCAGCCCGTCGCCCTCCGCCTCCAGATAGGCGTCGAGGAAGTCGTCGGAGAACCGACGCATGGTCATCCGGACCGTGTCGACGCCCGACCAGACCACCGCGCCGTTGTTGGCCAGGGCCGCTGCGGAATTCAGATGGTGGGTGCGCCCGCGCAGGGCATGCAGTCGTTCCCGCGCCACGGCCAGGGTCGGCGCCTTCGAGATCATCCCGCCGTCGAGATCCAGCGTCTGGTCAGAGCCCAGGACCCAGGCCTCCGGATCGTGGCGGGACACGGCGAGCGCCTTGGCTCGCGCAAGCTCCAGCGCGAGTTCGGCCGGATCGACGCCGGCGAGCGAGGTCTTGATCGCATCCTCGTCCACCCCGGCGTCGAGGGCGGTGAAAGGGACGCCGGCGCCGGTCAGCATGGCCCGTCGGGCGGCGCTGCGGGAGGCGAGGATCAGACGTTCGGCGACTTCGCTCACCAGGAGGCCCCCAAGCGGCGCGTGCGACGTTCATTGAGCAGGTTCAGGATAGCCGCCGCAGTCTCCTCTATCGACCGGCGGGTGACATCGATGGTCGGCCAGCCCCGGCGCTCGAACGCCCGTCTGGCCTTGATCGTCTCCTCACGCACCGCGTCGGGCTCGACATAGGAGGAGGCATGGGTGGCGTTCAGCCCGTCCAGCCGGTTTCGCCGGATCTGGACCAGCCGGTCGGGCGACACCGTCAGGCCGACGATCAGCGGGTTCTTCAGCCCCACCAGCCGCTCTCCGTCCTCCTGTCCCGGGACCAGAGGTACATTGGCCGCGCGGACGCCGCGGTGCGCCAGATAGATGCAGGTCGGGGTCTTCGACGTCCGCGACACTCCGACCAGGACGACATCGGCGCCCTCCAGCTGTTCGGCCGTGCCCTGACCGTCGTCGTGGGCCATCGCGTAGTCCAGCGCTCCGATGCGGTTGAAATAGTCATGGTCCAGGGCGTGCTGGGCCCCGACCCGGGTCGACAGGGCCGCCCCCAGATAACGGGAGAGGGCCCCGACCAGCGGGTCCAGCGCCCCGATATGCGGCATGTCCAGTGCGCGGCAGCCTTCCTCGAGCTGCGCCCGCAGGTCTCGATCGACGATCGTGTGCAGAACCACGCCCGGCGCCGCGGCCACCTCGCCCAGCACCCGCTCCATCTGTTTGTCGGAGCGCACGAGGGCGTAGATGTGTTCGATCGGAATGACCCCGTCAAAACGGGCCGTCACAGCTTTGGCCATGGCGTTCAGCGTCTCACCCGTCGAGTCAGAGACCAGATGAACATGGAAATAGGTCGCCAGTCGCGACGCCCCCGCCGGGCGCGCCGGGCTCATGCCGGATCCCGGCGAGGCTGGGCCCATCCCGGCCCGGGGACTACGCGAAGCGCTAGCGTGCGAATGGTGATGAATCCTGTGGAGCGGGCGGGGCGCCGACCGACCAGGCGGGGGCGCCGATTTCTATAGCGCGGGCCTCACCTCCCGGCGAGCGGGGACGACGGTGGACCGCACGCCTCGTCCGCTCCCGGATCATCCCAAGGCGCGCTGGCCTGCTTCGAACGGCTGGGGAAATGCTTAACGAAAGGTAAACGACCCCCAACCCGGTCGCCGGCCAGACGCCTGACGGGGAGCCCTTCCGTTAAGGGTTTGTTAAGGGTTTTGCCCGGTATCCACAGGCTGTCATCCGTCGGTCGTGAGCGCGGGCACGGGCTCGGGACAATGCGGTCCGGCGTGGGGATCCGGCGGAATTCATCCCCGTCGTCCCGCCCTCTGCCTGCTTCCTCAAAAGATTCTAAGATTCTGATCAGGATAAGAGGAGTAGCGCGGGGTTGAGAGGATGCGCCCATCCTCGTAGAGCCGGGGTCATGAGCAATACGCCTTCGTTGATCCGGGTCCTGCAGGGTGAGACCCTTGAGCGGCCTCCCGTCTGGTTCATGCGGCAGGCGGGTCGTTATCTGCCCGAGTATCGGGCCTTGCGGGCCCAAGCTCCTGACTTCATCGCCTTTTGCCTGAATCCGGAGATGGCGGCCGAGGCGACGATGCAGCCGATGCGCCGTTTCGGTTTCGACGCGGCCATCGTGTTCGCCGACATCCTGCTGATTCCCCAGGCCCTGGGCCAGGACGTCTGGTTCGAGACGGGTGAAGGACCGAAACTGGGCCTTATGCCGTCTCCGGGCGCTATGGCCGAACGGGCTGAAGAGGCAGGCGCGCATCTGCATCAGGTCGGAGAAACCCTCAGCCGGGTGCGGGCCGAGCTGGATCCGGAGCGGGCCTTGATCGGGTTCGCGGGAGCGCCCTGGACCGTCGCCACCTATATGCTGGACGGTCACCACAACACGATGGGCAAGGGCGAGCGGGCTCAGGCGCGTTCGTATGCCTATTCCGATCCCGAGCGGGTCGATGCGGTTCTGGACGTTCTGGTCGAGGCCACCGCCCGCTATCTGAAGATGCAGGCCGACGCCGGCGCCGACGCCCTGAAGATCTTCGAGAGCTGGGCCGAAGGGCTGCCTGACGATCTGTTCGAACGGCTGGTCATGCGGCCGCACAGGAAGCTGGTCGCCCGCGTGAGGGAACTGGGCGTCACCGTCCCCCTGATCGGCTTCCCGCGCGGGTCAGCCCTGCATGCCGAACGCTATGCGCGTGAGGTCGATGTTCAGGGTGTGGCGCTGGATACCGCCTGTTCGCTGGAGCGTGGCCAACAGGTTCAGAAGATCAAGCCGATCCAGGGCGCGCTCGATCCGCTATTGCTCCGCGCCGGCGGTGCGGCTCTGGACCGCAGGGTCGATCAGCTTGTCGAGGCCTGGGGCGCGGGTCCATGGATCTTCAATCTCGGCCACGGCATCCTGCCGGATGTGCCGATCGCCCATGTCGAACGGGTGCTGAAGCGCCTGGGCGCACAGTAGGAAGACCAATGGCCGGCAAACGCATCGCAGTCGTCTTGTTCAATCTGGGCGGGCCGGACGACGCCGCCTCGGTTCGCCCCTTCCTGTTCAACCTGTTCAACGATCCGGCGATTATCGGCCTGCCCGGTTTCGCCCGAACGCCGCTGGCCAGACTGATCTCTTCGCGTCGCGAGAAGAGCGCACAGGCCAACTACGCGATGATGGACGCCGGCGGCGGCTCGCCCCTGAAGGCCGAGACCCTCAAACAGATGGCGGCGCTGGACACCCGCCTCGCCGCCCTTCTGCCCGGCGACGAGGTGAAGAGCTTCCTCGCCATGCGCTACTGGCATCCGATGACGGAGGAGACCGCGACCGATGTCGCCGCCTTCGGACCGGACGAACTGGTCCTTCTTCCGCTCTACCCTCAGTTCTCGACCACCACGACCCAATCGTCGCTGAAGGCCTGGGTTGCCGCCTACGCTGGACCGGGCCAATCGCGCGCCGTGTGCTGCTATCCCCGCGCCGCTGGATGGATCGACGCCCAGGCCAAGGGCATCCGCGCGAAACTGGCCGAGGCCGCCCGGGACCACCCTGGGCGGTCGATGCGCGTGCTGTTCTCCGCCCATGGCATTCCGGAGAAATTGGTGGCCCAAGGCGATCCCTATCAGGAGCAGATCGAGAGCACGGTCGCCGCCGTCGCCGAGGCCGCGGGCCTGACCGACTGGAGCCTGTGTTATCAAAGTCGCGTCGGGCCGATGAAATGGCTGGGCCCGGCGACGCCGGATGCGATCAAACAGGCTGCGGCCGATGGAGTCGGGGTCGTCGTCACCCCCATCGCCTTTGTCTCCGAACACATCGAGACCCTGGTCGAACTGGATATCGAATACGGCGAACTGGCCCATGAGGCGGGCGTGCACCCCTACCTTCGCGCGCCAGCCGTCGGCGTGGCAGAGACTTTCATCGAGACGCTCGCCGCCGCTGTCGTGGATGGTCTGGGCCGCACCGGCGCCGCGCCGTTCGGCCCCGGCTGCCAGGCGCGGTGGAAGGCCTGTCCATTCCAGGACGAAGGGGCTGCGGCATGAACGGGTACGATCTCGCACGCGGGCTTCACATCCTCGCGGTGATCGCCTGGATGGCCGGGATGCTGTTCCTGCCCCGGCTCTATGCCTATGACGCCGAGCAGAACGGCAAGGCCGAGCCGCTGAAGTCGGAAATGCAGACCCTGTTACGCTTGTGGCAAACCCGCTTGCTGCGCATCATCGTCAACCCGGCCATGGTCCTGGCCTTCGTCTTCGGCGGCTGGCTGATCTGGCTCGATGTCGAGATGCGGGGCTGGAGCTTCCTCGCCGAGGCCTGGATGGTGACCAAACTGGTCGGCGTCTTCCTCCTGGCCGGCTGGCACGGCTTCCTTGCCGGCGAGCGCAAGAAGATCGCCGCCGGGACGTCGACCAAGACCGGTCGGTTCTGGCGAATGACCAACGAGATCCCCTTTGTGCTGGCCAGCATCATGGTCCTGTCGGTGACGACCGAGTGGACCTTCTGACGCGCGACGCTTGACCCGCAGGCCCGGAATGTGGTTCCGCTGGCCGTGAGGCGTCGTTCGCGGCGCTGCCCTTCTCTTCGCGCCGACCGATCGCCTGGCTCAAGGCCGCCTTCGGACCCGACGCTCTCCCACCCGGCCGCAAGGCCTCCGTCATCCTCCGGCTTGACCGGAGGGCATCCGTCCCCGCCTGATGTCCCTCGACGCCGGGTCGTGACGGCGTGAATCCAGAGTTCCGACATGACTGACGTCCGCGACACCGACAACATCGTCCCTGAAGCTGAAGCGCTCGAGGGCGTGACGCCCGAAACCGCCGAGGACAGCTCTCAGGCGGACGGAGCCAACGACGCCGATGTGGCTGCCGACATCGGTGATGACGCCGAGGGCGCCGAGGATGACGGCGAACCCGTCGTCCCCTCCGGCCGGATCACGCTTCAGGAACTGAACGACAAGACGCCGGTCGAACTGGTCGCCTTCGCCGAACAGCTGGAGATTGAGAACGCCTCCAACCTGCGCAAGCAGGACCTGCTGTTCGCCATCCTGAAGACCCTGGCCGACGAGGAGGTCGAGATCATCGCCTCCGGCACGCTGGAGATGCTGCCGGACGGCTTCGGCTTCCTGCGCTCGCCGGACGCCAACTATCTGCCGGGTCCGGACGACATCTATGTGTCGCCGTCCCAGATCCGTCGCTTCGGGTTGCGTTCGGGCGACACGGTGCACGGCGCCGTCCGGGGCCCCCGCGAGGGTGAGCGCTACTTCGCCCTGCTCAAGGTCGACACCATCAACTATGAGGACCCGGAGACGGTCCGCACCAAGGTCAATTTCGACAACCTGACTCCGCTCTATCCCAACGAGCGGCTCACCATGGAAATCCAGGACCCGACCCTGCGGGACCGTTCGGGCCGGGTGATCGACATCGTCGCCCCGCTCGGCAAGGGCCAGCGCTGCCTTATCGTCGCCCCGCCGCGGGTCGGCAAGACGGTGATGCTGCAGAACATCGCCAAGTCGATCGAGGCCAACCACCCCGAGGTCTCGCTGATCGTGCTTCTGATCGACGAACGTCCCGAAGAAGTCACCGACATGCAGCGGACGGTGAAGGGCGAGGTCGTCGCCTCCACCTTCGATGAGCCGGCGACCCGCCACGTGGCCGTCGCCGAAATGGTGATCGAAAAGGCCAAGCGCCTGGTCGAGCACAAGAAGGATGTCGTCATCCTGCTGGACTCCGTTACGCGCCTGGGTCGTGCCTACAACGCCACGGTCCCGTCGTCGGGCAAGGTCCTGACGGGCGGCGTCGACGCCAACGCCCTGCAGCGGCCCAAGCGTTTCTTCGGCGCGGCGCGGAACGTCGAGGAGGGCGGCTCGCTGACCATCATCGCCACCGCCCTGATCGATACCGGCTCGCGCATGGACGAGGTGATCTTCGAAGAGTTCAAGGGCACCGGCAACTCCGAGATCGTGCTGGACCGCAAGGTCGCCGACAAGCGCATCTTCCCGGCCATCGACGTGCTGAAGTCCGGCACCCGCAAGGAGGAGCTGATCACGCCGAAGGATCAGCTGACCAAGACCTATGTCCTGCGCCGCATCCTGAACCCGATGGGCCCGCAGGACGCGATCGAATTCCTGCTCGACAAGCTGCGCCAGTCGAAGAACAACGCCGACTTCTTCCAGTCGATGAATACCTAGGGGCGACCGCCCCGGGGATTCGCTCTATGTTTCACGTGAAACAGGGAGACCGCGATGAAGGTGAATGTGGAAGTCGAGTGCACCCCGGCCGAGGCGCGGGCCTTCTTGGGTCTGCCGGATGTCGCGCCGCTAAACGATCATCTGGTCGCCGAAATGCAGAAGCGGATGGACGCCAACATGTCCGCCATGCAGCCCGAGGAGCTGATGAAGACCTGGACCAGCTTCGGCCTTCAGGCGCAGGACCAGTTCCGGCAACTGATGCAGGCGGCGGTCACCACGCCGAAGTGACTGCCCGTCGTCTCCTCCCTGTCGCGCAGCGAAGGGGAGGTGGATGCGAGCCCTTCGCGAGCAGACGGAGGGGGTCTGGATGGCGGAAACAACCCCTCCGTCTCTTCGCTTCGCTGCGAGCCACCTCCCCATCGGCTTCGCCGACAGGGAGGACACTGTTCCCATGACCGACACCGTCTTCGCCCTCGCCACGCCTCCCGGGCGCGGCGCCATCGCGGTCCTGCGTCTCTCCGGCCCGGCGACCGATCAGACCCTCGCCGCCCTGGGTGCGCCCGACCTCAAGCCCCGGCTCGCGTCGCTGCGGACCTTGGGCCACGGCGGTGCCGCGTTAGACCAGGCTCTCGTTCTCCGCTTTCCCGGTCCGAGGTCCTACACGGGCGAAGACTGCGCCGAGCTGCATCTGCACGGCGGACGGGCGGTCATCGACGCCGTTTCATCGGCCCTGATCGATCTCGGTCTTCGCCCCGCCGAGCCCGGCGAGTTCACCCGGCGGGCCTTCGAGAACGGTCGTATGGACCTGGCCCAGGCGGAGGCCGTCGCAGACCTCATCGACGCCGAGACTTCCGCCCAGGCGGCCCAGGCGCTGGGCCAACTCGACGGCGCGCTCAGCCAGACCTATGCCGGCTTCCGTCGGGACCTTCTGACGGCCCTCGCTCTCGTTGAGGCCGAGATCGATTTTCCGGACGAAGACGTGCCCGACCATCTGGCCCGATCCGCCGGGCCTGTGCTCGATCGACTGACCGCCGCCCTGAACGCCGCCCTGGCCGACGCCGACCGCGGACGCCGCGTGCGCGACGGCTATCGCATCGTCCTGATCGGCGAGACCAATGCGGGCAAGTCGGCCCTGTTCAACGCGTTGGTCGAGCGGGAGGCCGCCATCGTGACCGCCGTCGCCGGCACGACCCGAGACGTGCTCGACGCCGATCTGGTCATCGGCGGCTATGCCGTGACCCTCTCGGACACGGCCGGTCTGCGTGAGAGCGATGATGTGGTCGAGGCCGAGGGCGTCCGTCGGGCCCGCGCCCGGGCCGAAGCCGCAGACCTTAGGCTCTGGATCCGCGCGCCGGGCGACCCTGAAGGCGAGGCCGCCGCCTTCGCCAGATCCGACGATTTCGTCGTCTGGACCAAGTCCGACCTGGCCACGGCAGCCGGACAGGGGATCGCCGTCAGCGCCCTGACGGGCGACGGCCTGGGTGATCTTTATGAGGCGCTGGCCGCGCGACTGGCCAGCGATCTGTCCGGTGCGGACTTCCCGGCCGTCACCCGCGAGCGGCACCGGCGGCGGCTGTCGGAAGCGGTCTCGGCCGTCGCAGCCGCACGAGGGAATCTGAGCGCTGCGCCGGAACTCGCAGGCGACGACCTGCGCCGGGCCGCTGACGCCCTGGGTCGAGTCACCGGTGCGATCGGAGTCGAGGACATCCTCGGCGAAGTCTTCTCGACCTTCTGCATCGGAAAGTGATCGGCCGCTGTTTCACGTGAAACAGCCGATCGGTGGCGTTTGGACCCCTTTTCCCCTATGTCCCCCGCCATGAACTCGCCTTCGAACTTCGACGTCATCGTGATCGGCGGCGGCCATGCGGGCTGCGAGGCCGCGTCCGCGTCCGCGCGCGCCGGTGCGCGCACCCTGCTGCTCACCCAGAAGCTCGAGACCATCGGCGAGATGAGCTGCAATCCGGCCATCGGCGGCCTGGGCAAGGGCCATCTGGTGCGTGAGATCGATGCGCTCGACGGGCTGATGGGCCGTCTCGCTGACAAGGCCGGAATCCAGTTCCGTCTGCTCAACCGGTCAAAGGGCGCCGCCGTGCGCGGTCCTCGCAGCCAGATCGACCGCCGCCTTTACCGCGAGGCCATGCAGGCCGAGCTCGCCGACTATCCTAACCTGACCCTGATGGCCGGGACGGCAGAGAGCCTGATCCTCGACGGAGACCGCGTCGTGGGCGTCACCACGGGCGAGGATGTCAGCCTTCGCGCGGGCGCCGTCGTCCTGACCACAGGCACCTTCCTCAACGGCGTCATCCATCGCGGCGATGAGCGGATCCCCGCCGGCCGCCACGGCGAGGCGTCGTCGACCGGACTCGCCGTCGACCTCTATGGCGCGGGCCTGCAGATGGGCCGCCTCAAGACCGGCACCCCGGCCCGCCTCGACGGCCGGACCATCGCCTGGGACCGGCTGGAGATGCAGGCGGCCGACGCCGAACCCGTGCCCTTCAGCTTCCTGACCGACAGGATCGACGTGCCCCAGATCGCCTGTGGCATCACCCACACGACGGCAGACACCCACGCCATCATCGCCGCCAACCTCGGCGAAAGCGCCGTCTATGGTGGAAAGCTGACCGGCATCGGTCCGCGCTACTGTCCCTCGATCGAGGACAAGGTCGTCCGCTTCGCCGACAAGACCTCGCATCAGGTCTTCCTGGAGCCAGAGGGTCTGGATGACCCGACGGTCTATCCGAACGGAATCTCGACCTCGGTATCGCCGGAGACGCAGAACGCCTTCCTGCGCACCATGCCGGGGCTCGAGAAGGTCGAGGTGTTCCGCTTCGGCTATGCGATCGAATACGACTATGTCGATCCGCGCGAACTGACTCCCGCCCTGGAGGTCAAGCGGCGTCCGGGACTGTATCTGGCCGGTCAGATCAACGGTACGACCGGGTATGAAGAAGCGGGCGCTCAAGGGTTGATTGCCGGGCTGAACGCGGCACGCGCCGCCGGAGGCTCCCCGGAAATCGTGCTGGGGCGGGACCAGGCCTATATCGGCGTCATGATCGACGATCTGGTCACACGGGGTGTGACCGAGCCCTACCGGATGTTCACGAGCCGCGCCGAGTACCGGTTGACTCTCCGGGCCGACAACGCCGATCAACGGTTGACGCCCATCGGTATCGAGGCCGGGATCGTGTCTGCGGAGCGTCGCGATGCCTTTGAGCTCAAGTCGGCCGCCCTGGCCGATGCGACAGCCCTCGCCCGCGGGACGACGTTTACGCCGAAGGAGGCTCAGGCCCTGGGCATTTCCGTGAATCCCGATGGACAGCGCCGTTCGATGCGGGACTTGCTGGCCTATCCGGGCGTCGACCTCTCGGCCTTCGCTGCAGCCTTCCCGGTCATCGGCGACTGGAGCCCGGCCGTGCGCGATCAGGTCGAGATCGACGCGGGCTATGCGGGATACCTGGATCGCCAGACGGCAGACGCCGAGGCCCTGCGCCGGGAGGAGGCCCTGACGCTGCCGGCCAATCTCGACTACGCGGCCATCGGCGGTCTGTCGCACGAAGTCCGTGAGAAGCTGTCGCTCGTCCAGCCTCGCACCCTGGGGCAGGCAGGGCGGATCGAGGGTGTGACGCCCGGTGCACTGACGGCGCTTCTTTCGCACGTCAAGAAAGCGGCGATCGCAGCCTGATGACCGCCGAGGAATTTCAGAAGGCGACCGGCGCTTGGCCGGAGCGGATGGCCGACCTCGAACGATTTCGGGTCATGTTGACCGAGGCCAATGCAGTCATGAACCTGGTCGGGCCCGACAGTCTGCCGGACTTCTGGAACCGTCATGCCTGGGATTCAGCCCAGCTGCTTGACCTGGCCGGCTTCGCGCGGACCTGGGCGGACCTCGGCGCGGGAGCGGGTTTTCCCGGCGTAATCCTGGCCATCCTCGTGAAGGGCAGGCCGGACGCCCACGTCTGGCTGATCGATTCCCTGCAGAAGCGCTGCCGCTTCCTGCAGACCATCGTTGATGAACTCGCCCTGCCGGCCACCGTCGTCTGGGGACGGGCGGAGGAACAGGCGCTGAAAGTCGATGTCGTCACTGCGCGCGCCGTGGCGCCGATGGAAAAGCTTCTGGGTTATGCACAGCCGTACCTGTCTCGCGGTGCACAAGGTCTGTTTCTCAAGGGAGAGAAGGCAGAGACCGAGTTGCAGAACGCCGCCAACTCTTGGCATGTCGAAGCTGAGCTTTCGGTCTCGCGCAGCGATCCGAGGGGCCGCATCGTCACCGTCCGGAGCCTCCGCCCCCGTGGAAATCAGCAACGTGGTTAGTATGACCCAGCCCTCCCTCAAGAAGGCTCCGCGCGTCCTGGCGGTCTCCAACCAGAAGGGCGGAGTGGGCAAGACGACGACCGCAATCAACCTCGGCACGGCGCTCGCGGCCATCGGCGAGAAGGTCCTGATCGTCGACATGGACCCGCAGGGCAATGCCTCGACGGGGCTGGGCGTTCCACGTGAAACGCGCCGGATCACCATCTATGACGTGATCGTGGACGGGCGGTCCGTGCATGACGCGGCGGTGCCGACGGCCGTACCCGGGCTGCATATCATCCCGGCCGACGCCGACATGTCGGGCGTCGAGATCGAGCTCAGCCAGGCCGATCGCCGCTCCTATCGGCTGAGGGACGCGCTGGCGGCCCAGGCCACGGACGGCCATACCGGGTATGACTATGTGCTGATCGACTGCCCGCCGTCCCTGAACCTCCTGACGCTCAACGCCATGGCCGCCGCCGACGGAGTCCTCGTCCCGCTGCAGTGCGAGTTCTTCGCCCTGGAAGGGTTGACGCAGTTGATGAAGACGATCGAAATGGTACGTCAATCATTGAATCCGACCCTCGAAATCCAGGGTCTGGTCCTGACCATGTACGATCGCCGCAACGCCCTGTCTGGACAGGTAGCGGCGGACGTCCGGGCGCACTTCGGGGACAAGGTCTATGAGGCCGTCATCCCCCGGAACGTGCGGGTTTCGGAGGCGCCGTCCTTCGGCAAGCCGGTGCTGATCTACGATCTGAAATGCACGGGCAGCCAGGCCTACTTGCGTCTCGCCAAGGAGGTGGTCGGTCGCGAACGCCGCCGTCTCGCCGCCTGATAACGATACGGAATCAAGAGTTTGTCTGAACGTCAAAGAGGTCTGGGCCGCGGCCTGTCCGCCCTTATGGGTGAAGCGGTCGCCGAGCCCGTATCGGTCGCGCCGGGCGCGGTTCTGCCGACCGGCGTGCTGTCCGCGCCGATCGAGAGCCTGAAGCCGAACCCGGACCAGCCGCGCAAGCTGTTCACCAAGGCCGAGCACGACGAGCTGACCCAGTCGATCCGGGACAAGGGCGTTCTGCAGCCCATCCTGGTGCGTCAGCAGCCCGGCGAGGACGGCGTCTGGCAGATCATCGCCGGCGAACGCCGCTGGCGCGCCGCCCAGGCCGCCCGCCTGACAGAGGTGCCGATCATCGTCCGCGAGATGGACGATCTTGAGGTGCTGGAGGTCGCCATCATCGAGAACGTCCAGCGGGCGGATCTCAACCCGCTGGAAGAGGCGGCAGCCTATGGCGTGCTGATGGAGCGGTTCGGCCGCACCCAGGACGCGGTCGCGGGCATCGTCGGCAAATCGCGGAGCCACGTCGCCAATACGCTTCGCCTGACACAGCTGACGCCGGGCGCCCGGGCCCATGTGCTGGAGGGACGTCTGTCCGCCGGTCACGCCCGCGCCCTGCTGACGGCGAAAGATCCCGACGCCCTGGCCGATCAGGTCGTGGACCAGGGCCTGAACGTCCGTCAGGCCGAGGCCCTGGCCCGCAAGTCGCAGGACGAGAAGACGCCGAAGGCGGGCAAGGCAGCAGGCGCGCAAGGCCCGGTCTCGCCCGACATCGCGGCCCTGGAACAGGATCTGGCCGATGCGCTGGGCATCAAGGTTTCTCTGGCGGACCGGGGCGGGCAGGGCGAACTCACCCTGTCCTACGCCAGCCTGGAGCAGCTGGACGATCTCTGCCGGCGGTTGATGCGCGCCTGAGACGGTCGTGTGCTAGGGTGAGGGCATGACCGATACGCCCGAGACCCCCGCCGAAGCCCTGAAACGCGTCCTCGCGGCGAAGCAAGCCTCAGGCAAGGCGGGTGGCCCGGCCTTCAAGGCTGGCCAGCACCCGGAGAAGATCGCCGCTCTCAAGAGCGCGGCCATGGCCAAACCTGCGTTCAGAAAGGCCTCGAAGCGGGGCTGATTGCGGTCAATGCCGGGCGAAGCGCAGAACGATTAGTACGAGGCGATTTCGACTAGGCCAAGACGGCGGGATTTGGTGACTTCGACGATGATGGCTACGGCCATTTGTGCGGAAAACTGCAGTTCGCGCCGTGTCGATCGGCCCTAGAGCCCCAAGCGGCGAGCCCTGGCGGCGATTTCCAGCAGGAGACGTTCGGCAATCAGGTGTTCGGGCATGCCGGTCGTCTTGGTGGCGACGTCGGCGGTGTTGACGCTGTCCTGCACGACGTCGAGCTCTTCGAGACGCCAGGCGCGGGCCTGACGCAGCATCTCGTTTTCCTGTTTCCAGAAGACGCCGGCGGCCTTGGCGGCCTCCTTGGCCCCGGCGCCTGCGTTCTGAAGCACATTGATGCGGCGCAGCTTGCCGAGGTGGATCGAGGCGGAGCGGACCGCCATGACGGCGCTCTCGCCCTCGGCCAGGGCGCGTCTCAGCCCGCCCTGGGCCGGTGCGGGGCGTCCGCCGAAGGCCTGCAGCGCCGCGTCGGACAGGGAGGCGTCCGCCTCGACGCCCAGATGGGCTTCCAGCTCCTCGACATCGATGGTGCGGCCGGAACCCGGACCGACATAGAGGGCCAGCCGCTCGATCTCCTGACGCATCAGGCCGCGTTCGCGCGGCAGGCGGGACACGAAGGCGGCCAGGGCGTCGGTGGTCAGGCCGACCTTGTCGACGGCCAGGGCCTCGCGGGTCATGCGGGCGATGTCGCCAGCCTCGTCCTCGTAGCAGGCGATGCCCACCGAGCCCTTGCCGGCCTCTGCGGCCTTGCGGAGCGCCGAATCACGCCCCAGCGCGCCCGCCTCGACCACCAGCATGCAGTCCGGGTTGAACAGGCCCTCGGCGTGGCTCTTGAGCGCGCCCGCCAGCATCTTGTCGACGGAGGCCTTGTCGCCGCCCAGACGGACCCGGACCAGCCGGCGTCCCCCGATCATGCTGAGGGCGGTCAGGGCCTCCTCCAGCCGGGCCTCGTCGCCGTCGATGTCGCTGTCGGTCAGCAGGGTGACATTGAACGGGTCGTTAAGGTCGGGCGTGATGGCCTTGCACAGGACCTCGGCGCGCTCGGCCACGCCGGAGCGGTCCTTGCCGTGGATGACGGCGGCGCGGATCCCGGCGTCCGGCTTCGCCAGGAAGCGGTCCACCTCGGGCCGCTTGGCCAGGATCATGGGGCGGACAGGGCCCGCATCAGGTCGACACGGATCAGCCGGGCCAGTTCGGCCGCCGCGCGGTCCTCGCCGTCCTGCTGGGCCGCGATGGCGGCATAGGGCTGGTCGGCGGCGGCGTAGGTGGTGGTCACCGTCTCCGTCCCTGTCAGGGCCGCGCCGCCCGAGACCGGCGTCAGGGTCCAGGCCCCGCGCACGGTCAGCTCATAGCGGGTCGCGGTGTCGTCGATCCGGCGGCCCAGCGGACGGCGGTTCTGTTGCGCGAGGGTCTCGAGCCGGTAGAGGGGCGCGGCGTTGCGGTTCCAGCCGAGGGCGTCCTCGAGCTGCTCGCGCAGACGATAGCCGAGGCGGTCGTCCTGGGTCGTCACGGAAATCCGGCTGAGCGACGGGGAGCCGCCCGCGTCGCCATACAGGGGCGTGAACCCGCACCCGGCCAGCAGCAGGGAGACGGCCGCAAGGACTGACAGGCTGCGGAGCGACATCTCAGCCGGCCACCAGGTTGACGATGCGGTCGGGCACGACGATCACCTTGCGGATCGATTGAGCGTTGGCTTCCAGATAGGCCTGAACGGCCGGGTTGGCGAGCGCCTCGGCCTCCACGGCCTTGGCATCGGCCCCGCGCGGCATCGTGATCTCGCCGCGACGCTTGCCGTTGATCTGGATGGGCAGGACGACCTCGTCGTCGGCGGCCAGGGCCGGGTCGAAGACGGGCCAAGGGGCGTCGAGCACCATTCCGGTCTCGCCCAGACGGGTCCAGCCCTCTTCAGCCACGTGGGGCGTGAAGGGTGCGACCAGACGCGCCAAGGCCGACAGGGCCTCGCGTCGCGCCTTGCCGGACGCGCCGTCGTGATCCCGGATCGTGGCGACGAAGGCGTAGAGCTTGGCGATGGCGGAGTTGAAGCGGAAGCCTTCGACCCCCTCCGACACGGCCTTGATGGCCTTGTGGGTCTCTTTCAGCAGCAGGGCGTCCGCGGCCGGATCGCCGGCCGCATCGGCGTCGTAGCCGTCGAACAGGGTCCAGACGCGCTGGACGAAGCGGCTGGCGCCCTCGACGCCCCCGGGGGTCCATTGCACGTCGCGCTCCGGCGGGCTGTCGGACAGGACGAACAGCCGGCCGGCGTCCACGCCGTGCGAGTCCAGGATTTCCTGGGGCGCGACGACGTTCTTCTTGGATTTCGACATCTTCTCGATGTCGCCGATGATCAGCGTCTCCCCTGTCGAGCGCTGACGGGCGCTGCGCTTGCCCGCATCGTTTGTCAGCTCGACATCGGTCGGTTCGACCCAGGCGCTGTCCTCCCGGCGGTAGGTCTCGTGGACCACCATCCCCTGGGTGAACAGGCCGGCGAACGGTTCCTTCACCGACAGCATGCCGGCGTCCGACAGGGCCCGGGTGATGAAGCGGGCGTAGAGCAGGTGCAGGACCGCGTGCTCGACGCCGCCGATATACTGATCGACAGCCAGCCAGCGGTCGGCGGCGTCCTTGTTGATCGGCTCGGCCGCCGTCGGATCGGTGAAGCGGGCGAAGTACCAGCTGGAATCGACGAAGGTGTCGAGGGTGTCGGTCTCGCGCACGGCGTCCGTGCCGCAGGACGGGCATTTGACGTGCTTCCAGGTCGGATGCCGGTCCAGCGGGTTGCCGGGCACGTCGAAGGTCACGTCGTCGGGCAGGACGACCGGCAGCTGATCGGCCGGAACCTCGACCACGCCGCACGACGGGCAGTGGACGATGGGGATGGGGCAACCCCAGTAGCGCTGGCGGCTGACGCCCCAGTCGCGCAGGCGATAGATGGTCGCGCCCTTGCCCTGTCCTGCAGCCTCGATCTTCGCGATGGCGGCCGCCTTGGCCTCCTCGATCGACAGGCCGTTCAGGAAGTCCGAATTCACGATCCGGCCGGGGCCCACATAGGCCTCGGTTCCGATCTCGACGTCTTCGGCGTCATCGGGCTTGACCACCGGGGTGACCGGCAGCGCATATTTGCGGGCGAAGTCCAGGTCGCGCTGGTCGTGGGCCGGGCAGCCGAAGATGGCGCCCGAGCCATAGGTCGACAGGACGAAGTTGGCCGCCCAGACGGGCAGGGTCTTGTCCGGATCGAAGGGATGGCGGACGCGGACGCCCAGGTCGACGCCAAGCTTCTCGGCCTTCTCGATATCGGCTTCCGAGGTGCCCGTCTGGGCGCAGGCCTTCACGAAGGTCGCCACGTCCGGCCGGTGTTCGGCGATCGCCTTCGTCAGGGGGTGGTCGGGCGCCAGGGCGATGAAGCTGGCGCCGAACAATGTGTCGGGTCGGGTGGTGTAGACCTCGATCGGGTCCCGCGCATGGTTCGGTTCACCGTCAGGCGAGGCGGGCAGGAAGGCCGGGGCTTCGGCGATGTCCCACCACAGGGTCGCGCCCTTCGACTTGCCGATCCAGTTTTCCTGCATCAGCCGGACCTTGTCGGGCCAGCGGTCCAGGGTCGCCAGACCTTCGATCAGGTCGTCGGCATAGTCGGTGATGCGCAGGAACCACTGGTTCAGCTTGCGCTTCTCGACCACGGCGCCCGAGCGCCAGCCGCGCCCGTCGATGACCTGTTCATTGGCCAGGACGGTGTTGTCGACCGGGTCCCAGTTGACGACCCCGTCCTTCCGATAGACCAGCCCGCGCCGATACAGCTCCAGGAACCAGGCCTGCTGTTTGCCGTAGTATTCCGGATCGCAGGTCGCGAACTCGCGCGACCAGTCCAGCGACAGGCCCAGCAGCTTCAGCTGGGCGCGCATCGAGGCGATGTTGTCGTAGGTCCAGCCCTTGGGGTGGATGCCGCGCTCCATGGCGGCGTTTTCGGCCGGCATTCCGAAGGCGTCCCAGCCCATCGGGTGCAGGACATCGAAGCCCTGAGCCCTCTTATGGCGAGCGACCACGTCGCCCATCACATAGTTGCGGGCGTGACCCATGTGGATGTTCCCCGAAGGATAGGGAAACATTTCAAGGACATAGTACTTCGGACGGCCCGTATCCTTCGTGACGAAGGCGTCAGCATCGGCCCAGCGCGCCTGCTGGCGCGGCTCGGCGGTCTTGGGATCGTAGCGGGTCGGAGAGGCGGACACGGGATTCCTTCGGGCGGCTCCTGTCGGAGGACCCGAAGGAGGGCGGTGTTCTAGCGGTTTTTAGCCCGCGTTCGAAAGGTTGAGCTGGCGCGCCTTGGTCAGGATCGCGTTTTCCAGATCGGCCTCGGTCTGGGCGGCTACGGGCGAGGCGGTCCATTCGCCGGCGGCGCCGCGGACTTCCTTGGTGACGGTGACGTTCAGGGCGTCGGCGCGCAGGCGGGTGTCGAGGATGAAGACGGTCGCCTTGAAACGCTCATTCGGCGTCTGCGGATTGACGTACCAGTCATAGTTCACGACGCCGCCCCACGGATCGGCGGTCAGGAGCGGCATGAAGCTGAGGGTGTCGAGCGTGGCGCGCCACAGATAGGCGTTGACGCCGATGCCCTGCTGCGCCGTCGTCGCGCGAGGGGTCGAGTTGCCCGAGAAGGGCAGGCCGCCGCAGGCGGAGAGGAGCAGACCGCCGGTGACAACCAGCGTGGTCGCCAGGACCGTCTTGCCGCGAACAAAACCCATCGAACGTCGTCTCCCTCGGGTGCTGACCCGCCGGACCCGATGCGGGCGGCGGGCGCAAAGGCGCGACGGTCCCCGACCGTTCGCCAAGCGCGGCTCTATAACACGCCCAAAAGGGGCGATGACAAGGCAATCCACAGCCGAGGCCATCCGTATCCGCGGTTGCTTGCGGCTTCGGGGCCGCATGACCATTTCTCCAACACGGCGAACACCTTCCAGCCGACTTCGCGTGACGCTTGCGCCACAGGCGGATGCAAGAGTCCCTGGAACCGGGTTCGTTAGGCCTCGTTGCGTTGACCGGGCGGACTACCGGTGTCTAATCGGCGGGCTCACGGTGGAAACATCGGGTTCAGGAACAAGGGTCCGGCGAGAAACGCCGGGTCGAAGGGTTGGAAATGCGTCTGTCGGCGATCCTCGCTGCCTCTTTCGGTCTTGTCGCTCTCGTCAGCGTCGCAGGCGAAGCGTCGGCCCAGACCCGGTCGCGCGCGCCTGTCGTGACCCTGGCCGAAGCGTCCACCGCCCAGCGTTCGACCACACCCGCCGCACCGCGTCGCGGCCTGCGCTGGAATCAGAACGGCCGCTGGGGCCTGGATTTCAACCTGAACCAGCCTGTCGGCCGCGAAGCCGAATGGGGCGATGTCGAAGCCGGCGCCTATTACCGCCTGTCGCCGCGTCTGCGCGTCGGCGCCGCCGCCGGCCTCGCCACGCCCGAACAGGACCCGGCCCGCGCCCCCGAGACCGACCGCCGCGCCCAGCCGCGCGTGCGTCTGGAAACGCTTTTCCGCTTCTAGGGCGCGAACGCTCCAGCCAACCCGCTTATCGCCGCCAGTCCGTAAGCGCCTGATTCCCGCAATTCGCCCGATCGCCCGGCCGTAATCCCGCCGAGAGCGATGATTCGCGCGTGACCGGCTGACGCCTCGATCAGAGCCTCGACGCCGAGGACCGGCCTGTCGGCCGAAGCCCCGCCTGCCGGAAAGATCGGCGACAGGACGACGGCGTCGAGATCCCGCGCGGCTCGTGCCGCCTCAACGGAATGGGCCGCCCCCGTCAGAATCCAGTCCGGTCGCCGTCCCGACAGGGCGTAGGCCGCAGACAGCGCGCGTTCGGGCAGATGCAGGCCGTCAGCGGCGACCCGATCCGCCAGTCCGGCATCGAGCCCGATCAACAGGGTCATGCCGCGCGCCCGCGTCACGGCGCGAAGCCGTTCGGCCGTCTCCCGCGCGTCCTGAGCCCCGAACGACCGGTAGACCACCCCTGATCCCGCAGGCATCCGCGCCGCGATCTCCCAGGGCCTGGGGGTCCGCTCCGGGTCGGTGAACAGCAGCATCGGCGGGACCCGCGACCGCATGCCCCCCCTGACAGCGTCCGCCGCCCGGGCTAAGCCCTGCGCCATGGCCCACAGCCGGGCTCCCTCTTCCGTCGTCTCCGGAAACTCCATGGCCGCCTCATCCTCCGCTTCGAGCCTGCCGTCCACTGATGTCGGTTTCGCCGCTCGCCTCGGCGCGATCCGGGCGCGCATGACGGCGGCGGCGAAGGCGGCGGGCCGCGACCCGGCCGCGATCACCCTGACCGCCGTCTCCAAGACCCAGCCGGATGAGGCCATCGACGCCGCCCTGACCGCCGGCCTGCGGGTGTTCGGCGAGAACCGCGTGCAGGAGGCGCAGGGGCGCTGGACCGACCGACGGGCCAGTCTTCAGAAACGGGGCCTGCCCGATCTGGAACTTCGTCTGATCGGCCCGCTCCAGTCCAACAAGGCCGAGGACGCCGTCGCTCTGTTCGATGTCATCGAGACCCTGGATCGCCCGAAACTGATCGGCGCCCTGGCCTCCGCCTCGCAGAAGACCGGCCGCTCGCCCCGTTTGCTGGTTCAGGTCAACACCGGCGAGGAAGAGCAGAAGGCCGGAGTGGCTCCTCGCGACGCCGACGCCCTGATCGCGGCCGCCCGCGCGGAGGGTTTGATCGTCGAAGGCCTGATGGCCATTCCGCCCGCCGCTGAGGAGCCGATCCTGCATTTCGCGCTTCTGGCCCGGATCGCCGAACGCAACGGGCTGAAGGTCCTGTCGATGGGGATGAGCGCCGACTACGAGGCCGCGATCCGGCTCGGCGCTACACACGTTCGGGTCGGATCGGCGTTGTTCGGGGAACGAAACCCGGCTTTCGCGCCCTCTAGAGGCTGATTCCGAACCAAATTGGTTCACCGCCTTGGCGTTCGGGCCAAGCCTCGCCATTCTAGACAGATGCCCACAGCCAAGACCCTGCTCATCATCGACGACGACGACGACCTGCGCGAAGCCCTGGCCGAACAGCTGGCGCTGCACGAGGAGTTCAAGACCGTCCAGGCCTCAACGGCCACGGAGGGCGTGCGCCTGGGTCGCGAGATCCGAGCCGACCTGATCCTGCTCGACGTCGACCTGCCCGACATGGACGGCCGCGAGGCCTGCCGCCTGCTGCGCAAGGACGGGGTCTCGACCCCCGTCATCATGCTGACGGCCCAGGATTCGGACGCCGACACGGTTCTGGGTCTCGACTCTGGCGCCAACGACTATGTGACCAAGCCCTTCCGTTTCGCCGTCCTGCTGGCCCGGATCCGCGCCCATCTGCGCAGTCACGAACAGTCCGAGGACGCCGTCTTCCAGATCGGCCCCTATTCATTCCGCCCGGCCGGGAAGGTTCTGGTCGATCCCAAGGGCAAGAAGATCCGGCTGACCGAGAAGGAAACCAATATCCTCAAATACCTCTATCGCGCCGGCGCCAAGCCGGTGTCGCGCGAGGAGCTGCTGACCGAGGTCTGGGGCTATAACGCCGGGGTCACGACCCACACGCTGGAAACCCACATCTATCGCCTGCGTCAGAAGATCGAGCCCGAGCCCGGCCAGGCGCGCCTCTTGCTGACCGATGCGGGCGGGTACCGGCTGCAGCCGTAGCCGTCAGCCTCCGACCCGCCATTCCGACAGGTTGGCGCCGTCAGCCGTCTCGAATGCCACCCGATCGAGCTGAACTGCGCCGATGCAGACCGGCCGTTGATCAATTGAGGCGGCCCGGCAACGAATGGCGCGCCCGTCAGCGAACGCGGCCATCCGTCCTTCCAGCACCAGACGATAGCCGGCAACGGGCGCTGCGGGGGGCTGTTCGCCCTCGCCGCGGACGGTGAACGCGTAGGCGCGACCGTTGCGGCGGCCCAGCCGCGAGCCGTCCTGCTCGAACACCGCGGCAAGGCCGACGGACTGGGGCGACGGAGCCACCGGGCCGCTCGCGAGGGGGTCGCCCCCCACGGCCGGACAACCGTCACCTCTCAACCAGGGCCGGGATATCCAGAAGCCCTCGGCCGCTTCCCAGCTGTCGGCGCCCCCTGCCAGCAACGGCGAATCCGTCCAGTCGCCCGGGGCCATGACCAGTTTCAGGCTTTCGCGTTGCAGCCCCCACGACCAGGTCGCAAGACCGTTTCCGGGGGCCGTTTCCACAGGCGGCGCAGTCTCGCCCGCACAGCCGAACGCCTCTCGAATGATGAAGCGCCGCCCGGCCAGCGAGACCTCCGGCGCCCGGCCTGCGGCATAGGCCGAGGCCGCCGCGTCCATGGCCTGCAACAGGCCGGCGCGATCCAGGGTCGGGGCGGGCGCGGCCGGCGCCGCCGCAGGTTCGGCCGTCGGAGGCGTGGTCGTTGGCGGCGGCGTCGCGGCTTCCTCCCTCTCACATCCCGAAAGAAGCAGGGCGGTCGCCGCGAGCACGAGGGCCGACGGGCGAAGCAACACGGTCGGTGCGGGCATAGGTCAAGTCTAGCACGGGTTCGCTGTTTCGGGGTCCGGGGCCTGAAAAAGGTTGACGTCCGCGCTCCCGAGCGGTCTGCACGGGTCCATGACCTTCGATCAGATCGCCGCCCTCGCGGTGCTTGTCGGCGTGGTCGGCGTCCTGATCCATGGCAAGGTCCGCGCCGACGTCGTCGCCCTGACCGGCGCCGCCGTCCTGCTGCTGCTCGGGGTCGTGCGGCCGGTCGAGGTGCAGGGCGCCTTCGCGAGCCCGGCCGTCATCGCCCTCGCCGGCCTGTTCGTCATCGCCTACGCCATCGAGCTTTCCGGTCTGCTGGGCCTGCTGATCCGCCAGGCGACCCAGCTCGCCGCCAGGATCGGGGCGACGGGGATCTGGATCGTCATCGGCCTGTGCGGCTCGGTCGGCGGCTTTCTGAACAACACGCCAGTTGTCGTGCTGGCCGCGCCCGTCATCCGCGACGTGGCGAAATCCCTGCATCTGTCGCCCAAGCGGTTCCTCATGCCGCTCAGCCATGTGACCGTCCTGGGAGGGCTGCTGACGCTCATCGGGACGTCGACCAACCTGCTGGTCAACGACATGGCGCGGAACGCGGGACAGCCGGTCTTCAGCCTGTTCGAGATCACTCCGGTGGGCCTGTTCATCGCCGTGGCCGGCGCGCTGTGGCTCTATTTCGTCGGCGCGCGCCAGCTGGGTCGCGCGGTGGCCGAGGACGAGGCCGAGTCTGCGCGCCTCGCGCTGATCGAGGAGGGCCGTCGGCGCGCCGAGGCTGAGGCGAAGAACCGCCAGCGCCGCCGGCTGCTGCCCTTTGGCCTGCCGCGCCTCGGGGAATCCCGCAACCAGTCGGACGGCTCGGGCGACGCCCATCTTGGAGACGTGGCCCTGTACGGAGCCGCGGACCTGCCGTTTCGCCTGAGACCGGCGATGATCTCGCTGGCGATCTTCGCCCTCGTCATCGCTTCCGCGGCGCTGGGATGGGCGCCGATCGCGGCCTCGGCCTTCGCCGGGGCGGTGGCCCTGATCCTGTGCCGCGTCATTACGCCCGAAGAGGCCTATGCCGGGTTGAGACCCGAGATCCTGCTGCTGATCGCGGGGATGGTCGTGGTCGGCACGGCGATCGAGGTCACCGGACTGGCCGCGACGGGGGCCGGCGCCCTCATTCACGTGATCCGGCCGATGGGGCCGCTGGGCGCGCTCATCGTCCTCTACGGCGTGACCCTGTTTGCGACGGAGCTGCTGTCCAATGCGACGGTGGCCGTGCTGATCACCCCGATCGCCGTGGCCCTGGCCGAGAGCCTGGGCGTGGATCCGCGCCCCTTCCTGGTCTGCGTCATGATGGCCGCCTCGGCCGCCTTCGCCACCCCGTTCGGCTATCAGACCAATGTGCTGGTCTTCAACATGGGCGGGTACAGCTACAT
This sequence comes from Brevundimonas sp., assembly GCF_031412435.1. Lineage (GTDB taxonomy): Bacteria > Pseudomonadota > Alphaproteobacteria > Caulobacterales > Caulobacteraceae > Brevundimonas. The sequence goes on from NZ_JANODA010000003.1 coordinate 59,456, forward strand.
GGACTTCGTCCGCGTCGGCCTGCCGCTGAACCTGGTGACCTGGGTCGCGGCCATGGTCGCCATTCCGATCTTCTTCCCGTTCTAGAGGTCGGGGTCAGACGTCCAGATCGACCGTGATCGGGCAGTGGTCACTGGGCTGTTCCCACGCCCGCACCGGCTCGTGGATGATCGCCGAGCCAGGCACGACCGACGGGGTCAGGCCCGGCGAGGTCCAGATGTGGTCGAGACGCAGGCCGCGCGCCGACTTGCGGAAGTCTTCGGCGCGGTAGCTCCACCAGGACGCCAGCTTCTGGGGTTCGGGATAGGCGGCACGGACCACGTCATGGAAGCCGCCCGCCGCCTGCAGCCGGTTCAGGGTCTCGACCTCCAGCGGGGTGTGGCTGACGATCTTCGACATATAGCGGTGGTTCCAGACGTCGAACTCCGAGGGGGCGATGTTGAAGTCGCCGCACATCAGCAGGCGCGCCGAACGGTCCTGGCTGGCGATCGTCGTGGTCAGCTGTTCGTAGAAATCCATCTTGTGATCGAATTTCGGGTTCGCCTCGCGGTCCGGCACGTCGCCGCCGGCGGGGATGTAGAAATTCTGGATGTCGACCCCCGAGATCCGCGCCGAGACGCAGCGGGCGTGGCCCAGTTTGCAGGCCTGGAAGGTGTCCGAGTGTTCGATCGGCAGGCGCGAGGCGATGGCGACGCCGTGCCAGCCCTTCTGACCCGCGATCTTCAGGTGGGGCAGACCCATGTCGACGAAGCCGTTCCGGGGGAACTGGTCCTCCAGGCATTTGATCTCCTGCAGGCACAGGACGTCTATGTTCGCCTCGGCGACGAACCGCGCGACCTGGTCGATGCGCAGGCGGACGGAGTTGATGTTCCAGGTGGCGATGCGAAGCATGGGCCCCGTCTAGCGGAAGCGCGCCCGCGCTCAAGCAGGGAGCCGCCGCGCGGCGAGCGATAGCGCCAGAAAGCTGCAAAAAACCCTCCGACGCGTTGCGCCGGAGGGTCCAGTTTGTTTCTCTCTCGCCGCCGTCGGGAGGGGATGAGGTCCGAGGGCGAAGGAGCGGCCGCCGCCGCCCTGCGATCAAAATGTCACGCCTCGGCGAATTAGTCAAATGGTCGACGAGAGCGATTGCCTGTGATCGTCAGAACACGGTTCACGATTCGTTAAGCCGTCAATTTCGGCCGGGACGACGGGTCGGATCGGTCAGGCGGAACAGGCTGGAGGCCAGTCCCGAGGCCGGCGTCAGGCTGGTCAGCTGGGTGCGGGTGCGTGACCCCTGAGCATCCGTGATCGTCCATTCCTGCAGCCGCAGCGGGCTGCCGGCGAAGGCCAGGATGACCGATCCTTCGTTGGGGCGACGCTCATCGCGGGCGGTGATGGCGAAGGCGCCCGACTGCATCCGGGTGACGCGGTCGATGCGGACGCCCTGATCGAGGCGGACGTTGCGCGCCAGGAAGGTCGACAGGGGCGTCATGCCCAGCGGCACCTGGCGAAAGACGTTCAGGCGGGGATCGTAGCGTTTGACGTTGTTTCCGTCCGACACGACCAGAAGGCCCGCCGGATTGGTGTACTCGAACCGCATCTTGCCCGGACGCTGCAGGTAGAAGCGGCCCTCGCGGCGCTGGCCGCCGGCGCCGGTCTCGACAAAATTGCCCTGGGCCGAGGTCAGGTTCTGCAGATAGGTCTGGGCCGTGGCCAGGGTGGCGCGGTCCTCGGCCGACAGGGCCGTCTGGGCGGACGCGGGCAGGGCGGCCCCTATGCTGGACAGACCGGCAATGGCGGCGAGGCCGAAGCCGAGGTCTCTGCGTGACAGGGTCATGGTCGTCTTTCTCCCTTCGTCATCCTCCGGCTCGACCGGGGGACGGGACGATTTTCGATGTCGCCGTTGTGACGGGTCGGCGCGGCATCGCGATGACGCGAGCTAGACCTTATTCCGGCGGCGGGATGAAGCCCTGTTCAGGCTCGTTGGTTCCCGCGCGACCTCACGCCATCGGCGGCGGACCCGCCAGGATATCCCGCTTGCCCGCATGGTTGGCGGCCGAAACGACGCCTTCCTGCTCCATCCGCTCGATCAGGGAGGCGGCGCGGTTGTAGCCGATCTGCAGGCGGCGCTGGACGTAGGAGGTCGAGGCCTTGCGGTCGCGGGTCACCACAGCCACGGCGCGGTCGTAGAGGTCGTCGCCGGACGATCCGCCGCCCTCGTCCATCGCATTGTCGCCGTCGCCGTCCGGGTCGTCGGTGATCAGGTCCAGATAGTCAGGCTCGGCCTGCGAGCGCAGGTGTTTGCAGACCTCCTCGACCTCCTGGTCCGTCACGAACGGGCCGTGCAGGCGGGTAATGCGGCCGCCGCCGGCCATGTAGAGCATGTCGCCCTGGCCCAGCAGCTGTTCGCCGCCCTGTTCCCCCAGGATGGTGCGGCTGTCGATCTTGGAGGTGACCTGGAAGGAGATCCGGGTCGGGAAGTTGGCCTTGATGGTGCCCGTGATGACGTCCACCGACGGGCGCTGGGTCGCCATGATCAGGTGGATCCCGGCGGCGCGGGCCATCTGGGCCAGACGCTGGACCGCCCCCTCCACGTCCTTGCCGGCGACCAGCATCAGGTCGGCCATCTCGTCCATGACCACGACCAGATAGGGCATGGGTTCGGGCCGGATCTTCTCGGATTCGAAGATCGGGCGGCCCTGGTCGTCGAAGCCGGTCTGGACCGTGCGCTCGAAATGCTCGCCCTTCTTCTGGGCCTCGATGGCGCGCTCGTTGTAGCTGGCGACGTTGCGGACCCCGAGCTTGGACATCCGGCGATAGCGGTCCTCCATCTCGCGCACCGTCCATTTCAGGGCGACGACGGCCTTCTTCGGATCGGTGACGACGGGCGCCAGCAGGTGCGGAATGCCGTCATAGACCGACAGCTCCAGCATCTTGGGGTCGATCATGATGAAGCGGCATTCTGCGGGCGACAGCCGGTACAGGATCGACAGGATCATGGCGTTGACCCCCACCGACTTGCCCGAGCCGGTGGTGCCGGCGATCAGAAGGTGCGGCATCCGGGCCAGGTCGGCGACATAGGGGTCGCCGCCGATCGTTTCGCCCAGAGCCAGCGGCAGGATGTGGGCCGGCTTGCCGTATTCGGACGAGGCCAGAAGGTCCCTCAGATAGACGGTCTCGCGCTTCAGGTTCGGCAGTTCGATGCCGATGGCGTTGCGGTTCGGCACGACGCTGATGCGGCAGGCGCGCGCCGACATCGAGCGGGCGATGTCGTCGGACAGGGCGACGACGCGGCCGTGCTTCACCCCGGGCGCAGGGACCAGTTCGTACAGGGTGACGACCGGGCCGGGGCGGATCTGGTCGATGACGCCCTTGACCCCGAATTCGGCCAGCACGCCTTCCAGCATCCTGGCGTTCTGTTTCAGGGCCGTCTCGTCGACCATGCCGACGCGGGCCTGGGGTTTGGCCAGCATGCCGAGCGGCGGCAGGGAGAAGTCGCCTTCCGGCCGGACGAAGTCGAACACGGCCTGGTCGTCGTCGAGCGTCTTCTTCGAGGTCTTGGCAGGCTTGGGCGCAGCGACCTTGATCTCGTTCTCGGCGGCGCGCGGAGCGGCGTAGGCCGGGGTGTGGACCGGCTCGTCCCAGGGCAGGGGCGTGTCGGCCTCGGCCTCGGCCTCGTCGTAATCGGGCAGTTCCAGCTTCGGTGCACGGCGGGGCGCGCGGACCGGCGTGGGCTCGGTTCCCGGCTCGGGCCGGACGGGACGGCGACGCACCGGCGTGACCGGCTCGGCCGGACGGCGCAGGCCGGAGGCCCAGGCGACGCCCTCGGCGAAGTCGCTGAGGCGCAGACCCACGGCGTAGCCACAGGCCCACAGACCGAACGCGAGGAAGGCTATGCCCCCGATGATGCTGCCGCCGGGCACGCCCAGGGCGCGGAAACCGGAATCGACCAGTCCGATGACCCCGTCGCCCCACAGGCCCCCGAGGCCGGCGGCCAGCGGCCAGGCGGTCGGCGCGGCGAGGGCCGAGAGGGCGGCGGACAGGCTGAGGACGCCGCCCGAGGCGGCCAGCGCCTTCAGCGCCGTAGGCTTGAGGCGCTGCTGGATCGCGTCGCCGATCGCGGCGGCGAGGCCGAAGGCCACCGTCAGGGCGGCGGCCGGCCAGGCGGCGAGGCCCAAGGACTGCATGAACAGGTCGGCAAACAGGGCCCCGTTGGCGCCCAGCCAGTTGGTCGGGGCGGTCGACGCGGCGGCGTTCAGGCTCGGATCGGCCGGGTTCCATGACACGAGGGCCACGACCAGCAGGGTCGCCAGCAGGGCCTGCAGCACGCCGCGAAAACGCACCATGAAGGGCGCGTCCCAGATCATGAGGGCGCCCTGGACGGCGCGCTGGCTGATGGCGAGGGCTGCGGACATGCAGAAGCTCCGGACGGACTTGGAGGCCAGTGTCGCAGGCCCAGGGTTAAGGGGCTGTTTACCAGGGAGGGGTGGCTGGTGATTGGTGGCGCGTGGGTGGGTCGTGCTTCAGCCACCAGTCACGAGCCGCCAGTCACCGCGCCTGCGACCGCACGCCACTGGACGTGCGGCCCGGGCGGCGCGACAAGCGGGCATGTCCTCCCCCCATACCCATGACGTCATCATCGCCGGAGCCGGCATGGCGGGGGCGGCGTTCGCCCTGGCGGCGGCGCGCGGCGGGTTGAGGGTCGCCATGATCGATCCCCAGCCGTTCCCGGCCCAGCTGGCGCCGGCGTTCGACGGCCGGTCGACGGCGATCGCCTGGTCGACGTTCCGGATGCTGGATGCGCTGGGCGTCGGCGAAGCCATGCGGCCGCACGCCTGCCGGATGGACCGGATTCTGGTCACCGACGGACGGCGTCCCGGCGCGGCGTCGAAAGCCGCCTCGCCGGCCTTCCTGCGCTTCGACGCCGACGAGATCGGCGACGCCAACGGCGGTGAACCGCTGGGCTATATGGTCGAGAACCGGCGCATCCGTTCGGCGCTGGCCGAGGCGGTGGCGGCGACCGACATCGATCTGCGCACGCCGGGCTCGGTGGTCGGGGTCGAACAGACGCACGCCGCCGCGCGAGTGACCCTCGCCGACGGATCGGTCCTCAGCGCCCCGGTGGTCGTCGGCGCCGAGGGGCGCGGGTCGAAGGTGCGCAAGGCGGCCGGGATCGAGACAGTCGGCTGGGGCTACGGCCAGTCGGGCGTGGTGGCCACGGTCCGGCTCGGCCGCGATCACGGCAATGTCGCCCACGAGTATTTCCTGCCCGGCGGCCCGTTCGCCATCCTGCCCCTGACGGAACAGCGCGCCAGCCTGGTCTGGACCGAAACCACCCGGGCGGCCGACGCCCTGAAGGCCTGTTCGGACGAGGCCTTCCAGTCGCACCTGACCCGTCGCTTCGGCGAGTTTCTCGACGGCGCGACGCCGGAGGGGCCGCGCTTCGTCTATCCGCTGTCGCTGGAGCTGGCGACGACACTGACCGCCCCGCGCACCGCCCTGATCGGCGACGCGGCCCACGGGGTGCATCCGGTCGCGGGCCAGGGCCTGAACATGGGCCTCAAGGACGCCGCCGCCCTCGCCGAGGTTCTGATCGAGGCGATGCGGCTGGGGGAGGACATCGGCTCTGCGGTGGTGCTGGACCGCTACGCCCGCTGGCGCCGGTTCGACAATGTGGCCCTGGCGGCCGGTTTCGACGGCTTCGTGCGGCTGTTTTCAAACGATCTGCCGCCGGTGCGCCTGACGCGCGACCTGGGCATGGCCGCCGTCAACCGCATCGCCCCCCTGCGCCGCGCCTTCATGCGCGAGGCCGGCGGCGCGACGGGAGATTTGCCCAAGCTGTTGCGGGGCGAGCTGGTTTAAAGTCCTCCCCCGGCGGGGGAGGTGGCATGGAGCGAAGCGGAATGACGGAGGGGGCCAACCTCAGACACGGTGAGTGCAGCTGGCCCCCTCCACCACTTCGTGGTCCCCCTCCCCCGTTGGGGGAGGATGTCTAGTCCAGCGACCGCGCCTCTTCCGGCAGCATGATCGGCACGCCGTCGCGGATCGGGAAGGCCAGCTTGGCCCCTTTGGAGATCAGCTCATTGGCCTCGCGGTCATACTCGAGGCGACCGCGCGTGACCGGACAGACCAGCACCTCCAGCAGGCGCGGATCGACCGATGACGGGGTGTGAAAGGCATCGCTCATTTTTGTAGAGGGCTACCGCTCGCGCCGCGGGCGCTTGCTGCTTGAGCCCGGTCCTCTGCTGGATCGGTGATGGCGTCGGTCTACTGCATTGATGCCGGCGTGTCGCCGTCGCCGGTCTCGGCGGCGTCGATGCGCATCAGGGCAGTGAGGACGTCGACACGGTCGTCCAGCGCGGGCGACTCCAGAAGGGCCTGTTTCTCGGCGGGCTCGAACGGCAGGGCCATGGACAGGCTGTTGATCAGGGCCTCCTGGGGCGCGGCCTCTGCGGTCTCCCAGTCGATCTCCAGCTGACGGCGCTCGAGATAGTGTTTCAACCCGGCGAGGAAGGCCGGACGGTCGAAGGCCTCGCCCCCGTGCGGCGCCGACAGGTCGGCCTCGAACGGGGCGAAGGCGGCGCGGACCTGGCGATAGGGGGTCTGGCTCGGCAGTTCACTGGTCACGCGGAACCGGGCGATTCCGGTCAGGGTGATCAGGTAGCGGCCGTCCGAGGTCTCGGCGAAACTGGTGATTCGTCCGGCGCACCCGACCGCCGACAGGCTGGGCAGCTGGGCCGAACCGCCGGTCGGCTGGATCATGCCCAGCATCCGCTCGCCGGCCATGGCGTCGTCGATCATGTTCAGATAGCGCGGCTCGAAGATGTTCAGCGGCAGCTGACCGCGCGGCAAAAGGATGGCCCCAGGCAGCGGAAAGACCGGGATCACCTGCGGCAGGTCGACGACCTTTACATAGCCTTGGGCCATCGAACGTCCTTCAGGAAAACAGAATGGAGGACAGGCGACGACGCCCGTCCTTTGCAATGTCGGACGACAGGCCGGCGGCCTCGAACACGACCAGCAACTGCTTTCTCGCAGCCTGATCGTTCCAGTCGCGGTCGGCGGCGACGATGTCGAGCAGGCTGGTCGCCGCGCTCTTCAGGTCGCCCTCGGCCGCCTGGGCCAGGGCCAGGTCGTAGCGGGCCTGATGATCGGTCGGGTCGACCGCCACCTTGGCCACCAGCGCGGCGGTCTCGCCGGTCGGGGCGCTCGACGACAAGGCCAGCTGGGCGCGGACGGTCACGACGGAGGGCTCGGTCGAGTCCTGCGGGGCCATGGCGATGGTCTGGCGCGCCTGATCGGCGTCGCCGCCGGCCAGATAGACCCGCGCCATGCCGGCGATGGCCTTCTGGTTCTCGGGCTCCATGGTCAGGACGTGGGCGAAGGCCTGGGCCGCGCCGCCGAAATCATCGAGGCCCAGCGATTCCTCGCCCAGGGCCAGAAGCTGCTCGACGTCGGTGTTGACGCCGGCGCCGCCGGACAGCTTCTCGATGAAGGCCTTGATCTGGCTTTCCGGCACCGCGCCCTGGAAGCCGTCGACTGGCTGGCCGTCGACGAAGGCATAGACGGTCGGGATCGACTGGACCCGCAGCTGGCCGGCGTAGGCGGGGTTCTTGTCGACGTCGATCTTGACCAGTTTGACCGCGCCTCCGGCCGCCCGGACCTGTTTTTCGAGCGCCGGGGTCAGGGTCCGGCACGGGCCGCACCAGGTGGCCCAGAAGTCGACGATGACCGGCTGGATCTTCGACTGGGCGATCACGTCGTCCATGAAGCCGCCGTCGGAGCCGTCCTTGATCAGGTCGTCGGCGGAGGTCGGGGTGTCGGCGAGGGTCATCGGATCTCTATGCGGCTCAGGGTCGGTAACGCGGAAGGGCTCAGATGGTCGCGGGGGCGGCCGGCGGCAAGTCTGCGGAGAAGTCGATCACCAGCGGCTCGCGCCCGATCTCACTCATGAACCGCCGGAACGCAGCCTGCGACAGGGCCGTGGTCGCCGTATTGGTTAGGGGGTGGAAGTTGACGATGTCGGCGTCCCACAGCCGCCTGTCGATGACGAAGGTCACGCGCCGCTCCACATCGTTGATCAGTCCCAGGGCCGTGACCGACCCGGGCCGCACGCCCAGGGTCTCGACCATCAGAACCTCATTGCCGAACGACACCCGGTCCGAGCCGATGGTCCGGGGCGCGGCCTTGAGGTCGATGACCGTGTCCTGACGCGCCGAAATCAGCCACAGCCGGCCCTTCTTGTCCTTGAGGAACAGGTTCTTGGTGTGGGCGCCCGGCAGGGCGGCCTTGATCTCGTGACCCTCGTCGACGGTGAAGACGGCCGGATGGTCGTGCGTCGTCTGCCCGATCCCGCGCTCGGCCATCCAGGCTAGCAGGGTGTCGCGATTATGCAGTGGTTGAGCGGTCATGTCCGGCCGGGCTAGGAGTGGTTCCGTTCGATACCGCCCGGAGCGTCGCCTTGGAACTGGAATGCTATCCCATGTCGGCCCGGCCGCCGGATCTGGTGCCCGGGCGCCAGTCGCGGAACTGGATGGATGCGTTCGTCAGCCGGCATCCCTATCGCTGCCTGCCCCTGACCATGGCCAATACGACGGGGTGGGAGATCCTGTGCCCCTTCACCTTCACGGCGGAATGGAACGGCGGGCCGTCGCAGGCCGACATCACCATCACGCCCGAGCGGCCCCAGCCCGAGCTGGATCATTTCGTCACCTCGCACTTCTCGCGCGGGGTCCTGACCATGCATCCCCAGTATCTGTTCCGCACGCCGCCGGGCTGGGGGATGATCTGTTCGGGCTCGCCCAACCATATGAAGGACGGGATCCAGCCCCTCGTCGGGCTGATCGAGACCGACTGGCTGCCCTTCCCCTTCACCATGAACTGGCTGTTCACCCGGCCGGGCCGCGTGAAGTTCGAGCGTGGCGAGCCCTTCTGCTTCATCCACCTGGTCGAGCACCGCAAGATGGAGGCGGTCCAGCCCGTGATCCGGACGCTGGAGTCCAATCCCGTGATGAAGGGCCAGTTCGAGGCCTGGAACCGCCAGCGCACCGACTTCAACACCCGCCTCGCCTCCGGCGACCCGGATGCGGCCAAGGAGGCTTGGCAGCGGTTCTACTTCAAGGGCGAGATCCCGGAGGCCCTGGGCACGGCGCCGGAAACGCATGCGAACAAGCGCAGGCTGAAGACCCCGCGGGTGGGATGAGGCTCAGCTGGAGGCGAGGATCGCCTCCAGCCCCTCGCGCCAGGACGGATAGGCGGGTCGCCAGCCCAGTTCGGCCTTGGCGCGGGCGTTCGAGATGCGTTTCGAGTCGAGATAGAACCGCCGCATCCCCTCCGATACCGACGGATCGGTCCAGTCGACCTCGCGCGGTTGCGGCAGGCCCATGCGCCGGGCCGCGTCGGCCATGACGAGATCCACCGGCGACGGCGCGTCGTCGACAAGGTTATAGGCCGCGCCCGGCCGGGGCCGGTCCATCGAGGCGAACAGGCCGGAGACGGCGTCGTCGACATGGACTCGATTGAATATCTGGCCCGGCTTTTTCACGATCCGCGCGGAGCCGTCGCGCAGGCGGTCCACCACCGACCGGCCGGGGCCGTAGATGGCCGGCAGGCGGAACACCTGCACCGTCAGACCCATGCCTCGGCCCGCGTCGAGCCAGTCCGCTTCGGCCCGGACTCGGCGAGCGCCCTCCAGGCTGGCGGCGTTCAGGGCGTCGTCCTCGAACACCCAGCCGCCGTCGCGGTCGCCATAGACGGCGGTCGAGGAAACGTAGCCGATCCAGTCGGGATAGGCGCCCGCTTCCGTCAGGGCGGGCAGGAGAACCTTCGCCCCGGGGCAGCCGTGGCCTTCCGGCGGAGCGGTTACGAGGATGGCGGAGGCCTGACCGACCGCAGCCGCGAGGGCCGTCGTGTCTGCAGGATCGACGGCGGTGATGCCGTCGGCCTCAAGCCCGGCCCGGCGCTCCGGGTCTCGCGACGTCGCCGCCACGGACAGGCCGCGCGCCTTCGCCCCGATCAGAACGGCCCGGCCGAGATAGCCGGCGCCGAAAACCAGCAGGGACTTTTGCGCCATTTCGGGGATCAGCCGACCCGCGCCTTGGCGGGCGTCGGGGTGGATGTCGGCTCCGACGCGGTCCGGAGCGCGTCCGCCCGCTTGCCATTCCAGGCGGAGACGCAGGGGATCTTGGTCCGGTCGGCGCGGTCGGCGTAGCGCCGGGCGATGTCGGTGACGTCGGCCATCAGCCCCTCGGCGAGGGTGATCGGCTTCAGGCCCAGGTCCCTGAACTGGTCGTTGGCCACGACCAGCTCGTTCTCGTCTGCCTCAAGACGCGGATTGGCGACATTGTGGATCTCGGCGCCCGTCATCCCGGCGACCATGGCGGCCAGGTCACGGACCCGGCGGCTCTCGGTCATCTGGTTGAGGATCTTGACCCGTTCGCCCTTCTCAGGCGGATTCTTCAGCGCCAGTTCGACGCAGCGGACCGTGTCCTGGATGTGGATGAAGGCCCGCGTCTGGCCACCCGTGCCGTGCACGGTGAGGGGGTAGCCGAGCGCCCCCTGCATCAGGAACCGGTTCAGGACGGTGCCGTAGTCGCCGTCATAGTCGAACCGGTTGATCAGCCGCTCGTCCTGTCGGGTTTCTTCGGTCTGTGCGCCCCAGACGATACCCTGATGCAGGTCGGTGATCCGGACCCCGTCGTTCTTGGCGTAGAACTGGAACAGCAGGGCGTCCTGGGTCTTGGTCATGTGATAGATCGAGCCCGGGTTGGGCGGGAACAGGATCTCCTGCTCGGTCGGGCCGAAATCGGTCTGGACCGTGACCTTCAGATAGCCTTCCGGAATCCGCAGCCCGGCGGTGGTGTAGCCATAGACTCCCATGGTCCCGAGATGGGCCAGGTGGACGTCCAGCCCGCTCTCCACGATCGCGGCCAGCAGATGGTTGGTGGCGTTGAGGTTGTTGTCGACGGTGTAAATCTTGTGCCGCGCCGACTTCATCGAATAGGGGGCGGCCCGCTGTTCGGCGAAATGGACGACCGAGTCGGGCTTTTCGTCCTTGATCAGGGCGACGAGGCGGTCGAACTCCTTGCCGACCGTCATGTTGACGAAGCCGATCTCGCGACCCGAGACCTCCCTCCACGCGGCGATCCGCTCGCCCATGGTCCGGATGGGCGTCAGGGACTGGACCTCCAGCTCGTTGTCGATGTTCCGGCGGCTGAGGTTGTCGACGACGATCACATCCCAGCCGCGCGCCGACAGATGCAGCGCCGTGGGCCAGCCGCAGAAGCCGTCGCCGCCCAGAACCAGTACCTTCATCATCGTCTTCCTCTACCCGGACCCTGCCTAGCCGAAGGCGCGGGGCGGAGCAAAGCGGAGCGGTTGGCTAAAGCAGGGGCGCTATCGCCGCGCGGGCCGCAGCGCCCAGGCCCGCATGCTTCAAGCCATAGGCGACGTTGGCCCGAAGCAGGCCGACGGGGTCGCCGCAGTCGAAGGTCGTTCCTTCGTACTCCAGGGCGTGGAAGTCCTTGACCTGCATCAGCCGCGCCATGGCGTCGGTCAGCTGGATCTCGCCGCCCGCCCCCGTCTGCTGGTCGGCCAGCAGGGGAAAGATGTCGGGCGTCAGCACATAGCGGCCCGAGATGAACAGGTTCGACGGCTCGGTCCCCAGCGGCGGCTTCTCGACCATGCCGGTCATCCGGTTCAGGCGCCCTTCTCGTCCGTCCAGGGCCACGATGCCGTATTTGTGGGTCTCGCCCTCGGGCGCCGGTTCGACCACGACGACATTGCCGCCGGTCTTTTCATGGGCGTCGATGGCCTGTTTCAGGGCGGGTGTGTCGGCCATCATCAGCATGTCGGCCAGGATGACGGCGAAGGGCTCGTCACCGATCAGGTCGCGGGCGCAGAAGACGGCATGGCCGAGACCCAGAGGCGCCATCTGGCGCACGAAGCTCATCTCCCCGGGCCTTGGCAGGTCGGCGACGACCGAAGTCAGGATGTCGTCCTTGCCCTTGGCCTTGAGGATGGCCTCCATCTCATAGGCGTGGTCGAAATAGTCCTCGATCGAGGACTGGCCCCGCCCGACCACAAAGATCATGTGCTCGATGCCCGAGGCGCGGGCCTCTTCGACGATGTGCGACAGGATCGGCCGGTCGAACACGTTCAGCATGTTCTTGGGCGTCGTCTTGGCGGCGGGCAGGACCCGGGTGCCCAGACCGGCGACGGGCAGGACGGCCTTGCGGACGCGGGACGGCGATGTGGTCATGAGGCTCCCCTGACAGCGGCGGGAGCCTAACGCATGCGCCGGCGTTTCGTAGCCCCGTTGACGGTAAAATCGCTATTCGACGGTGACCGACTTCGCCAGGTTTCTCGGCTGATCGACGTCGGCGCCCTTCACCACGGCCACGTGATAGGCCAGCAGCTGGATAGGGGCGGACATCACGAGCGCCGAGATCAGGGGATCGCAGGCCGGGGCCGTGACCACGACCCTGGCGCCCGCCGGGGCGTGTTTCGCGCCCTCCGGGTCTGTGATGAAGACCACCTGCCCGCCGCGCGCCATGACCTCGCTCATGTTCGAGGCCGATTTCTCGAACCAGCTGTCGTAAGGGGCGAGGATGATGACCGGCGTCGCTTCGTCCACCAGGGCGATCGGGCCGTGCTTCAGCTCCCCGGCGGCATAGCCCTCGGCATGGATGTAGCTGATTTCCTTCAGCTTCAGCGCGCCCTCCAGGGCCAGGGCCGACATCGGGCCGCGACCGAGGTAGAGGACGTCCCGCGCCTTGGCGATCTCGGAGGCGATATCCTTCAGCGCGTCCTCAAGCCCGATGGCCTCGGCGATCAGGCGCGGCGCCTCCAGCAGGACGCGGACCAGCCGCTGCTCCTCGATCGCGTCGATCCGGCCGCGCGCCCGGGCGGCCGCGATGGCGAGGGCGATCATGACCGAGACCTGGGCGGTGAAGGCCTTGGTCGAAGCGACGCCGATCTCCGGTCCGCAATGGATCGGCCAGACGACATCAGCCTCGCGGGCGATCGTTGACTCGGTCGCATTGACGATAGCCGCCGTCTTCATCCCCGCCTGGGCGCAATGGCGGAAGGCGGCGAGGGTGTCGGCGGTCTCGCCCGACTGCGACATGGCGATGGCCAGGGCGTTGGGCCGAAGCGCGGGGCTCCGGTAGCGGAACTCCGAGGCGATCTCGACGTCCACGGGCAGGTCGGCCAGCTGTTCGATCAGGTACCGACCGATCATCCCGGCGATCCAGGAGGTGCCGCAGGCGACGATCTGGATGCGGTCGATGGCGGCGAAGTCCACCCCCTCAACGGTCGTCCGCCCCGTCAGGGTGTCGACATAGGCCGCGATGGTGCGCTGGCATCCCTCCGGCTGGTCATGGATCTCCTTTTCCATGAAGTGCCGGTAGTTGCCCTTTTCCATCAGGACGGCGGAGGCGGGCACGGTCTTGACCGCGCGCGCGACCTCCTTGCCCGAAGCGTCGAAGATCCGGGCCCCGCCGTGGGTGGCGATGACGTAGTCGCCGTCTTCCAGATAGGTGATCTTGTTGGTGAAGGGCCCCAGCGCCAGGCCGTCGGAGCCGATGAACATCTCCCCGTCGCCATGACCGACGGCCAGGGGCGGGCCGTTCCGCGCCGCCAGGATGACCTCGTCCTCGCCAGAGATCAGGACGCACAGCGCAAAGGCTCCGGACAGCCGGTCCAGTGTCGCCTTGAAGGCGTCCAGGGGCGACAGGCCCGTGGCCAGTTCCGAATCCAGCAGATGGGCGACGACCTCGGTGTCGGTCTCGGACGAGAACACGCGGCCCGCGGCGATCAGCTCGGCCTTCAGCTCGGCGAAATTCTCGATGATGCCGTTGTGAACCACGGCCACGCGGCCGGCGATGTGCGGGTGGGCGTTGGCCTCGGTCGGGGCGCCGTGGGTGGCCCAGCGGGTGTGGCCGATACCGGTCGTAGCCTCCAGCGGGTTGGCCGCCAGCACCTTTTCCAGTTCCTTCAGCTTGCCGGACGCGCGGCGACGCTCCAGCACGCCGTTGACCTGGGCCGCGATCCCGGCCGAGTCATAGCCGCGATACTCCAGCCGCTTCAGGCTTTCGATCAGACGATCCGAGACCGGCTGGATTCCGACGATGCCGATGATGCCGCACATGGTGGAAGCTCCTGCCGCAGTGTCCGGCCAAAGGTGACGGCCGGGATGGTCTGCTCTAGGACGGCCTTAAGACGCCGACACCTAAAAAGGCGTTTCGGCAGGTTTCGGCGGAGGGCCGCACATGGGCGAGCGCAAATATTTCGGCACGGACGGCATTCGCGGCCGGGCCAACACACGCCCGATGACGGCGGAGATCGCGCTGCGCGTCGGTCTGGCGGCCGGCAAGCTGTTCATGTCGGGCGACGACCGCCGCCATCTGGTGGTGATCGGCAAGGACACCCGCCTGTCGGGCTATATGCTGGAGCCCGCCCTGGTCGCCGGTTTCGCCTCCGTCGGCATGGACGTGCGCACCTTCGGCCCGATTCCGACGCCGGGCGTGGCCATGATGACCCGCTCGATGCGCGCCGACCTCGGGGTCATGATCTCCGCCTCGCACAACGACTACGCCGACAACGGCATCAAGTTGTTCGGCCCCGACGGCTACAAGCTGAGTGACGAGATCGAGCTCAAGATCGAGGCCATGATGGACGCGGGCCTTGATGAAGGCCTGGCGCCGTCGAACCGGCTGGGCCGGGTCAAGCGGATCGACGACGCCCCACCCCGCTATATCGAGATCGCCAAGGCCGCATTCCCCCGCCACCTGTCGCTCGCAGGACTGCGGATCGCCATCGACTGCGCCAATGGGGCCGGCTACCGCGTGGCCCCCACGACCCTGTTCGAACTGGGGGCCGAGGTCTGCGCCGTCGGGGTGTCGCCGAACGGGACCAATATCAACGCCGACTGCGGCTCGACCCATCCTGAAACCCTGGCCGCCGCCGTCAAACAGTACCGCGCCGACATCGGCATCGCGCTCGACGGCGACGCCGACCGGCTGATCGTCTGCGACGAGAACGGCAAGGTCGTCGACGGCGACCAGATCATGGCCCTGATCGGCCGCGACTGGGCCCGGCGCGGCCTGCTCAAGGGCGGCGGCGTGGTCGCCACCGTCATGTCCAACCTCGGTCTCGAACGCGCCCTGACCGGCGACGGCCTGACGCTGGAGCGCACCAAGGTCGGCGACCGCTATGTCATGGAGCGGATGCGCGAGGGCGGTTTCAACCTCGGCGGCGAACAGTCCGGCCACCTGATCCTGCATGATCACGCCACCACCGGCGACGGTCTGATGGCGGCCCTGCAGGTGCTGGCCGTGCTGGTCGAGAGCAAGAAGCCGATGAGCGAACTGGCCCGCCAGTTCGAACCCGTGCCCCAGCTGCTTCAGAACGTCCGCTTCACCGGCGGCAAGCCGCTCGACGACGCGAAGGTCAAGGCCGCCATCGCCGAGGCCGAGGCCGCCCTCGCCGGCCAGGGCCGCCTGCTGGTCCGCCCGTCGGGCACCGAAAAACTGATCCGCGTCATGGCCGAGGGCGACGACGGCGCCCTTGTTAAACGTGTCGTGGCCGATGTCGCTGCGGCGGTGAAGGCGGCGGGTTGACCGGACATCACCGGACTTAAATGAAAATTCAGGTCGCTCTGACATGGCGGGTCCCATGCACAGCGCGGCCCCTGCCCTGGATGACTCGTCCCTGTTCCTGGCCTGGGACCGGCTGCGTCGTCCGGTCTGGATGTTCGACCCGGCGGCCAGCAAGGGCGTATACGCCAACACATCCGCCCTGGTCCTTTGGGGATCGGATACCCTTGAGGCCCTGCTCGCCCGGGATTTCTCCAACCTGTCGCCCGCAGTCAAGGCGCGGACCGACCGACTGGTGCAGGTCACCGCGGACGGCGAAACGGTCAGCGAGCGCTGGACCTTCTACCCAAACGGCCAACCGGTCACGGTGAAGGCGACGATCTCGACCTTCGTGCTCGCCGACGATCGGCCCGTCCTGCTGTTCGAGGCTGCGCCCATCGAGGTCGGGCCGGCCGAGCGGCGCGCCGTCGAGGCGCTGCGCTACGCTCCCACCCTCATTTCCCTGTTTGACCAGGAGGGCGGGGCCCTGTTCTGCAACCCCGCCGCCTTCAGCGCCTATGGCAGCGAAACCCTTGCCTATGCGGAGCGGTTTGTGAGGCCCGAGGCCGTGGAAAGTCTTCGGACCCGAGCCCTGGAAGGCAACAGCGCCTCTGATGTGTGCGAGATCCACACCTCACAGGGGATCCGCTGGCACCATCTGGTCCTGACCGCGGTGCCGGACCCGGTGACGGGCGAAATCAGCCTGCTGCTCAGCGAACAGGACGTCACCGCCCGGGTTGAGGCCGAACAGGCCCGCGCCGCCGCCGAACAGAAGGCCGCCATGGCCGAGGCGCGCCAGCAGTTCCTGTCCGACATGTCGCACGAATTGCGCACGCCTCTGAACGCGATCCTCGGCTTCGCCGAGGTGATGATGCACGACACCCTGCCGGAGCGGACACTGCAACAGGCCGGACGCATCCACGAGGGGGGCCAGCGGCTGCTGACGCTGGTCAACGAAATGATCATCGTGTCGGACCAGGACGTGATTGTGCCGGAGGGGCACGCCACAGCCACCGCGACCCTCGGCGCGCCGAAAACCGGTGTGCCCTACACCCGCCACCCAGACAGTGGACCAGCGGTCCTCTATGTCGACGACAATGAGAACAACCGCACCCTGGTGGCGACAATCCTGGCCGCCCAGGGCGTTCACTGCGAAACCGCCGACGACGGGCTTCAGGGCCTGACAGCGGTCGAACAGGGCGATTTCGACCTGATCCTGATGGACATCGCCATGCCGGTCATGGACGGGGTGGAGGCGTCCCGGCGCATCCGGGCCCTGGCGGGTGACAGGGGTGCGGTTCCGATCATCGCCGTCACCGCCAACACCCTGCCTGAACAGCTGGCGAGCTATGCCGCTGTCGGCATCGACGACTGTCTGGCCAAGCCCATCAATATGGTCGGGCTGCTGACTGCGGTCTCGGTCTGGGGCGCGGGAAGACCGGAAGTCGTGCAAGACAGCGCCGCCACGGCTGAATGTGGAGCCTCAACAGGTTGTCTTAATTAGCCAAGGCCGCCTTCTGGTGCGCCCGCCGGGCCCTGAAAAACTGATCCGCGTCATGGCCGAGGGCGACGACGGGGCCCTGGTCCATTGCGTGGTGGCCGATGTCGCAGCGACGGTGACGGCGGCGGCTAGATCACGCCGCTGACCAGCCCCAGCTCCACCGCCTCGCTCGCCTCGACATACCAGTTCGATGGTGCGCGGTTCATCAGCTCGTCCAGCGTCACGGACGAGCCGGCGATGATGTTTTCGAACCCCTCCTTCTCGATCAGGATGGAGTGTTCGATCTCGTGCAGGGTCGCCCTCACCGACGCCAGGCACATCGACAGCGGGCCGATGATGTTCAGCGTCTTGTCCATCTTGCGCTCGTGGATCATCAGCCGGCAGCCCCGCGTCAGGAACCGGTTCTCCCGCGCGAAGAAGCTCATGAAGGTCGCGCCCGCCGAATAGACCGCCGCCTTGCCGAGGAAGACGAACCGCCGATCGGGGCTGATCTCGGAATGGAAGCGGATGTCCTCGCCCATCATGCGCGCCACCTCCGGGTCCCCGCCCAGGGTGGACAGCGCCACGACGACCAGACCGGTCGCGGGGGCGGCGGCCAGCTGATCCCGGAACTTCCAGTACATGGCGTAGTCGACGTCGCCCGCCAGCAGGATGGCGGGAGTCTTGAGCGCGATGGCGGGAAGGTCGGTCATGGCGGGGTCCGAAGGGCGGGCGGGTCGAAACAGCGCGGAGTGGGATGTTGTTCCGTTCGGTAACGGACTCAGCCCAATGGCTGCGCTTGCTGCTGCACTGCGACGGGCGCTAACAGCCGATCCCCATGATTGATGTCGAGCGCAAAAAGGCGATCCTTGAGGCCGAACAGGAGTTCGAGCGGAAAGAGAACCTGTCGCGCGCCCTGGCCGAGAAGGGCGTGACCCTGGTCGGCGCGATCACCAGTCCCGCGCCTGTGGACAGCAGTCCCACCGAAGCGCCGGACGACATGGCCTTCTAGCCCTCGACCCTCTCCTTCAGCTCCGCCAGCTTCGACACCGCGCCGCGCGTGTAAGGGGCCAGCCAGCGGTCGTGGACGGCCTTGATCGGCCCGGCGTTCAGGTGGTTCCAGCGCTCGCGGCCCTCGCGGCGGACGATGATCAGGTCGGCGGCCTCCAGCGCCTTCAGGTGCTGCATGACGGTGCAGCGATCCAGCCCGTCTTCGACTTCGCAGAGCTGGCCGGTGGTCAGGGGCCTGTTCTTCAGCGCATCCAGCAGCCGCCGACGCGCCGGGTTGGCCAGGGCCTTGAACACGGTATCCAGATAGTCGGCGTTTGACATGTTATAAGAATATAACATATGAAGCCGGTCAGCAACCACGGAGAAAGACGATGGCGCTGAAATTCGAGGTGTCGATGCGGGTGTCGAAACCCGTCCACGAGGTGTTCGAGGCGGTCGCCGATCCGGCGAAACTGTCCGGCTATTTCACCACCGGCGGCGCGGTCGGGCGGCTGGAAACCGGGGCCACGGTCCAATGGGACTTCGCCGATTTCCCCGGCGCCTTCCCGGTCGAGGTGGTCGAGGTCGTCCAGGACGAGAAGATCGTGCTGAAGTGGGAGGCCAACGAGGGCGTGCCGGAGGACGGTCAGCCGGTGGTCGGGGCGAATTACATGACAACCGTGACCATGAGCTTCTCGCCGCTCGACGGCGACACGCGCACCCTGGTCCGCATCGGCGAGGAAGGTTGGCGCGACACGCCGACAGGTCTGAAGGCCTCCTATGGCAACTGCATGGGCTGGACCCAGATGCTGGCCTGCCTGAAGGCCTTCGTCGAACACGGGCTCAACCTGCGCGAAGGCGCCTTCCGCTAGCCCTTCAGCGCCGCGACCACGTCCTCGATCCGCTTCCTGATATCCGGCACCGCGATGGTCTCCCAGAAGGCAGCGCGGGCCGGCGGGCCCAGGACCAACAGGCGCGGGTCGGCTCTCCCGTCGGCGGCGAGCACCCGGCCGTAGCCGTCCAGCTCCAGCCCGAGCCGCAGCGGATCCAGCCGAGCCCGCCCGGACACCAGCAAAGGCCCGGTGACCGGATCGGCCTCGGGCGCATGACCCGGACCGGTGCAGTCGATCAGCCAGGCGGCTGTGAGCGGCGCCTGGGCCTGACCACGCCGCATCCAGTCGAGCCGGACTTCGGCATCGGTGGTCGTGATCCCCTTCACCCGGCCCGCGACGACGCTCAGCCGGCCTTCGGCCACAAGCCCGTCGATGAAGCGCCCGATCCGGGGCGCGATCCGGTGGCGATGCACATCCCACCAGGGCCTCAGATGCCGCACGATCCCCCGGCGCGTCGCCAGATCGGCCTTCGCCCATAGATCGGCGGTGATCGGCCTCAGGCCCTCCATCATCTCGCGCCAGCCGGCGGCGCGGGCCACGGCGCGCGATGCCTTCATCCGCGCCGACAGCGGACCTTCCAGCATCGCGGGGTTCGGCGCTTCCGGCGGATCGGGCAGGTCGGCATGCGCCCGGGGAAGCAGGCCCCGCCGCGACAGGGCTTGCGCCCGGCCGCGCCAACCGTGTCCGTCCAGCGCCTGCAGCATATCCACCATGGTCAGGCCGGCGCCGACGATCAGGACGTCATCGTCCGCGCCGATCGCCTCCAGCGCGCCGGGGGCCCAGGGGTCGGACAGCACGCGCGGCGATCGGCCAGAGGCCGTCTTCGGCGCCGGATTGCCGGTGGTCAGAACGACGGCGTCGGAGGCCACGTGTCGGCCGTCCGACAGGGCGACACCGTCGGTCTCGACGCTCGCCACCTCGCCTGTGACGCGATGGATCCGCTTCGGATACGCCGCCTCGACCTCGGCCAGCCGCGCCTGGACATAGCGGCCGAAGATCAGGCGGGGCGCGAATCCGTCAGGGTCCGCCAGCTCGGGCTCGTTCGCTTCCAGCCAGCGCACGAAATGATCAGGCTGATCGGCCAGGGCGCTCATCCGCGACGACCGGACGTTGAGCAGATGCCCCGCGAAAGGCGTCGAATAGGCGACTCCCAGACCGAAGTCCGGCGTCCGGTTGATCAGGGTCGATGCGATCCCGACCTCGGCCAGTCGCGCCGCCAGCATGGCGCCGGAGAAGCCTCCGCCCACGATGGCCACCCTGTCGATCCGTCCCGCCACGCCGCCTCCCGCCCCGTTGCGGCGGTTCTGGACCGCGCCGCGCCGGGGGTCAAACGGCGGGGCCCCACATCCGACCTCGCTTCTCTCGGCCACCGTCTCCGGCAGGGGGAGAAGGAATCCGGAGCCCTACCCATCAACGGATCGTCCGAATCCGCCTTTGGAATCAAAGCCCGGCTCTAACGAGACGCCTTTTATCCATCACGCCCTGAAACGCCCCTACACTCCCCTCTTCGTGCGGAAAAGGCGCGGGGCATCCGGACTCCCCGGACCCGGCGGACTCTGTCTTCGAGTCCTGACGCGGCGTCAGGGAAAAGGAGGCCTCAGATTTCCTGGTTGTAGGCGCCGACTTCCGGGTGGGCGGCGAGGCGGGGCTTCACCTCCTCGCGGAACAGGGCGCGCATGTCGTCCTCGGACCGCATGGATTCGACGACCACGACCATCTCGGGCTTGTTCGACGAGGCGCGGACCAGGACCCACGACCCGTCTTCCAGATGGACCCGCGCGCCGTTGACCGTGATGACCTCGACGATCCTGCGGCCCAGGATCGAGCCGCCTTCGGCCGCCAGCGTCTCGTATTCGGCCACGACCTTGGCGAGGACGTCGTATTTGATCTCGTCGTCGCAGTGGGGCGACATCGTCATGCTGGTCCAGGCGTCCGGCAGGGCGGTCTTCAGCTGGCTCAGTGTCTTGCCCGGGTTGCGGTCCAGCATCTGGAGGACGGCGGCGGCGGCGACCAGGCCGTCGTCGTAGCCTCGGCCGATCGGGTTCGCGAGGAAGAAGTGGCCCGACTTCTCGAACCCGGCCAGGGCGCCCAGTTCGGCGGTCTTGCGCTTGATGTAGGAGTGGCCGGTCTTCCAGTAGACCGTGGTCGCGCCGTTGGCCTTCAGGACCTCGTCGGTCTTGTAGAGACCCGTCGACTTCACATCGACGACGAAAGTGGCGTTGGCGTACAGGGCTGACAGGTCGCGGGCCAGCAGCAGGCCGATCTTGTCGGCGAAGATCTCCTCGCCGGTATCGTCGACCACGCCGCAGCGGTCTCCGTCGCCGTCGAAGCCGAGGGCCAGGTCGGCGCCGGTTTCACGGACGCGCTCCGCCATCTGCATCAGCATGGCGTGGTCTTCGGGGTTCGGATTGTATTTGGGGAAGGTGTAATCGAGGTCGCAGTCCATCTCGATGACCTCGCAGCCCATGCGGCGCAGGGCCTCGGGCGCAAAGGCGCCGGCCGTGCCGTTGCCGCATGCGCAGACGACCTTCAGCGGACGACTGAGCTTGATCGAGCCGACCACCTCCTGGAGGTACTGTTCGCGGAAGTTCTCGACCCGCTCCAGACGCCCGCCGGCCCGCGGCACACCGGTTCCGGACAGAACGATCTCCTTCAGGCGCCCGATCTCCTCGGGGCCAAAGGTGACGGGCGGGTTGGTGCCCATCTTGACCCCGGTCCAGCCGTTCTCGTTGTGCGAGGCGGTGACCATGGCGACGCAGGGGGCTTCGAGCGCGAACTGGCCGAAATAGGCCATGGGCGACAGGGCCAGACCTACGTCAAGAACCTCCATCCCGCCTTCCAGAAGGCCGATGATCAGGGCGTGCTTAACGGTCGAGGAATAGGAGCGGAAATCGTGTCCCACGACGATGCGGGGCTGGATGTCATTCTCGTGGACATAGGTGGCCAGCGCCAGGCCCAGGGCCTGGATGCCCAAGAGGTTGATCTCCTTCTCCAGGATCCAGCGGGCGTCGTATTCCCGGAAGCCCGTCGGCTTGACCAGGGGAATGGTCTCGAATTCGAAGGTGTTCGGAACCAGGTCCTGGCGGGGCTTCAGCATTCGATGTCCTTGAAGGAAGAGAGGTTCCGACGGTGCGGCGGTATAGCCGCAGGGGGGCGGGCCGACAACAACGCCCGATCCCTGTTATCGCTGCGCTGCGAAACCTGTGCGACAGCCTCCCGCTTGACCCTCGTCAGGCGCGGTCCTACCCCGGAGGATCGAAATTGGAGAGTTCATGCCCCGCCTGATCCTGCTGCGCCACGGCCAGAGCCAGTGGAACCTCGAGAACCGCTTCACCGGATGGGTCGATGTCGATCTGACAGCCGAGGGCGAGGCCCAGGCGCGGCGCGGCGGCGAACTGATCGCCGAAGCCGGGTTCAGGCCCGCCGTGATGTTCACCTCGGTCCTCACGCGGGCGAAACGCACCGGGGCCCTCGCCCTGTCGTCGGCGGGCCTGTCCAACATTCCCGTGGTCGAGGACTGGAGGCTCAACGAGCGTCACTACGGAGGCCTGACCGGGCTGGACAAGGCCGAGACCGCCCTGAAGCACGGCGAGGACCAGGTGAAGATCTGGCGGCGTAGCTACGACATCCCGCCGCCGCCGCTGGAGGCGGGCAGCGAGTGGGACTTCTCGAAGGACGCCCGCTATGCCGGACAGGCGATTCCCGACACGGAAAGCCTGAAGACCACACTCGACCGCGTCCTGCCCTACTGGAACGAGGCCATCGCACCGCGGCTTCAGGCCGGAGAGAACGTGCTGATCGCGGCCCACGGCAACTCCCTGCGCGCCATCGTCAAACACCTGTTCGACGTGCCCGATGATCAGATCGTCGGGGTCGAGATCCCGACCGGCAATCCGCTCGAGATCGAGCTGGACGCCGACCTGAAGCCGGTTTCAGCCCGCTATCTGGACGCCGGGCGCGCCACCGAACTCCCGGCGATTTCATGAGCGACGACGCAACCTACATGCGCCGGGCCATCGACCTGGCGCTCGACCGGATGGGCGAGACCTGGCCCAACCCGGCGGTGGGCTGCGTCATCGTCAAGGACGGCAGGGTGCTGGCCGAGTCCGCGACGGCTGCAGGGGGACGCCCCCATGCCGAGGAACAGGCCGTGCCCGCCGCCGGCGCCGAGGTCGAGGGCTCCACCGCCTATGTGACGCTGGAACCGTGCGGCGCGCGGTCGTCGGGCCGCGCCTCCTGCGCCCAGTTTCTGGCCGAGGCGAAGATCGCCCGGGTCGTGGTCGCCGCGCTGGATCCCTCGCCGTTCGCCTCCGGGCGCGGCACCGAACGGTTGCGACAGGCGGGGCTGGAGGTCGAGACGGGCCTGATGAAGGACGAGGCCGCCGTCCTGTCCGAAGGCTTCCTGCATCGGCTGGAGACAGGCCGGCCGATGGTGCGGATCAGCGCCGATGGCAAGGGGTTCGACGCCCGGTTCGCCGCCTCGGCCCGTGCCGACCTTGTCACGGAGCTGAAACGGCTGGGCGAGGCCGGCTATACCCGCCTCTGGACAGCGCCCGGTGAACTGGCCGACGCCCTCGCCGAACAGGGGTTGCTTACGGTTTGAACCTGACTGGCGGCGAACCGACCCCTTCGGGAAAGGCGCTGGCCGGCGTGAACAACGGATTTCGTCCGTTTCGTCATGGTGTGATTTTCGTCCGCATCGGACGAACGGCAGTCCAGACCTGTGACCACGGCGCAGATCTCCAGCTAACGGGCTGAAGGAAATAAGCGTTTCCGAAAACCTTCCTTAAGCGGCCCCGTCCCATCATGGGATCATGTCAGCAGTCCCGGAAGGCGTCCTTAGACGCCGCATCAGCCAGCAGGAGGTCGACGCGATCTGCGCGCGTCACGATCGCCTGTGGCAGGCGCGTCCCGGCGGCGCCCGGGCGGTGTTCGCCTGGATGGACCTCTCCGGTCTCAGCCTGAGGGGTCGCAATCTCGCCGACGCCGATTTCGCCGCTTCGTCGATGATCGGGTGCGACCTGACCGGCTGCAAGCTCGACAACGCCTCCTTCTTCGGCGCGGACATGCAGGACGCGATCCTGATCGAGGCCTCGCTGCGACGCGCGGACCTGCGCGGCTCGTGCCTGCGCGGGGCCGACCTGTCGGGCGCGGACCTGTTCGAAGCGGATCTGCGCGAAGGCACGATCGCCTCGGCCGACCGCAAGGTCGGCTTCCGCGTGGTTGAGGCCAGGGGACGCGAAACCACTCAGGCCCAGGGCGTCAGTCTGGTCGGCGCCAATCTGCAGCGGTCGCGCCTTTCGGGCATCGCCGCCCAGTCTGCGGATTTCTCCGACGCCATCATGAAGGACTGCAAACTGGTCCGGGCAAACCTGAAACAGGCCAATTTCAGGGGGGCAGACCTGGCGGGCGCGGACATGTCCGGGGCCGATCTGACCGGCGCGGACCTGCGGGACGCCATCCTTGTCGGGGTGATTTCGTCGTCCTGGCGGACCGACGGCGCCAATCTGGACGGCGCCCTGACCGACAAGGGCTCGCATGGCGCGCCCGTGGCCCAGTTGCCGGCGGCCGAGATGCTGCACGAACATGCCAACTGGTGCGAAAGCGGCGGGGCTGAGGGCCAGCCTTCGGTGTTCGATGACGTCGACCTGCGGGGACTAGGCTCGATCACCGGCCTTAACCTCACGGCCCTGTCGGCGAAGCGCGCGGTCTTCTACGGCCTGAACATGGAAGGAGTGAAGCTGCAGGGCGCGCACCTCGAAGGCGCAGACCTGCGGTCCGTCAATTTGCGAGGCGCCGATCTGCGTGGCGCCCGGCTGGTCGGAGCGCGGCTCAACGGGGCCGACCTGCGCGAGGTGCAGCTGGGGCCGTTGATGCTCGGACCCGAGCGACTTCTGCCGGCCGATCTCACAGAGGCCGTGCTGCGCTCGGCCGATCTTTCCGGGGCGGATCTGCGGCGCTGCATCTTTGCGGGCGCGGATCTGACCCGGGCCGGCATGCATGGCGCCCAGACGCGCCATGCCGATTTCACAGACGCGGTTCTCGCCGGGGTCCGCGGACTTCTGCGAGAGGGGGAACGGGCATGACGATGGTAAGACGACGCCTTGGACAGGGTGATTTCGACATGTTCGCCGCCGCCCACGAACGGTTCGTGACCGGCAAGCCCGGCGGACGCAAGCTGTCGCTCAAATTCATCGACCTGACCGGTGTCTCGATGGCGCACCGGATTCTGGACGACGCTGACTTTTCCGGCGCGATCCTGGAGAACTGCAACATGGCCGGGGCCCGACTGGAACGGGCGGTCCTGTTCGGCTGTGACCTGCGGGGCGCCGACATGACCCGCGCCTGCCTGAAGCGGGCCGACATCCGGGGCGCCTGCCTCCAGGGGGCCGACCTGTCGGAGGCGGACCTGACCCAGGCCGATTTCCGGGAAGGGGTGATCGCCGTCCCGCACGAGACCAAGGGGCTCGCCTCCGCCCGTCACGAAACGCGCCAGGGCCTGGCAGACGGAGCCCGGTTCGCGGGGGCCACCCTGGACGGATCGCGCTTCGACGGCGTCAGCGCGTGCAAGGCCGATTTCACCGACTGCTCGATGCGGGGCGCACGGCTGAACGGCGCCAATCTGAAGGACGCGGACCTGTCCGGCGCCCTGCTGGAAGGCGCCGATGTCGGCGGGGCCAATCTGGCGGGCGCGCGCCTGTGCGGCGCCATCCTGACCGGTGTGGCCATGGATCGGGCCAGGCTGGACCGCACCGATACCACCGGCTCCATCCGAGAGCCTGACGCAGCGACCATCGCCCGGGCCGAGGAGCTCTATCAGATGGCTCTCGACGCCAACGCCTGGGCCGAAAGCGGCGGCGTTCTGGGAGGCCCGGCCGTCCTGGACGGCGAGGACCTTCGTCCGCTCGGCGATCGGCTGAAGGGGCTTAAGCTCTCGGCCATGAGCGCCAGGGGGGCCTGTCTGGCCGGCCTCGATCTGCGCGGCGCCCAGCTGCAGGGAGCCAATTTCGAGAAGGCGGACCTCCGCGGCGTTTTGCTGGGCAAGTCGGATCTGCGCGGCGCCCGCTTTGGCGCAGCCTTGATGACCAAGATCGACCTGACCGGCGCAGACATCAGCCCCCTGCCGCTAGGACCGACCCGCAGCGTGCCGTCGAACTTCAGCGGCGCGCGCATGCGCTACGCCGAGCTGGTTCGCACCGACCTGTCGAGGGCCAATCTGGGGGGCGCGGACATGTCCGGCGCCAATGTGACGGGCGCCAATCTGGACGGCGCCAACCTGGCGGACGCCTGCCTCGATCGCGTGACGGGCATGACCCGCCCGGCGGTGGCCGCCTGACGCAAAAAGGGCGGCCCAAAGGACCGCCCTTCCGTCCAGTTACGAAATGAAGCGGCTCAGGCGGCTTCGCCTTCGATCAGGGCTGCAGTCGGCGCGGCCGTCGCGATCTCGATACGCCGGGGCTTCAGGGCCTCGGGCAGTTCGCGCTTCAGGCTGATCGCCAGAAGGCCGTTGTCGAGCGAGGCGCCGGACACCACGACATAGTCGGCCAGCTGGAAGCGGCGCTCGAAGTCGCGCTCGGCCAGGCCGCGATGCAGATAGGTCTTCTGCGCCGTCGCATCGTCGTTGGCGGTCTTGCGTCCGGTGACGGTCAGCTGGTTTTCCTTGGCCTCGATCGTCAGCTCGTCGGGCTTGAAACCTGCGACGGCGATCTCGATCCGGTATTCATTCTCGCCCGTGGTCTCGATGTTGTAGGGCGGCCAGCCGTTTTCCTGGCTTGTGCGCGCGGCGCTTTCCAGTTGGCGAGCCAGGCGGTCGAATCCGACGGCGGAACGATAGAGGGGGGTGAAGTCGATGGTACGCATGTCGATCTCCTGATCATCAGCAAGATTGAACCGTCCCTGCCCCATTGCTGGGAATGTGCCCGGGACGGCGGTGGGGTCAGCCCGGACAGTCCCTGTTGGGCCCCGCCTGGTCTGCAAGAGCCCGGAATCGGCACTCTCGGATGAAAAGGTGGGATGCCTGAGTGCGACGTCAAGGGCAGGCGGATTGCGGGATCGTCACTTGCCCGCTCGCGGCCGGTCCCTAATGTGCCGCCACCTCATTCAGGAGACATCCATGCGCGCCTCGAAATTCGCCCTCGCCGCCGTCCTCGGCCTGATGTCGGCCACCGCCGCAGCGGCCCAGACCTTGCCCTCTCCCGGCGAGACCCAGGCCCAGCGCGTTGCCCGTCGCGAGGCCATGCCGCCGCCCGTCCTGCAGGAGGACGAGGCGCTGCAGGCCGCCATCGGCTCGGATACGCGCCCGGCCGCAGATGTCGTGCGCGACGTCTACCGCCACCCGTTCGAGACCCTGACCTTCTGGGGCCTGACGCCGGGATCGACCGTTGTCGAGATCGAGCCGGGCCGTGGCGGCTGGTGGAGCGCGATCCTGCAGCCCTATGCCGAGGCGACCGGCGGGACCTATGTCCCCGTCAATCGTCCGCTCGAAGGCATGGTCGTGGCCGACGGCACGGCGGACATGATCATCGTCGCCCGCGCCTTCCACAACTGGCACCGATCGAATCCCCGGCGCACCGGGCCCTATCTTCAGGCCTTCTTCAAGGCCCTGAAGCCCGGCGGCATCCTGGCCGTGGAACAGCATCGCGCTGCCGAGGGGCTGAACGCCGACCTGACGGCGCCTACAGGCTATGTTTCGGAGTCCTATGTCATTCATGCCGCGCAGGCGGCCGGCTTCGTCCTGGAGGGACGCAGCGAACTCAACGCCAATCCCAAGGACGACCACAATCACCCGTTCGGGGTCTGGACCCTGCCGCCGGTGCGCACCAGCGCCGCGCGCGAAGGCAACGCCACCGACCGCGCCACGCCCCTGACAGAGGCCGAACGCGCCGAATACGACGCCATCGGCGAGAGCGACCGGATGACGCTGCGTTTCCGAAAGCCGGCCTGAGGTTCAAGCCTTTGACGGCATTGGCGAACCCCTCTATCCCAAGTCGGTCCGGGGCGGCATCGCCCCCCGGACGGCGGCTGTCTGGGGAGTATTGATGCGGGATCGGGCGCGGATCGGGCGAACAGAGCCGTCGCGTCGGGCCATGCTCGCCGGGGCGGGCATCCTGCTGATGTCGGGTCTTTCTTCCGTTCTGGCCGCCTGCGGCCGCAAGGAGGCCAAGACCGACCCGGAAGCGCCGGCCGGCCCGCCCGAAGGCTCACTGGAATGGGCGATCCAGGGGCCTTGGCGCGCCGCCGACCGGCCGCGCGACCTCTATCGGCACCCGGTGGAGACCCTGCGCTTCTTCGGCCTGCAGCCGTCGATGCATGTGGTCGAGTTCTGGCCCGGCAGCGGCTGGTACACCGAGATCCTGGCTCCCTATCTGAACAAGGGCGGCGGCGAATACTACGGGGCGGGCTTCGTCACGGGTGAGGGTGCGAACCCGGCCCAGGCGGCGCTGGTGGCGAACTTCGAACGCCGTTTCGGATCGGACCGCAAGCTCTACGGCGAGGTGAAATTCAGCGCCTTCGGGTCGGCGACCGGCCCGGTCGCGCCAGCCGGGACCGCCGACATGGCCCTCTTCATGAGGAACATCCACGCCTGGATGGCCGCCGGGATCGCCGAAAAGGCTTTTGCCGACGCCTATGCAGCGCTGAAGCCGGGCGGCGTTCTTGGCATCGAACAGCATCGCCTGGCCCCTGACCAGGATCAGGATCCCGCCGCCGCGAATGGATATGTCCAGGAAGGGTTCGTCAAACAGCTGGCGGCCGAAGCGGGGTTCATCTTCGTGGCCGCTTCCGAGATCAACGCGAACCCGGAAGACACCAAGGATCATCCCTTCGGTGTCGAGACACTGCCCCCGCGCCTGCTGACGGCGGTTCAGGGCGAAGCGCCCGATCCCGCTTTCGACACCTCCAAATACCGCGCGATCGGCGAGAGTGATCGCATGACCTTGAAGTTCAGGAAGCCCGAGTGAACCGCGCCGCCGCCTTTGCAGCCAATGCCCCCCTGATGGGCGTGCCCGGAGCCGCCGCTCCCCCGGGAGGGGTGGGAGAATGGTTCCGGGGCGCCGGGGGACTGCGCCTGCGGGCCGCCTTCTGGACCCCGTCGGCGCTCGTCGCGCCCAAACCCCGCGGTACCGTGGTGTTGAGCCCCGGCCGAACCGAACCGATCGAGAAATATTTCGAGGTCATCGGCAATTTCCTCGCTCGCGGCTGGTGCGTCCTGGCCCACGACTGGCGCGGTCAGGGTTTGTCGGCGCGCCTTCTGCCCGACCGTCTGAAGGGCCACGCCCGGGCGGTGGAGGAGTTCCAGGACGACTACGCGCGGCTGCTGGATGCGTTCGAGACGCGCGCGCCCAAGCCCTGGATCATGGTCGGCCACTCCATGGGCGGGGCGCTGAACCTTCTTTGCCTGGAAGCGGGAGAGACCCGGTTCGCCGGCGCGGTCCTGTCCAGCCCTATGCTGCGCATCAAGACCGGAAAGCGGTCGATGTGGTCGGTCAAGTTGGCGGTGCGCTGGAACGTGCGCCACGGCAAGGCAGGGGATTTCGTGCTGGATGACTCGGACGACCCCTTCGACCACACTTTCGAGAAGGACGCCCTGACGTCGGACGAGACCCGCTATGAACTGTGGCGGCAGCAGCTCTACGCCTGCCCCCATCTGGCGGTCGGGGGGCCGACCTGGGGCTGGCTGGCCTTCGCCATCGACGCCGGCGAGCGGTCGCTCAAACCCAAGTCACTGAAGTCCGTACAGATTCCCTGCACCATTGTGCAGTCGGGCGATGACGATCGGGTCTGGAAACAGACCAATCGCTGGGCTGCCAAACGGCTGGGTCGCGGTCGTTATGTCGAAGTCGATCACGCCAAGCACGAGGTCATTATGGAAACCGACGACCTGCGTGCGATCTTCTTGAACGAGTTCGACGCGATGGCGGACTATGTCTCGCCGAGCAACGACGTCGCGCCGCCAAAAGCGGAAACCGAAGCGGTGGCCTGAGCCGCCGCTTCGGACCTCCTGATCACATCGGGCGGACGACCGTGCCGCCGATGTTGGAAATTACTTCGCGGGCGTCGAAGGCGTTGGCGTCGCCAGCCGGCTTGGCGCCGCGACCCATGACGATCTCGGTGGTCGCCTCGTAGCGGTCGATCTGGCGAACGTCGAAGTCGTCGCGGCCCCAGAAGGGATCGTTCCAGCGGCTCCAGCCACGCGGGCCGAAATAGCGCCAGGACGGGCCCCAGAACGGGCTGTAGCGATTGAAGAACGGGTCGCTGGTCGTCTGGAAACGCGTGTCGCGATCGGTGGCGCGATTGACGGTTGAAAACCAGTCATAGCCGTTCTCGACCGTCAGTTCGGCCGAACGCAGCAGCAGGCCCATTTCAACCTGATCGCGTGAGGTGACCGAGTTGCCGGCGAAGCTGACGCGATATCGATCGTTCTCGAGCCGTTGTTCGGCATAGCCGCCGCGCTGGCCGTTAAAGCCGGCGGGGGCGTAGGCAGTGGAGGTGGCGCAGGCCGCCATGGTCAGGGCCGAGGCGGCGACCACAAACAAGGATTTGATTGAGGAGGTCATTGGGGGCTCCGAAGGGGAAGCGGACAATCCGTCACCTCACCTGAACGTTGCATGAACAACGCCGTTCCGTTTTCAACAAGCCCCTATAATCGCGAGACAATCAGGACTGCAGCAATCAGAAGCAGGGCGCCGACGAAGACGCCGAAGGCGCGCCGGAAGCGAGCTTCGCTCATCCGCCGCGCCAGAACGGCGCCGCCCAGACCGTAGGCGCTCATGGTCAGCACGTCCATGCCGATGACGGCGACCGCGAACAGGGCCAGCTGAGGGGCGGCGGGTCGGTCGACGTCGAGGAAGGGCGGCAGAACGGCGGTGAAGAACAATACGGCCTTCGGATTGGCGATCTGCACCAGAAAACCATCGATGAAGGCGGGGCGGCGCAGATGGGTCCGCCCCTCTGTCGAGACTTCGGACGCGGCCTTGAAGGCGGACCGGATCGAGGAAACGCCCAGCCAGGCGACATAGAGGGCGCCCGCGATCGCGATCCAGCGAAAGACATCCGGAAAGGCCGTCACCAGGGCGCCGAGCCCGAGCGCTGCGGCGCCGAACCAGACGAGGGTCGCGACATTCATCCCGGCGACCGCGATCAGTACGGCTCGCTTGCCCCGCTCCATCCCCGTGGCGATGGAGAAAAGGTTGGCCGGCCCCGGCGTGACGGCCATGACCATCATCACGCCCAGGAAGACGAGGTAGAGATGCGGATCGACCGGCAGGGCGCTCACGTCGACAGGCAGACCACCTGGGCGACCCGAAGATCGCGGCGAAGGTCGTCGGCGACCCGGCCGTAGTTGTCGACGGTGATGGGCTCGCTCTCCAGCTGCTCATCCGGCTGCTGTTCGCCCCGGATGGCGGGGCCCAGGGTGTCGGGCGCGGTGGTATAGAGCCGTCCCCGCCGCGGCGCCTCGGCGATGGTCAGCGCCACCACACGGCCACGCCGATCCAGAACGGGCGCACCGGACAGGCCCGCCAGCGTGCCTTCCAGCCCGGATGTCCGGCCGACCTCGGCCCAGGCCAGCACGGGCTGGTCATGAGCGCCGCGCCCCCGGACCTTCAGCGTCTCGCGGCCGAGCAGGCGCGAGGTGACTTCACCCGGCCTGCCTTGCGGGAAGCCCGGGTGGAAAGCCCGCTGGCCAACGTACAGAGGCGTATCGGTGGTGACCGGCAGGGCCGGCGGACCGCCGGCTGTGATCAGCAGGGCGATGTCGGCCTTGGGCGACAGCCGCACATCGGCCGCGACCGCCCGTCCGCCGCCGACGACCAGGGCGGGCCGGCGACATCCCTCCACGACGTGGCGGGCGGTTAGCCAGCGTCCGCGTCCGGCGATGGAGAAGGCGGTGCCGGCGACGGGCTGGAACGGCGCGTCCGGCGCGGTCACCGTCACCGATGGATCGAAGGGGGTGACCGGTCCCAGGAGAGCGCCCTCGATCTCGTCGGGCGGCGGCGGGGCGGGGGGCGCATCGGCGTTCTCGCGTCGGCTCAAAGAGCCCAGCACCAGGGCGAAGACCACGCTGGAATAGATCAGCCAGTCCGGCGGACGGGGAAAACGCATTCGCGGGGGCTCAGCCCGTCAGGGCGGCGGCGAGGATCAGGGCGGTCGCCAGCTTGGCCGAAACCAGCAGCACGGCGGCGGAGATCTCGCCTTCC
Organism: Brevundimonas sp.; assembly: GCF_031412435.1. GTDB lineage: Bacteria > Pseudomonadota > Alphaproteobacteria > Caulobacterales > Caulobacteraceae > Brevundimonas. Next base: position 91,627 of record NZ_JANODA010000003.1, read on the forward strand.
TGGATGCGCTGGGGCAGGCCGGTCAGAACCAGATCGACAATGCGGAACGCCAGGAGCTGGAGAACCAGTGTGGCCAAGCCCCACAGGGCGATATCCGCCACGGAGGTGGACACCGACATGGATACCGCCAGCGGAATGGCGAGGCCCAGCAGGACGCCCCCGAAGGCCACGCCGGCCGCAGCGTTGCCCTGGCGGATCAGGGAAATCTCCTTCCAGGGCGTCAGCAGGGCGTAGATCACCGCTCCCGCGGCCAGCAGGCCGAAGGTGACCATGAGGTGGACGACCAGCACAGGGAAGCCGCTGGCGAAGGCCTGAACTTCGGGACTCGACAGGGTGTCTGACAGGGACGACGGGGCCATGGCGGGCGGGAACGATCTCAAGGTGAAGCCGTCGGACGCCGACGGAACGAAAGCAAAACTGCTTGCCTGATTGTCGCCCCAATCCGCAAGGACGTGGCGGACACACTGGATGACCAATGATTGCAGTGGCGTTACGGGAACCGGTAAGGGGCGACATGACCGAAGCCGTACCGCCAACCGTTCTCCCTACAGTGCTGGTCGTCGCCGTCGCCCTGATCGATGTGGATGGCCGGGTGCTGATCGCCCAGCGGCCCGAGGGCAAGGCGCTGGCGGGTCTGTGGGAGTTTCCGGGCGGCAAGGTCGAGCCCGGCGAACGGCCCGAGGCGGCCCTGATCCGCGAATTGCACGAGGAACTCGGCATCGACGTTCAGGAGGCCTGTCTGGCGCCGTTCGTTTTCGCCAGCCACGCTTACGAATCGTTTCACCTCTTGATGCCACTATACCTGTGTCGGCGCTGGTCCGGCGTGGTCGTCAAGCGCGAGCACGCCGCCCTGGCCTGGGTGAAGCCGAACAAGCTGTCGGACTATCCCATGCCGCCCGCCGACGCCCCGCTGGTCGCCTGGTTGCGCGATCTTCTATAGGTTTCGCCCAACGGAGGGCCGAATGACGCGCCTGATCCGCCGGTTCCTGAGCAACGAGAGCGGCGCCACCGCCATCGAATACGGACTGATCGTGGCCATGATCTTCCTGGTCATCGTCGGCGCCGTCTCCCTGTTCGCCGGCAAGGCCACGGGCACCTTCGACAAGGTCTCGACCGCCGTGAGCGCCGCCATCACCTAGCCGGTGGCCCGGCTGTGACGGATTGCAACGTGGCGGTCACGGCCACAGGCCGCTAAGGCTGCGGGCGATGTCGCGCCTCCTCGCCCTGCTCGTTTCCCTGCTCCTCTCGGCCGCCCCGGCCATGGCCCAGCAGATCAGCCGCGCGCCGGCCGTGGCCCAGTCGGGTCCGCAGCGCACCGTGCGGATCGAGGCGGAACTGGTCCCGATGAGCCAGTGGGTCGCGCCCGGCTCCACCGCCATCGTCGCTGTCCGCCAGACCATCGAGCCCGGTTGGCACACCTACTGGCGCAACCCTGGCGATTCCGGAGGGCCGACCACCCTGAACTGGACCCTGCCCGCACGCGTCGCGGCCGGCGAAATCGTCTGGCCGACGCCCGAGCGCCAACGGCTGCAGGACCTGATGAACTACGGCTATTCCGGCGAGGTCTTCCTGCCGGTTCCGATTGAGGTTCCGGGCGACGCCCGCCCCGGGTCCATCCTGCCCCTGACCGTCAGTGTCCTGTTCCTGGTGTGCAGCGACGAGATGTGCGTGCCGGACGAACTGATGCTGAGGCTCGATCTTCCCGTCCGCCAGGGCGCCGCGCCGCTGGACGCCCGCTTCGGCGCCGCGATCCAGACCGTCGTCGAGACTGCGCCCAGGCCCGCCGGCATCGCCGCCCGCGTCGTGCTGGAGGGTGGGACGCTGCGTCTCAGCGCGACCGGCGGGCCCCTCTCCGAGCTGCAGCCCGGTCGCGCCTGGTTCTTCCCCTTCGAAAGCGGCCTGATCGATCATTCCGCGCCCCAGCCGGGCGAACGGGGTCCGGACGGCGTGACCCTGAACCTCGCGGCCGGCGGCCAATTGGTGGCGCAGGGCCTGACCGGGCCGGTCGGGGGCATCCTCGTCACAGACGACGGCGCATGGGAGATCGCGGCGACCCCCGGCCCGGCCTTGCCCGGCGCGGGCGGCGGGGCTCTGGACCTCTCCGAAGAACCGGTGGGCGGCGGGTCTTCGTTGTGGCCAGGGTTCCTGCAGACGGCGCTGTTCGCCCTGCTGGGCGGGCTGATCCTGAACCTGATGCCCTGCGTCTTTCCGATCCTGGCCATGAAGGCGGCCGCACTCGCCGCTGGCGCTCATGCGCCCGCAGAAGCCCGTCGCGACGGGCTGGCCTTCCTGGCGGGCGTGGTGGCGACCTTTCTCCTCCTGGCCGGAATTCTGCTCGCCTTGAGGGCGGGCGGGCAGGCTGTGGGCTGGGGCTTTCAGCTTCAGTCGCCTGGCGTCGTGGCCGCCCTTGCCCTGCTGATGGTCGCCGTGGGGCTGAACCTGTCCGGCGTCTTCCATGTCGGCGCCGGACTGCAGGCGGCCGGGTCCGGGCCCCTGTCCCGCCTGCCCGGCGGCATCGGCGCCTTTTTCACCGGCGTGCTGGCGGTGGTGGTGGCGGCGCCCTGCACAGCGCCCTTCATGGCCTTCGCGCTCGGGGCCGCATTGCTCATGCCCTGGCCGATGGCGCTGGTCGTCTTCCTGATGCTGGGTCTGGGTCTGGCCCTGCCCTATCTGATCGTCAGCCTGTCGCCGCGTCTGCTGGCTAGACTGCCTCGCCCCGGCCCCTGGATGGATCGCCTGAAGGGCCTGCTGGCCTTTCCGATGTACGGGGCCGGCTTTTGGCTGGTCTGGGTCTTCGCGCGTCAGGCAGGGGAAGAGGCGCTGGGTGTCCTGTTCCTCGCGATCCTGTTCCTGGGACTCGGTCTCTGGCTGGCGGGGATCAATCAGTCGCGTCGTGCGCAGGGCGGGACCGCCGTGATCAGCGCCGTGACCGCGACCCTGTCCGTCGTCGCCGCAATCGGCCTGACCGGTGTCGCCGTCATACAGGCGCGGGCGGAAGGCGGAGACATCGCACCCTCGTCCGGCCCTCTGGCTTCGCAACCGTGGTCCGAACAGGCTGTGGCGGCGGCTCAGGCCGAGGGGCGACCGGTACTGGTCAATTTCACCGCCGACTGGTGCGTCACCTGCAAGATCAACGAGCGGACCTCGCTGAGCTCGCCCAGGGTCGCGGCGGCCCTGACGGCGTCGAACGCAGTCTATCTGGTCGGTGACTGGACGCGACGAGATGACGCAATCACCCGTGAGCTGGAGCGCCGCCGAAGGTCCGGCGTACCGCTATACCTCCTGTACGCACCGGGCTCGCCCGAGCCCCGCATCCTGCCACAGTTGCTCACCGAGGGCGTCGTGATCGAGGCCCTGGAGACCGCCCGCCCCTGAGTTCACCGAAGGAGACGCCGCCGTGATCCGCCTGCCCATCCTCGCCGCCGCCCTTCTCACCCTCGCCGCCTGCCAGCAGGCCGAGGCGCCGGTCTCCGTCCCGACGGCCGAGGCGACTCCCGCCGTCGCGACGCCGGGTCAGGCCCAGGTCGCTCCGGCTTTCACCCTGACCGACAGCGAAGGGGTCCAGCGCTCCCTCGCCGATTTCAGAGGCAAGACGGTCGTGATCGAATGGACCAACGAGGGCTGTCCCTATGTCCAGAAGCACTATTCGTCGGGTGCCATGCAGGCCCTGCAGCGCGAGGCCGTCGCCGACGGCGTGGTCTGGCTGACCGTGATATCGTCCGCCCCGGGCAAGCAGGGCCATATCGAGGGCGAAGCCGCCCGCGCCTGGCGGACGCGCAACAACGCCGCCTCGACCCATCTGCTGCTCGATCCGGACGGGACCGTCGGCAAGGCATTCGGCGCAATGACCACGCCCGATATGCGGGTGATCGACGCGGAAGGCCGGATCCTGTTCTCCGGCGGGATCGACGACCGTCCTACCAACAAGGTCGAGGATCTCGAAGGCGCGAACAACTTCGTCCGCGCGGCGCTCGACGACGTGGGGGCCGGACGGGCCGTTCGCACGGCCTACGCCCAGCCCTACGGCTGTTCGATCAAGTATCCGGAAGAGGCCTGATCGGCTTCAGTTCGCCGCCACGCCGGACTGGGCGTCCGGGTGCGGTGGGATGGTGATGACCTCGACATTGTCGTTCAGCAGATAGGCCAGTTCCGACAGGGCCGTGGCGCGGGCCGCGTCCGTGTCGGCGGTCTCGACAGCGGCGACCTTGACCGGGATGTCCTCTGAAATGCCGCGCAGGATGCATTTCAGGTCGCCGTCGGTGCCGCGTTCCTTGAGGATCAGGTGCGCCTGCATGTCCAGGGCGGCAAGTTGTTCGGCGCCGGTCCTGAAGGCGGCGAAGTCGACCGGGATGCCGTTCCAGCCGTCGACGACAGCCTTCAGTGCACCGGCCCGGCTGACGATGTCGGCGAACAGGGGCTCGGACGCGACCGAGATCGGGGCTCCCGCGACGGCGACCGGCTCGGCGGCAGCCAGGGCCACATTGGGGTCGCTGAGCAGGAGGGCGGCGGCGATGGCGATGCCACAGGACATGGTGAACGACCTTTTCGCGAATCGGCGATTGAACCGGTCTACGCCCCACCCGTAAACGAGACCTTGATTAAGGGGACATAAGACGAATGACCGACTGGACCGCCTTCGACGCCGCCGCCGCGCGGGACGCCGACGCCCGCATCCTCGACCAGTTCGCGGCCGATCCGGATCGCCTGGCCCGGATGTCGGTCGAGGCGGCGGGGCTGTATCTCGACCTGTCCAAGCAGAGCTGGACGCAGGCCGCCTTCGAGACCTGCCTGGAGCTGGCCCGGTCCGCCGGGGTCGAGGCGGCCCGCGCCCGGCTGTTCGACGGCGCGGCGATCAACGTCACCGAAGGCCGCGCCGTCCTGCATCCGGCCCTGCGCGCGGTGAGGGGCTCCGATTTCCACGCGCTCGGTGAAGCCGTCTCGGCCGAGGTCGACGCCGTTCGCGCCGACATGGCCGCCTATGCGACCGCCGTGCGCTCGGGCGGCGAGACGGGCGCGACCGGCAAGCCGTTCACGGCCATCGTGCATGTCGGCATCGGCGGCTCGGACCTCGGCCCCCGCGTGGTCTGGGATGCGCTTCGTCCGCTGAACCCGCAGATCGACCTGCGTTTCGTCGCCAACATCGACCCCCGCGATATGGCGGAGGCTCTCACCGGACTCGATCCGGAAACCACCCTGGTCGTCGTCGTGTCCAAGACCTTCACCACCCAGGAAACCCTGGCCAATGCCGAAGCGGCCAAGGCCTGGCTCGCGGCGGGTCTGCCCGAGGCCGGTCGGGACAGGCATTTCATCGGCGTCACCGCCGCGCCGGACAAGGCCAGCGCCTTTGGGTGCGCCCGCACCTTTGCCTTCCGCGACTGGGTCGGGGGACGGTACTCCCTGTGGTCGGCGGTCAGCCTGAGCTGCGTTATCGCCCTGGGTCCGGATGTCTTCGAGGCCATGCTGGCCGGGGCCGCCGCCATGGACGATCATTTCGTCTCCGCCCCGCTGGAACGGAACGCTCCCGTCTTGATGGCCCTGGCCCAGATCTGGAATGTCGATGGCCTGAACCGGCCGGCCCGGACCGTGGCGCCCTACGCCCACGCCCTGCGCAGGCTGCCGTCCTTCCTGCAGCAGCTGGAGATGGAGTCGAACGGCAAGCGGGTCCATCGCGACGGCTCGCCCGTGACGCGGAAGACCTGTCCCGTGGTCTTCGGCGAGCCCGGGACCAACGGCCAGCACGCCTTCTTCCAGCAGATTCACCAGGGCCCCCGGGTCGTCCCGGCCGAGTTTGTCATCGTGGCGAAGACCCATGCCGACGCGCCGGAAAGCCCGCTGTGGTCAAACGCGCTCGCCCAGGCTCAGGCCCTGATGCTGGGCAAGACGACAGAGGCGGCGCGGGCCGAGCTTCTGGCCTCAGGCGCGGACGCCGCCGAGGCAGACCGGCTGGCGACGCACAAGACCTTCCCCGGCAACCGGCCTTCAACCGCCATCGTCATGGACCGTCTGACGCCGGAGACGCTGGGCGCCCTCCTGGCCCTTTACGAGCACAAGACTTTCGTCGAGGGGGTGGTCTGGGACATCAACTCCTTCGACCAGTGGGGCGTGGAACTCGGCAAGGTGCTGGCCAGGGCGATCCTGAAGGACGTCGCGGACGGCGGCCCGTCGGCGTCTCTCGATACCTCGACGGCCGCCTTGCTGACCCGCCTGATGTAGAAACGGGCCCCGAAGGGCCCGCTTCCGATCTCAGTAGTTGCGCCAGCGGCGGTCATCGCGCCGGTCGTCCCGGCGATCGTCGCGCCGATCCGAACGCCAGTCGCGGCGATTGTCCCGCCGCTCGTCGCGACGATCCCAGCCGCGCTCGCGGCTGTTGATGCCGTGCTCGCGCTCCCAATGGCCGCGATTGCGCCAGCAGCGCCCATCGCGCCAGTAGTCGCAGTCCTGGCGATAGCCGCCGCCGTAACCCCCGTAGGAGTATGAGGGCGCATAGGAGTAGCCGTAGCTGCTCCCGCCGTAGGATCGATAGCCGCGACCGTTGTCGTCGCTAGCGGCGGCGACGCCCAGAGCGGCGCCGGCAAGCGCGCCTCCGGCCACATAGCGGTCGTCGCCGTCGCCGATCACGGCGCCCGCGATCCCGCCGACGACTGCGCCGATCAACAATCCCGCGACGGCATCGCCGTCTTCATTCCGGTCGTGCCGGTCGTGACCGCGACCATAGTTCTGGGCGGCGGCCGGCAGGGCGACGGCGCTCAGCGTCAGGGCGGCGGCGCCCACGGCGATCATTCGAAACAACTTCATCGTCCCACCCTCCAAGGCCGTCAGTGAAGCCTGCTTCCTCGATCGGGAGAACGGCGACTGACGAATACTATTGCTGCGCTTGTGAACCTGAACGGGCGAACAGAAATCCCGTTCATCTGGCGTTCATCGGGGCCGCGTGCCTTGACGCTCCCCGCCTTGGCGCCTACTTGCACCTCGCGTTAGCACTCGCGAGGCTCGGCTGCCAAAAAGGCCGACCCCGAGGGCTACGAGGAAACATTAGAAGTCTCATCGGAGAATACACAGATGGCGTTTCGTCCTCTCGGCGACCGCGTGCTGGTCAAGCGCGTGGAAGAAGAATCCAAGACCAAGGGCGGGATCATCATCCCCGACACCGCCAAGGAAAAGCCCCAGGAAGGCGAAGTCGTCTCCGTCGGCCCGGGTGTCCGTGACGAACGCGGCACGGTCAACGCCTTGGAACTGAAGGCCGGCGATCGCATCCTGTTCGGCAAATGGTCGGGCACCGAGGTCAAGCTGGAAGGCGAAGACCTGATCATAATGAAGGAGTCGGACGTACTGGGCGTGCTGTAAGCACCGGTATTTTCGAACTTTTTCTTCCAAAAATTCAAGACAGGAGCTGCCCTCAATGGCTGCCAAGATCGTACAGTTCAACACCGATGCGCGCGACAAGATGCTGCGCGGCGTCAACATCCTCGCCAACGCCGTCAAGGTGACCCTGGGCCCCAAGGGGCGCAACGTGCTCATTGAAAAGAGCTTTGGCGCACCGCGCATCACCAAGGATGGCGTGACCGTCGCCAAGGAAATCGAACTGAAGGACAAGTTCGAGAATATGGGCGCGCAAATGGTTCGCGAAGTTGCTTCGAAGACCAACGACATTGCCGGTGACGGCACGACCACTGCAACAGTTCTTGCACAAGCGATTGTTCGCGAAGGCATGAAGTCGGTTGCAGCGGGCATGAACCCTATGGACCTGAAGCGCGGCATCGAC
>NZ_JANODA010000004.1:0-13089 GCF_031412435.1 Brevundimonas sp.
CGCGGGGACCACGCGCGCCGAGATGGTGGTGATCTTCTCCGAGAGCGTCGAGCACGTGAACCTGACGGCCCCGACCTGGGCCGGCGGCATCCGCTATGAAAACTATGTCGAGCCGACCTCGATCGTGGCGGAGACGATCTCAAGCAAGGACATGGATGCCTTCGTCATACCGGCTGATCCGGACGGCGAGGCGGCGACAGCGGCAGTCCACGATGTGAATCATCTCCGGACCGGTCTGGACACCTTCCTTCACGCATCCTGGGACGAGCGGCTCATCGTCGTTCCCGACGAGGGCATGCTGGACTTGGTGCTCGTGCCGGAACTCACTCCGATGGCCGCCATGACCGAAGGCCACAACCACACCGACTGGATATAGAGCTCGGCAAGGTCCGCTCACCACCCTTAGCAGACCCTCACCCTGTCCGCTCCTGAGCCGAAGCCGCGATGTCCGCTTCTCGGCCACAGGGCGGTGACCGCGTGGAGGACGTTCGAGCAGACAAGCGATCAAATGCCATCGGCCGCTTGCTTCCATACTGACAGCCCACCGCTAAGCCTCGCGCTCCGGCAGGGTAATCAGCCGCCTGGGATTCCTAGGATAGGTGGGCGCAAGCTTGGGCTCGGGCGGTAGACAGTCGAAAATGGTTAATATAACCGTGATCAGGCGGGTCGCAGACCTCCCTCAGGGTTCGCCCGCCAAGGGAAAAGTGAAGTCTCGCGGGGACTTGAGAGGGTAGCTGGCTGAATGGATCCTATCACTTCAATCGTGGCCTCCATGCTGATCTCCGGCGCCGCAGCGCCGGCGGACGGCCATGGCTGTGCCGAGGCGCCCCATTACGGCGATGCGCCCTGCTCGTGCACGCGCGTCGTCGACTTCTACGGCCCGTGGACCGGCGGCGGCGCACACTGGCCCGGCCCGGGGGGTTGGGGTCCGCCGATCAACAATCCGGGTCCTCCGATCCATGTCCGCGCCCCCGGCATCCGCGTCGTCGGTCGCCCGATCAACGTGGCCGGCCCGACCGTCTACATCGCCGGACCGCCGGTCTATGTGGACGCGCCGCCGATCCGAATCGCCCCGGCCCAGATCTACGTCCAGCGTCCAGAGGTCCATGTCCGTCCGTCGGAAATCATGGTCGAGCCGCCGCAGGTTCATTTCTCGGACTGCGCCGACGGCACGGTCTGCACGCCTGTCGACGGCGACAGTGGTGGGGGCATGCCGGCCTACGAGGCAACTCCGCCGCCGGTGGGCGAAGCCGTTGTGCTTCCGTCAAGAGTGTCGCCACCCCCTCCGCCGCCCGTTCCGGTCTATCCCCCCAAACAGGATCGTAACTGACTGTGACGGCCGAGGCCCGCGAAGGGGCGACAGCGCCGACGGGCAGTCCCACCGCCTGGCGCCGCAGGCTCCGGCGAGGGGCCGGCGCCGCGGGACTGGCGCTTGGGCTCCTCTTCGCCGTTTCCTCCACGGCGGCCGCGCGACAGCAGCCGGCGCCGGGCCAGGCGGACGCCGTCGAACGGGGGGCCTCGCCCGCCGTTCAACGGTTGAAGTCGTGGGTTCTTGAGACCGGCGACCATCAGGGCCTGCCCTTTGTCCTCATCGACAAGGTCAACGCCCAGGTCTTCGCCTTCAACCGCGACGGGCGGCTGCTGGGGGCCACACCGGTCCTTCTGGGTCTGGCGCGAGGAGACATCGCGCCGCCCGATATCGGCGATCGCCCCCTGTCCGCCATTGCGCCGGAAGAACGCATCACGCCGTCGGGGCGGTTTGTCGCCTCGACCGGCGAGAACCTGAGCGGGAAAAGCATACTCTGGATCGACTATGCCGGCGCGCTCTCGCTGCATCCCGTTGTCACGGCCCGGCCGGCCGATCGTCGTCTTCAGCGCCTGACCACGCCGACCTCCGAGGACAACCGGATCTCCTACGGGTGCGTGAACGTCCCGGCCGCCTTTTACGAGGAGATCATCGCACCGGCCTTCAGAGACACAGCGGGGATCGTCTACATACTGCCCGAGGACATCTCGATCGCGGAGGCCTTCCCGGGGGCCTGACGGGTTTTAAGGACGATGGCGCGACCGAGGGAGGGTGTCGTCAGCCCAAATGATCGAAGGCTGGCTTGGGGCGTAACAGGTTAACTGCATCAAGTCGAAAGCCGCCCGACCCTGCCTGAAATCAGACAACAGCGGCCGCCCAAGCGGAAGCCGCGTTGGGGCAGAAGCGGCGAAGGACTGGCCTGCTGATCAAGTGACGCGCCGCGTGGGTGGTGAGGAATCTCTGCGCTGAGGCTTGAGATTTGAACCGCTCCCGATGCCGGTCCCGTCGTCAGATTGGAAAGTGTGAATTCTCTGCTGTCCTGCCCCCTTCCTGATCCCTCGGCCTGTTGCTTCCTCACGTAGACCGGTCACGCCCACAAATGGGCCGTCGCCTGATGATGCTCGGCGCAGCTCACGAATGTCATTGCTCCCTACCCCACCGTAGGCAATGTTGCAGTGCAACGCCGCAGTGTTGGCTGGAGTCTCCCGTGATCTCGCCTAAGGCATACACTCGCAACTGCCGTCGGTAGGCGAGAGAGTGCGCGCTTCCTCTCAACGCACGCGCTGGCTGGCGATGGAAATCCTGCCCCATGAACCCGCTCTTCGGGCGTGGCTCATCCGGTCAAAGGTGAACGGGCTCGAGGTCGATGATGTCGTCCAGGAAACCTATGCCATCCTCATCGGGCTCGACACGGTCGAGCACATTCGCAACGCCAAGAACTATCTGTTCCAGACCGCGCGTTCAGTCGTCCTGCGTCACCTCCGAAGGGCCAGCGTCGTCGCCTTCCAGCCTCTGCTGACCGAGGACGACACCCGCCTGGCCGTCCAGGACGCGTCGCCGGAGGACGTCGCCATCTTTAGAGACCGTCTTCGCGAGGCTGATCGTCTGCTCGGCGCACTCCCCGATCGCGCGCGTCAGGCATTTCTGCTCCGCCGTGTCCAGGGACTCAGCCAACGCGAGATCGCCGAGACCATGCAGGTCTCCGAAAACACTGTCGAAAAGCACATTGGCAAGGCGCTGCGGCTGATCATGCAGTCGATCGGTGCAACCAATGGCGGAAAAGACGACGCTCAGGTATCTACACCTCCGACAACGACAATCAGGTCGGCCGAAGCCGCCGGTACGAGGACGCGGCTTGGCTCTGATCCCGATGAATGAGATTGACGCGACCGCCGCCGACTGGGCCGCCCGGGTCGATGGCGGTACGCCGGACCCACAGACGGAGGTCGCGCTTGAGCGCTGGCTGGCCGAAGACGTTCGCCACGTTGGCGCTTTCGCTCGCGCACAAGCCCTGTTGCTGGCATTTGAGGACGCCGTCGGGATGCCAGATGACACGACGTTGCGGCACGGGCGCTCCAGTGTCGCCACCAACCGACGCCGTTTCCTGTGGGGCGGCGGTCTGGCGGCTGGCTTGGCCGCAGTGAGCGTGGCCGGCCTGTGGCTGGCCCGCGCCGACCGGGCCTACGCGACCGAACGCGGCGAGACGCGCGTCGTGGCTCTTGCCAATGGCGCGACCCTGACCCTGAACACGCTCAGTCGAGCGCGGGTGGCGGCCGATCCGGCATGCCGCATCACCCTGATCGAGGGCGAGGGCCTTGTCCGCGCGAGCGGGCAACTGACGACTGCGACCTGCGCCGGCGTCGATCTGTCGGCGGAAAACGCCCTGTTCAGCCTGCGCCAGACCGAGGAAGGCGGTCTGCTGACCGTCTTCGAGGGTGTGGTTTCCGTCTCTGGACTCGACACCTCGGTCCAGACCGGTGGTCGCGTAAGACTGACGCCCGGGGCGCCCACGGTCATGGCGACGCTGGATGAAGGGGCGCTGGAGCGCGCCCTCGCCTGGCGGGACGGACGGATCGCTTTCGAGAACGCCACCCTCGTTGAGGCGTCGCAGGAGTTCGCCCGTTACAGCGCGACCCCGATCCGGGTCGCAGCCGGCCCCGCGCAGGACATACGGATCTCGGGGCTGTTTGCCGCTGAGGATCCCGCAGCCTTCGCCCGCGCCGTGGCCGTGACCAGCGGACTTCGGGCCGAAAGCCGCGACGGCGCGATTTATCTGTCCGGACCCGGCTCTTAAGTTTTTTCACGATCGCGTGGCGGAAATCTGAAGGCCGCGCATCCCGGTTCCCAGAGGGGCCGCAATCACTGGGGTTCCTCGAGGGGAACCCACATGAACATCAAAGCATCTCGACTGCGAACGCTGCTTGGCTGCGGCGTCGCCACCTCCGTCCTCCTGCTCGCCGCTCAGACCCAGGCCCAGACGGCCGATGCCGTTGCGGAACCGGAGCCCGATCAGTCCTCACAACTCGACGAGATCGTGGTCACCGCCCTGCGGCGTGAGACCAACCTGCAGGACACCGCTCTTTCGATCAGCGCCCTCTCCGGCGTGACCCTGGAGAAGATGGGCGCCAGCACGCTGCAGGACATCATCGCGGCCGTTCCAGGCCTTAACCTGACCGAAGGCAATACCGGCCAGCGCCGGATCTCGGTCCGGGGCGTCCAAAGCGCAGGCGAGAGCACCGTGGGCCTCTATCTGGGCGAGACGCCCATCACAGGTCCGAACTCGGCCACCTCCGATCCGTCGAGCATGACGCCGGACCTGAACATGTTCGACGTCTCGCGCGTCGAGGTATTGCGCGGCCCGCAAGGCACGCTGTTTGGCTCGGGTTCCATGAGCGGCACCTTCCGCGTCGTGTTCAAAGAGGCGGACATCTTCAACTACGAGGGCGCGGTGGACCTGACAGGGACGACCATCCGGGGCGGTAGTGAGGGCTACGCCGCCCGCGGCATGGTCAATGTGCCCCTGGTCGAAGGGCTGTTGGGCGCGCGTCTGGTCCTGTACGATGAGTTGCGCGGTGGCTATGTCGACAACGTCCGTCTGAGGCAGGAGGACATCAACGAGGTTCGCGCCTACGGCGGCCGGCTGATGCTGAACTTCACGCCGGTGGAGACCTTCAAGGTCACCGGTCTGGTCACCCTGCAGAATCAGGATGCGGCCGACAGCAACGGCTGGATGCCCGGCGTCGGCGAATACAAGAACGACAACTACACCAAGCTGTCCTTCCCGAACGAGTTCCGCCTCTACAACCTGGCCGCCCAATGGGATCTGGGGGCGGTCACGATCAACGGCTCGACGTCGATCTATAGCTGGGACGCCACCAAATACATCGACGGCAGTCTTGCGGCTCTGTCGGTTCGTGCGGCCGGCACATATTGCGCGCGCTACAACGGCGTCACCGGCGCGTGCAACGCGACCCAGCTGGCCAACTATCGCGCCTATATCGACTCCGTCTTCCCGCTCAGCGGCTACCAGCCGATGGAGGTCGAGAGCCGCATCCACGAACTGCGCGCCACCTCCAACTCCGACGGCCCGCTGACCTGGACCGTCGGCGCCTTCTACGAGGATCGGTCCGACAGCGCCGTCTCCTCCACGGTCGAGGCCGACCCGATCTCGGGCGAGGCCTATGTGCCTATCGTCTACAACTTCTCGCGCAGCATCGCCGTCGATCTGACCCAGAAGGCGCTCTACGGCGAGGCGACCTACGAGCCGTTCGACGGGTTCCGGATCACCGCCGGCGTGCGCGCCTATGAGTACGAGAAGCTCTCGCGCTCACAGGTGCTGTCGACCAGCTTCATCAACGCCTCGATCGCCGGCCCCCTGACCACCTATGACAGCAGCGCGAGCGGCCAGGTGTTCAAGCTGAACCTGAGCTACGACATCACGCCCGACGCCATGATCTATGCCCAGTATTCCGAGGGCTTCCGGCCGGGCGGAATCAACAACACCCCGGGCCTGACGCCGGACCTGATCCCCTACTCATCGGACAGCCTTGAGAACTACGAGATCGGCGCCAAGACCAGCTGGTTCGACAACCGCCTGACCGTCAACCTGTCGGCCTACGAGATCCGCTGGTCGAACATGCAGATCGCGGCGAACATTCCGAACTTCAGCTTTATCGCCAATGTCGGGGCCTCCACCATCAAGGGGCTGGAGATCGAGGCCAGCGCCCGTCCGATCAGCGGCCTGTCGCTGAACGGATCCATGGGCTTCGTCGACGGAACCCTGGACGTGGATCAGACCACCGGCCTGATCGTGGCGGCGGGTCGGGCGGGCGACACCATCCCGAACGAGCCTGAATTCAAGGCGGCGTTCGCAGCCGACTACACCTGGCCGATCGGCTCCGAGATCGATGGCCTCCTGCGCCTCGACTATTCCTACACGGGCGAGTCGATCTCCACATTCCGCCCCAACAGCCCCTTCTACGAGACCATGGGCGACTTCTCGAGCGTCAACCTGCGCGGCGGCGTCGAGGGCGACGGCTGGGGAGCCTACCTCTTCGTCAACAATCTGTTCGACGAGGTCGGTCTGGTGAAGGTCGCGTCCAGCGCCACCCAGGAACAGCTGACCTTCAGCATTCCCCCGCGCACCGTGGGTGTGAACCTGCGCCGTCGCTTCTGAAACCCTCTCCATGACTTCCGGCGGCGCGACCCCGCGCCGCCGGCCTTTTTTGCCTGTTTTGAAAGTCAGCCTCATGAACGGTTTCACCCGCAAGGATTTCCTCCGTTTCTCCGCCGCAACGACAGCCGCCGCCGCCGCCGGGCTCGGCAATGCGACAGCCGCACAGGCCGCCGCCCTGCCCCGTTCGACCGCTGAAGCCCGCCGCACCCTGATCAAGGGCGCTTCACTTCTCACCATGGAGCCGACGCTAGGCGAGGTCGCCAGCGCCGACGTCCTGATCGAAAACGGGATCATCGCCGCGATCGGGCCGAACCTGGCCGCGAGCGACGCCGTGGTCATCGAGGCGGCCGAGATGATCCTGATGCCGGGTATGAACGACGGCCACCGTCACGTCTGGGAGTGTATCGAGGCCGGTCGCCTCGTGAAGACCCACCCCGCCGGCTACAGCACCTACCAGTCCTGGAAGATGAAGGTCATGGCCTGCTTCACGCCCGAGGACCACTACATGGCCAACTATATCGGCGGTCTGCAGTGCATCGACTCCGGCGTGACCGGGGTGCTCGACTACGCCCACGGCCAGCAGGACCAGGCCCGCGCCCTGGCCGCCGCGCGGGGGCTGAAGGAATCCGGCGTCTCGGGCTGGTTTGCCTACCAGGACAGCCACACCATCACCTACGGACCCGGCGACACCCTGCCGCTGGCCCACGCTGCAGCCATGCGCGAAGAGTACACGACCGACGCCCACTGGGCGACGATCGCCGCCGTCCAGGAGCAGATCCTGTCCGACACCTCCCACCCGCTGCAGATGGGGGTGGCGATGTCGAACTCGTCCTACGGCAAGCCACTCGAACTGATCCGTGACAAGGAAATCGGTCGCGCGCGGGCGATGGGCATCAAGATGATCGCGGCCCATACGGGCAAGCCCAAGGTCGAATGGCCGGCCGGCACCCTCGGTCACCGGGGCAGCGGCATCCAGGACCTCTATGAGGCCGGCCTCCTGGGCGAAGACTACCATGGTTCGCACGGCGCCCTGATCACCGATGAGGAGTTCGCCATTATGGCCCGGGTCGGCGCCAAGCACTGCGCGTCGGCCGTCGGCGAGTTCCCCTACCGCGCCGCCGGAAACGGTCTGTCCAGCCACTGGCGCGCTCGCCGGGCGGGCGTGGCCACCGGCATCGGCATCGACGTCGGCGTGGCCCTGACCGAGGAGTATTTCGAGCATGTCCGCGGATCGTTCTGGAGCATGTACCTGAGCGATGAGGGCGCAGCCGAGGCGGCGACCTACAAATCCGAGGACGTGCTCGACTACGCCATCCGGCTGGGCGCGCGGGGTCTGGGACGCGGCGACGTGACAGGCACGATCGCCGTCGGCAAGCGGGCGGACCTGGTGCTGCTGCGCACGGACCGCTTCAACTTCCCGCATATCGGGGGGCTGGCGGACCGGGTCGTCAACTTCGCCAACATGCGCGACATCGACAGCGTCTGGGTGGCTGGCCGGATGCTCAAGCACGACGGCGAGATGATCGGGGTCGACTGGAAGCGGCTGAAGCAGCAGATGATCGACATCCAGGCCCGCGTCTGGGCCCAGGCGGAGACGATAACCTTCACCTGACCTGTGGCGCACGAGAGACGTTCTTCCTTAAACAACGGCCCCGGCGACGCTTGCTTGTCGTCGGGGCCGACATCGTCCGGGTGCTGTGCAACATTTTCACGGTCGCCCGCCCCTCCCTCGACGGACGACAAGGTCAGGGGGTGACCGACATGGCCGCAGGGTGGCCTCTCAGGTTGATCGCGCTGGTCGTCACAGCCGCCGTCGCGTCGTCACCGGCGTTCGCCCAGTCGACGGCGACGTTTAACCTGCCCAGCCAGCCCCTGCCCCAGGCGCTTCCGGCCTTCGCCCGACAGGCCGGCGTGCAGATCCTGGCCCCGACCGGCGAGATCGCCTCGGTCCGCTCCCCGCCGTTGGCCGGTTCAATGGACGTCAGGAGGGCGCTGCGCCGACTCATCGCCGGATCCGGCCTGGAGATCGCCTCGGACCAGGGTGGCGTCATCCTCCTGCGAGTGGCGCAGGGGCAGGCCTCGCAGAGGCTGATCGACGGTGAACCGGCGCTGTTGTCGGAGGTGGTGGTCACCGCCCTCCGGCGCGAGACCTCGGCGTCCCGGACGCCGATCTCGATGGTCGTCCTGCAAGGCGAAGACCTTGATCTGCGCGGTGCGTCCAGCCTGACGGAGCTGCAACCGCTGGCGCCCGGCCTGAACCTCACCGAGATCAATCCGGGCCAACGCAGGCTGTCGATCCGCGGCGCCCAGAGCGCCGGCGAGAACACTGTCGCCCTCTACCTAGGCGAGACGCCGGTGACGGGTCCGAACTCGGCGACCTCGGATCCCAGCAGCATCACCCCAGACATCGATTTCTACGATTCAGCCCGCATTGAGGTGCTGAAGGGTCCGCAGGGCACGCTCTTCGGGTCCGGCGCCATGAGCGGCGCGGTGCGCGTCGTACACAACAGGCCTGATCTCGACGAGATGTCCGCGCGCGTCGACGCCGGGGCCAGCGTTGTCGAAGGGGGCGGCGCCGGCGGGTCGCTTCACGGGATGGCCAACCTTCCGTTGATCGGAAGCCGGCTCGGCCTGCGGCTGGTCGGTTACGACGTCGATCGGCCGGGCTTTGTCGACAATACGGTGTTGGCCCAGCAGGACGTGAACTCGGTGCGAACGCGAGGAGCCCGTGCCGTGGTCCGCTACGAGGCGACCGGGACCACCACCCTGACCGTCACGGGGTTGTTCCAGGACCAGCATGTGCGCGACGCCAGCACATTCGACGGAACCGACGACGGCTACCGCAGCAAGGCGCTCGCCACGCTGCCGTTTCCTAACCGCTTCGGGCTCGTCAACGCCGTGCTGGAGCAGGATTTCGGCTTTGCCCGGCTGGTGGCGTCATGGTCGGGCTATGACTGGACGGCGACCAAATACATCGACTCCAGCCAGGCGGCGCTCATGGCGCGGCAGACAGGGGCCCAGTGCTCTCGCTACGTCGGCGCGCCCGCGCCCTGCGACGCCGGACAGTTGCAGCAGTATCGCACCTATATCGACGGGATCATGCCGCTCGTGGGGTATCAACCCATGTCGGTCCGCTCCCGGATCAATGAGCTTAGGCTTCACTCGCGACCGGGCGGCGCCATCGACTGGACGCTCGGCGCCTTTGTCGAGGATCGCGACGACACGGCATCCAGCGCCACGGTCGAGTCCGACCCGCTGACGGGACTGGTCGAGACGCCGATCCGCTACACCTTCCAGCGTCGGAACTCGGTCAGTCTCGTCCAGAAGGCGGTCTTCGGCGAGTTCGGATACGCCGTTACACCCGATCTGAGGCTTCGCCTCGGCGCGCGTCGCTACCAGTACGACAAGCGGTCCAGTTCACAGGTGCTCATCACCAGCTTCATAAACGCTTCGGTAGCAGGCCCCGAGGCGGTCTACGAGAATGACGCGGACAGATGGGTCGGTCGGGCTGCGGCAAGCTACCAGCTCAATCCTCATCTCATGCTCTACGGCCAGTACTCGGAAGGCTTCCGTCCTGGCGGTGTCAACAACACGCCCGGGCTCGATCCGGAGCTCGTCACCTTCAGCGCGGACGAGGTCCGGAGCGGCGAGCTGGGCCTCAAGAGCACGGCGCGCGATGGTCGGCTTCTGGTGGATTTCGCTCTCTATCAGGTCAAGTGGGACGACATGCAGGTCCAGGCCCGGGTGCCCAACTTCATCTTTATCGCCAACGCTGGCGCCGCCACGATCCGCGGCGTCGAGGTCGAGGGTCAGGTGCTGTTCGATGAGGCCTGGAAGGCGAGATGGTCCGTCAATCTGATCGAAGGTCAGTTGACCTCACCTGCCCCCACCGGTCGCTTCGACGTCTCGGGTCGAATCGGCGACCATATTCCCTACGAGCCCGACCTGCGTCTTTCGGCGGCCGTAGAGAACCTGATGACTTTCGAACGGGGTCTGACGGTCAGGTCTTCGCTGGAGGGGGTCTACATCGGCACGGCCTCATCGACGTTCGACCGAAGCGATGTCTACGCCGAGACCATGGGCGGCTACGCCGTCGTCAACGCGGCCTCGAGTCTGGAAGCCGGAGATTGGCGGCTGGGCCTCAGGATCTCCAACATGTTCGGGTCGCGGGGTCGGATCTGGGTCGCTTCGCGCGCGGAGCTCGAGCAGAGCACCATCGCCGTGACACCCCGCCGTCTCGAGCTGTTTCTCGGTCGACGATGGTAGATCAGCAGATATCTGGCTTCTGCAGGAGCGTTCCCCGCCGGATCGGCGGTCTGCCTGCATAGGTCACGCCGCAAAGCAGACCCTTCGCATCGCGCGTGTGAGTTCGAGTTTGTGCCAAGGTCTAACACGCGCCAGAAACCGTCACGTCCTCAGCGCCGGAAAACACGCCATCACCGGAGCTATTGCCACAACCAGACCGCCGCGGCGGTGTAGAGGGCGATGCCGAGCGTCAGGTTGAAGGGGAAGGTGATCGCCAGGGAGGCGGTCACAAACACACCGGCGTCCGCCTGGGGAGCCGCCAGCCGCATGGCGGCGGGCACCGCAATGTAGGAGGCGGACCCCGCTAGAATGGTCAGGAGAGCGGCATTGCCTGCCTCCAGTCCCACGAGACGCGCCAGACCCAGCGCCACCCCCGCCGAGAGCAACGGAAATCCGAGGGCGAAACCGACGACGCCGGGAGACAGTTTGCGGCCTCCCTCCATAAGCCGGCGAGCGGCGACCAGGCCGATGTCCAAAAGGAAGAAGCACAGGGCCCCTTGGAACAGCGGCCCCACAAACAGTTCCAGCCTGACCATACCGGCTTCGCCGGAAACCAGCCCGACCAGAAAGCTGCCCAGCAGCATGACGGTAGCCGCGCCGACGAACACCTCCCTCAGGATCGTCCGGCGCCGCCCCGGCTCGCCACGACCGGCGCCGTTCAGCAGGACGAGGGCCGTCAGGATCGCAGGGGTTTCCATCAGGGCGAGCACTGCCGCCATATAGCCGCCGGACGAGAGGCCGATAGCCGCCAGATGCTGCTGGCCGGCGGCGAAGGTCACGACCGAGACAGAGCCGTAAGTCGCAGCGAGTGCGCACAGGGTCGGACGATCAAGCCTCGGGACGCGCTTCAGAATGAAGAACGCGACCAGCGGCATGAGGGCGCTGAGGGCGAGGCCGATGGCCGCCGCCGACAGGAAATCCCCGTTGAACCCCGCCGCCCGCGCCTCCACCCCGCCTTTGAAGCCGATGCAAAGCATCAGGTAGAGCGAGAGAGCTTTGGCGACCGGCTCGGGAATGGCGAGGTCGGACCGGGCGAACGCCGCCGCAGCGCCGACGAAGAAGAACAGTATGGCCGGCGACGTCAGAAGCGCCAGGCTGGTGGAGAAGTCAGGCATGCGTCAACCGGTCCGCTGAAGGTCGGTCCGAGTGACCTCGACCGGCGCTGCGATCCAGTTTATTGGCCTAATACAGGTTATAACGGACGTTAATGACATGGCCGATCGGATGGTCAACCTGGATATCGACCTGCTGCGCGCTTTCGTAACGGTCGTCGAAACCGGAAGCTTCACGCGCACGGCGGCATTGCTCGGCAGGACCCAGCCCGCCGTCAGCCTTCAGATCCGCCGGCTTGAGGATCAGTTGCGATCCCCGCTGTTTGATCGCGGGGGCAAGGGCGTCGGCCTGACGACGGAGGGCGCGGCGCTACTGCCGCAGGCCCGCAGGTTGCTGCGGCTGAACGACGAGATCGTGTCGACCCTTGGAGAGGGAGACCTTGAGGGCGAGGTCCGGTTCGGGGCGCCCGAGGACATCGCGACGATGCATCTGCCCGGCATCCTCGGGGCTTTCGCGCGCAGCCATCCGCGCATCAAGCTGTCGGTGACCTGCGACTACACCGCCAACCTGCTCGACCAGATGTCGCGCGGCATACTTGATCTGGCGCTGATCAAGCGTGAGCCCGTCGGACCCGAGTTGGGGGTTCGCGTCTGGAGCGAGCACCTGGTCTGGGTGGCGCTGGACGCTTCGATAGTTGAGGCGTCGCCGCTGCCGCTGATCATCGCGCCCGCTCCGGACATCTATCGCAAACGGGCCCTCGGCGCGCTTGCGGAGGCAGGCATCGATTTCCGCGCGTCTTTCACCTCGCCGAGCCTCGCCGGCCAGATGGCGGCGCTGCGTGCCGGCCTCGGAGTCGGCGTGCTTCCCGCCGCCATGGCGCCCCGTGACCTCGCCGTGCTGGGGCCGCCACTCCCCGCGCTCACGGACAGCGAGATCGCCCTGGTTTCCGCACGGGGCGCCGGCGGGCCGGCCGGGCTGCTTGCGCAGGAGGTCCTGCGGGCGTTGGAACGAGGCCCGATCCCGGCATGACGCCAGTCCGTCCGGACCAACACCATCGGCCTCACTGATCGGGAAGCTGAGTGGGTCGGGCCTTACGGCCCGACCTTGCCGTCGCGGGTCCTGATCCAGGAATAGAGCATCGAGCCGCCGATCAGGCCGAGGGTCGCGATCAGGGACCACTGCGGCTCGAGATAGGGCACCAGCGCCTCGCCTGTCATGTCCTTCCACGCCTTGTAGAGGCCGAAGTTCC
>NZ_JANODA010000005.1:0-31023 GCF_031412435.1 Brevundimonas sp.
AAACACACAGGCTGGCGTCGGCGACGGCGTCAGCCACGGTCCCGGGCGAGATCGCCCATGGCTCCGCCGCTTCCCCGACCCGTTCACAGCGGAAGAGCGATGACCTGTGTCCGGCACGCTCCCTCCCCCTCGGAGGAGGGAGCACGCGTATCAATCAGGTCGCCGGCAGCGCCTTCAGATCCGTGTCGATAGCTTCGATGATCGTCGGGGTCACCGCGCCGCCCGACATCGGGGCGACCTGGGCCAGGGTCATGTCCTGGAACTGCGGCAGGGCCGGGTGTTGCGACACGCCCGGCAGGTGCTTCTCGACCACGGCCGCGGTCGCGGGGTTGGCCAGCAGGTCCTTGATCGAGCTCTCGATGGTCGGGCGGGCGGCGGCGTGGGCCTCGTGGCCAGCGTGGGCCGCGTGACCCGGGGCCGGAGCCGTCTGGGCGAAGGTGGTGGTGGAAACGGCCGCGAGGGCGGCGGCGGCGAGAACGGTCTTGATCATGGAAAGACTCCGGCAGGGTAAGGCGGCCAGATGACCCGCAAATCGCGACAGGCTCAAGACAGGAACTTTCGCTGCGACGCACGCGGCGCCGGACCTTGATCGGCTGAGGAGAGATCGCTTCGCGATCTCGCTGATGCCGTGAATCAAGGTCCAGCTTGAATCTGGAGCCTGATCTGGCCGTAAAACCGCTCACACTTTTCAGGATCAGGCTCTAGGAAAGCCGGATGACCGACACCCTCTCCTCCTCGAAACTGATCCAGGGCCGCACCGGCGACTGGGAAATCGTCATGGGCCTGGAAATCCACGCCCAGGTGGCCTCGAAGGCCAAGCTGTTCTCCGGCGCCGCCGTGGGCTTCGGCGCGGGCCCCAACGAACAGGTGTCGCTGATCGACGCGGGCTTCCCCGGCATGCTGCCGACGCTGAATAAACACTGCGTCGAACAGGCCGTGAAGACGGGTCTCGGTCTCAATGCCGCGATCAACAGGAAGAGCCAGTTCGACCGGAAGAACTATTTCTACCCCGACCTGCCGCAGGGCTATCAGATCTCGCAACTCTATTTCCCGATCGTCGGCGAGGGCGTCGTCGAGGTCGAGGCCGAGGACGGTTCCTTCTTCAACGTCGGCATCGAGCGGCTGCACCTGGAACAGGACGCGGGCAAGCTGATCCACGACCTCTCGCCGGTCGCCTCCTATGTCGACCTGAATCGCGCGGGCACCGCCCTGATGGAGATCGTCTCGCGCCCCGACATCCGGTCGCCGGAAGAGGCGGTCGCCTACGTCAAGAAGATCCGCACCATCCTGATCTATCTCGGCACCTGCGACGGCGACATGGAGAAGGGCAACCTGCGCGCCGACGTGAACGTCTCGGTCTGCCGCGCGGGGAACTACGAGAAGTTCAAGGCGACCGGCGACTTCAAATTCCTCGGCACCCGCTGCGAGATCAAGAACGTCAATTCATTCCGCTTCATCTCCCAGGCCATCAACTACGAGGCCCGTCGCCAGATCGAGATCCTCGAGGACGGCGGCAAGATCGTTCAGGAGACCCGCCTCTACGACCCCACGGCCGGCGAGACCCGCTCGATGCGCTCCAAGGAAGAGGCGAACGACTACCGCTACTTCCCCGATCCCGACCTGTTGCCGCTGGAGCTGGAACAGGCCTGGATCGACGCCATCAAGGCCGACCTGCCCGAACTGCCGGACGCCAAGCGCCGCCGGCTGATGGCCGACTATGGTCTGTCGCAGTACGACGCCGTCGTCCTGATTTCGGAACAGGCCAAGGCGGACTATTTCGAGGAAGCCGCCAAAGGTCGCGACGCCAAACTGGTCGCCAACTGGGTCACCAACGAACTTTCGGCGCGCCTGGCGGCCGACAGCAAGGACTTCTCCGAAAGCCCCCTGCCCGCCTCGCACGTCGCCGAACTGGTCGCCCTCATCGAGGAGGGCGTCATCTCGTCGAAGATCGCGAAGGAGGTCTTCGACCACGTCTGGGCCGGCGAGGGTTCCCCCCGCGCCGTCGTCGAGGCGCGCGGCCTGGTCCAGGTCAACGACACCGGCGCGATCGAGAAGGCCGTCGACGAAATCATCGCCGCCAATCCTGACAAGGCCGCCGCCGTCGCCGAGAAGCCCCAGGCCCTCGGCTGGTTCGTCGGCCAGGTCATGAAGGCCACCGGCGGCAAGGCCAACCCGGCCTCGGTCAACGACATCCTGAAGGCGAAGCTGGGGCTCTGAGATCGCGATGCGTGCTGATCAGCCGCCGACCCTGCGTCTGAACGGCACGCTGCGCCCCGATGCGTGGCGCGACGCCTTCGCGGCGCATCGGCGGCTGCATGTGCCCGAAATCCTCACGCCCCGCTCGGCGCGGGAGCTGCACCAGACCCTGATGGACGCCGAAGACTGGGTGCGCTGCATCCACCTCGCGGCGGATCAGGATGTCGACATCACCATGGCGGAGCTGAACGCCATGACCCAGGCGGATCGGCTCGCGCTGGAGCATTCCCTGGTCGATTCCTCGACCGACCACATCAAATACGTCTTCGACAAAATCCGCATAAGCTCACAGCTGGAAGCGGGCGGCAGCGTCGCGTCGCCGATGCGTGCGATCCACGAATTCGTCAACGCACCCGCCTTCCTGGACTTCTTTCGCCGGCTGACCGGCGACACGAGAATCGCAAGGGCGGACGTGATGGCGACCCGCTATCTGCCCGGCCATTTCGCCAGCGCACACGCCGACGAACTGCCGAACGCGAATAGGCTCTACGCCTATGTCCTGAACCTGACGCCGGACTGGCATGCGGACCAGGGCGGGGTGCTGATGTTCCTCGATCCCGACGGCCATGTCGCTGAGGGCTATGTGCCGCGGTTCAATGCGCTGAACGTCTTCGCCGTGCCGCAGACGCACGCCGTCTCGGTCGTTTCCCGACTCGCCAAGGCGCCCAGACACTCCGTGACAGGCTGGATCCACGCGCTCTAGAGACGAAGAAAAGCCCGCCCGGACCACTCCGGACAGGCCCTTTCTTCGGACGGATGGCGTCTAGTCGCCGAGCAGAGACAGGATGACGCCGGTGGCCAGGGCCGCGATCACGACGTCGCCGGTGTCCGTGCGGTAGTAGCCATAGCCGCGCGGTGGCTGACGCCAGCCGTAGTGGTTGTAGTCCCGCACGTACCAGCGGCTGCGATATTCATACGGCAGGGTCGCGCCGCGATAGTAACGACGGCTGTCGCGGTACTGGTCGCGCTGGCCGCGACGGTAGTCGTTGTAGCGTTCCCGCTGGGTATAGCGGCCGCCATCCCAGCGATTATGGTCCGAGCGCCGTTCCCAGCGCTCATAGCGGCCATCGCGGTCACGGTCTCCGTGACGCCACGACTGGGCTGAGGCGGCGACGGGGGCGGCGAGCGTGGCCAGGGCCACAGCGCCGATGACGAAAAGATTGGTCTTCTTCATAGCACTCCTCCTTTGGACGGGTGCGCGGGTGAAGCGCGAGACGCCCGGCCTTGGGACGGAATTTCGTGTTCCCGGCATGAACTGGGGCTGAACGTGCCGTTAAGAAACGACGGGCGTTCGGGACGTTCCTCACTAGCGCGGACACCGTGCGGCAAGGGCGACCTCGGCCGCCAGCACCGACTTCACGACCAGAGGCGCATCGGTCGCGATGACCACCGCGCCCTGGTCGAACAGGTCACGGTACTCCGACGGATCGCCGTCCGCCGCGTACTGGTCATCCAGCCTCCGTCCGGGCGCGCCGAGCGTGCCGAACTGGGCCTCGACGCCCGCCTCTGCCAAGGCCCGCCAGAGCGCCGGCCGCGCTTCCCGCGTCCCGGTCCAGGCCAGGATCTGCGGCGCACTCAGCCCCTGCAGGCCCGCCACGTCATTCAGTCCGGCGGAGATCATCATCTCGGGCGCCAGGGCCGCCACGGCGCGCGCCGTCTCCGGCGAGTAGGTAATCAGAATGACCCGGTCCCCGGCGCCCGCAGCGCGCACCTCGGCGATCACCGCCCTCGCCAGAGCCATCGTCGCCGCCTCGTCGGCGGGCTTCAGGTCGATGCTGGCGATGGCGCCGACCCGGCCGGCGGCATTCAGGGCCTCGCGCAGCGTCGGCGGCGGCGCATCGGTCACGTCGCCGTTGGTCGCCTCAAGCCGCGCCCCCCGCACCTCGGCGAAGGTCAGGTCCGCGACCCGGCCCGTGACCGTCGAGGTCCGATCCATGGTCTCGTCGTGCATCAGGATCAACCTTCCGTCTCGGGTCAGGGCGGCATCGATCTCCAGAATCGCGCCCGGAATCGCCCGCCCGGTCGCCTCGATCGCGGCGACAGAGTTTTCAGGATGGTCGACGACGGACTGGGCGCGGTGGGCGGAAATGGCCACGCCTCCGCCCTGCCTAACGCAGTCGAAATAGGCTGCGAGGGCCGGCGTGTCCGACGCGCTGCGCATCGGCGTCGCCGCGCATCCGGAAGCGAGAAGGGCGGTCATCAGCGCGGGAGCGAGGAAACGGGTCATCGGGCGGCCTGTGGCGATCATGGCCGTCCTCATAGCCCTCCAGATCGACGGGCGTAAGACAGACGCATCCCTTGCCCGAGCCTGCGGGCCGACGCATGTTCCCAGCCGACGAACAGCGGGAGAGAATCGTTTGCAGGATCTTGTGGCTCCAGCCTTGGGGACGCTCGCGGCCGTGGCCGTCGGCGGCTACCTGCTGGGCTCCATCCCGTTCGGCGTGCTGATCACCCGCGCGGCCGGCGCCGGCGACGTGCGCAACATCGGCTCCGGCAATATCGGCGCGACCAATGTCCTGCGCACCGGCCGCAAGGACCTGGCCCTTGCCACCCTGCTGCTCGATGCAGGCAAGGGCGCCGCCGCCCTGTTGATCGCCCGCCACCTGTTCGGATCGGAGGTCGCCGGGGCGATCGCCGGCGGCGCGGCCTTCCTCGGCCACCTGTTTCCCGTCTGGCTGGGCTTCAAGGGCGGCAAGGGCGTCGCAACCTTTTTCGGCCTGCTGATCGCCGCATGCTGGCCGCTGGGCCTGATGGCCGGAGCGACCTGGCTGATCGTCGCCTTCACCTTGCGCTACTCGTCGCTGGCCGCGCTCGTCGCCGCCGCCGCCGCGCCGATCTATGCCCTGCTACCGGTCACCGCCATGGGCTTGCCCGCGCCGCAGCCGATCTTCGTGCTCGCGATCGTGACAGCAATCCTGATCTACGTCCGGCATCACGAGAACATCGCTCGTCTGCTCAAGGGGGCCGAACCCCGTATCGGCGCCGCGAAGACGTGAGCCTGCCGGAAGCCGAACGCTTCGCCCGCCTGCGCCTCGCCCGCGCCGAACGGGTCGGTCCGGTTTCCTTCCGTCAACTCCTGGACCGGTTCGGCAGCGCCGAGCGCGCGCTGGACGCCCTGCCTGACCTGATCCGAAAAGGCGGCGGCCACGGCTACAGCTTGCCGCCGGTCGAACAGATCGAACAGGAACTGGCGGCCGGCGACCGCGCCCGAGCCGTGCTGCTGGTTCTGGGCGACGCCGCCTATCCGCCGATTCTCGCCGCCGTCGATCCCCCGCCGCCCCTGCTGTGGACGCGGGGCGATGTCGACCTGTTGTCCCGAGAATCCGTCGGCGTCGTTGGCGCCCGGATCGCCTCGGCAGGCGGCCAGAGGATCGCCCGCGGCCTGGCCCAGCAACTGGGACAGGCCGGGTTCGTCGTCGTCTCCGGTCTGGCGCGAGGCATCGACGCGGCCGCCCATGCCGGGTCGATGGAGACAGGCACGGTGGCCGTGCTGGGCGGCGGGGTGGACGACGTCTATCCGCCCGAGAACGCGGGCCTGTACGACCAGATCGCCGAACAGGGCTGCGTCGTGTCCGAAAGCCCGATGGGCGCACGGGCCCAGGCGCGGGATTTTCCGAGGCGTAACCGCATCATCTCCGGCCTGGCGCGCGGCGTGATCGTGGTCGAGGCCGAACTGCGGTCGGGGTCCCTGATCACCGCTCGTCTGGCCAACGAACAGGGGCGCGACGTCTTCGCCGTGCCCGGTTCGCCGCTGGATCCCCGCTCGAAAGGGCCCAACGAGTTGCTGCGTCAGGGGGCCATTCTGTGCGAGGGCATCGACGACGTTCGCCGCGCCTTCGAGACGCTGAGGACCCTGCGGGAGCCCCCGGGCGATCATCCGTTCCATGGCGTCCCGGACGAGATCGACACCGCCTTCCTCGACAGGGTCGCCGATCTCCTGTCCCCGACGCCGACGCCGCGCGACGAGATCGCCCGCGCGCTGAACGCGCCGATCGGTGAAGTGGCCGCCGCCCTGCTGGAACTGAGCCTGGTCGGGCGCGCAACCCTGCTTCCGGGCGGATCAGCCTCGATCTAGGCCGATATCGCCCCCCGACGACGACCTGAGCAGATTGGTCGGTTGACAGGGTTCGCATCCCTGACCACGTTCCACCCCCCTCCTCCCAAACTGAGCCGTAATGAATCTCGTCATCGTCGAGAGCCCCGCAAAGGCCAAGACCATCAATAAATACCTCGGTCCGGACTTCGAGGTCCTGGCCTCCTACGGGCACGTTCGCGACCTGCCCTCCAAGGACGGGTCGGTGAAGCCCGACGAGGACTTCGCCATGGAGTGGGAGGTGGACGCCAAGGCGTCCAAGCGCCTCAGCGAGATCGCCGAGGCGGCCAAGCGGGCCGACCGCGTCATCCTGGCGACCGACC
Organism: Brevundimonas sp.; assembly: GCF_031412435.1. GTDB lineage: Bacteria > Pseudomonadota > Alphaproteobacteria > Caulobacterales > Caulobacteraceae > Brevundimonas. The sequence goes on from NZ_JANODA010000005.1 coordinate 6,673, forward strand.
CTGACCGCGAGGGAGAAGCGATCAGCTGGCACGTGCTCGACGTCCTGACCAAGAAGAAGGCGCTGAAGGACACCCACGTCGAACGCGTCACCTTCAACGCCATCACCAAATCGGCCGTGCTGGAGGCCATGGCCAATCCGCGTCAGCTCGACATGGAACTGGTCGAGGCCTACCTGGCCCGCCGCGCGCTGGACTATCTGGTGGGCTTCACCCTGTCTCCGGTGCTGTGGCGCAAGCTGCCCGGCGCCCGTTCGGCCGGCCGCGTTCAGTCGGTCGCCCTGCGGATCGTCGTCGATCGCGAGATGGAGATCGAGCGGTTCAAGGCCCAGGAATACTGGTCGATCGAGGCCGACCTGGCCGCCGACAGCCCGCCCTTCACCACCCGTCTGGTCAAGCACGAGGGCAAGCGGATCCAGCGTCTGGACATCCCGTCGGAGGCCGTGGCCTTCGCCGCCCGTGACGCGATCAAGGCCGGCGACTTCACCATCCGGTCGATCGAGAAGAAGCCGGTCCGCCGCTTCCCCTCCCCGCCCTTCACCACCTCGACCCTGCAGCAGGAGGCGTCGCGCAAGCTCGGCTTCGACGCCCAGCGCACCATGCGGGCGGCGCAGAAGCTGTATGAGGGCGTCGACGAGACTGGCGGCCTGATCACCTATATGCGGACCGACGGGGTCCAGACGACGCCGGAGGGCATCGCCCAGGCCCGCGAGGTCATCGGCGAGACCTTCGGACCGGCCTTCGTTCCGGCCGAGGCCCGCTACTACAAGACCAAGGCCAAGAACGCCCAGGAGGCGCACGAGGCGATCCGCCCGACCAATATCGCGCGCCGCCCCGACAGCCTGCGCCTCGAGAGCGATCTGCAGCGGCTCTACGAGCTGATCTGGAAGCGGATGGTCGCGTCCCAGATGGAGGCCGCGCGCCTGGACCGGACCACGGTCGAGATCGAGACGCCGGACGGCCAGACCGGCCTGCGCGCCACCGGCCAGGTCGTGACCTTCGACGGCTTCCTGGCCGTCTACGAGGAAGGCCGCGACGAGAAGCAGAAGGGCGCCGAGTCCGAGGAGGACGACGATTCCACCCGCCTGCCGGCGCTGAAGGAAGGCGCGAAGGCGAAGGTCGAGGCGATCCGCACCGAACAGCATTTCACCGAGCCGCCGCCGCGCTTCTCCGAGGCCACCCTGGTCAAGAAGCTGGAAGAGCTCGGCATCGGCCGTCCCTCGACCTACGCCTCGATCCTGACGACCCTGCGCGACCGCGAATATGTCCGCATGGACAAGAACCGCTTCTATCCCGAGGACAAGGGACGGCTGGTCACGGCCTTCCTCGAGCAGTTCTTCCGGAAGTGGGTCGAATACGATTTCACCGCGGCCCTTGAGACGCGGCTCGACGAGGTTTCGGCCGGCGAGCTGAACTGGAAGGTGCTGCTGCGCGAGTTCTGGACCGACTTCCATGTCGCGACCCAGGCGGCGGGCGAGCTGCGCACCACGGCGATTCTCGACGCCCTCAACGAGAGCCTGGGCCCGCACATCTTCCCGATGAAGGAAGACGGCTCGGACCCGCGCGAATGCCCCCTGTGCAAACAGGGCCAGCTGAGCCTCAAGACCAGCCGGTTCGGCGCCTTCGTCGGCTGTTCGCGCTATCCCGACTGCAAGTTCACGCGGCCGGTGGCGGCCCCCGATGCGGCCGACGGCGGCGCCGAGGGCGGCGACCGGGAGCTGGGCGTCGATCCGGTGACCGGCCTGCCGGTGCAGCTCAAGATCGGGCGGTTCGGCCCCTATGTCGAAACCGCCGTCGAGGGCGAGGAGAAGCCGAAACGCTCCTCCCTGCCCAAGGGCTGGAGCCCGGCGTCCCTGACGCTGGACCAGGCGGTGCGCCTTCTGGGCCTGCCGCGTCCGGTCGGCGACCACCCCGAGGACGGCAAGCCGATCACGGCGGGCCTGGGTCGCTACGGGCCGTTCATCCTGCACGCGGGCACCTATGCCAATGTCGCCGATATCGACGAGGTGTTCGAGATCGGCCTGAACCGGGCCGTGGTCCTGCTGGCCGAGAAGCGGGCCGGCGGGTTCAAGGGCCGGGGCGCCGCCGTGGCGCCGCTGAAGGACCTGGGCGCCCACCCGGAGACGGGCGAACCGGTCCACGTCATGGCCGGCCGCTTCGGCCCCTATGTGAAGTCGGGCAAGATCAACGCGACCATCCCCAAGGGCACGGCGCCCGAGGACCTGACCATGGAGGTGGCCGTGCCCCTTCTGGCCGCCCGGGCGCTGGCCGCCCCGTCCAAGGGCAAGAAGGCGCCCGCGAAGAAGGCGGCGCCCAAGGCTGCGGCGGCGAAGAAGCCTGCAGCGAAGAAGCCGGCCGCCAAGAAGGCCGCCCCGAAGAAGCCCGCCGCGAAGAAGACGGCGGCGGAGTAGGCGTCAGGTTCCCCGCCGGCTCCGGCCGGCGGGTCCCGGTCTTCCGGACTCCGGAAAACGGAGTCCGGATAGTCCGTTGAGTCCAGGCGGCCCGAACGCGAAAACACCGTCCAACCCGTCCGCCCATGATGATCCCCTCCGCACGAAAGGGATCAGTATGGGGGCGTTTCAGCGGGTGATGGACAAAAGACCTCTCGTCAGAGCCGGGCTTTGATTTCAAAGGCGGATCTGGAGGATGTGTTGATGGGTATCACACCAATTCCGTACATCCCCGCAAAGGCGGGGACCCAGGTTTTGGCCGTCAGCGCCGCAGGAACGGTGTTCCGGTCGTGCGAGAACCTTGTCATCCCGGAAGCGCCGCTGGCGCTATCCGGGACGGTTGCGGGAGCAGAGGAAGAGGAGATTGGTCACGAGTGGTCGCCTGTCAGCAGGGCCGGATACAGGTCGGTCCAGTGTGGATTGGTCTCCTCGACCAGGGCGAATTTCCACGACCTTAGCCAGCGCTTGATCCGCTTTTCCCGCAGGATGGCCTGATCGACGTAGCGGTGATGCTCGTACCAGACCAGCCGGTCGGTCCCCCGTTCGCGGCTGTAGCCGTCGATTTGCCCGTGCCTGTGCTCGCCGATACGCCGGACGAGATCGTTGGTCATGCCGACATAGAGCCAGCCACAGGGTCCGCTGGCGACGATATAGACCCAGTAGTGGTGGTCGACCTTTCCCATCACGCCGCCACTTTGTCGCGCGCATCAATACGCGTCAAGATTGTGCGGGAGCCTTGTCATCCCCGACGGAGCGCAGCGGAGATCGGGGACGGCGCGGCACCTGTTCGACATCGCCCGGACAGCCCGCTTGGGCTGAGCCGGGCGACGGCCAGCGACCACCGGAAAGGATCAGGTGTGAAGGCGGGAGACAGGCGTCAAGGAACGGGGACGACGGCACCCGTCTCCCGGCTCAGCCCAGGCGGGCTGTCCGGGAGGGGGCAGGGGGGTGTGGGAGCCGTCCCCGATCTTCGCTTCGCTCCGTCGGGGATGACAAGGAGGGTCAGTGGGCGAACACCTGCTCGGCCGCCGGCGAGCGGAGGCGGTTGCGGGAGCAGAGGAAGAGGAGGTTGGTCAGACGGTCGCGTCTTACTCAGGCCAGAGATAATGCACGTCGGCGACGAGTGAGACGTTGGCCGAGCGCTGATGTCGCGCCTCGATAGTCGCAAGATCTAGCGTCCACATCCCGCGACAGGCGCGATCAGCAGCCCATCCAGAAAGCAGGGCGTCAAACTCGTGCTCGTTAGTCGGATTGATCTCAGTTTCGAGAGCTTCTGAAAGCCACAACACTGCGGGATGAGACGGCTCCGGCTCGCGGGGATACGGTATCCCGCTTGCCAGGTGCTCCCAGAGCACCTTCGGATGTGTCTCCGTCAAAAACAGACTGGGCCACCGTTCCCGCAGCCTGACCGCAAGCGTTGCACCTTGCACGGCCATGGACCCGTAAAGGCCATTCGAGCAGAGCACGCTATTTCGTCGCGCTGGAAATCTTGCCCGGAGGTACTCATCAGCGCCTCTCCAGCCTGACCGGGTCGTCTGCCAAAACAGCAGCGTGTCGATCCCTGCTCCGTTCGGCGTGCGGCCAAAGAGTTGCGAAACAACCCAATCAACGGCCTCATCGACCGATCCCGTTGTGGCTGAGACAGCATCGCCATCAGTCACTACCGCGCAGCCAAAGCTGTCCCCACCACCGGGATCGAAGCCGAGCGTGATCACAGCGGAATATTGTCGTGCTTCTTCCACGGGTTGGTCTGTTGCTTGTTCTTCAGCGTCCGTAGCGCCTTGATCAGTCTCCGCCGCGTCCCGTGGGGCATGATCACGTCGTCGATATAGCCCAGCCCCGCGGCGACGAACGGATTGGCGAACCGTTCCTTGTACTCGGCCTCGCGGGCTGCGAGCGCCTCCGGATCGCCGGCTTCCTTGCGGAAGATGATCTCGACCGCGCCCTTGGCGCCCATGACGGCGATCTCGGCCGAGGGCCAGGCGTAGTTGACGTCGCCGCGCAGGTGTTTGGAGCTCATCACGTCATAGGCGCCGCCATAGGCCTTGCGCGTGATCACGGTCAGCTTGGGCACCGTGGCCTCGGCATAGGCGAACAGCAGCTTGGCGCCGTGTTTGATCAGGCCGCCGTACTCCTGGCGCGTGCCGGGCATAAAGCCGGGGACATCCACGAAGGTCACCAGAGGGATATCGAAGGCGTCGCAGAAGCGGACGAAGCGGGCGGCCTTGCGGCTGGAGTCGATGTCGAGGACGCCGGCCAGGACCTGGGGCTGGTTGGCGACGATGCCGATCGGCTGGCCGTCCAGACGGCCGAAGCCGCAGACGATGTTCTTCGCGAAATCGGCGCCGATCTCGAAGAAGTCGGCCTCGTCGACCGTCTTCAGGATCAGTTCCTTGATGTCATAGGGCTGGTTCGGATTGGCCGGGACCAGGGTGTCGAGCGAGGCCTCGTCGCGGTCAGGGTCGTCGTAGGAGTCGCGGACCGGGGGCTTCTCGCGGTTCGACAGAGGCAAAAAGCCGATCAGGCGGCGGACCTCCGACAGGGCCTCCAGATCGTTCTCGAAGGCGCCGTCGGCGACGCCGGACTTCTGTGAGTGGACGCGGGCGCCGCCCAGGTCCTCATGGGTGACGACCTCGTTGGTCACGGTGCGGACCACGTCGGGGCCGGTCACATACATGTAGGACGTGTCCTTCACCATGAAGATGAAGTCGGTGATGGCGGGGGAGTAGACGTCGCCGCCGGCGCAGGGCCCCATGATGACGCTGATCTGGGGGATGACGCCCAAGGCCAAGGTGTTCTGCAGGAAGATGTCGGCATAGCCGGCGAGGCTCTCGACCCCCTCCTGGATGCGGGCGCCGCCGGCGTCGAACAGGCCGATGATCGGGGCGCCGTTGGTCAGGGCCATGGTCTGGAGCTTGACGATCTTGGCCGCATGCGCACCGCTAAGAGAGCCACCGAAGACCGTGAAATCCTTGGAGAAGACATAGACCAGACGGCCGCCGATGGTGCCCCGGCCGGTGACCACCCCGTCGCCGGGCACGCGCTGGTTTTCCATGCCGAACTGGTGCGAGCGGTGCTCGACGAACATGTCGGTCTCTTCGAACGAGCCCTCGTCCAGCAGGACCTCGATGCGCTCGCGCGCGGTGAGCTTGCCCTTGGCGTGCTGCGAGGCGATGCGGGCAGGGCCGCCCCCCTGACGCGCGGCTTCGCGGCGGGTTTCGAGCTGGTCGAGGATGGCTTTCATGGCGTCGTCTCCTTGCCTGATGGCTTAGAAGGAGCTGCGTCGGGCGGCAAGCTAGAGCCGCCCCTGCTCCGCCAGCTTGTCGACCAGCCAGACGCGGGCCGAGGGAATGGGCTTGTTCTGAGGGTGGAAGACGAACTGCTCGAGGAAGTGGCCGGTCAGATCGAGGCCGGCGCGGACGTCGCCTTCGGACAGGCCGGCCTGGGCGCCCAGCATGAAAGGCGGCAGGCGCAGGAGCTTGTCGGCATAGGGGGCGCCGGCCGCGCGGGAGACGGCGCGACCCGTGCGGGGGCTGACCCAGATCAGGTCGTCCACCGTGCCGGTGACGGCGCAGCGGCTGAGGTCGAGACCGAAGCCGAGATCCTCCAGCAGCCCCGCCTCGAAGCGCACGAAGATGGCGGGCCAGACGGACGGGATCTGGAACGCCGCCATCAGGGCCTCGAAGGCCAGAAATGCGCCGGGATGGGGCTCGCGTTCGGGCAATGCGCCTTGCGCCACCGCAGCGGCGGCGGCGAGGCCGGTCAGGGCCAGGCCGTCGTCGAACAGGGCGCTGGGCCCCTCCCCCACCGGCTCCAGACGGGCCGAGCCGAGGTGGTCGCTGGTCCGGGCGCGATAGTCGGCGATGACCCGGGCGCCGGGCTGGAGGAAGGGCTTCATGCGCCGTGACGCGCCCCCGGCGACGAAGGCGGCGTGGCGGCCGTGGGTCTCGGTCAGCAGGTCGACGACCACCCCGGTGTCGCCATGGGCCCGCGCCGACAGGACGAAGGCCTCTTCTTGGAATTCCATCAGGGGGCCGGGTCTTCCTTGGCCGCCTCATAGGTCTTGATGATGCGGGCGATCGGGCTGGCGAGGTCGTTGGGGACGGCGAGGCTGAGGACGTACTGCTCGATCTTCCAGCCATCGTCCGTCAGCCGCATGACGCCGGAGCCGCGCGTGCGGCCGTAGCTGTCGTTGGTCAGCTGTTCCTCGAACCAGGCGATGCAGCGGCATTCGATGGGAGCGATGGTGATGACCCGCGACGTCGCCGGATAGGACCAGCCCTGACCGCGCGCGAAATAGGGGCCGACGTAGCCGCGCAGTTCCTCTAGCGTCCAGTGCTCGCCCGCGTCCGTGCCCACGAACCGGGCATCGGGGGCATAGAGGGCGAAATAGGCGTCGGCGTCGGCGGCTGCCGAGGCGACGTTCAGCCGGTCGAGGACGGCGGCGACCTCAGCCTCGGCCCCGACCGGAGCGGTCTGGACGGTCAGGGCCGCGAGGGCGGCCAGCATCAGGGACATCGGAGCCTCCAGCACGGGGAAGCCCAGTCGTAGCCCTACTCGCCGCTTTCCGGAACCGGGTAGGTGTCCGGCTTCAGCACCTTCGACAGGGCGATCAGGTTGCGGGCGGCGTTGCGGCCGACGCGGTCGGAGTAATCGTGGCCCTGATCGGTCTCGACATAGTCGGCGCCCGGTCCCGGGCCGAGGTGCCAGTAGGTCCACGACTGGGCCGGGATGGTGAAGCCCATGTCGATCAGGCCCTGGGAGATGGTCGCCACGATATGGTGGGCGCCGTCCTCGTTGCCGGTGATGACGATGCCGGCGACCTTGCCGAAGGCGACGGGGCGGCCGGTATCGTCGGTCTCGCCAAACCAGGCGTCCATGCGTTCCAGTGCGCGCATCGAGATACTGGACATCTGGCCCAGCCAGATCGGGGTGGCGAAGACGACGATGTCGGCGGCCTTCAATTTCCGGTCGACGTCCGGCCATTGGTCGCCGTCCCCCTCATCGCCGGAGACGCCCGGCTTGATGTCCAGATCGACCAGCCGGATCAGTTCGACCTCGGCGCCGCCCTTCTTCAACTCGGCGATGACGACCTTCGCGAGCGCTTCCGTCGAGGATACGCCGGGCGAGGGCTTGAGGGTGCAGTTCAGGACGACGGCGCGCATTTTTTTCTCCGGCTGGATCGGAGGAACGGGCGGGGATTGGGCCTGTTCCGCGCGGCTATTTAACCGGACGGTTGACAACACCATCCGCCCGAGGCATTTAACCGATCAGTTCAACACGAAACCCGCAATGCAGACCGATCCGCTCTCCGCCAAGTTCGCCGCCCTGGCCGACCCGACCCGTCGGGCCATTCTGGCGCGGCTGACCGAGGGCGAATGTTCGGTCAGCGACCTGGCGGAGCCGTTCGACATGAGCCTGCCGGCCGTCTCCAAACATCTGAAGGTGCTGGAGAAGGCGGGCCTGATCTCTCGCGGCAAGGAGGCCCAGTGGCGCCCTGCCCGGCTGGAGCCGATGGGCATGAAGGGCATGGCCGAGTGGCTGGAGCACTACCGCCGCTACTGGGACAAGAGCTTCGACCGTCTGGAAGATTATCTGCGCAAGATTCAGAAAGGTAACGACGATGGCAAACGAAACTGACAACAATCCCTGCAACACCCCGGGCACGGCCCACGCCTTCGATCTGGTGCTGGAACGCATCATCGACGCATCGCCGGAGAAGGTCTTCCGGGCCTATACGGACCCCGCGATCCTGACCCAGTGGTTTGCGCCAAAGCCGTGGAAGGTGGTCGATCCGATCATCGAGCCCCGCGTCGGCGGCCGCTTCAACTTCACCATGCATGGTCCTGACGGCGAGGTGTTTCCGAACAGCGGCGTCTTCCTGGAGGTCATTCCGAACCGCCGCATCATCACCACCGACGCCTTCACCTCCGAATGGAAGCCGTCGGGCCAGCCCTTCATGGTCGCCCAGGTGGACATGGAGCCGACCGCCGACGGCAAGACGAAATACACCGCCGTCGCCCGCCACTGGAACGCCGAGACGATGAAGCAGCACGAGCAGATGGGCTTCCACGAGGGCTGGGGCACGGTCGCGGACCAGCTGACCGAAATCGTGAAGACGCTGTGATCCCGTGAGCACCGTCGTCGCCGAAGCGCCCAGCCGCCCTACCCTGAACCTGCAGCGCGTGTTCGATGCGCCACGCGACCTGGTCTGGCGCGCCTGGTCCAACCCCGAAATCATCGTCCTGTGGATGGGGCCGGTCGAATGGCCGGCGGTCAGCGCCACGGTCGACTTCCGTGTCGGCGGCGAGTGGCGCATCTGCCTGCGCTCGCCCGTCACCGGCGAGGACCTGTGGCAGGGCGGAGTCTATCGCGAGATCGTCGCCCCCGAACGGATCGTCTTCACCTTCAAGTGGGACGAGAGCCACGAGGACGGCCCGCCGGTCGACACCCTGGTCACTGTGCGCTTCGCCGAGACAGCGGAAGGGCAGACCCGGATGGACTTCACCCATGAGGGCCTGAAGTCCGAACAGAGCCTGACCGGCCACAAGCATGGCTGGACCTCCACCGCCGACAGGCTGGAAGCCTGGCTGGCCGCCAACGCGGACTGAAGGAGACGACCATGAAGATCGTAACCAGCGTCAGCATGCCTGGCACGTGCCGCGAGGCCTTCGGATTCTATGCGAAGGTTCTGGGCGGAGAGATCATCACGGCCATCACCTATGGCGAGGCCTTCCCCGAGACACCGGCGCCGACCAACGACTGGCTGATGTACTGCTGGCTGCAGGTCGGGGATCAGGTCCTTTTGGGCTCAGACATGCACCCGGACCATGCGCCCGACTTGCACAAGAAGAAGGATGGGTTCGATGTCACCCTGCATTTCGACACGGTCGAGGAGGCGCGGCGCGTCTTCGAGACCCTGTCCGAAGGCGGCGAGGTCTCGATCCCGTTCGGCGTGAACGACTGCGCGCCCGGCTTCAGCGGCTTCACCGACCGGTTTGGCGTGCCGTGGATGACCAACGTCACGCCCGCCGCCTGAACCGAACCAGAGAGGAGACACTGTCATGAAACTGGTCACCGCCCTCAGCTTCCAGGGCCAATGCCGCGAAGCGCTTGAGTTTTATCGCACCGTCCTCGGTGGGGAGATGCAGGCCTTTCCCTACAAGGACGCGCCTCCCGGCATGCCGGTGGACAAGAAATACGACGGCTGGCTGATGCACGGCTGGCTGCAGATCGGCGACCAGGCGATCATGGGCGCGGACATGCCGCCCGAGTTCGCCCCCAACATCGACAAGCCCAAGAACGGCTTCGACGTCTCGTTCCACACCGACGACGCGGCCGAGGCGAAGCGCGTCTATGACGCCCTGTCGGTGGGCGGAACGCCGGGCATGGAGTTCGGAGCGACTTTCTGGTCGCCCGGCTACGGCTCCTTCACCGACAGGTTCGGCATTCCGTGGATGATCAACACCATGCCGACGGTCCAGTCGTGAAGGCCTCTCCCATGGTCTGGACCGGTCGCGTTCTGACCGGCCTGTTCGCCCTGTTCATGCTGGGCGCCTCGATCTACCCGAAGTTCTTCATGCCCGACGTCGTCGCGGCGAACATGGGCCGGTCTGGATGGACACCGGACAAGACCCTGTTGCTGGGGATCATCGAGCTGACCTGTCTGGTGCTCTACCTGATCCCGCGCACGGCCGTGCTCGGCGCCGTGTTGATGACGGGCTACCTCGGCGGGGCGCTGGCTACGAATCTGAGGGTCGACAACCCGCTGTTCGGCTTCACGCTGTTCAGTGTCTATCTGGGCCTGATCATGTGGGGCGGGCTGTGGTTGCGGGACGCGCGCGTCCGGGCCGTATTCCCGATCCTGCGTTGATGGAGAAGTCCGTCCCCGCCGCCAGTCCCGATGCCTATGTCGCCGGCCTGACAGGCTGGCAGCACGACCGCGTCGCCGAACTGCGTGACGCGGTCCGGGCGGCGGGTCCGATGGAAGAGGTGATCAAATGGGGTCACCTCGTCTACCTCTCGAACGGGCCCGTCTGTCTGATCCGGGCCGAGGGAAAACGTGTGCTGTTCGGCCTGTGGCGCGGGCAACGGCTGCTGGATCTGGAACCGAAACTGAAGGCCGGCGGCCAATTCGAGATGGCTTCGGCCAGTCTGGCCGAAGGCGAGGCATTGGGCCCTGCATCCGTCAGCGTCCTGACCCGCGCGGCCATCGAGCTGAACGCCACACTGGGCGATCCCACGAAGGCGGCGAAGCGGTCCTAGTCCGCCAGCGCCGTGGGGAATTCATGACCGAGGGCTTCGGCCATGGCCTGTTGCGAGATCAGCAGGACCTGTTGCTGCTGGTGGTAGTTGTTCGAAAGGACGATCACGGCGATCCGCTGATCCGGCTGCCAGACCCCGATATTGCGGAAGCCCGACCAGCTGCCGGTGTGGTAGATTTCCCGGTCCTGGAAGGCGGGGGTGACCCGCGCGCCGAGCCGGTTGGCCATAAGGCCATAGCCCCAGGCACGGTGCGGCCGGCCTCCTCTCTCGTTCGGCTGGTCGGCCGGGGAATGGTCCATGATCATCTGGGCGTAGCTGTAGGGGCTAAGGACATGGCCGCCGTGCAGGGCCTGTTCCCACACCAGTTGATCGTCCAGCGTCGAATAAAGGGCGCCGGCCCCCGCGACGATCGAGACGTTCGGATTGCGCTGGGCCGTCAGCCCCTCGGGAAAGGTCGCATGGCCGGTGACGATGCCGAGGTCGGTGCGGTCCTCGAAGCCGGTGTCGTTCATGCCGAGCGGCTCGAAGAAGGTCGTGCGCAGATAGTCCGGAAAGCGCTGGCCGCTGGCGGTCTCGACGATGGCGGCGGCCAGGTTGAAGCCCGCATTGTTGTAGCGGACCTTGGTCCCCGGCTCGAACGACAGTCGGAAAGCCTTGGAGTCCTCGGTCAGTTCATCGAGCGTGGCGGGCGTGACGCGGCGATTGCCCCAGCCGGGCCGGGCCATCAGATCGGGGATGCCCGAGGTGTGGCTGATCAGGTGGTGGATCTTCAGCGGCGCCCAGGCGGCCGGGCAAGGCTGAATCCACTGACAGACCGGGTCGCCGATGGTCAGTTTGCCCTCGTCCTGCAGCTTGAGGATTGCGGCGGCGGTGAACTGTTTGGAGATGGAGGCGAGGCGGAAGCGCGAGCCGATCTGCAGCGGCGCGCCGGTGGCGACGTCGGCGGTTCCGTAGGCCTGGCGGAACAGGATTTCGTCGCCCCGCGCAACCAGGACCGCGCCCATGAACCGGCCGGCGTCCGCCTCGCGCTGCAGGCGGGCGGTCAGCTGCGGCAAGCCTTCGACGACCTCGAGCGGCGGGCGCGGCGGCAGGGGCGCAAGCCGTGAGGACGCGGTCGGCCCCGGCTGGGACGTCAGAACAGCGGCGAGACCGGCTCCACCGATCAGGATGACGGAAGCGATCAGGCCGAGAAAGAGCCGGGGGTGGTTCCCGGCGGTACGCGGAACGTGAAACATCGAGGCTTGGTAACCGGTCCGGTCGATTCGTCACCCAGGACCGGCGTTCGAGCGGTCACATCCGCGCGATCAAGCTCTAGGCGTTGAAGTCGAGGCCGAACTGGGCGTAGAGCGCGCGGCTGTCCTGCCATTTGGGATCGACCTTGACCGTGATGAACAGGTGGACGGGCCGGTCCAGCAGTTCGGTCAGCTCCTCACGCGACTTCTGGCCGATCCATTTCAGGGTTTGACCGCCCTTGCCCAGCACGATGGGGCGCTGGCTTTCACGTTCGACGTAGATGGTCTGTTCGATACGGGCCGAGCCGTCGGCCTTTTCGTCGAAGGCGGTGGTTTCCACGGCCGCCGAATAGGGCAGTTCCTCGTGGACGCGGAGATAGACCTTCTCGCGCGTGATCTCCGCCGCCAGGACCCGGATCGGCACGTCGGCGGACTGGTCCTCCGGATAGAGCCAGGGTCCCTCGGGCATCCCGAGGGCGAGGCGCTGTTTCAGGTCGTCGACACCGTCGCCCGACAGGGCCGAGATCATATAGACCTCGGAATAGACGCCGGTTTCGAACAGGTTGTGCGACAGGGCCAGAAGCGTGTCGCGGCGCATGCCGTCGATCTTGTTGAGCACCAGGATCACCTTTGTCCCGGTGGACTTCAGGTTGGCGATGATGGTCTCGGTGTCCTCGGCGGACTTGCGGTCCGCCCCGGTGCCGTCCTTGCCCTCGGAAGCGATGTGGGAGGCCGCGTCAATCAGGTGGACGACGACGTCGGCGTCCTGGGCCCCGCCCCAGGCGGAGGCGACCATGGCGCGGTCGAGGCGCCGGCGCGGGGTGAAGATGCCCGGCGTGTCGACCAGCACGATCTGGGCGTCGCCCTGGATGGCGATGCCGCGCACGGGGAAGCGCGTCGTCTGGACCTTCTGGGTGACAATGGAGACCTTGGACCCCGTCAGACGGTTCACCAGCGTCGACTTGCCGGCGTTCGGCGCGCCGATGATGGCGGCGAAGCCTGCGCGGTTCTGCTGGGGGTTGGTATCGGTCAAATCACGCCTTCACGTTGGAGCATGGCCATGGCGGCCGCTTTCTCCGCGTCCTGACGCGAACGTCCGGGCGCGGTCAAGGGTTCGACCCCTTCGATGGAGACCTCGACCGTGAAGGTCGGGGCATGGTCGGAGCCGGTCTGGCCCACGACGCGATAGGTCGGCAGGGGACGACCCGCCCCTTGCGACCACTCCTGCAGGGCCGACTTGGGGTTATTCAGGGCGCGCGGAGCCGGCGTGGCCAGTTCCTCGGCCCAGGCGAGATCGAACATGGTGCGAGCGGCGTCCAGTCCTCCGTCCAGGAAGACCGCGGCCAGCAGGGCCTCGACGGCGTCGGCGACGACCCCCTCCTTGCGACGACCACCGGATTTGGTCTCGCCGGGCGACAGGCGCAGGGCGTCGCCGACCTTCAGACGCTCCCCCACACGACCGCAGGCGTGCTTGTCGACCAGGGCGTGCAGGCGCGAAGACAGCTCCCCCTCGTCGGCCGACGGATAGTCCGCGTGCAGACGCTGGGCGACCAGCAGGCCGAGGACGCGGTCGCCGAGGAACTCCAGCCGTTCGTTATGGCGCGCGGGCTTTCCGGCGGCCTTGTCGGCCCCCTCGCCCACGCTGGAATGGGTCAGCGCCCGCTCCAGGAGAGCGGGGTCGCGGAAGACATGGCCGATGCGGTCGACCAGGGCGGCCACCGCTTCGGCGCGGGCATTCGCCATCAGTCGAGGACGCGGAAGAAGCGGCTGGGCCGGACGTTGGCGAACCAGCTGACCGGATTGAACAGCGAGGCGCCCGGCTCCCACGAGAACATGATGATCTCGGCCTTGCCGACCAGGTTCTCGTCCGGGACCAGACCCACGCCGGCCGACTGATCCACGCGGCTGTCGATCGAGTTGTCGCGGTTATCGCCCATCATGAAGTAGTGACCTGCCGGAACCTCGTACACCGGGGTGTCGTCCAGATCGCCGCCGGGGCCGAAGTCCTGGATGGTGATGGTCTTGCCGCCCGGCAGGGTCTCGCGGACCTGGGTCACCGGGCGCGGGCCGAAGATGTCGTTGACCTCGCCGGCGCTGACCACGACGTCCTCAACCGGCTGGCCGTTGATGTGGAGCCTGTTCTGGATCATCTGGACCGTGTCGCCCGGCAGGCCGATCACGCGCTTGATGTAGTCGGTCTTGTCGTCGCGCGGCAGTTTGAACACCACGATGTCGCCCCTGTTCGGCGCGCGGCCGAAGACCCGGTCGTCGCCCAGAGGCAGGTTGATCGGCAGGCCTGACGAGAATTTCGAATAGCCATAGGCCCACTTCGACACGACGATATAGTCGCCCTCGTACAGGTTGGGCTCCATCGAGGCCGACGGGATGGTGAAGGGCTGGAACAGCAGGACGCGCAGGACGAAGGCGATGGCCAGGGCCACGACCACCGTCTTGACGATTTCCACGGCCTCGGAGCCGGCCGAACCGCCGTCATCGTCGTCATCCTTGACGCGGACCTTGGCGGGGCCGGGAATCTTGACCTTGCGGTCGTCGAAGGGGGCGTCGCCGGCGTCGCTCCAGATCGGGCGGGAAGCGGCGGCAGCGGCGGCGCCGATCGGCGCGGCCTCGACCGGCGCAGGCTCCCCGGCGACGGTGCTCTCGGCTTCGACGGGCAGACCGGCTTCAGAGGCCGCGAAGGCCGCTTCGGCGGCGTCGACTTCACCGGCGCCCACGACCTCGGGCTCCACCGGGGACGACCCGGCGTCCGTCGTATCGACCACGGGCTTTTCGCCGTCTTCGGGCTTGTTGTCGCTCATCGTGTGAAAGCTCGTCCCAGGCCGCCGAACGCGGCTCGTATCCGCGCAGCGGTATATCCCGATTACGCCGTGGGCAAGGCTTCGATCACCACGAAGGCGAGTGCGTAGGGGTGTTCGTCGGAAAGGGTCAGATGAATGTGCGGGGTGTGGCCGGGGGGCGTCAGCCGTTCGAGATGCTCCGCCGCCGGTCCGGTCAGGGCCAGGGTCGGTTGGCCGGAACGCAGGTTCACCACCCCCATGTCCTTCCAGTAGACGTCACGACGCATCCCGGTGCCCAGCGCCTTGGCGCAGGCCTCCTTGGCTGCGAACCGCTTTGCGTAGCTCCAGGCGGCGTCCGGCTTGCGCTCGGAGCGGTCGCGTTCGATCTCGGTGAAGCAGCGGTTTTTGAAGCGGTCGCCGAAGCGGTCGATCGACGCCTGGATGCGCCGGATGTCCGACAGGTCCGCGCCGACGCCGATGATCACCCGTGCGTTCCGGCCTGGGCCGCCTCCATTGCGTCCCGCATGCGCCGGATCGCGGCGTCGAGGCCCACGAACACCGCCTCTCCGATCAGGAAGTGGCCGATGTTGAGCTCGCGGATCTCAGGGATAGCCAGGACCTCGGCGGCGGTTTCGTAGTCGAGGCCGTGGCCGGCGTGGACCTCCAGCCCCAGGATGTCGGCCTGGGCGCAGGCCGCGGCGAGGCGGTCGAACTCCACGCCGCGCTCTCCGGCCGGCAGGTGACAGTAGCGGCCGGTGTGGAACTCCACGACCTGCGCACCGACGGCGGCGGCGGCCTCGACCTGGTCGGCCGAGGGATCGATGAACAGGCTGACGCGGATGGCGGCGTCCGACAGGGCCCGGACCACGGGCTCCATGGTCGCCTCATGACCGGCCACCGCCAGCCCGCCCTCGGTGGTCACCTCCTCGCGCCGCTCGGGCACCAGACAGGCAGCGTGGGGTTTGTGACGCAGGGCGATGGCCAGCATCTCGTCGGTCACGGCCATCTCGAAGTTGAGAGGCTTGCCGGCGGTCTTGCAGAGGGCGGTCAGGGCCTCGATGTCGGCATCGCCGATATGGCGGCGGTCCTCGCGCAGGTGGGCGGTGATGCCGTCGGCCCCGGCGCCGATCGCCTCCTCGGCCGCGCGGACCGGATCAGGATGGACCCCGCCGCGCGCGTTCCGGACCGTCGCGACATGATCGATATTGACGCCGAGGCGGACGGGCGGGCGGCTCATTTCGACAGCCGCCGGCTGCCCGGGTCCTCGACCGGGAGGGCCGCCAGTTCGGGCGGCAGGGCGTCGGCGGGGTATGCGGGCACTTCCAGCGACGCCAGCGCGATCAGGGGGACGCCGACATCGGCCTTGCCGCCGGAGCGGTCGACGATGCAGGCGGCGGCGACCACCGTGCCGCCGGCCTCCTGGATGGCGGCGATGCATTCGCGGCTCGACAGGCCGGTGGTGACGATGTCCTCGACCATGACGACCTTTTCGCCCGGCTCGATGTGGAAGCCGCGACGCAGTTTGAACGATCCGCCCTCGCGCTCGACGTACATGGACCGGACGTTCAGGTGTTTCGCCGTCTCATAGCCGGGAATGATGCCGCCGACGGCGGGCGAGATGGCGACATCGACCGGCCCGACCGTGGCGACGATCTTGTCCGCCAGGGCCTTGCACAGCCGCTCGCAGCGGGCGCCGTCCATGAAGACCAGGTTCTTCTGCAGGAAGACCGGGCTGTGCAGCCCGGACGACAGCACGAAATGGCCTTCGCGCAGGGCGCCGGCGGCACGGAACTCGTTCAGGACGTCTTCGGTGTTCATGGCGCCGTTCTAGGACGTGAACCCGGTCAGGTGAAGCGTGGCCTTGCGCCTGCGTCAGTATTCCCGGCTCTCGGCCTGGCGCTCTTCCAGATGGCCGTCCTTCAGGGCGAAGACGCGGTCCATATGGCCCGCCAGTTCCATATTGTGGGTGGCGATCAGGGCGGCCACCCCGGTTTCCTTGACCAGTTTCTGCAACGACTCGAAGACCGTCTGGCTGGTGGCGGGGTCAAGGTTGCCGGTCGGTTCGTCGGCCAGCAAGAGGCGCGGCCTGTTGGCCAGGGCGCGGGCCAGTGCGACGCGCTGTTGCTCCCCGCCCGACATCTGGGCCGGCTGGTGCAGGGTGCGTTCGGCCAGGCCGAGCGCGCCCAAGGCCTCTTCAGCACGGGCGCGGGCCTGATCCAGAGGATAGCCGGCGATGCGCATCGGCAGGGCCACGTTGTCGCGCGCGTCGAACTCCGGCAACAGATGGTGGAACTGATAGACGAAGCCGACGCGGCTGAGGCGCAGCCGCGTGCGGGCCCGCTCGTCGAGCTGGCCCACGTCCTCGCCGTCGATGCGAACCTCGCCCGAGGTCGGACGCTCCAGCAGGCCGGCGGCATGCAGCAGGGACGACTTGCCCGAGCCGGACGGCCCGATCAGCCCGACCAGTTCACCGGGGAAGATGTCCAGATCGACGCCCTTCAGCACCGTCAGGTCGCCCGTGCCGGTGGTGTAGGTGCGGGTCACCCCGCGCAGGGACAGGACCGGGCTATTCATAGCGCAGGGCCTCCACCGGATCGATCCGCGACGCATTCCACGACGGCGGCAGGCTGGCGAAACAGCTCATCAGCAGCGACCAGAACGCGACCCACATGACATCGACGGGATCGACCTCGGCCGGGATGGCGTCGAGCATATAGACGTCGGCGTTGAACAGCTGGACCCCGGTGATCGCCTCCAGGAAATGCTGGATCGCGCCGATGTTCAGGCAGAACAGCAGGCCCAGCGTCAGCCCTGCCAGCGTCCCCGCCACGCCGATGGTCGCCCCGGCCATGAAGAAGACACGCAGGATCGACGACGGGCTGGCCCCGATCGTCCTCAGGATGGCGATGTCCCTGCCCTTGTTCTTCACCAGCATGACGATGCCCGAGATGATGTTCATGGCGGCGATGGCCACGACGAGACCGAGGATGATGCTCATCGCCACCCGCTCGACCTTCAGCGCGCCCCAGAAGGCGGCGAGCTTGTCGCGCCAGTCGACGACGAAGCCGCCGGGTCCCGCCGCCTCGCGCACGGGGGCGAGGTACTCGCCGACGCGGTCCGGGTCCTGAACCTTCATCTCAATGACGTCCCAGACGCCCTCCTTGCCGAAGAACAACTGGGCCTGTTCCAGCGGCATGAAGATGAAGGCGCGGTCGTAGTCGGCGGTGCCCGAGGAATAGGTCCCGCCGACGGTGTAGGTCTTGTTCAGCCCGCCGAGGTTGCCGAACGCGGAGTCGGCGCCGGTCGGCGAGTAAAGCTCGATCGGATCGCCAACCTGCAGGCCGAGCGCATCCGCCAGAGCCTGGCCGATCAGGACATTGTCGCCGCCGTAGGCGCCCTGGCCGAAGCCGGCGCGCGCCTGGTCCGACAGGCTGGCGTTGACGTACTGCATGGTGTCGAGGTCGGCCGGAGCGATGCCGCGCACGAAGGCGCCGGTCGTCTGGCCGCCGGCGCGGATGATGGCCTGGGACTCGGTCAGGGGGGTGACGCTGACTACGCCCTCGACCCCACGCAGACGGTCCACGATAGCGTCCCGGTTCGGGGCGATCAGGACCTCGCCCTGGACGTACATATGGCCGTTGAAGCTCAGCATCCGGCCCAGCAGTTCATTCCGGAACCCGGCCATGATGCTCATGACGCTGATCAGCACGGCGACGGCCAGCATGATTCCGATGAAGGAGATGATGGCGATGGTCGCGACCCCGCCCTCCTTGCGCTTGGCGCGCAGGTAGCGGAGCGCCAGGCCGATCTCCCAGGCGGAGAAGGCGCCGGCGGGCTTGGGCGGAGGTGTGACCGACGTCGTCGTCAACCGATGGACTCCAGCGCAGCCGCGAGGGGCACGGTCGACTTCTCGCCGGTCGCCCGGCGCTTCAGTTCGACGACGCCCTCGGCCACGCCCTTGGGACCTATGACCAGCTGCCACGGGATGCCGATCAGGTCGGCGGTGGCGAACTTGCCGCCGGGACGCTCGTCGGTGTCGTCATAGAGGACCGACTTGCCGGCCTTTTCCAGAGCATCGACCGCCGCCTCGCAGGCCTCGCAGACCGACGGATCGTTGGCGCGCAGGTTGATGACCACCACATCGAACGGGGCCACGGCGTCCGGCCAGATGATGCCCGCGTCGTCGTGGCTGGCCTCAATGATGGCCCCCAGCAGGCGCGACACCCCGACGCCGTAGGAACCCATGTGGACCTCGGTGTCCACGCCGTCCGGGCCGGCGACCCTGGCCTTCATCGGGGCCGAGTATTTGGTGCCGAAATAGAAGATGTGGCCGACCTCGATGCCGCGCGCGGTCAGGCGGTCGCCCTCTGCCGTCTGGCTCTCGAACTGGGCGGCGTCGTGCATCTCCTCGGTCGCGGCGTAGAGCGAGGTTCGGCCGTCGACGATCGCCTGCAAGTCGTTCCAGTCGACGTCGGGACCAGGCGCCGGCATCTCGACCAGGGCCTTGTCGCAGAAGACCTGGCTCTCGCCTGTGTCGGCCAGGACGATGAATTCGTGGGACAGGTCGCCGCCGATCGGACCGGTGTCGGCGCGCATCGGCACGGCCTTCAGACCCATGCGGGCGAAGGTGTTGAGATAGGCCACGAACATGCGGTTGTAGGCCCGCCGCGCCGAGGCCTCGTCGATGTCGAAGGAATAGGCGTCCTTCATCAGGAATTCGCGCCCGCGCATGACGCCGAAGCGCGGACGGCGCTCGTCGCGGAACTTCCACTGGATATGGAAGAGGTTCAGCGGCAGGGCCTTGTAGCTCTTCACGAAGCCCCGGAAGATGTCGGTGATCATCTCCTCGTTGGTGGGGCCGTACAGCAGCTCGCGTTCGTGCCGGTCGGTGATGCGCAGCATCTCGGGGCCGTAGGCGTCGTAGCGGCCACTCTCGCGCCACAGGTCGGCCAGCTGCAGCGTCGGCATCAGCAGTTCGACGGCCCCTGCCCGCTCCTGCTCCTCGCGCACGATCTGTTCGATGCGGTTCAGGACGCGCAGGCCCAGCGGCAGCCAGGCATAGATGCCGGCCGCCTCCTGTTTGATCATCCCGGCGCGCAGCATCAGCTGATGCGAGACGATCTGGGCGTCGGACGGCGCCTCTTTCAGCGTGGGCAGGAAGTAGCGCGACAGGCGCATTGTTCGGTCCTTGTTCGGGGTCGTCTCGTCTAGCCCGTGCGGGCGAACCTTGGCAACGCAATGGCAGCGCGTTTGACGCCATGATCGCAGTGTGCTTTGTTTTTCAAAGTGCTTCATGGAGAGATCAATGCCCCGCCTGTTCACCGCCGCCCTGTTCGTCGCCCTCGCCCTGCCCGCCGTTGCCGTAGCGGGGACGGTCGAGGTTCGCCTGACCGGCGCCGTTCCCGGCGGCCCGGTCATGGTCCAGCTGTGTTCCGAAGCCGAGGGCCTGATGCGCTGCGCCAGAACGGCCCAGGTCAACGTCAGCAACGGTACGGCCGTGGCCCGTTTCGAGAACGTGCCGGCCGGCCGCTGGGGCGTCGCAGCCTTTCAGGACGTGAACGCCGACGGCCGCCTCGGCTTCGGCATGATGGGCCGACCGAACGAGCCCTGGGGCTACAGCCGGAACGCGCCGGCCGTCATGGGGCCGCCGGCCTTCCGGGACGCCGCGGTCAACGTGCCCGCAGCGGGCGGTGTGATCCCCGTCGCGCTGGGGCTCTGAGTTCGATGAACCTCGATCTTGTCCCGCTCGGCTGGGTGCACAGCCTCGCCTGCCTCATCGCTCTCGCGGCCGGGGCCTATGTCTTCGCGACGCCCAAGGGCGCCCGCCGGCACCGGCAGGTGGGTCAGGTCTTCGTCGCCTCGCAGGTGATCCTCAACCTGACGGCCCTGGGCATCTATCAGCTCGGGACCTTCTTCTTTCCGCATGTGCTGGCGATCATCACGCTCGTCCTGATCGCCGCAGGCTGGGGATCAGGTCGCCTGATCCGCCGCCACGTCGCGTGGAAACACGTCCACCTCTCCAGCATGATCCTGAGCTATTATCTGCTGATCGGCGGCGGGGTGAATGAGGTGTTCCTGCGTGTCGATGCCATGCGCGATCTCGTCAGCCGCGAGGGCGGCCAACTGATCAACATGACCCACGGAGTGGTCATGCTGGTGTTCCTGATCCTGCTGCTGGGCTGGAATGCGGCCGAGATCGTGCGGACGCTTCTCCGCCGGCGGCGACGCGCGAGCCTGTCGGCCGCCTAGGGCACCGGGGGGGCGAGGTCCGGCAGCGGCATCCAGCCGATGAAGACCAGCCACATCACGAACAGCCAAAGCAGGAACGACACCCAGGTCGTGGTGATGAATTTGCGCTTCAGGTCCGGCGTCTTCGGCGAACCCCACTGGCTGCCATCGGTGGGCGGCTCATGGGTCTCCGCGGACGTGCCCAGCGGCAGGACAGTGAACAGCACCACCCACCAGACGACGATGTAGATGGCGAACATGGTGATCGGGCCGATCGGCATGTCAGTGCTCTCCCTTGGGCGTTTCCATCAGCTCGACCAGGACCCCGCCCATGTCCTTCGGATGCAGGAACAGAATGGGCGTGCCGTGGGCGCCGATGCGCGGCTCGCCCGTCCCGAGAAGGGTCGCACCCCTGGCCCGCATGGCGTCGCGCGCGATCAGGATGTCCTCGACCTCGAAACAGACGTGATGCTGCCCGCCCTTCGGATTCTTCGCGAGGAAGCCGTGGATCGGGCTGTCTTCGCCCAGCGGTTCGATCAGTTCGATCTGTGAGTTCGGCAGGTCGATGAAACAGACCCGCACCCCCTGCGCCGGCAGGTCGAACGGCTCTCCGGCCGACGTGGCGCCGAGCATGTCGCGGTACAGGGCGACGCTGGCCTCGATCGAGGGCGTGGCGACGCCGATGTGATTGAGTCTGCCGATCATCCGCCCGCTATGGCCCCTCGTCCGCAACCGGGCAAGCCGCGCCCATGCCGGGAGCCCGCAAAGCCAGCAGGATGGATCGTCGCACCTCGGCCGCCATCAGGCCGGCGCGCTCCAGGATGCAGCCGACCACGGTGTTCGAGTTGGGCGCCAGCAGGCCGTAGGGCTCGTTCAATGCTTCGAGGTCGCGGCGTGCGCGGTCCAGCGCGGCCGGGGCGTCCGCGACCACGGCGGGGTCGCGGCTGACAATGGTCATCTCGTGCAGCGCCTCGCCCGAACTGGGAAAATCGTAGGCGTTGTCGTCATAGGGCGCGAGCCGGGCCGACAGCCGGTCGGGCGCATCGGTGTCGCCGGGGAACTTGCCCGCCTGGCTGGCCGAGAAGGCCAGGGCCTCGCCCTCCTCCGGGACCACCAGAATATAGGCATGCCGGGGAAACAGCAGATAGTGCGCCAGCCATTTGGTCATCCAGACCAGAGGCGCGTCGTCCGGCCCCAGCGCATGGGCGCCGACATAGACTCCGGGCGGCATGACCCGGCTGTCGATCCGGCCGTTCACGGCCTGGATCCGGTCGACCATCACCTGATCCAGCAGGAAGGTGCCGCCCTCCGAAGCCCGCTCGAAATGGGCGCGGAAGTCGGCTGTGGTCGGGTCGTCGCCCACATCTCCGCCGTGGATGACGCGGAACGCTTGGGCCGACGTCGGCGTATCGCCTGTCGTGCTGAACCACAGGACGGCCAGTTCATGCGCCGTGCGTGACGCCGGATCCTCGCCCCGGAAGGTCGACAGGCTGAGCGCCAGATTGGTCGCGAGGAACAGCACGACGAACCCCGCCAGCCCCTGCCCCGTGATCACCGCCCATTTCCGCCAGCCGGCCAAGGGATGGCGGGCATGGCGGACGCGGTATTTGAGGCTGCGGCCCCTGTCTCGAACATGTTCGAACGAAGGGCGCCGCATCAATTACAGCCTCAGGATCACCGTCTCGACGATCGGGCGGCGGTCCCAGATCTGCTGCGAGGCCTTCTTGAGCACCCGGGCCACGGCCTGTTCGACCACATCATCATCGTCGCGGGCCTCGTTCTTGAGCGAGCCCACGACCTGTTCAACGCGCTCGGCCAGATCGTCGAGGGCGTCGCCCAGCGGCGTGACCTCGTCGCCCGGCAGGCCGATGGCGCGGACGTCGATGTCCGAGACGATCTTGCCGCGCTTGTCCATGGCGAAGCTGACGACCAGCACGCCGTTGGTCGAGGCGTGGCGACGCTCGCGCAGGGCCTCGCCCTTCTCGGTCACGACCATGCCGCCGTCGACGTAGAGGCGGCCGTTGGGGACCTCGTCGATGATCGCGGCCTTGCCGGGGGCCAGGCGGACGAGGTCGCCGTTGCGCGGGGTGACCGTCTCCTCGACGCCCAGATCGCGGGCGAAGGCGGCGTGCTCCATCAGGTGGCGACGCATGCCGTGGGTCGGGACCGAGATGCGCGGGCGGGCCCAGGCGTACATCTGGCGCATCTCGTCACGGCACGGGTGGCCGGAGACGTGGATGCCGGGGTGGTCCTTCTCGGTGTAGAGGCGCACGCCGCGATCGGCCATCCGGTCCTGCAGGTTGGCGATGGCCAGCTCGTTGCCGGGGATGACCCGCGACGAGAAGATGCAGTGGTCGCCCAGACCCAGTTTGATGAAGGGGTGGGAGCCGTCGGCGACACGCGACAGGGCGGCCCGGTCCTCGCCCTGGCTGCCGGTGCACAGATACAGGATCTCGTCGGCCGGCCAGTGCCGTGCCTCGTCCTCGGTCAGGATGCGCTGGCTGTCATTGAACAGCCCGACGTGACGGGCGGCGGCGGTGATGCGGTGCATCGAGCGACCGGCCAGGGCGACGCGGCGCCCCGCCTTGTCCGCCGCCTTGATGACGCTGACCATCCGGGCGACGTTGGAGGCGAAACAGCCGACCGCGATGCGACCCTTCTTGAGGCTGCCGATCAGTTCGATCAGGCCTTCCTGGGCCTCGGTTTCCGACCCGGCCTCGCCCTCGACGAAGACATTGGTGGAATCGCAGACCATGGCCAGCAGGCCGTCGTCGCCCATCTTCGTGATCGTGGCGATATCGGTCGGTTGACCGATGACCGGGGCGGGATCCAGCTTCCAGTCGCCGGTGTGGAAGACGGTGCCCAGCGGCGTGGTGATCTTCAGGCCGTTCGGCTCGGCGATCGAGTGGGTCATGGTGACGAAATCGACCTGGAACGGACCGAGATCGACGTGCCCGCCCATCGGAATCTCGATGATCTTGACGTCCTTGACGCCGTTGTCGCGCAGCTTTTCGCGGATCAGGAAGGCGGTGAAGGGGGTGGCGTACAGGGGCGCCTTCATCCGGCTCCACAGCCAGGGCAGGGCCCCGATGTGATCCTCGTGCGCGTGGGTCAGGACGATTCCGCGGATGGTCTCGCCCTCGAGGAAGGACGGGTCCGGCACGATGATGTCCACGCCGGGCGTCGACAGGTCGCCGAACGTCACGCCGACGTCGACGATCATCCACTGGCGATTGTCTGGCGGGCCGTAGCCGTAGCAGTTGAGGTTCATGCCGACCTCGCCCGAGCCGCCCAGCGGCAGGAAGACGAGTTCGTCGTTTGGGTTGTTCTTTTTCATGTGTCCGTCAGATGGGTATTGCGGCGCCAGATTTCGAGCAGGCCGCG
>NZ_JANODA010000006.1:0-111899 GCF_031412435.1 Brevundimonas sp.
CCCCCAAGCTGATCGCGTTCGAGAGCGTCTATTCGATGGACGGCGACATCGCCGACCTGGCCGGGACCATCGCCCTGGCCAAAAAATACAACGCCATGACCTATCTCGACGAGGTCCATGCCGTGGGCCTCTACGGCGCGAGCGGCGCGGGCGTGGCCGAGCGGGACGGGGTTCTGGCCGGGATCGACATCGTCGAATGCACCCTGGGCAAGGCCATCGGCGTCATGGGCGGCTATATCGCCGGCGACGCGGTGATCATCGATGCGGTGCGGTCGTGGGCCTCGGGCTTCATCTTCACGACCTCGCTGCCGCCGGCCCTGACGGCGGGCGCCCTGGCCTCGGTCCGGCATCTGAAGACGCACCCCGAACTGCGGGTCGCCCATCAGGAGCGCGCCCAGACCCTGAAGGACCGGTTCGCCGCCGCCGGCATCCCGGTAATGGCGAGCGAGAGCCACATCGTCCCGGTCTTCGTCGGCAATCCGGTCCACGCCAAGATGATCTCGGACATGCTGCTGGAAGACCACGGCATCTATGTCCAGCCGATCAACTATCCGACGGTGCCGAAGGGCACCGAGCGTCTGCGCTTCACGCCCTCGCCGAACCACGACGACGGCATGATGGACGCCCTGGTCGCGGCGATGGACAGGCTGTGGACCCACTGCCACATCGCCCGGATGCCGGTCGCGGCTTAGGCGACACGCCCTTCCGAATGTCTCTCATGTTGCCTGGAAGTCTGGCGTTTTGTCACGCTCACGCAAGCCGTTGATCGCATTCGGGCTGGTTTTGCGACAGACAGACGGTGCTACCGGCGCGTGACCTGGACGCCGCGCGCTTCCAGGATTTCCTGGACGCTGTCGTCGCCGGCGAGGTGGGCGCTGCCGACGGCGATGAAGGTCACGCCAGATCCTGCAAGCATGGTCTGAATCTGGTCGGCCCAGACAGTATTGCGGCGGGTGAGCAGGGCATCATAGATTTCCTGGGAAGCGGTGCGTATGTCGATGACGCCGACACGGTTTATGGTCTCGACATCCCCGGTCGCCCAAGCGTCCACGAGGGTGTCGAGCTCGGTCGTGGCCTCGTCGAAATCCTCCAGCGTCGAGCGCAGGAAGGCGAGCTGGGTCGCCTCTGACAGGCCGGCCAGGATTTCGACCTGCCGGTCGATGGTCTCCAGTCCCGTGACCGGCTTCCCAGCCTCCTCGGCGCGATGCTTGAGGATCAGTTCGACGCCCGACTTGGGATCGTAGCCGGCTTTCACCAGCGGAGCGACAGACAGGGACAGGGCGACCAGCCAGGGACGGAGGGGGTCGAACTGGGCCGCGCTCCCGCCGATGGAGCGGGCGGCCGTATCGAGAGCGGCGAGTTCCTCCGGCGTCAGCAGGCTGGACAGCGGCGTCTGGGGCGAGAGGCCGTACTGCTGGATCAGGGGCATCAGGGCGGCCTGATCGTCGGGATTGGAAATCTCGAAGATGACGTTCTGGCTGGCGTCGAAGGCGGCATCGACCTTGGCCGAACCCCAGGGGGTGTCGGGGCGCAACACATGGACCGTGCCGAACAGATAGATGGTCGAATCGGCGTCGGAGACGGACCACAGGGCCGGGCCCTCGCCGGTCGCCGGGACGATGGCGGCATGGTCGTGAGCGGGGACAGCATCCTGGGCGAAGGCCCTCGGCGCGCCGGCCAGCAGGGCGGCGGCGAGGCTGACCCCGAGGGCAATGCCGATGGTGGCCCGTCCAAGGGAGGCGGTGGTGGCTTTCAGGCGGCTGACGAGCGTCATGCTACAAAATCCTGTGGTGCGGGAGGGGGTTCAGTGGATGCCGCGGCGAGCGGCCGCGACGATGGAGGACACGAGGTACACGGCCATCAGGATGCCGGTCAGACCCCAGCCGCTGATCGTATCCACAAGCCCCAGCCGTTCGGCCGCGGCGTAGAGGAACAGGGCGGTCTGCAGCGCCCAAAAGGCGATGGCGCTGGTCTCCGCCATGACCTGTCGCAACATCTCGTCCGCACGGCGCCAGAGCATGACGTTGGCCACGGTCTGGATGGCCAGCAGGACCACGATGGCTGCAAACACGATGTCGGCCGTGACGAACGCAGAAGCGTAGAGGGGGGCCAGGAACATCGCTCCCGCGAGCAGGAAGACAACGATCTGAAGGACGCCGCAGCCCTTCGGTACGGTCGAGGGGCGCAAGGCCATGGTGATGGCGCTCAGCACGCCGATCGCGATCAGCGCGACGGCCATGGCCAGGGCCAGGCTGTCGGCCCAGGGCATGTTGCGCCCCTCGATGGCGTTAGCCAGGGCATAGCCTGTAAGGGCGCCGACGGCGGCCAGGGCCAGACCGCCGAGGATCTTGATGACGAGCGGCTGGGGCGAAATCTCGGAACGGGACATCATGATCAGGCTCCTTCGTCGGAGAAGATGGATTCGATGGGACGGTCGAACACGCGGGCGATCTTGAAGGCAAGCGGCAGGGAGGGGTCGTAGCGGCCCGTCTCCAGGGCGTTGACGGTCTGGCGTGAGACGCCCAGGGCGGCGGCCAGGTCGGCCTGGCTCCACCCGCGGTCGGCGCGCAGGGTTCTGAGGTGATTGTTCATGAGGTCACCGCCGCTTGAGCCACCAGGCGGCCCAGGCGACGCCGTAACCGACCGTCTGGCAGCCCGCGACGAGGACGGCGCCCACCATCAGGATGTCCTTGACCGGCGCCTCGCCGAGATCGCCCACACCGTAGCGAAGGGTCATCAGGATGACGCCGGCGAAGGCGAGACCGACGGTGGAGCCCCACCACCAGGCCCATTTGTGGGCTTCCTGCGCGGCTTCATCGAGACCCCTCCACCACCGGAAGCAGGCCCAGAGGCCGGCGGCCATGGCCAGGGCGACGGCCGTGGCGATCAAGGCGGCGCCGCCGAGGCTGGCCTCGTCGGAGGTCGCGCTGACGACGCCGGCCACTGCCCCGGCAGCCATGCCCGCGAGGATGCAGATACCCATGACGGCCCCGTAGCGCCTCAGCGGTTGTTCCGACACTCGAGCCTCCAGAGCCACGACACGCACCCTCATCGAAATGACAAGGATGTTTTACACCGACTGCAGCCGATGTCAAGCGAGCTTGTCAAAACTCGGGGCGCCGGTCAATCAGGCTCCGGCGGCCTTGTCGTGGACCAGTTCCGGGCGGCTGAGGACGCGGGGTGACTGGTCGATAGCGGACAGCTCGGGCAGGTCCTTGCCCTCGTGATCGACCTGCAGGTCCTCGAACCGTTTGGCCGAGACCATGACCTGGCTCTCCAGCGAGCCGACGAACTGGTTGTACTTGCCCACGGCCTGTTCCAGCGCCCGGCCGACGCCGAAGACGTGGCCGCCCATGACCGAGAGGCGCTTGTAGAGCTCCTTGCCCAGCTTCGCGACCTCGTCGGCGTTGCGCGACTGCTCCTCGGCCCGCCAGCCGTAGGCGACGGCCTTGCACAGGGCGAACAGGGTCGAGGGGGTGACGATGATGACGCGTCGCGCCATCGCATCGGTCATCAGTTCCGGTTCGCGGTCCAGCGCCGCCGACAGGAAGGCGTCGGACGGCACGAACAGGGCGACGAAGTCGGGGCTGGGCTTGAACTGGTCCTGATAGGCCTTCGCCGAAAGATCGCGGACGTGGTTCTTGATGCTGGCGGCGTTGCGGGCGGCCATGGCGGCGTCGCGCGCCTCGTCGTCGGGTTCGGCGGCGTCAGGAAAGGCCAGGGGGACCTTGGCGTCGATGACGAACAGGCCGCCGCCGGGCAGACGGACAAGGAAGTCCGGCCGCATCTGGCGACCCTCGTCGCTGGCGCTGGACGACTGTTCGGTGAAGTCGAACCGGCCCGCCATGCCGGCAGCCTCCAGCACGTTGCGGCAGGTCTGTTCGCCCCAGCGACCCCGCCGGCCGGTGTTGCCGCGCAGGACCTCGGTCAGCCGTTTGGCCTCGTCGCGGGTGGCGGTCGAGGCGATCATCAGGGCGGAGAGTTGTTCCTTCAGCGTGCCGGTCTCCTCCGCCCGCGCCTTCTCCAGAGCCGCGACCTGGGTTTCGAACTTGGCCAGGGTCTCGGCGACAGGCTTGAGCTGGGCCTCCATCCGTTCGCGGGCGACCCGGTCCTGGGCCTGGAAGGTCTCGGTGGCCCGGGTGACCATCTGGTCGGCGATGACCTGAGCGGACTGCGCCGCCTGGGCGCGCAGCAGATCGCCCATCGTGGTGCGGCTCTCCTCGACCAGGGCGACCTTTTCCTGGGCCGAAGTCAGGGCGTTCATCGCCTTCTGCCAGCCGAGGAAGGCCCACAGGAAACCGGCCGCGAGGACCAGCGAAACGACGGCGAGGATGATCGAGAGCGTGTTCATGCTCCGTTCCTTAGCGGGAGTCGCCGGGGCAGGCCACCGACCGGAGCGACTCCAGAAATAGACTCGACAGAGTCGACAGAGTCGCGCCGGGCCCAGAGCCAACCGACTCCCGGAGACGGAGTCCGGATAGTCCGTTGAGTCCGGAACGGGAAACCCGACTCCGGAAAACAGGAGTCCGGATAGTCCGTTGAGTCGGGTTCAGCATCAGGAGGGCGTGGAGCATCATGCCCGATCCTGACATCCGCCTGCGTCAAAATCGGACGCAGGTTTTCTCCGGAACGATCTTTCCTATTGCGCCGCCGCCGCACCGTCGCGCGAGGCGATCAGGGCCGAGATGTTGACGTCCGAGCCGACGACGCAGGTGTCGGCGCTGAGCGGGCAGATGCCGAGCGTCCGCTCGACCTCGCGCAGTCGAACCACCTCCGGATTGGAGCGGATCGATTCGGCCAGAAGGCGGTTGGCCTCGGCCTGGCCGCGCGCCTGGGCGATCCGGGCCTCGGCGTTGGCGCGTTCCAGATTGACGCGTTCGAGGGCCGCGCGCGTGTTCTGTTCGGCCGTGGTGCGCGACTGGATGGCGGCGACGACGCTCTCCGGATAGCGGATCGAACCGACCCATTCCATGCGGATGATGTCGAGCCCCTGGGGCGTCCATTCGCGCTGGAGCGCCTCCATGGCGCGCTGAAGAACAATCTGGCGGCCGGGGCCGATCAGCTGGCCGGGGCAGTCCTCGGCGTCCTGGGTGCCGACGGGGAGAGGCGCACCCTCGACCGGGGCGACGGCGATGATGGGCGCGCGGCCGGGAGCCCCCATTTCGGCATTACAGGCGACGGGCAGCTTCTCAGTCTCGCGGGCGATGGCGGCGCGCACCGAGGTCCGCAGCGGCCCGTCGATGAAGGCGTCGAACTCCTGACGCCAGGTCGCATAGAGATCGGCGGCCTTGTCTTCACGGACCTTGAAGGTCAGGGCGACGTCGGCCGTCATCGGCAGGCCGAGGACGTCGGAGAACATGATCTCCTCGTTCTCGCGGCCGTCGGCGTTGGCTTCGCGCGTGTAGGAATAGGTCCGCTGGAGCGTCTGATAGGTGCGGATCTTCTCGCCGATGCCTTCCCAGTGGAAGCCCGGGCCGAGTTCATCGCGCTGGACGCCGGGGTTGGGGCCGAACTTGGTGGTCTTGATGCCCATATAGCCGCTCTCGACCGTGACACTGCACGACGAGACGCTGATGCCGCCGACGGTGATCAGGACGAGGATCAGGACGATCAGGGCGATGGTCCGCCCCGCCGAGGCGCCGGGGAGAGAGGACTTCAGGCGGGTTACGTCGGCGCCGAATGTCATTGGTCGCTTCCCCCAGCGCCGAGCGCACGCGACGCCCAGGCGAATAATTTCCACGCGGCCCAGACGAGGGCCAGAACGCCGGCGATGCCGACGATCGAGGCTGTGATCAGACTGCCCGCGAAATGGGCTTCCAGGATCGCCGGCACAGCGTAGCGGATCAGGAAGATGAAGCCGATCACGAGGGCGGCGATGCCGGCGGAGGCGCCCAGCGCCACCCTGATCTCACGTCCCATCGCACGATCCTCCATCGGCCGGATCAGAGCGTGTTTGGCGGGGCGGTTCAACCCCGGCGTTTCGTCACGCCGGTCGTCTGGCCCGCAGCGCCTGGACGATGGTGCCGTCGTCGAGCCAGTCGAGGTCGCCGCCGACGGGAACGCCCCGGGCAAGAGAGGTGATCTCGACCGCGTTTCCGGCCCCCGTCGCCGAAATACGGTCGGCGAGATAGTGGGCGGTGGTCTGGCCGTCGACGGTGGCGGGCAGGGCCAGGACGACCTCGCGCACCTCTCCGCCCTTCACCCGGCCGACCAGTTCGGAGACGCGCAAAGCCTCGGGGCCGACGCCGTCGAGCGCCGACAGCAGGCCGCCCAGCACATGGTATTTGCCGCGGAAGGCGCCGGACCGTTCCATGGCCCACAGCGAACCCGCCTCCTCGACGACGCAGATCAGGGCGTTGTCGCGACTGGTGTCGGAGCAGATCGAGCAGGGGTCCCGGGTGTCGGGCGCGCCGCAGACCGAGCAGGACACGACCCTGGCCGCCGTCTCGGCCAGAGAGGCGGCGAGGGGTTCGAGAAGCTGTTCGCGCTTCTTCAGCAGGGCCAGGGCCGCGCGCCGGGCCGAACGGGGACCGAGCCCCGGCAGCTTGGCCAGGAGCGAAATCAGACGCTCGATCTCGGGTCCGGCGGAGGCGGCCACCTAGAAGAGTTTCGGCATGCCCGGGATGTTCATCCCCGCCATCGGACCGGCGGCCTCGCGCATGAGCTCGGCGTTGATCGCGTCCAGCTTGCGCTTGGCGTCGGCATGGGCGGCGACGATCAGGTCGGACAGGATCTCGGTGTCGCCCGGGACCATCAGACTGTCGTCGATCTTGACCGAGGTCACCTCGCCGGGCCCCTTCAGGCCGATCGTGACGAGGCCGCCGCCGGAGGTGCCCTCGGCGGTGGTTTCGGCCATTTTAGCCTGGGCGTCCTGCAGCTTCTGCTGCATCGCCTGGGCCTGTTGCATCAGGGCGTTGAGATCTTTCATGGGCTCTAGATAGGGCTCAATCCTCCCTCGCGCCAGCGGGGGAGGGGGACCGCGAAGCGGTGGAGGGGGCGACCCCAGACACGGTGCGTGGTTCCGCCCCCACCACCACGCTTCGCGCGGTCCCCCTCCCCCGTTCGCTTCGCTCCTGGGGAGGATCAGTCCTGATCCTCGTCAGCCTCATCCGGAATAGCGGGCATCTCGACCGAGGGCGCCAGGGTCTTGATCTCGCCGACGACGGCGCCGGGGAAGGCCGCGAGCACCGCCATCACGAAGGGGTCAGCCTCGACCTCGGCGCGTTCCTCGGCGCGGCCGCGCTTCTCGACCTCGATCAGGGTCTCGCCGCCGCCCTGGCCATTGGCGACCACGAACCACTGCCGGCCGGTCCACTCCTTGAGCCGGGACGACAGGCGGGTGGCGAGGTTGGCCGGGGCGCCGTCGACAGGTTCATAGGTCAGGGCGCCCGGCTTGAAGGCGACCGGGCGGACGTAGCGCTGCACGTCCATCTGCAGGGCGATCTCGCGCTTCTCGCCGATCAGGGCGACGACGGCCTCGAAGGTTTGCGGGTCGGGAAGGCTGGGCCGGGCGGCCGGGCGCATGGCGAGCTGGGCGGATGCGCCGCCCCCTCCCCCGCCGCCACGCGGCGCGCCGGAGCCGCCCGGCGTCTCGCCGTTCTGCAGCTTTTTCAGCGCCTCTTCCGGGCCGGGCAGGTCGGCGGCGTAGGCGAGACGGACGATGGCCATTTCGACGGCGTCGGCCGGCGATGGGGCGCGGCGCACCTCGTCCAGGGCCTTCAGCAGCATGGACCAGGTTCGCGACAGGGTGCCGGCCGAGACCGCCGCGCCCATGGCGGCCAGACGCTGGGCCTGGTCGTTGGGCAGACGGGTGGCGTTGGGGCCCAGCATCTTGGCGACCGAGGCGGCGTGGCAGTGTTCCAGCAGGTCGTTGGTCACCTGGACGGGATCGGCGCCGTAGCCGTAGAGGGTGCGGAAGGTCTCGATGGACTCGGGCGTGCGGCCGGCCATGATCTGTTCGAACAGGGCGATGGTCTGGGAACGGTCGGCCAGGCCCAGCATGTCGCGGACGGTGTCGGTGGCGACCGGCTCGCCCTTCTCGCCCTGGACCAGGGCCTGATCGAGCAGGGACAGGCCGTCGCGGACCGAGCCCTCGGCGGCGCGGGCGATCAGGGCCAGGGCGTCGTCCTCGACCTTCATCCCCTCCTTGCCGGCGATCCGGGCCAGATGTTCGACGAGGATTTCGGGCTCGACGCGACGCAGGTCGAAGCGCTGGCAGCGGCTGAGGATGGTCACCGGAACCTTGCGGATCTCGGTGGTGGCGAAAATGAATTTGGCGTGGGGCGGGGGTTCTTCCAGCGTCTTCAGCAGGGCGTTGAAAGCCTGGTTCGACAGCATGTGGACTTCGTCGAGGACGTAGACCTTGTAGCGCGCCTCTACGGGTGCGTAGCGGACGCTCTCGAGGATGTCGCGAATGTCGTTGACGCCGGTGTGGGACGCCGCGTCCATTTCCATGACGTCCATATGCTGGCCGGCCATAATGGAGGCGTCGTGGCGGCCGAAGGCGGTCAGCTCCAGCGAGGGCCGGTCGATGACGTCGGTCTCGTTGTTCAGGGCCCGGGCCAGCAGGCGGGCGGTCGTGGTCTTGCCGACGCCCCGGACGCCCGTGAGCATGAAGGCGTGGGCGATGCGGCCGGTGGCGAAGGCGTTGGTCAGGGTCCGGACCATGGCCTCCTGGCCAATCAGGTCCTCGAAGGTCTTCGGCCGGTATTTGCGGGCGAGGACCGTATAGGCTTCGCCGTCTCCCTCGACCGGGGCGGGGGTGGAGACGGGGATCGGTTTGACCGGTTTCGCTTCGACGGTCGGCGCGGCGACGGGCGCAGGAGCGGGCGCGCCGAACATGTCGTCGGTGTTCTCGTCACGCTCGGGCGCATCGTCGTCTTCCGCCCAGGGCGGATCGCCGGAATCAAGGTCGACGTCGGTCATGGGACCGTCTTACCGCGAGTAAGGCGGACCGCGCGACTCTCTGTCCGTTCTTTCGTCATCCTCAGGCGTAGCGCAGCGAAGACCGGGGGACGCAGCGGCGCCGAAGGCGATCTGTTCACTCACAATATCGAAGTGACGGTGCCAGCGACAGGTTCGCGCTCTCGCGCGCCGCGGGGTCCCCCGGTCTGCGCCGCAAGGGCGGCTTGCAGGAGGATGACGAAAGGAAAATTACGACGTCATATCGCGAGGCAGCTGGCCGCCGTTGTCCACGATCTTCTGGATCACCTGCTTGTGCAGCCAGATGTTCATCGAGGCGCTGTCGGACATGTCGCCGGTGTAACCGAGCTCATCGGCCAGTTCCTTGCGTTCGGCGAGCGAGCTTTCCATGCCCAGAAGCTTCATCAGGTCGACGATCGACGTCTGCCAGTTCAGCTTCTGGTCCCGCTGGTCGTTCATGAAGTTCAGGATGCCGGCGACATCGACCGGTTGAGCGGGCTGAGGCGCTGTGGCGGCGGCGGCCGTCACCTGGGGCTGGACCGGCGTGGATGTCGGCGCAGGCTGGGCCGCAGGCTTGTCCTTGTCGCGGTTGAAGATCTTGCCGAGGATGTTGCCGAGAATGCTCATGATATCGCTCCGGTTGGACGGACCAAGGGAGCGAGCGGGAACGGTGAAGGTTCCCGCCAGAGCCATTCACCCCGCGCTCATGCAGCAAGCGACCGCGTCGCGAGCGTTAGCGCACCAAGAAAAAAGGAAGTGGAGACCGCGACCCGAAGGGGAATTCGTTGTGGCTGCTGCCTTCCGGCCCTGACCAGGTTGGCGAAGCCTTCGCCCGCGATCTCCGAGGTCCATATCGCGAATCGCGGCGGCGAGATCAAGGCGCCTCTCCCCTGCGATGCGGAACGGCGCTAGAGAGCGGCCATGGCCCTCCCCGTCCTCAATACCTTCGCCGGCAATCCGCTGGATCGCGCTGGAGACTTCCGAAACACGCCCGAATGGCTGGTCGAACAGGGCGAGAGCCCGGACGCCCTGTCCATGGTCTTCTGGGACGGGCAGCCCCTGCTGGAGGACCACCCGGACGGGCCGCGACTGGCCTGGCTGGCCCTGACCCATGCGCGCGACGTGATACGCGACGCCGATCGCGAGATCTTCCTGGGCCTGTGGAAGTCGGCGCCGGTGTTCGCCGTCGAGTTCGAAGGACCGTCGGATCCGGCCGAGGGTCCGATCAAAGGGCTGGGCGCCTTCACCGGGATGCGCGAGGCGGCGGCGGTGCTGTTGGGCCCTGAGGCGGCCATGGCGGGCGGGGCCAAGTCCCTGTTCGACTGGCGGCGGAAGCACGGCTTCTGCGCCAACTGCGGGCATGAGACGAAGACGGCGGCGGGGGGCTGGCGGCGGGTCTGCCCGAGTTGCAAGACCGAACATTTCCCGCGCGTCGACCCGGTGACCATCATGCTGCCGGTGTTCGAGGGGCGCTGCCTGCTGGGGCGTCAGGCGGCCTGGCCGGCGGGGCGGATGTCGGCCCTGGCGGGGTTCCTGGAACCCGGCGAGACGATCGAGGAGGCCTGCGCCCGCGAGATCAAGGAAGAGGCGGGGCTGACGGTAACGGCCGTCCGCTATCACTCCAGCCAGCCCTGGCCCTTCCCGTCGCAGCTGATGATCGGCCTGATCGCGGAGGTGTCGGACGACAACGCAACGCCGGACATGACCGAGCTGGAATCCGTCGCCTGGCTGACGAAGCAGGAGGCGCGCGCGGTGCTGGCCGGCGCCCACCCGATCAAGGCGCCGCCGA
The DNA here is from genome assembly GCF_031412435.1 of Brevundimonas sp. Lineage (GTDB taxonomy): Bacteria > Pseudomonadota > Alphaproteobacteria > Caulobacterales > Caulobacteraceae > Brevundimonas. The sequence continues at coordinate 10,712 of NZ_JANODA010000006.1, forward strand.
GGTTCGCTATCGCCCGCACCCTGATCCAGGCGTGGGTGGACGGGTTCGAGGTGGAAGGGACTGGGGATTAGGGGTTAGGGGTTAGGGGTTAGGGACTGGGGACTGGGGACTGGGGACTAGGCTGGAGGGTCGGGCGGCGCTGCCAATCGTGATCGAAGCGCGTTCAGCATCCGGCCAACCTCTTCGGTCCTCTCCAGGAGCTCCTGCACCTTTTCCTGCGGCGCCAGCTCAAGCCGCTGGATGATGATGAGGAAAGTCTCGAGTTCGGCAGCCGACCCTCGCGCAATACCCACGAAGTGAGCGTAGTCCCGGCGCGTGTTTCGGCCATTGCCCTCTGCGATGTTCGCCGGAATCGAGCTCGATGCACGGATGATCTGGCTCGTGAGCCGATACGCTTCTTCCTTCGGGAGAAGACGGGTCAGCCGATGGACATCACAGGCAAGGTCGACACCCTTCTGCCAGACGAGAAGGTCCTTGTAGGATTTCGCAGTCACGGCGCGGCCCTCCGACCTAATCCCTAGTCCCTAGTCCCTGCTCTCTGCTCGCCAGCGCCCGCGCCGCCTCCAGGTCCGCGGGGTTGTCCACGGAGATCGGCGCTTCGGCGATCACCGCCGCCCAGATCGACAGGCCGATCTCAAGCGCCCGCAGCTGTTCCAGTTTTTCACGTTTCTCCAATGGCGAGGGCGGGGCGGCGCAGAAGCGCTTCAGCGCCTCGCGGCGGTAGCCGTAGACGCCGATGTGACGCCAGACGGGCGCGTCACCGTAAAGCGTCGAGCGGGTGAAATAGAGGGCGCGGCCGTGTTTCCGCCCTTCCGCGATGGCCAGCACCGCCTTGACCACGTCGACATTGGTCCGGTCCGAGATATCGGCCTCGGGCGCGACGAGGGTGGCGATGTCGCAGCCGGGCTCGCCATGCAGAAGGGCGGCGCAGGCGGTGGCGATGCCGGGATCGGCCAAAGGCATGTCGCCCTGGAGATTGATGACCGAATCATATTCGCCGTCGGGGTCGAGCATCTCCAGAGCGGCCAGGACCCGGTCGGAGCCGCTCGGCAGGGCCGGATCGGTCAGGACGGCGCGGCCGCCCGCCGCCTCGATCACATCGACGATCTCCTGGTCCCCCGCCGCCACGGCGACCGGCAGGCCCGACAGGAGGGCCTGTTCCCAAGCCCGGATCACCATGGGTTTGCCCCCGATATCGGCTAGCGGCTTGCCCGGAAGGCGGGTCGCTGACATGCGAGTGGGTATCAATATCAAAGGCGTCACGGCGGGCCTTCCGGTTATGCGACGCCCCGCCACTCAAAGTGAGGTCCGGGGCCGGTTGCGAAGGCGGCGCTAGCGTGTAAGAGACCGCCAATCAAGATTTCGCCCGGTTTGCCGAGCCGGCCGGGCCTCTAGAAGCGGGATGCGACGACGCGATGAGCGGCGATCTGAAGTGGAACAAGATTTTCGGCGCGGGCCTGGGGACGGTGTTCGCCATCCTGGTGGTCCAGCAAGTCTCTGGCGCGATCTACGCGCCGCATGCCCCGGAGAAGATGGGCTATCTGGTCAACGTCCCTGACGAGGCCGATGCGGGCGCCGCCGAGGTCGAGCTGGCTCCGGATTGGGGCACGGTCCTGCCGATCGCCGATCTGGCCGCCGGTGAAGCCGCCTTCGCGCGCTGCCAGGCCTGCCACAACATCGCCGCGGGCGGCGCGAACGGCATCGGTCCGAACCTTTACGGCGTCGTCGGTGGTCCGGTCCTGCACAGCGCCGGCTTCGCCTATTCGGACGCCATGATCGCCCACAAGGCCGTGGCGCCGAACTGGGGCTATGACGAACTGGACCAGTTCATCACCGCGCCGAACCGCTATGTCTCCGGCACCAAGATGTCGTTCGCCGGCCTGCGCGACACCCCGACGCGCATCAACCTGATCGCCTATCTGCGCAGCCAGGGTTCGGCGGGTTATGCGATCCCCGCTCCGGATCCCGCGCGCCAGCCGGGCGCGGCCGCGCCGGCCGAGGGCGAAGTCGCCGCTGTGGACGGAGCGGTTGCTCCGGGCGCCGAGACGGCCAGCGCCGAAGCCGGCGGTCCCGCCGGCGCGGCTCCGGCGACAGCCGCCGGCGCAGGCGCTTCGGCCACCCAGACGGGCGATGTCGCAGCACCCGCCGCGACGAGCGCTCCGGCGCAATAGGCGGTCGAATAGTTCTGAGTTCGAGCAGGCGGCCTTCGGGCCGCCTGTTTCGTTTCAGGCGTCAGAGACGCCGGAAGACGGCGGGCTCGAAGCCGTCGGCGAGATAGCGGGCGTCGGCCCCGGCGAAATCCTCGATGGTCACCGCGCCGTGAAACCCCGTGGCGTGGATGACGCGAGTCTCGTCGAGGATGAAGGCCGAATGGCCGGTCCAGCTCTGGCCGCCGGAAAGGTTCAGCCAGACGATGATGTCGCCGCGACGGGCCTGATCACGCGAGATCGCGACGCCGAGCCGGGCCTGGCCGTCGGAACGGCGCGGGCCGGGGAGGCCGCAGGCGTACAGGGCCTGTTGCACCAGGCCGGAGCAATCGGTCGCCACCGACGAGCGGGCGCCGAGGCTGTGAGGCACGCCGAGGAGGCGTTCGGCGACCGCGACGGGATCGGCGTCGAAATCGCCGATGGGAGCGCTGTCGAGGACTTCGTCGGTCAGGGCGTTCAGCGGCAGGGCGGATTTCGCAGAGGTGATGCGGCGCGTCGGCAGGGCGCGATACGGAACGAGGTCGGCGGCGTCCATCCAGCCTACGGTTCCATCCCGACGGGCCTGGCCCCAGACGCGTCCGCCGCGCCGGTCGAGGACGTCGAAGATTTCGCCGTGCAGAAGCTGGTCGATCCGCTCCGATGTCGGATCCGCCTCGGTGTGGATGTCGGCGACGGGGACGCCGCCCCGCATCGGCTCGGTCGCGCGGAAGGCCTCGGCCCGGACGCGCCCCTCCAGCCCCTGCGCAGCCAGATCGGGCCGGGCGAGGGTGGTGCGGGGGTCAAAGTCGGTCGAGAGGTCGTTCAAGCGAAGGCCCTGACGGTTGGCTGATCCTTGTGCCAGACGAAGGCGAAAGTCCCGTTAATGGGAAGACAGTCTGTGCACATCTTGATTCACGCTCCGGGGATGCCAGTTCAGTGCGACGGGATTTCGGAGGGGTGATGCTGGCCTTGGCCTTGATGACGATGATGGTCGCGGCGGTCGTCGTTCTGTTTCCCGAGACAAAGGTTGCGCGGTCGCTGACCCACCGGCTGATCGAGGCGCCGGCGCGGTGGCTGAACCGGACGGCCGTGTGGCGGATCGCCTTCTATTCCGCCCTGGTCGGGGTGGGGATCGTGATGACCCTGCTGTTCGAGGCCGAAGGGCTGATCGTCTACGGCTTCATGGCGCCCGAGATCCTGGCCTGGGCGGTGATGTTCGACGTCGGCGTGATGATCGACGCCCTGCTGATCACCGCAGCCGTTCTGGCGTCCAACGGGCTGAAGGTCGCGCGGATACAGGGACGCGTCCTGGTCGACCGGCTCGTCACCCGGGTCCGCGCCTGCTCGGCCAGCCGGACGCGCAAGGTGCGGTCGCCGGGCTCGCGGGGGCCACTCAACTCCGACGACGATCGACCGGCGTTGGCGGGTCAGCCCGCGTATCGCGCCTTCAGCATGGCGTAGGCGGCGCGCAGGCTCTGGGCCTCGCCGCCCTCGGGGTGGCCAGGGCGCCCCCGGCTGTTCCAGGCGAAGACGTCGAGATGGGCCCAGGCGCCGGTCGTCGGAGCGAATTTCTGCAGGAAGAGGGCGGCGGTGATCGACCCGCCCTGGGCCCAGGCGGCCGAATCGTTGCGCACGTCGGCGATGTCCGAATCGATGGCGGCGCGATAGCCGGGCCATAGCGGCATCCGCCACAGCGGATCGCGCACCCGATCCGCCGCCGCCAGCAGATCGGCGGCCAGGGCCTCGTCATCCGTATAGAGGGGTGGCAGTTCTGGCCCCAGGGCGACGCGCGCGGCCCCGGTCAGGGTGGCGAAGTCCAGCGTCAGGTCGGGGTCGTGCTCGCCCGCCCGCGCCAGGGCGTCGGCGAGGATCAGCCGGCCCTCGGCGTCCGTATTGCCGATCTCGATAGTCAGACCCTTGCGGCTGTTGAGCACATCGCCGGGCCGGAAGGCGTCGCCGGAGATGGCGTTCTCCACCGCCGCGACCAGAACCACCAGGCGAATGGGCAGGTCAGCCTGCATGACCAGTCGGCCGAGGGCGAGGGCGTGGGCGGCTCCGCCCATGTCCTTCTTCATATTGCGCATCCCGGCGGCCGACTTGATGTCCAGCCCGCCGGTGTCGAAGGCGACCCCCTTGCCGACCAGGGCGATCAGGGGCCGGTCGGTCCTGTCCAGATTCCAGCCGATCTCGATGATCCGGGGCGCGCGATGCGGGGCGGCGGCGCGGCCGACGGCGTGGATGGCCGGGTAGTTCTCCTCCAGCAGATCATCGCCGGTCACAACAGAGATCGAGGCGTCGTGAGCCTCGGCGATCTCGCGGGCGATGGTCTCCATCTGCAACGGCCCCATGTCGGCGGGCGGGGTGTCGACCATCTCGCGGGCGAGGGCGCAGGCGGCGGTGATGCGCAGAGCTTCCGCCGTGTCGAGGCCATCGGGTGCGACGAGCCGCACATCGGGGCGATCCTTAGACTTGTAGCGATCGAAGGCGTAGCGGCCGAGCAGGAAGGCCAGGGCCGCGACGCGGGCCTCCTCCGTTTCCGCCTCCAGCCGGTAGAGGCCGGCGGGCAGTTTCGCCGACAGGGCGCGGGCGCTCATCGGATCGAAGCTCTTGCCGGCGCCGACCAGCACATGGTCGATGCCGCCGGAGGCGTCGGGGACGGCCAGCACCTCGCCCGTCTTGCCCCTGAAACCGAGCCGCCCGGCCCAGGCCTGGGCCGACGGGGAGAGCGCGGCCTTCGGACCGACGAAACGGACGGGAACGGCGGCGGCCGCATCGGGGGCGTCGGCGGCGATGAGGGCGGCGGGCGAGATCAGGGTCATGAGCAACAGTATCCTATCGGTATCATGGAGCCGCAGCGCTGATCGACCAAGGCGGTCCAACAAGAAGGAGAGCAATAAGGCTCGAGATTTGATACAATAACGCTATGTTTTGTCTCTATACGGACGAACTGTAATAATCGGGCGATTTTCTGTCAAACGAGCTTTGCAATCCGCTCCTAAGCACACGTCCGTAGGCAGACGGCTTACACGGGCGGAGACGCACTCCGACGACCTGGTGAAATAGAAGGACACCATGAAAAACCAGACGGGGCGCGCTTTAAAGCGGCCCCCGGCCTGGCTTGAAGACCTGATCGTTCTCACGATCAAGATCATCAGCAGGTTCGTGGATTTGGGCTAGCGCCTATCTGCGAAGACGCCGCCGAGGTTGGCCCCTCGGCGGCGTTCCTGTTTGGGCTGGCGAACCTCGCCCACGCGGCTCTGACCTGGTGAAAGGACGAAAGCTCGCGGCTGTTAGAACGGAGCAATCGATTTTTCAACCACGAAAAGCTTCGCATCATCACGGGATAGGACCCGGGGCGGATATTAACCAATGCTTGACGCGAAGCGCCGATTCTTGAGGGGCAGAAATCCGATCGGACCGTCCCATGTCGCGCACCCGGGCCTCAAGCTCAATCGCACTGATCGCCCTGACCCTCGTGGGGGGCCTGGCCCTGTCCGGCCCTGCGTCCGCCCAGACCGAACAGGTCGCAGCGCCCCGCGTCCCCGCCACGGCCGAGCAGCGCGCCGCCTACAGCCGCCTCGATCCGCTGGCGCGGTCGGTCTTCTGGTCGCGAGAGGTCGAGGTCAATCCCGCCGACCCAGTCGCCGGGGTGAAACTGGCCGAGGCCCTGCGCCAGATGGGCCAGAACGACCAGGCCGTGGTCGCCGCCCAGCAGGTGCTGGTCAACCAGCCCCAGAACGTCGACGCCATGCTGGAGATCGGTCGGGCCCATATCGCACGAGGTCAGGCCTTCTACGGCATCGCCGCCCTGGAGCAGGCGAAGTCGTTGGCCCCCGACGACTGGCGGCCTCTGTCGTTGCTGGGCGTGGCCTATCAGCAGGTGCGGCGCGCCGAGGACGCGAGGATCGTCTGGAACGAGGCCCTGCGCCTGTCGCCCGACAATGCCGAGGTGATGAACAACGCCGCGATGGCCCAGATGACGGGCGGTGACCCGGCGGGCGCGGAGACTTTGTTGCGCCGCGCGGTGGCCCAGCCGAACGCCTCGATGCAGATGCGGCTGAACCTGGCCATGGCGCTGGGGCTTCAGGGCAGGATCCCGGAAGCCGAACAGATCATCCGTCGCGACCTGCCGCCCGAAGCGGCCGAGCGCAATCTTGAGTGGCTGAGGAACCAGGTCCGGCCGACGACGGCGGGGGTCGACACCGACACCGCCTCCCCCGCCCTGGTCCGGACCTGGTCCTCGCTACAGGGACAATAGTCTTCAGCCGCCCTTGGCGTCAGCGAGTTCGAGACGGGCGCGCAGGCGTTCGTCGGTCGAGACCGCGCCGGCGATGGCGTTGAAACGATCCAGAGCAAGACCCGAGGCCGAGACCGCGGCGGCCATGGCGGCCTGCTGTTCCGTGGTTGGAGTCGCGCCGTCGGCAGGAGCGGCCGCACGCACCTGAACCATGGCCGCTCCGAATTGAGCGACCTCGGCGTCGGTCACAGAGGCGGCGACCGAACCGGCCGGCGACTCCGGGGTGGCGAGGACGGCGAGACGCGCCTGCAGAACCGCGTCGGTCGAGACCGCGGTGGCCAGGGCGTTGAAGGCGGTGATGTCCATGCCCGAGGAGGCGACGGCAGCGGCCATGGCGGCCTGCTGGTCGGCATTCGGGGTCGTGCCGTCGGTCGGAGCGGCGGCGCGGACGGCGGTCATGGCCGTGCCGAAGGCCTGAAGTTGGGCGTCGGAATATTCGGTCGCCTGGGTCGCGGTGGTCAGCGGCGCGGCGGCGGAGGCCTGGACGGCTCCACCCAGCAGGGCGACGGCGGAAACGGCGGCGATCAGGGTCAGGCGCATGCAAAATCCTTGGCAGTTCGGAGACATAAGCGTCGGGGACGGAAAGAACGCTAACCCGGCAATCGTTCCGATGACAAATCACCTGACCTGACGGATGCGTGAGGTCGTCGCCTTCTCGGGACGCCTCGCAGGGCCTATATCGGCGGACATGATCGACGACCTCTACAGCACCCGCATCCTGACGCTGGCGGCCAACCTGCCGCACGCCGGGCGGCTGGCTTCGCCCGCGGGCACGGGCGAGAGGGTCGCCAAACTGTGCGGATCCAGGGCGACGGTCGATGTCGTGCTGGATGCGGACGGTCGTGTCGCGGACTTCGCCCAGGATGTGAAGGCCTGCGCGCTGGGCCAGGCGGCGGCGGGCGTGGTCGGCGAGGTCGTCATCGGCGCGACGACCGGGGAATTGCAGGCGGCCCGGGACGCCATGCTGTCGATGCTGAAGTCGGGCGGCGACGGCCCGGAAGGCCGGTTCGAGGGCCTGCGCGCCCTGAAACAGGTCGCCGACTACCCCGCGCGTCATGCCTCCACCATGGTCGCCATCGAGGCGACGCTGGAGGCCGTCTCACAGGCTCTGGGAACACGAACTCGTCTCGCGGGCGCCGCCTAGGACATCCTTCTTGGTCTACCGCGCTTCGCGCGACTTGAGACCGAGTTGCCCTCGCCGGCGCGGCAAGGGATAAGCCCGCACCATGGCCAGCTCCGGCACTCTCTACGAACGCGGCGTCCGCGCGGCCCATCGGGGCTACAAGGTGACGCTTAGCCCCTTCTTCGGCCAGTCGTGCCGGTTCCTGCCGACCTGTTCGGACTATGGCCGCGACGCCCTGATCCAGCATGGTTTGCGAAAAGGAGGATGGCTCACCCTGCGTCGGCTCTGTAAATGCCACCCCTTCGGCGGGTCGGGATACGACCCGGTTCCGCCAGTCGAGACCAATACGCCATGATCGAACTGAAATTCCCCGACGGCGCCACGCGCGAGTATCCGGCCGGATCGACCGCGCGGGACGTGGCCCACGCCATCTCGCCGTCCCTGGCCAAGAAGGCCGTGCTGGCCGAGCTGAACGGCGAGCAGCGCGACCTGAACCGGGTGCTGGAGACGGGGGGCGATTTCCGTCTGATCATGCGCGACGATCCCGAGGCGCTGTACACGATCCGCCACGACACGGCCCACGTGCTGGCCGAGGCCGTGCAGAAGCTGTTCCCCGGCACCCAGGTCACGATCGGCCCGGCCATCGAGGACGGATTCTATTACGACTTCTTCCGCGAGCAGCCCTTCTCGACCGACGATTTCGCCGCCATCGAGAAGGAGATGTCGAAGATCGTGGATCGCGACGCGAAGTTCGAGCGCGAAGTCTGGGACCGGGACGAGGCGATCACCTTCTTCGAAGCGCGCGGCGAGAAGTTCAAGGCCGAACTGATCCGCGACCTGCCGGGCACGGACACCATCACCCTGTACAAGCAGGGCGACTGGATCGACCTGTGCCGGGGGCCGCACTTCCCGTCGACCAAGTCGGTGGGCAAGGCGTTCAAGCTGACCAAGCTGGCCGGGGCCTACTGGCGCGGGGACAGCAATCGCGAACAGCTGCAGCGCATCTACGGCACGGCCTGGGCGACGAAGGAAGATCTCGACGCCTATCTGCTGCGTCTGGAGGAGGCCGAGAAGCGCGACCACCGCAAGGTCGGCAAGGCGATGGAACTCTTCCACATGCAGGAAGAGGGCCGGGGCATGGTCTTCTGGCATCCCAAGGGCTGGGTCCTGTGGCGCGTGCTGGAGGCCTATATGCGCCGCCGCCTCGACGCCGCCGGCTATGTCGAGGTCAAGACGCCCCAGGTGCTGGACCGCAAATTCTGGGAACAGAGCGGACACTGGGACAAGTACCGGCCCAATATGTTCGTCTGCGAGACGGTCGAGGGCGAGGAGCTGAGCCTGAAGCCGATGAACTGCCCGGGCCACGTGCAGATCTTCGACCAGGGCCAGCGCTCGTATCGCGAACTGCCGCTGCGCATGGCCGAGTTCGGAGCCTGCCACCGCTATGAACCGTCGGGATCGCTGCACGGCCTGATGCGGGTGCGCGGCTTCACCCAGGACGACGCTCACATCTTCTGCCGCGAGGACCAGATCGTCGAGGAGACGTCCGAGTTCATCAACCTGGCCCGCAGCGTCCACGCCGACCTCGGCATGGAGACGGCCTACATCAGCCTGGGCACACGGCCCGAGAACCGCGCCGGAACGGACGAGTTCTGGGACAAGGCCGAGGCCCTGATGGCCGAGGCCGCCCGCGCCGCCGGAACCGAGCCGGTCGTGACCGAGGGCGACGGAGCCTTCTACGCGCCCAAGCTGGACTTCATCGTCAAGGACGCCATCGGCCGCGAATGGACCTGCGGCACGATCCAGCTCGACTACGTCCTGCCGGAACGACTGGATGCGACCTACATCGCCGAGGATGGTCAGAAGCATCGTCCGGTCATGCTGCACCGGGCCATTCTGGGCTCGTTCGAGCGCTTCATCGGCATCATGATCGAGAATTACGCCGGGGCCTTCCCGCTGTGGCTCGCGCCCGTGCAGGCGGTGGTGGCGACGATCACCTCCGACGCCGACGGCTACGCCGAGGAAGTGGCCGCCAGGTTCAAGGCGGCGGGCCTGCGCGTCGAGACCGATCTGCGCAATGAGAAGGTCGGCTACAAGGTGCGCGAACACTCGGTCGGCAAGGTGCCAGTCATCGCCGTCGTCGGCCGCAGCGAAGCCGAGAAGGGCGAGGTCGCCATTCGCCGTCTGGGTTCGCAGGCGCAGGAGGTGGTCTCCGTAGAGGACGCCATCCGCATCCTGACCGAGGAGGCCACGCCGCCGGACCTGAAACGACTCAAGACCGCCTAGAGTCGCTTCGCGTACGTAGGAACCATGGTGATCCCAACGGATTTGATGCTGCGCGCGCTGGGCGCATCATCAAGAGGTTTGCACCATGGCCGAGAAAACACTCGACACCCTGTTTCACGACACGCTCAAGGACATCTACTACGCCGAGCGGAAGATCCTGAAGTCCCTGCCGAAGATGCAGCGGGCCGCACAGTCGCCCGAACTGAAGGCCGCCTTCGAGAAGCACAAGAGCCAGACCGAGGGCCAGATCGAACGCCTGCAGCAGGTGTTCGAGATCATCGACAAGCCCGCGCGAGGCAAGACCTGCGACGCCATCGAAGGCATCCTGGCCGAGGGCGAGGAGATCATGGAAGAATACAAGGGTACGGCGGCGCTGGATGCCGGCCTGCTCGCAGCGGCCCAGGCCGTCGAACACTATGAGATCACCCGCTACGGCACGCTGAAGCGCTGGGCGCTGGTGCTCGGCCTGAACGACGCGGCGAAACTGCTGGACGAGACCCTGCAGGAGGAAAGCCAGACCGACGAGGACCTGACGACGATCGCCGATGCGGCCGTCAATGCCGACGCCATGCAGGCCAAGGCCGCCTAAGGGCGTTGCCGAAGAAGACCACGAAGCCGGCGGGAGCGATCCCGCCGGCTTTCGCGTTTTGGGCGCCGACGGGTTCAACGTCGAGGCGGTCTGCCAAGCGCCCGCGTGGACGGCGTCAGGGCCTGCGACCGTCGATATTGCCCGGCGGAGAGTAGCGGCAGGCCAGCACGGCCCGGTCGCCCCGGCTTTCGACCGCGCAGCCGACGTGGGTCGTGTCGCGCCAGATCAGCTGGGTGTAGTGGCCGACCGCGATCCAGTCACCGGTGCGACTGACGTTCGGGAAGACGCCCGGCCGATAGGAGGCGCGCTCCTTGACCCAGTCGCCAACCATGTCCTCGGGCGTGAAGGCGCGGGCGCCCCACCCCATCCACAGGTTCTCGCCATGGCCATGCGGGCGCGGATCGTGGGCGAAGCGGCCGCTGTCGATCAGCTCGACGGCCCAGTCCCGCGCCTCGGCCTCCAGCGTTTCGCTCCAGATCAGCGGCCGCGCGTTGTCCTGCGCCCTCGCCCGATTGTGGGCCGCCAGGAGTCGCGCCTCGACCTCATCGGACGGTCGGGCGTCGTCAGCGGGCACGATGGATCGCAGCGTCCGGGCCTGTTCGGAGGCCGGTTCGATCCAGGGCGCTTCCTCCGTCGGGCCGGACTGGGCGCAGGCATTCACGGCCGGGGCGAGCACGGCGAGGATTGCAGTGAGAAGGCTTCGGGTGTTCATCGCACAGAAATCCCCCGCGATGGGGGCTGTTCCAAGGCGCGACAACTCTTATCTTGACGTTGACGTAAACGTCGGCTTTAGACGCTTGACCTTCCAATCCGTCCTCAATGGAGACTGACCCCATGACCGAGGCCTATATCTACGACGCCGTGCGCACGCCGCGCGGCAAGGGCAAGAAGGACGGATCGCTTCACGAGATCACCGCCCTGTCGCTGGCGACCCAGGTTCTGGAGGCGCTGCGCGACCGCAACGGCCTGGATACCTCCAAGGTGGACGACGTCATCCTGGGCTGCGTCTCGCCGGTGGGCGAACAGGGCGCGGACATCGCACGCACGGCCGTTCTGTCCGCAGGCTGGGCCCAGACGGTGGCCGGCGTGCAGATCAACCGCTTCTGCGCCTCGGGCCTGGAGGCCGTGAACATGGCTGCGGCCAAGGTGAAGTCCGGCGAGGCCGATTTCGCCGTCGGCGGCGGTGTCGAGGCGATGAGCCGCGTGGCCATGGGCAGTGACGGCGGCGCCTGGCCGGTGGACCCCTCCTCCGCCTTCCCGACCTATTTCGTGCCCCAGGGCGTCTCGGCCGACATGATCGCGTCGAAATACGGATTCAGCCGCGACGACGTGGACGCCTATTCGATGGAGAGCCACAAGCGCGCCGCCGCCGCCTGGGCCGACGGTCGGTTCTCGAAGTCGGTCGTGCCGGTCAAGGATCAACTTGGCCTGGTTCGTCTGGACCGTGATGAGACCATTCGTCCGAACACGGACATGCAGTCGCTGGGCGGGCTCAACCCGTCCTTCGCCATGATGGGCGAGATGGCCTTCGACGCCGTGATCAGCCAGCGCTACCCCGAGGTCGAACGCGTCAATCACGTCCACACGCCCGGCAACTCGTCGGGCATCGTCGACGGTTCGGCCGGCGTCCTGATCGGCACCCTGGAGGCCGGCAAGGCCTTGGGCTTGAAGCCCCGCGCGCGCATCAAGGGCGCCGCCTCGATCGGCTCGGAGCCTTCGATCATGCTGACGGGTCCGGAGTTTGTGACCAACAAGCTGCTCGGAAAGCTGGGCATGACGGTCGCCGACATCGACGTATGGGAGCTGAACGAGGCCTTCGCGGCGGTCGTGCTTCGCTACATGCAGGCGCTGAACATCCCGCACGACAAGATGAACGTGAACGGCGGCGGCATCTCCATGGGTCATCCGCTCGGCGCCACCGGCGCCATGATCACCGGCATCGCGCTGGACGAGCTGGAACGCTCGAACAGGGAAACCGCCCTGATCACCCTGTGCATCGGCGGCGGCATGGGCACCGCAACCGTCATCGAACGCGTCTGAGGATCACGAGCATGGAAAACTTCAAGATCGACGTCGACGCCGACGGCATCGCCCTGGTCACCTTCGACGTGCCGGGCCGTTCCATGAACACCCTGACGTCCAGCGTCATGGCCGAGCTCCCCGCTCTGGTCGAACGCATCAAGACCGACGACGCCATCAAGGGCGCGGTCATCACCTCGGGCAAGGCCTCGGGCTTCTGCGCCGGGGCTGACCTCGGCGACATGGCCGGCGGATCGCTGGCCGGTGGCGGCGACCTTCAGGCCGCGTTCGACGCGGGCTGGAAGATGAACGGCTCGTTGCGCGCGCTGGAAACCTGCGGCAAGCCGATCGCGGCGGCCATCAATGGTCTGGCGCTGGGCGGCGGTCTCGAGCTGACGCTGGCCTGCCACTACCGCGTGGTCGGCGACGATTCGAAGATCCAGCTCGGCCTGCCCGAGATCAAGGTCGGCCTGTTCCCCGGCGGCGGCGGCACACAGCGCCTGACGCGCCTGATCGGCGTGCAGGCGGCGATGACGGCGATGAGCGCCGGGTCCTCGTGGAGGCCGAACGACGCCAAGGGCGCGGGCGTCGTCCACGAAGTGGTCGCCAAGGGCGCCGAAGTCGAGGCCGCCAAGGCCTGGATCAAGGGCGGCGGCAAGGCCGTGCAGCCGTGGGACTCGAAGGACTTCAAACAGCCCGGCGGCGGCCCCTACCACCCGGCCGGAATCCAGAACTTCCTGGTCGGCAACGCCATGATCCGGAAGCAGTCCTACGGAAACTATCCGGCGGTCATCAACCTGATGAAGGCCGTCTATGAAGGCATTCAGGTCCCGATGGACGCGGCCCTGAGGATCGAGACCCGCTATTTCATCAAGACCCTGATGACGCCCCAGGCCCAGGGCATGATCCGCTCGCTGTTCCTGTCGAAACAGGAGCTGGACAAGGGCGCCGTTCGCCCGGCGAACATCCCCGCCTCGGACGCCCGCAAGGTCACCGTCATCGGCGCCGGCATGATGGGCGCGGGCATCGCCTATGTGCAGGCGCTCGCCGGCATCCAGACCATCCTGATCGACCGGACGCAGGAAGACGCCGACAAGGGCAAGGCCCACGTCGAGGAGCTGCTGAAGAAGCGTCTGTCGCGCGGCCAGCTGACCCAGGACAAGTACGACGCCCTTCTGGCCTCGGTGGTCGCCACCACCGACTACGACCAGATCAAGGGTTCGGACCTGGTCATCGAGGCCGTGTTCGAAAATCGCGAAATCAAGGCCGACGTGACGAAGCGGGCCGAGGCTCAGCTTGAAGCCGGCGCCGTGTTCGGATCGAACACCTCGACCCTGCCGATCACCGGCCTGGCCGAGGCGAGCGTGCGTCCCGAGGACTTCATCGGCATCCACTTCTTCTCGCCCGTCGACAAGATGATGCTGGTCGAGATCATCCTGGGAGAGAAGACGGGTCAGGCGGCGATCGCCAAGACGCTCGACTACGTCATGAAGATCAAGAAGACCCCGATCATCGTCAACGACGGCCGCGGCTTCTACACCTCGCGCTGCTTCGGCACCTACGTGGCGGAAGGGTTGGCCATGCTGGAGGAAGGCTATGCGCCTGCCCTGATCGACAACATCGGTCGCATGACCGGCATGCCGCGCGGCCCGCTGGAAATGCACGACGACGTCGCCCTCGATCTGTCGATGAAGGTGTCGAAACAGACCGCCCTCGACCTCGGCGACAAATACGTTCCGCTGGCCGGGGCCGAGATCATCCGCACCATGGTCGAGGACCTGGGCCGCTACGGCCGCAAGAACGGCAAGGGCTTCTACGACTACGACGTCAAGCCCAAGAAGCTGTGGGCAGGTCTCGCCGAACTGGCGCCGGTCAGGATCAACGACTCGACACCCGAGCTGGTCGAGGACCAGAAACAGCGCCTGCTCTATCGCCAGGCGGTGGAAGTCGCGCGTTGCTGGGAAGAGGGCGTCATCGACGACCCGCGCGAGGCCGATGTCGGCGCCATCCTGGCCTGGGGCTTCGCGCCCTGGACCGGCGGGCCGATCACCTACATCGACCAGATCGGGCTCAAGGCCTTCGTGGCCCAGGCGGACGACTACGCCGCCCGCTACGGTGATCGTTTCAAGGTCCCGCAACTGCTGCGCGACATGGCCGCGAAGGGCGAGACCTTCTACGGCAAGTTCACGGGCGCCAAGGCTGCGGCCTGATCGCCTTCAGGGCCTGAAAAAGACAACGGCCCCGGGATCGCTCCCGGGGCCGTTTTCTTAGATGATCCGTAGACGGATCAGCCGCCGGTGAACTGGAAGGTCGTGCCGTTGATCTCGCACATGTCGACGCGCTCGACATAGGCGGAGCCGTCATCGAAGCTGTAGGCGAAGTCGTACATGCAGTCTTCCAGGTCGTCGTCGACGGTGATTTCGACGGTGTCGCCGGGCTCGACCTGGACATCGAGGATGTTGTCACTCCACTCGTCCGAGGACGACTGGCCGTACAGGATGGCGTCGATGGTGTGGTCGCTGTTGTTCTCGATCGAGAACGACACGGCGCCCGTCTGGGCGACGGCCGGGACGGCGATGGCGGCGGCCGCCGCGACGATCATGAGCAGGCTACGCATGGTGGAAACTCCCCCAGGCCGACGACATGTCGGCGCAATGGAGATTTCCTTATCCGAACAAGGGTCAACCGAAAAGCGTAGCCATATGCCTCGTCATGATCCGTCAGTGAGAGTCGGGCGACGTCAGATGATGTCCAACGGCTGGGCGGTCGAGGGCGGCGGGAAAGCCCGGTCAAGGGCTTCGATGTCCTCGTGGTCCAGTTCGATGTCCAGCGCCGCCGCATTGGCCTCGACATGGGCGACGGTCGAGGCCTTGGGGATGGCGATGACGCCCTCCTGACGCAGGACAGCGGCGAGCGCGATCTGGGCCGGGGTGGCGCCATGCCGGTCGGCGACGGCCAGCAGGGCCGGATGATTCAACAGGTCGCCCCGGCCCAGCGGCGAATAGGCCATGACAGGCATCAGCCGCTCCTGCTGCCAGGGCAGAAGGTCGAACTCGATCCCGCGCGAGCCGAGATTGTAGAGGAGCTGGTTGGTCGCGCAGTGCTCGCCGCCGTCGACCTGATCGAGCCGGTTCATCGTACGGATTTCGAGATTGGACACGCCCCAGCGGGCGATCATCCCCTCGTCGATCAGTTCCTCGAATCCCGCGACGATCTCTTCCAGCGGATGCCGGCTCTCCCAATGCAGCAGATAGAGATCGAGGCGGTCGACACCGAGCCGTTCAAGCGACTTCTCGGCATGGAGCATCATGGTCATCTCGCCGGCGTTCTCCGGGCGGATCTTTGAGACCAGAAAGACCTCGTCGCGGCGGTCCTTGATGACCTCGCCGACCAGCCGTTCGGCGCGACCGTCGCCGTACAGCTCGGCCGTGTCGATCAGGGTCAGGCCCAGGTCGATGCCGCGCGACAGGGCGGCCTGTTCGGCGTCACGGGTCTTCGGGTCGTCGCCGATCATCCAGGTCCCTTGGCCGAGGACCGGAACGATCGTACCGTCGGAGAAGCTGGTCATACGGGTCATGGCGACATCAATGCACCACGTCGCGTTCGGCTTCAAAGGCCTCCTCGGAGAACCCGTCCCATGCAGACCCGCATCGTCCAGACCGACGGCCTGAAGCAACAGATTCTGGAAGCCGGCGCCAATGATGGTTCAGCGCCTCTCGTCCTGCTGATCCACGGCTTCCCGGAGCTGGGCATCAGCTGGCGCGCGCAGGTCGCGGCCCTGGCCGAGGCGGGCTATCACGCAGTGGCCCCAGACATGCGCGGCTATGGCGGGACCGACAAGCCGGAGCGGGTCGAGAACTATTCGATCCTGCATCTCGTCGGGGACATGGTCGATCTGGTCCGGGCGCTGGGAGAGACGACCTGCACCGTCGTCGGCCACGACTGGGGCGCGCCTGTCGCCTGGCACTGCGCCCTGATGCGACCGGATGTCTTCACCGCCGTCGCCGGCCTGTCGGTGCCGTTCCAGCCGCGCAGTCCGAAAGGACCGCCGACGGCGTTGATGCGTGGTCTGTCCGAGCGGCTGGGTCTCGGCGAATTCTACATCAGCCAATTTCAGACACCGGACGCCCATCTCGACTTCGAGGCCGATGTCGCCGGGGCCCTGCGGCGCGGCTTCTACGCCTATGACGGCGCGACGCCCGACGACCGCCGCTCGACCGGCTTTCTGGCCCCGGGCCAGACCTTCCTGTCGGCGGTCCCCGACGACGCCGCCCTGCCTCCGTGGATGGGCGAGAGCCATTTCAGGGAGTACGTCGCGGCCTTCACCGCCTCGGGCTTTCGCGGCCCGCTGGACTGGTATCGCTGCATCGACCTGAACTGGAGGCTGACGGCCCATCTGCAGAACAGGCGCATCGCGGTCCCGGCCGTCTTTCTGGTCGGGGAGCGCGATCCCGTCCGGGTCTATGCCGGCCAGCATGAGGCAGGCCTCAAGGATTGGATCCCCGACCTGCGCAGCCAGACGGTCCTGCCGGGCGCCGGCCACTGGCTCCAGCAGGAGCGACCGGAGGAGGTCAATGCGGCGCTGATCGCGTTCCTGAAAACCTCAAAATAACAACGGTTAACAGCCTTATCCGTTTGTTAGCAGTGCGTCGGCTAACGTCGGCTGACAAGACGCCGCCAAAGGCTACGCCTCATGAAACGTCCTGCGTCGCCCGGCGCACTGCCTGCGGCCGCTCGCGCCACGGCGCGTTCGCTGGCGGAACACACCACGAGCGCCCTCACCGCCGTTGCTCTCGTGACCCTGGTCTCCATCGTCGGATTCCTTCTCACCCACGCGGCGTCGAGCCCGGCCCTGGCATCGGCGATGCCGGCGATCTACGCAGGCCTGTTCGCATCCAGTCTTGTCCTGGTCCGCCAGTGGAAGAAGGACTGGAACGCCCGTCGCGCGGGCCAGGCCGGCGCCGCCCACATGGCGTTTCGGGACCCGGTCACCCAGCTGCTGAACGCCGACGGGTTCGCCGACGCCCTCGCGCATTACGCACCGCCGAGCGATCACGCCGAAGAGTCCCTGGCGATCCTCTGCGTCAGTCTCGGCCGCCTGAAGGATATCTACGACCGGCTCGGCGAATCCTGCGGTGACGAAGTCCTGCGCGACCTGAGCGCGCGTCTGGTCTCGGCCTTCGGCGACGACGCGCCGGTCGGACGCATCGGCGAGGATATGCTGGCCGTGTTCCATCCCGCCTCCAGCGGCATCAAGCTCGCGCTCGTCGGAGGCCAGATCAACCGGTTGATGGACCTGCCCGTCGCAACGCCGGGCGGCGATGTGATCGTGCCCTCCACCATCGGTGTGAATTTCGTCGAGATGCCTGTCGCCACGCCGCGCGACGCCATCCGCCAGGCGCGTCTCGCCAACTCCGCCGCCCGCACGAGCGGCAGCGGCCTGGCCTTCTTCGAAGCCTCGCTGGATCACGCCCAGCGCCTCCAGCTGGATCTTGAGATCGAGCTGAGACAGGCTCTGCAGGCCGGCGAGCTGCAGATGGTCTATCAGCCCCAGATCAACGAGACCGGGGCGACGATCGGGGTCGAGGCTCTGATGCGCTGGCCCCATCCGACGCGCGGCCAGATTCCGCCGGCCGTGTTCGTGCCAATGGCCGAGGCTGCGGGCCTGGGCGAGGCTCTCGGCCGCTACGCCATCGACCGCTCCTTCGCCGATTCCACACTGTGGCCGGGCCTGAAGATCGCGATCAACGTCTCGCCGGTTCAGCTGCGCTCCCCGACCTTCATCGCCACGGTGAAGACCCTGCTCGCCCGGCACGGCGTCAAGGCGAACGGCTTCGAGTTCGAGATCACCGAAGGCGTGCTGCTGGACGCCGACGCCACGGTTCTGGGGAACCTCGAACAGTTGCGGAGAATGGGATTCCAGATCGCGCTCGACGACTTCGGCACGGGCTATTCCAGCCTCAGCTATCTGGGCCGCTTCCCGGTCGACAAGATCAAGATCGACCGGGCCTTCGTCACCCCACTGGGTCTGCGCAGCGACGCCTCGTCGATCATCCGCGCGATCAGCGACCTGTCGGAGGCCATCGGCGTGAAGGTTCTGGCCGAAGGGGTCGAAACCCGGTCGCAACTCGACATTCTGCGGGCCGAGGGCTGCAACCAGGCCCAGGGCTATCTGATCGGGCGGCCGATGCAGCCGGACCAGATCACTGACCTGATCAAGGCTCCGGCGAGCGACGCCCGGAACGAACGCGCCGCCTGAAGAGGCTTGCCTGCAACGGCTCCCGCTTGTTCTACTCCCTCGACCAATTGGAGGGGCGGCGTGATGATCGAGGCAATGGCGACGGCGTCGGCTCCAGCCCAGGCGGAGGCCGCCGATCTCGTGGGGCGCTGGGAGGGCGCGATACGCGTCGGCGACGCCTCCATTCCTGTCGTTATCCGCGTGGCCCAGGGTCCGGACGGCCTGATCGCCCTGATGGACAGTCCAGCCCAGAACGCCCGGGACATCCCCGTCGCCGGCCTGACAGAAACCTCAGGTGTCGTCCGCTTCACCGTGCCGATGGCGGGCGGACGGTTCGAAGGGGCGCGGTCCGGGGACGGCTCGACCTGGACGGGGACCCTGTCGCAGGGCCCGGCCTCCATGCCCCTGATTCTGACCCGCACGGCCGCGACCGCCGAGGTCACACCGCCCCCGCCGCCACGCCGGCCCCAGACCCCCGTCCCGCCCTTCCCCTATGCCGCGGAGGAGGTGACGTTCCCGAACGCAGGCGCGGGCATCACCCTGGCCGGGACCCTGACCCTGCCCCGGGGCGAAGGCCCGTTCCCGGCCGTCATCCTGCTGACCGGCTCGGGCCCCCAGGATCGGGACGAGACCATCCTGGACCACAAACCCTTCGCCGTGTGGGCCGACGCCCTGACCCGACGGGGGATCGCCGTGCTGCGCTATGACGACCGGGGCATGGGCGGGTCCGGCGGCGGGTCTTCGGACGAGACCACGGCGGACTTCGCCACGGACGCCGTCGCCGGGATGGACTTCCTGCGCGCGCGGCCGGACATCGACGCGGCGCGTCTTGGCCTGATGGGTCACAGCGAAGGCGGATTGACCGCCCTGATCGCCAGCTCGAACGGCGCGCCCGCCGCCTTCGTCGTCATGATCGCAGGGCCTTCTGTTTCCGGCGCGGACATCCTGACCGAACAAGTGAAGCAGATCGTCCTCGCCTCGGGCGGGACCGAGGCCCAGGCCCTGCAGACCGAAGCCATCCAGGCCCGTTTCATGCTGGCCGTCCTCAACAACAGGAACGACGGACCGGCCGCCGCGCGGGCGATCGAAGCGGTGGCCGCCGAGATCGGTCAGCCCGCCGCCCAGGCGAGCGTCGCAGCGCGCCAGATGAGCTCGGGCTGGTATCGCTATTTCACCGCCTTCGATCCGGCCGATGCGATCCGGGCGTTGAACGTTCCGATGCTGGCCATCTATGCCGAGCGCGACCGCAACGTGCCGGCGGAACAGAACGCATCGCACCTGCGGTCCCTGAAGCCGGACGCCGAGATCGTCGTCCTGCCCGGCCTCAACCACCTGATGCAGCCGGCGACCACGGGGTTGCCCGGTGAGTATGCGACAATCACCCAGACCCTCGCGCCCGAGGCTATCACGGCCGTGACGGACTGGGTCGCGCGGGTAGCGGAGGCGCCTTAAGGACCCGAGACTCTCAGAAATTGACCGCCACGCCGATGAAGGGCGCATTTCCGATACGGTCCGGCGCGGTGTCGCGCACGTCCTGTTGGCGGAGATACCCAAGGCTCACTTCGTAGCGGCCGAACTCCCGTTCGAATCCGACGAAGGTACGCAATCCCGTCACGCCGGTCTGGCCGTCACGGTCTGAGCTGCGTAACGTGACGAACAGCTCGGCATCTGCCGTAAGACTCCAGCTGTTGTCGGATTCGCCAAGCGGGATCGAGGCGCCGATCCGCTGTCGAACGCGCCATCCCGTCTGAGGATCGGTCGAGACGAACCGTTGTTCCACGCGCGTGCGGAGATCGATTGGGCCCAGTTCGTAGCCGACCTGCTGGAGTAGCCGGACCTCCCGCTGGTCCGGTCCGTTCCAGCGTTGCTCGATACCGACGCCCCAGGAGTTGCCCCGGGCATCGTCGCGTTTGATCCAGCCGCGAACGAACCAGGTGTCGTTGCGCGGATCATTGCGGAACCGCTGTGCCGTTTCGAGCTCGATCGATGTCCTGTCGCCGGCCGCCGTGCTGACGGACGGATTGAACCAGAACTCCATGTCCTCGTCGCTTGCAAAGGCGGGGGTCGCCAGTGCGAGAGCCATGATCGACGTAGCCGAAGTCAGTCTTTTCATTGTCATCCATCGAGAAAGCGCCGCCGCGGGAGGAGGCCCCGCGGCGGGTAACGTTTCCTGCGAGAGCCGCTTAGTGGGCGGCTTCGGGCATCATCGATGAGTGCAGATGATCGATCTTCCAGTCGCCGTCCTCGTATCGATAGATGAACGAGTAGCGGGCGCGCACGTCGGTCTTGGCGCCCGTGGCCGCGTCGGTCAGGGTGACGGTCCAGGTCCCGAGCCGGGAAGCCGTCTGGCAATCGATCTCGACCGTGCTGGTATCGATCCGACCGACCGGCTTGCTCCGCAGGAAGCTCACAAAATAGTCCCGGACCAGGGCAGGGGTCGTGCGCGGGGTGTTGGAGACTGTTGCGAGCAAGACGGGTTCGTTCGTGAACAGCGCCGTGACGACGTCCGGGTTGCCGGTTGCCCAGGCATCGTTGAACCTGGCGAACTGACTCTCAACCATCGCCTGGGTTACGACGGGGCAGGCGTGATTGTTGGGCGAGGCCTGGGCCTGGGCCAGCGCCGCGCCCGGGACCGCAGCGGCCAGCGCCGAAAGAAGCGCCAGGCGCACAGAAAACTTCAGGCCGGAACGGCCCTTGGACAGTGATGACATATTGGTTCCACCTCTAAAGGGCAGCGACGTTCACGCATGAACTCTCGCCGCCGGTGCGGTCCGACATCACGATCGACGCGATCGTCAGAGGGGCCCGGGCCGCTCAGCTTTGGTGCCCAATGGCCTGCAATTCTGTCAACAAGCTTGGCCGTTGATGCGTCAATTTGTCGACGCCCGGTCAGACGGGATGCGTCGGCTCGGGCTTGATCGGCTCGGACCGTGTCGTGACGGCGGAGTCCTCCGGCAACGGAATGAACTCCAGATCGTCTTCGTCGGGCAGCTTCATCCGACCCTGTTTCCAGTCTTCCTTGGCCTGGTCCAGGCGGGCCTGGGATGACGACACGAAGTTCCACCAGATCAGTCGTTGACCGACCGGCTCGCCGCCCAGGGCCATGACGGTCGCCCTGGTCAGCGACTTCACCGTCGGCTCGGCGTCGGGCTCCAGCACGATCATCTGACCCTCATGGAAGGTGCGGTCGCCGACCTCGATGCTGCCCTTGGCGACATAAAGGGCGCGTTCGGACATGCCGCCCGAGCCCCTGCCCGGAGGCGGCGCCGTGCGGACGCCCTCCTGCATCTCCCAGTGCACATAGAAGAGCGGCGACGAGGTCTTTACATTGGCCCTGGCGCCATAGGCCTCGCCCGCCACGAGACGGGCGAACAGTCCGCCGTTCTCATAGGCCGGCAGGGCGTCCTCGCCATAGTGCTGGAAGGAGGGATCGATCTCCTCGTGCTCGTCCGGCAGGGCGATCCAGGCCTGCATGCCGTTCATCGGCCCGCCCTGCGCCTTCTTCAGCGGATCGGTGCGCTCGGAGTGGGTGATGCCCTTGCCGGCGGTCATCCAGTTGACCTCGCCCGGACGGATCGCCTGGGTATAGCCCAGGCTGTCGCGGTGCATGATCTCGCCCTCGAACAGATAGGTCAGGGTCGACAGGCCGATATGAGGGTGCGGACGCACATTGATCGCATCGGCGCCCGGTGCGAATTCGGCCGGTCCCATGTGGTCCAGGAAGATGAAGGGCCCGACCATCCGGCGCGCATGGAAGGGCAGGATGCGCCCGACCTCGAACCCGCCGAGGTCCTTCTTGCGGGCGTCGATCACCATCTCGATCATGGGCGGGCTCCTGGAGGTTCGTCTGGTCTAGGCCAGGTGGGGCGTGATGATGCCGAGCGGAAGGGTGGTGACGTTCTTCACGCCGCGGGTAACGATATGGCTCTCGCAGTCCGAGACGATGCCGAGGGTCAGCAGCTTGTCACGCAGGAACTTGTCGAAGGCGTGCATGTCGGACGTGATGATCCGCAGCACATAGTCCTCGCGCCCGGTGATGGTGGCGCACTGGACCACCTCGGGCCAGTTGGCGACGGCGGCTTCAAACAGATCCAGGTTCTCGCGCGAGGGCAGGCTGAGCTTGACGATGGCGTAGACTTCGAAGTCCAGCCCCAGAAGAGCGGCGTCCAGCAGGGTCACCCGCTTGCGGATCAGTCCGGAATCTTCCAGTCTCTTGATCCGACGCCAGCACGGCGAGGCCGACAGTCCCACCCGCTCGGCCACTTCCGCGACGGACAATCCAGCGTCCTGCTGCAGGATGTCCAGAATTCGAGCGTCGATGGGATCCAGTTCATCCGCCAATGCGTTTCTCCATTTATCGTTATGGCGCAATAAAATACCCTAAAACCGCTTGACGCAAGGCGAAAATAGGCGAGCCTTGATTTCACGCCCATGCTATCCAGCCGCCAATACTACGCGGTCGGATCAACCGAACGGCAGGATGGAATGACCAGGAACACGAAGCCGCTCTCCCTGCGCGTGCCGGAGCCCTCGGGGCGTCCCGGAGACACGCCGGATTTCAGCCATCTGAAGCTCGACGCCGCCGGCGCCGTGGATCGTCCCGCGGTCGACGCACGGCCGGTGCAGATGCTGGACCTGGCTTTCCGCCTGATCCGGGTGCTCGACGACGAAGGCCATGCCGTCGGTCCGTGGAACCCGCGCCTCGACGCCGAGACTCTGAAGAAGGGTCTGAAGGCGATGATCCTGACCCGCGCCTTCGACGACCGGATGCACAGGGCCCACCGTCAGGGCAAGACCAGCTTCTATATGAAGTGCACCGGCGAGGAGGCCATCGCGGTCGCCCAGGGCATGATCCTGTCGCGTGAGGACATGGGCTTCCCCACCTATCGCCAGCAGGGACTTCTGATCGCGCGCGGCTATCCGCTCGTCGACATGATGAACCAGATCTATTCGAATGCGGCCGATCCCATCAAAGGCAGGCAGCTGCCGATCATGTATTCGGCGAAGGACTATGGCTTCTTCACCATCAGCGGCAATCTGGGCACCCAGGTCCCGCAGGCCGTGGGCTGGGCCATGGCCAGCGCCTACAAGGGCGACGACAAAATCGCCATTAGCTGGATCGGCGACGGCGCCACGGCCGAAGGCGACTTCCACAACGCCCTGACCTTCGCGGCCGTCTATCGCGCGCCGGTGATCCTGAACGTCGTCAACAACCAGTGGGCCATCTCGTCCTTCCAGGGCATCGCCGGCGGGATGGAGACGACCTTCGCGTCGAAGGCCATCGGCTACGGCCTCCCTGCCCTGCGCGTCGACGGCAACGACTTCCTCGCCGTCTGGGCCGCGACCCAGTGGGCCGAGGAACGCGCCCGGTCGAACCAGGGCGCGACGGTCATCGAACTGTTCACCTATCGCGGCGCCCCGCACTCGACCTCGGACGACCCGAGCCGCTATCGCCCCGGCGACGAACATGAGAAATGGCCGCTGGGCGATCCCATTGCGCGCCTGAAACAGCACCTCATCGCGCTCGGCGAATGGTCGGACGAGGCCCAGTCTGAAGCAGAGGCCGACGCCGTCGCCCAGGTCCGCGCGGCCGGCAAGGAGTCCGAGGCCATCGGCACGCTCGGCCAGTCGCGCCCCTCGGTGAAGACGATGTTCGAAGAGGTCTATGCGACCGAGGACTGGCGCCTGACCGAACAGCGCCGCGAAGTGGGAGTCTGATCCGATGAGCGAACAGACCTTTACCGACGCCGACCAGCATGACGGCATCGAGCCGGACATGGTCGACCAGAACGACGCGCCGGCTTCCGAGGCCCCGACCTCGGGCGTCCAGCCGATGAACATGATCCAGGCGCTGAACTCGGCCCTGCATGTGAAGATGGCCGAGGATCCGAACGTCCTGTCGTTCGGCGAGGACGCCGGCTATTTCGGCGGCGTCTTCCGCGTCACCGATCAGCTGCAGCAGAAGCACGGCCTGACCCGCAGCTTCGATACGCCGATCTCGGAGTGCGGCCTGGTCGCCGCCGCCATCGGCATGGGGGCCTACGGCCTGCGTCCGGTCGTGGAGATCCAGTTCGCCGACTACATCTATCCGGCCTACGACCAGATCGTCAGTGAAGCGGCCAAGATGCGCTACCGCTCCGGCGGACAGTTCACCTCGCCCATCGTGGTGCGTTCGCCCTACGGCGGCGGCATCTTCGGCGGCCAGACCCACTCGCAGTCGCCGGAAGCCCTGTTCACCCATATCGCAGGCCTCAAGGTCGTCATTCCGTCCAACCCCTATGACGCCAAGGGCCTCCTGACCGCCGCGATCGAGGACGACGACCCGGTCATCTTCTTCGAGCCCAAGCGGCTCTACAACGGCCCCTTCGACGGCTGGCACCAGAAGCCGGTGAGCCCGTGGAAGACCCAGGACCTGGCCCAGGTCCCGACCGGCAAATATGTCGAGCCGATCGGCAAGGCGCGCATCATGCGCGAAGGCAATGACGTCACCATCCTGGCCTATGGCACCATGGTCTGGGTCTCGCTGGCGGGCGCCGAACACGCGGGCGTGGACGCCGAGGTCATCGACCTGCGCTCGCTCGTGCCGCTCGACATCGAGACCATCGAGGCCTCGGTGAAGAAGACCGGCCGTTGCGTCATCGTGCACGAGGCGCCGAAAACGTCCGGGTACGGAGGCGAGTTGTCCGCCCTGGTTCAGGAGCGCTGCTTCTATCATCTGGAAGCGCCGGTCACCCGCGTCTGCGGCTGGGACACGCCCTACCCGCACGCCTTCGAGTGGGAATATTTCCCCGGGCCGGAACGGGTCGCCACCGCGCTGAAAGCCGTCATGACCGGAGGGGCGCGCTGATGGGCCGCTACGTCTTCAAACTGCCCGACGTGGGCGAAGGCACCGCCGAGGCCGAACTGGTCGGCTGGCACGTCGCGATCGGCGATGTCGTCGCCGAAGACCAGCTGCTGGCCGACATCATGACCGACAAGGCGACGGTCGAACTGACCTCCCCCGTGACCGGCGTCGTCACGGCCCTGCACGGCGAGCCCGGCGTCATGTCGCCCGTCGGCGGACCCCTGGTGGAGTTCGAGGTCGAGGGCGCCGGGAATGCGTCCGCCGAGGCCGAACCCGCTCAGGTGGCGGAGCCGGAGCCGGAAGCCGCTCCCGCGGTCGACGCGCCAGAGGCCGAGGAGATCACCGGGACTCCGTCGGCGCCTGCGGCATCCGGCAACTATGTCTTCAAACTCCCCGACGTCGGCGAAGGCACGGCCGAGGCCGAGCTGGTCGCCTGGCACGTCGCGGTCGGCGACACGGTCCAGGAGGACCAGCTCCTCGCCGAGATCATGACCGACAAGGCCACGGTCGAACTGACCTCGCCGGTCGCCGGCGTGGTCACGGCTTTGCACGGCGAAGTCGGCAAGGCCTCGCCGGTCGGTGGGGCCCTTGTGAGCTTCGACGTCGAAGGCGTGGGCAATGTCGCCGCAGCGCCGAAGCCTGCTGCGCCCGCACCTGTCGCCGCTCCGGCCAAGGTCGCCCCCGCCACCATGGCGGAAGCGCCAAAGGCCAAGCCGGCTCCTTCAGCCCCCGCCAATCTCGCCCGCACCGCCCAGGTCCCCGGCGTCCGTCCGCTCGCCTCGCCCGCCGTGCGCAAGCGCGCCCGTGAACTGGGTCTGGAACTGCAATTCGTGCCCGGCTCCGGCCCGGCCGGACGGATCGAGCACGGCGATCTCGACGCCTTCGTCTCGGGCGGCGCGCGCGGACCGTCCGAACACGGATCATCAATGCCCTCCTCGACCTACGCCCGGGCCGAAGGGACGACCGAGGTCCGCATCATCGGCCTGCGCCGCAAGATCGCGGAGAAGATGGCCGACAGCGTCCGGCGCATCCCCCACATCACCTATGTGGAGGAGATCGATGTCACGGCGCTGGAGGAGCTTCGCGCCCACTTGAACGCCCAGGCGAAACAGACCGGCAAGGCCAAGCTCAACGTCCTGCCCTTCATCGCCCGCGCCATCGTCGTCGCCCTGCGCGACCAGCCCACGATCAACAGCCACTATGACGACGAGGCCGGCGTCCTGACCACCCACGCCGCCGTTCATCTGGGCATCGCCGCCCAGACGCCGAACGGCCTGATGGTCCCGGTCGTCCGCCACGCGGAATCGCTGGATCCCTACGCGACCGCGGCCGAGATCGCCCGCGTCTCCGGCGCGGCCAAGGACGGCTCGGCCAAGCGGGAAGAGCTGTCCGGCTCGACCATCACCATCACCTCGCTGGGCACCCTGGGCGGCGTGGTCCACACCCCCATCATCAACCATCCCGAGGTCGCCATCGTCGGCCCCAACAAGATCGAGGAACGGGTGGTGGTGCGCAACGGCCAGATGGTCGTGCGCAAGATGATGAACCTGTCGTCCAGCTTCGATCACCGCATCGTCGACGGCCACGACGCCGCCGTCTTCGTGCAGCGGATCAAGGGCCTGCTGGAGCATCCCGCGACGCTGTGGATGGGGTGATCGGGTGAAGCTCGCTGCACCTGCTCTTGGGCTGATGCTGCTAGCCGCCTCCGCGGCTTCGGCAGTCGCGTGTACTCCGGCTCCCGGAGACCAGGCGGCGCGACGAACACAGGACTTGCGGGCCGTGACCAGCGTCTATGAGGCGCGAATCGAGGACGTGACCGTTGACGGCCCCTATGCCGACAACGTCGATTTCACCGTCAGGCCAACCAACGCGATCTGGGGGCCGGTCTCGCCAATCCCCTATCGCCTATCCTTCGAAGCGGGAGCTTGCACCAACTGGTTCTTCCTGATGGACGACCAAGCTGATCAGCCTCCACGCGACGGACAAAAGCTGATCGTGTTCGCGAACCCCGATGGTCTCGCCGATAACAGATGGCTGTTCCTCGTCAGAGCTGATGGCCGCGACGCTGAAATCTTTATGCGCGATTGGCGAGCCGTAAGGGCGGGCCATCCCCTACCGAGCCTCCCATGAATCGCATCCTGACGACCGCCTTGACCGCTGTCGCCCTGTTCGCTTCCGCCCCGGCCTGGGCCTGCATGCCGATGCCCGTCTACGCCAGCAGTGTGATGAACGATGCGCAGACCGTGCTGGTCGGACGGGTGACCGTGGTCGATCAAACCCCGCCGACCCAATGCATCGCCGCCGCCCGGGCGCGGGCCCGTGAGCACTTTCAGGGCGATCCCGGCGAGTCCGGCTGCGTCAATTTCGGCTTCGCAACCGTGGAGCCGGTGCGCCTCATCAAGGGTGAGACTGACGGCTCTGCGCCTTTCCGCGTCGCCTACAACAGCCGCGAGTTCTGCGCCGTCGGCTGGGTCGCCGAGGTCGGCCAGCTGGTCCTGATCACCATCCCCAACGACCACTCGACCCTCCGCGAAGGCACGACCGCCTCGCTGGAGGGCAGCCTCCAGCACGAGCCCCTGTTCCGCACCATCCTCGACCTAGTCGAGGAAACCCAACCCTGATTCGTCGCATCGGCCACGCATGACCCAGACCCTGAAGACCAAAGTCCTGATCATCGGCGCGGGCACAGGCGGCTATGTCGCCGGCATCCGTTGCGGCCAGCTGGGGCTCGACACTGTTCTGGTCGACGGCTCGGCCGGGCTCGGCGGCACCTGTCTGAACGTCGGCTGTATTCCGTCCAAGGCGATCATCCACGCGGCGTCGAAGTTCGAGACCGTGTCAAAGGCCGCCGGCGACGGGACCCTGGGCATCACGGCGTCGGAGCCGGCCATCGATCTGTCCAAGACGGTCGAATGGAAGGACGGAATCGTCCGTAAGCTGAACAATGGCGTCGCGGCCCTGCTGAAGAAGGCCAGGGTAAAGGTCATCAAGGGCTGGGCGACCTTCCAGGACGCCAAGACCTGCCGCGTCGAGACCGAGGACGGTCCAATCACGATCACGGCCGAGCACGTCATCCTGGCGACGGGGTCGGAGCCGGTAGAGCTGCCCTTCCTGCCCTTCGGCGGCGACGTCATCTCCTCGACCGAGGCCCTGTCGCTGGACGCCGTGCCGGATCGGCTGGTCGTGGTCGGCGGCGGCTATATCGGGCTGGAGCTGGGCATCGCCTATCGCAAACTGGGCGCCCGGGTCGCCATCGTAGAGATGGCCGAGCGCATCCTGCCGCTCTACGACAAGGCCCTGACCGACCCGGTCATGAAGTGGCTGACTGACCACGGGGTCGAGATGCACCTCGGCGCCCGCGCCGGCGGGTTCGGAGACGGGAAACTGTCGATCACGACGAAGGAGGGCGAGCCTCTGTCGCTCGACGCCGACAAGGTGCTGGTCACCGTCGGCCGTCGTCCGCGCACCGCCGGCTGGGGTCTGGAAAACATGGGTGTCGCCATGGCCGGGCCGTTCGTGAAGATCGACGACCGCTGCGCCACCTCGATGAAGAACGTCTGGGCCGTCGGCGACCTGACCGGCGAACCCATGCTGGCGCACAAGGGCTCGGCCCAGGGCGAGGTCGTCGCCGAGATCATCGCGGGGCATGATCGCAGGTTCGACCCCGTCACCATCGCCGCCGTCTGCTTCACCGAGCCGGAGATCGTCTCGGCGGGCCTGGGGCCGCTCGATGTGGCGGGCCGGGACGATGTAATCACCGCCGTGTTCCCGCTCGCCGCCATCGGCCGCGCCCTGGCCATCGAGGCCGGCGAGGACGGCGGTTTCGTCCGGGTTCTGGCGTCGAAGGGCGACCACCGCCTGCTGGGCGTCCAAGCGGTCGGTCAGCACGTCGCCGAACTGTCCAACAGCTTCGCCCAGATGCTGGAAATGGGGGCGGTGCTGGAAGACGTTGCGGGCGTCATCCATGTCCACCCGACCCTGGGCGAGGCCTTCCACGAGGCGAGCCTGAGGGCCCTGGGACACGCGATTCATATTTGAGGGCGGCTATCGCTCGACGCGCGGCGTCTCGCTGCTTGAGCCGCGCTGTTAGCTCGCGCTGGCCAGCCTTACCAGCTTGCCGTCGTCCTCGTCGGTGATGACCCAGACGGCGCCGTCGGGCCCCACGGCCACGTCGCGGATGCGCTCGCCGAGGCCGGTCAGCAGTCGCTCCTCCCCCGTCACCCGGTCGCCGTCCAGCACCAGCCGGGTCAGCGACTTGCCGCCCAGACCCGCGATCAGCAGGTTTCCCTCCCAGCCCGGGAACATAGCGCCCGAATAAAAGGCCTGGCCGCCCGGCGCGATCACCGGATCCCAGTAGTAGACCGGCTGTTCCAGACCGGCCCGCGCCGTGATCCCCTCGTTGATCGGGGCGCCGCGATATTCGACGCCATAGGCGATGATCGGCCAGCCGTAGTTCTTGCCCGCCTCAGGCCGGTTCAACTCATCGCCGCCGCGCGTGCCGTGCTCGATGGTCCAGACCGCGCCCGTGCCCGGCTGGACGGCGATGCCCTGGACGTTACGGTGGCCCAGGGACCAGATTTCGGGCAGGGCGCCGGCCTGACCGACGAATGGATTGTCCTGCGGGACCGAGCCGTCGGCATTGATGCGGACGACCTTGCCCATATGGGAGTCGAGCTGCTGGGCCTGGGGCCGCATCGGCGCGTCGGACCGCTCGCCCAGGGTGATGAACAGATGGCCGGCCGGGTCGAACGCCAGCGTCGATCCGAAATGCTTGTCGCCGTCGTAGATCGGCAGAGCGCGGAAGATGACCCGCACGTCGCCGACGCTCGTTCCGTCCGCCGACAGCACGCCGCGCGCGACCGAGGTGGCGTTGCCGCCGTCCCGGGACTCGGCATAGCTCCAGAAGATCGTCCGGTCGGTGGCGAAGCCGGGCGACAGGGTCACGTCCAGCAGCCCGCCCTGCCCGCGCGCGTCGACGGCCGGCAGGCCCGTGATCGGCTCTCCGACCTGGCCCTGGGCCGAAATGATCCGCATCCGCCCGGGGCGCTCGGTGACCAGCCAATTCCCGTCCGGCAGCAGCGCCATGCCCCACGGGTGGACGAGGCCGGAGGCGATCACTGCGTGCCTCAGCGTGCCCTGGGTCTGGACGCCCGGCGCGCGGGTCTGGCCGGCGAAGGCCGGTGTCTGGTTCGGAGCATTGGCCGGACGGGTCTCGACGGGCGCTCCGGGGGATGGCGCCTGTCCGGTCTGGCCGTTGGCCCCGCAGGCGGCTGACATCACGAGCAGGGACGAGGTGGCGGCGAGGACGAACGGACGCATGGGAACTCCGGGTCTGACGAGGGCGTGACCGCCCTGAAACGGCGCACAAGCTCCGCCGTTCCTGCCCTCGCTTCCACGTGACAGCAAGTCGCAGAACAGACCTCTTGTTCAACTGACTTGAACCGGAGGGGCGGCGACGATATACGCACGCCTCCCTCGTCATCCGGTTGCGATCGACGACGGCCCATGGACTGGGCTGGGTAGCTCAGATGGTTAGAGCGGTGGATTCATAACCCACAGGTCGGCGGTTCGATCCCGCCTCCAGCCACCAGTCCAGACCCCTAGCGCCTGACCCTGAGTTCGGCCGGCGCCGCCCGGACGCCGATCGGTCTGGCGCTCTCGATCAGGGCGTCCAGACGCTGGACCAGTTCAACCCCGGCCTCGGTCAGATAGAGGTGTCGCGACACGGCCTCACGCCCGTTGGACGCCATCAGGAGCCAGCCTCGCCCCGGCTCCCGCGCCCCGGGCTCGTCCGCCTGAAGCAGGGACCGCGACGCCCGCGACGCCGTGGCGTCGGTCGTCTCCATCAGCACGGCCAGTTCCTTGACCCGCACGCCGGGATTCTCGGCGACATAGAGGAAGGCCAGCATCTCCGAGAGGGTAATGTCAGGGGCCTGTTTCTTCAGCAGCACGATGCCGGCGAGCAGGGTGTTGCGCCGCCGACCGATCGCCTCAGTCATCGACATAGGGACTGACGACCAACGCCGGCGTCGGAGGTCGCCGGCCGGTACGCGGCTTGCGGCGCTGGAACGCCAGTTCGGCCAGCGGGTGCGTCCGCTTCAGGATCTCGAACTGGCCGCGAACGTCGTCGCACGCCCGTTCCGCCTCGTCGGCGTCGGGGGCGTCGATGTCGATGGTGATGGTGGCGCGCAGGCGAACCGGCGCGCGGGCGAGCGCTTTCGACTGGCGCGCGACCGGTGGCGGCGGCGCGACCGGCGGTGTGGGGACGACATTGACCGCACGCGCGGCGAGCACGGCCCAACCGATGCTAGCCTGGATCAGCGCCAGAACCTCGGCTCGAATGGGGTAAGCCATCCCTGCGTTTCCCTGTGGTCTCCGCTCCCACCAACCCGGTCGAGCGGGTCGATGATCCACCATGTCGAATTTTGCCGCGCGCGTTAAGGGCCTCGCAGGGGTCAAGACACCGTTGTCAGGTTTCGACAGGACGGGCTGGAACGCCGATCAAACGGCCGTCTCGCGTGGCTTTCTCGCAAACAGCCCGGATAAGAGCCTCAACCCTTGCGCCGATGCGTCGCAGCCTCGGCGCGCCGCCGCCGACGCCTTCGCCAGCGCCGGCCCGTAGGTTGACCCGCCAGATCCCAGACCAGGAGAGCCAGCATAACCGCGACCACCAGCCCGCCCAGCATCATGATCGCGGCTCCCGTTCAGATACCGACAATAGCTGATTTTATGCTGCGACGCACCATGGCGCAACCGATCGTGATCATCGGCGTTCACGGCAAAGGTTCAACGCCGTTCGAGGGCTCTCCATGACCATCCGTATCCCGTCGCTGCTGGCAGTCTCCACTATCGCCGCCCTGTCGCTGGGCGCCGTGGCCTGCACCCAGGCCGAACAGGAGAAGACCGAGGCCAATGCCGAGGTCGCCGCCGACAACGCGGAGATCACGGCCTCGGAAGCCGCCGACAAGGCGGGCGACCTGGCCGCACAGGCGGGCGAGGTGCTCGAGGCCGGCACAATGAAGGCGGCCCAGGCCGTGGAGACCGGCGCCGGCAACGTGGCCGATCGCCTTGAGGCCAATCAGGCAGAGGCCGCCGCAGAAGGCCGCCCAGGCGCCGTCAATCCCAACACCGACCAGCGCGTGCCCGCTCCCGACAACTAGGCCCCCGCGGAGCCTTGCTCCGCCAGCACCGCATCGATCAAGGCCTTCGCCTCCGGGCTGTTCCAGTCGGCCTCGCCCGCGAAGGCAGCGCGGATCCGCCCCTCACGGTCCAGCAGGATCGTCTGGGGCATCTTGCCCTTGCCCGGAAACTCGAACGGGAGCTGGAACTTCGGGTCGCCATAGAAGGGCAGGGGCTCGTGGACGTCGATGAAGCTTTTCGCATCGGCGACGGGGCCATCGCCGGTATCGACATTGATCGGCAGCACGACCAGATCGCCCCCCGGATAGGCCGATGCGAGCGCCGCGAGGGTCGGCATCTCGGTGCGGCACGGCGCACACCACATGGCCCACAGGTTGACCAGCACCACCTTGCCCCGGAAGTCGGCGAAGCGGACGTCGGCGCCGTCGCGCGTCTTGAAGACATAGTCGGGGGCCGCTTCCAGGGCGGCGGGAGTCTCGAGCGCCGCCAATGGCCCGACCGCGAACCGCGAAAGCTCGCTTTTCGCGTCCGTATCGGTCAGGGCGGCCATGTCGCCCTTGGCCTCGGGGCTGGAATACCATAGCACCCCACCGATCACGATCGGCACGACGATCATCGCCAGGACGACGGCGACGGCAATCAGAGCCCACCGTGTCTCGACCTTTTGCTTCCGGGGTTCGTCCATGAACGACCGTTCCAGTTTAACTGCACCGACCAAGACCGCGACGACGCCCGAAGGTCAAGGCATGTGGGGCGGACGCTTTTCGTCGCGCCCCGCCGACATCATGCAGGCGATCAACGTCTCCATCGGCGTAGACAAGCGGCTGTGGGCGCAGGACCTGCGCGGCTCGCGGGCCCATTGTCGCATGCTGATCGACCAGGGCATCGTCACGGCGGAGGACGGCGCGGCGATCCTGGGCGGGCTGGATACGATCCAGGCCGAGATCGAGGCCGGGACCTTTCCCTTCCGTGACGAATACGAGGACATCCACCTGAACGTGGAGGCCCGTCTGTCCGAGCTGATCGGCGAGCCCTCGGGCCGCCTCCACACGGCGCGCAGCCGAAACGACCAGGTCGCTGTCGACTTCCGCCTCTGGGTTCGGGACGCCTGCGACCGCTCGGTGGAACAGCTGCAGGCCCTGCAACGCGCCCTGCTGGCCCGGGCCGAGCAGCACGCGGGCGACCTCATGCCCGGCTTCACCCATCTGCAGACCGCCCAGCCGGTGACCTTGGGCCACCACCTGATGGCCTATGTCGAGATGGCCGGCCGCGACGCCGGTCGCTTCGCCGACGCCCGCGCGCGGATGAACGAGAGCCCTCTGGGCGCCGCGGCCCTCGCAGGGTCGCCCTTCCCCATCGACCGCCATGCGACGGCGGTCGCGCTCGGCTTCGACCGACCGATGGCCAATTCGCTGGATGCGGTGTCCGACCGCGACTTTGCGCTGGAGACCCTGGCCGCCGCCTCGATCACCGCCGGACACCTGTCGCGTCTGGCCGAGGAGATCGTGGTCTGGATGACCCCGATGTTCGGTTTCGTCACCCTGCCCGACGACCTGACCACGGGCTCGTCGATCATGCCGCAGAAACGCAACCCCGACGCCGCCGAGCTGGTCCGGGCCAAGACCGGCCGGATCATGGGCTCGTTCGTCGCCCTCTCGACCGTCATGAAGGGCCTGCCGCTCGCCTATTCCAAGGACATGCAAGAGGACAAGCCGCCGGTGTTCGAGGCCATGGACGCCCTGGACCTGGCCCTGACCGCCATGACGGCGATGGTCAGCGCCTTCCGTCCGAATACGGAACGGATGGCCGAGGCGGCCGGCTGGGGCTTCTCCACCGCCACGGACCTTGCCGACTGGCTCGTCCGCGAGGCCGACCTGCCGTTCCGCCAGGCGCACCATGTCACGGGCGCGGCGGTGAAGCGGGCGGAGCAGCTGGGCGTGGGTCTGGCGCAACTGCCGCTAACCGAATTGCAGGCCTTGCATCCCGGCGTCACCGAAGCCGTTTACAAGGTGCTCACCCCTGAGGCTTCCTGCGCCAGCCGCCAGAGCTTCGGGGGAACCGCGCCGGAACAGGTCCGTGCGCGCATCGCCGAATGGAAAGTCCGACTGTCATGACCAAACCCATCATCCTCGGCGTTCTGGCTCTGATGGCGGTCGCCGCCGCCGGTTGCGGCCGCATGGCCGACCTGGAAAGCCCCGCACCGCGCGAGACCGAGCGTGCGCCGCGCGACGCCCGGGCCCCGAACCTGCCCGACCCGGCGACGATCAACCGCCCGTCGAGCCAGATGCCGATCGACGGCGGTCCGTCCAACCCCATCGGCGGCACCGCCGCCGGTCGCGAGCCTCAATAGACCTTGGATCATTTCGAGCTTCGGGACGGCGCCCTCCACGCCGAGGACGTTGACCTGACCATGCTGGCGGCCGAGGTCGGCACGCCGGCCTATGTCTATTCGACCGCCACCCTGACCCGGCACTACCGGGTGCTGCGCGAGGCGCTGGACGCCCACCCCTCGGTACTGGGCGACAGCCTGATCGCCTTCGCGGTCAAGTCGAACTCCAACCTGTCGGTGCTGGCGACCCTGGCCCGTCTGGGCTGCGGCGCCGACACCGTATCGGAGGGCGAGATCCGGCGCGCGCTGAAGGCGGGCATCCCGGCCGATCGCATCATCTTCTCGGGTGTGGGCAAGACCGACGCCGAACTGGCCTTCGCCCTCGAGGTCGGGGTGCGCCAGATCAATGTCGAGAGCGTGCCCGAGCTGGACCGCCTCATCGCCATCGCGGAGGCGAAGAGCGCGAAACCCGACATCGCCATCCGGGTGAACCCCAAGATCGGCGCGGGCGGCCACGCCAAGATCACTACGGGCGGAGAGGGCGACAAGTTCGGCGTCCCGGCCGACGAGGCGATGGCCCTCTACGCCCGGGCCGCCGCCAGCCCGCACCTGAACCCGGTCGCCCTCGCCTGTCACATCGGCAGCCAGATCACCGACCTGGCCCCGCTGGAGGCCGCCTTCGGACTGCTGCGCAAACTGACCGAGACCCTGCGGCAGCAGGGCCTGCCCGTGCCCCGTATCGACCTCGGCGGTGGCCTGGGCGTGCCCTATTCCGGTGGAGCACAGACCGCCTCGCCCGCCGACTACGCCGACATGGTCGCCCGGGTGCTGGACGGCCTGAACGTCGAGGCGGCGTTCGAGCCCGGTCGCCTGCTGGCCGCCAACGCCGGCGTCCTGCTGGCCCGCGTGATTCAGGTGACCGAACGGGCCGACGGGCGGAAGTTCCTGGTGCTCGACGCCGCCATGAACGACCTGATGCGTCCGGCCATGTACGACGCCTTCCACGAGGTGAAGCCGGTCATCCCGCGGGACGGCGATCCGGTCGTCTACGACATCGTCGGTCCCGTCTGCGAGACGGGCGACACCTTCGCCCGCGGCCGGTCCCTGCCGCCGCTCCAGGCCGGCGACCTCGTCGTCTTCACCGGCGCCGGGGCCTATGGGGCGGTGATGTCGAGCGAATACAACTCCCGCCCACTGGTCCCTGAAGTGCTGGTCGACGGCGACCGCTGGGCCGTGGTCCGGGCGCGGCCGTCATACGAGGAGATGCTGGCGCGCGAGACGACGGCGGACTGGCTGTAGGCGTCGCGCCGGTTCCCTGGCGCACTGCCCGCACCGTCCGCTTTCGCCCGGAATGACAACAGAAAAGTGGTCGGCGAGGGTTGATCCACCGTCACAGCCGTGCGTTCACGAGCCTATGAAGAAACCCAACAAGCCGGCCGTTCTCACCATCCGGAACGCCAAGCTCAGTGACGTCGACGCCATCTCGGTGCTGGTCGCCAAGGTCTACAAGGACATGCCCGCCCTGACGCCGGGGATGCTTCGGGGCCAGATCGCCGCCTACCCGGACGGCCAGTTCGTGGTCGAATATGACGGCGACCTGGTCGGTTATGCCGCCGGTTTCCGCATTGACGAGCGCACGGCCATGTCGCCTCACACCTGGACCCAGATCACAGGCGGGGGCTATGCGGCGCGGCATGATCCAGTCGGGGACTGGTTCTACGGCATGGAGGTCTGCGTTGATCCGGACCGGCGTCGCCTGCGGATCGGCCAGCGCCTGTACGATGCGCGCCGGGACCTGTGCGAGGCGCAGAATCTGCGCGGTATCGTCTTCGGCGGGCGGATGCCCGGCCTGGGCCGGCGCAAGGCCGCCTATCCGAATCCGCGCGAATACCTCGACGCCGTCACCGCCCGGAAGCTGAACGATCCGGTCATCGGCTTTCACATGCGCTCGGGCTTCGAGCCCATCGGCGTGCTGGAGAACTATCTGAGCGCCGACACCGCCTCGATGGGCCACGCCGCCCATATGGTGTGGCGTAACCCCTATTATGCCGAGACGCACGGGCGCGGCGCCGCCTTCGCAGTCAAGGAGACGGTGCGGGTGGCGACGGTGCAACTGCAGGCGCGCAAGGTCGCCAGCTTCGATGAATTCATCTCCAACATCGAATATTTCGTCGACGTGACCTCGGACTACCGTTCGGACTTCGTGGTCTTCCCCGAACTGTTCACCCTCCAGCTGCTGTCTCTGGAGAAGGAGAAGCTGTCGCCGGTCGAGTCGATCGAGGCCCTGACCCGCTACACTCCGCGTTTCGTCGAGGCGCTGTCAAAGATGGCGGTCGAGTACAACATCAACATCATCGGCGGCTCCCACCCGACCCGCACCGAGGACGGCGACATCCAGAACGTCGCCTATGTCTTCCTGCGCGACGGTTCGGTTCACGAGCAGGAGAAGATCCACCCGACGCCGAACGAGCGCCACTGGTGGAACATCAAGGGCGGTGACCGGGTCCATGCCATCCCCACCGACTGCGGCCCGATCGGGGTGCTGATCTGCTATGATTCCGAGTTCCCGGAGCTGGCGCGACGGCTGGTCGACGAAGGCGCGCGGCTGCTGTTCGTGCCCTTCTGCACCGACAACCGGCAGGGCTATCTGCGGGTGCGCTACTGCTCCCAGGCCCGGGCCATCGAGAACCAGTGCTACGTCATCCTGTCGGGCAATGTCGGCAACCTGCCGAACGTGGAGAACATGGACGTCCAGTACGCCCAGTCCTGCATCCTGACGCCATGCGACTTCCCCTTCGCCCGCGACGGGGTGGCGGCGGAGGCCAGCGAGAATGTCGAGACAGTGACCGTAGCCGATCTCGACCTGTCCGACCTGGCCTGGGCCAAGTCCCAGGGCACGGTCCGCAACCTGCGCGACCGTCGTTTTGATCTGTACAAGACCGTCTGGGCGGACGGCGGCTGAGGTCAGCAGCAGGGCCGAAGCCCAGGGTCCACTAGCCGAGGAACCGCGTCACCGCCGCAAGGAACCGGGTCGGCTGGTCGATCATGACCATGTGCTCCGCGCCCTCGATCCGCTCGAACCGGGCGGGCGCGCGCAGGTTGCGGTAGCCTGCGGCGAACAGGGCGTCCAGGTGGGCCCTGGGGCTGTTGCCGTCGGCGCTCCAGCCATAGACGACTGTCACCGGCGCCGAGATGTCGGGCAGGCGGCTCCTCAGATCCGTGGTCATGACCTCGTACAGGCCCTGCGCCAGCACCTGCCGGTCGCCGCCCTGCCAGCCGAGCGTGCCGAATACGTTGTCCGCCGCTCCGCCGAGCTGGTCGCCCAGCCTCGTCCCCTGGGTCCGCAGGGCCTCGTCTCCGAGGAACAGCAGGGCCTGGTAGGCGATCCGGGCCAGGGGCTCGACGTCGCCGACCGTGGCGCCCGGGCTGATCAGGGAGGGGAAGAAGGGCGTCGCGTCGACCACCATGACCCGACCAACCTGCGGTCCGCGCCGGTCGCGCCCGGCGTCGGCGGCGGCCCGAAGCGCCACCAGCCCGCCCATCGAATGGCCGATGACCGCCGGCCGCTCCAGCCCCTGCGCGGCGATATAGCGGCGCAGCTCGGCCGCCACTGGCGCGACCAAGGCGCCGTCCGTGTTGGCTCCAGCCGGCACATTTCCGAATCCGCGGACCGAAACAAGATGAACCCGGTAGCGGTCGTCCAACCGGTTCGCCGTCCGCGACCAGACGTCGCTGGTCGAGGCCAGGCCAGGAATGAGGATCACGTCAGGCCCCTCGCCCCGCGTCGTGACCACCATCCGGTCTGACCGGAAAGCCGTGCTGGACTGCGCCTGGGCGGCGACCGGGAGGACGAGCAGGGCGAGGGTCAGGATCAGGGCGCGCAGCATGTCAGAACCCTGAACGACGAAGTGGGCGAAGGGTTGACCGGTCGACCCTTGATCTTCGCCTCGCAACGGCGCGAAATATGGCAGACAAGTGTCCGTCTGGGGAGGCGACTATGACTATCCGGAAATATGCGATCGCGACCGCCATCTTATCCTTGTGGGCCGGAGCGGCCGCCGCGCAGACCACGCAGCCGCCGCCTCCGGTCGAGGTGCTGGGCGGTACGGCCGAGGCGGTCCAGCAGTCGACGGGGCCTGAATGGTGGGCCTTCTCTCGCGCGCCGAACAAACACTATCTGATCGACGTCAACAGCGTGGTGAAGACCGGCGACGAGTTGACCGTGATGGTCGCCCGCGTTCCGACCGACACGCCCGCCGGCGACTATTCGCATACGGTGGATCAGTTCGGCATCCGCTGCGGCGCCCGCCAGTCGCACGTTGTCACTTCAAGCGACGCCTTCGAGGACGGCGTCCCCGGAGAGGTCTTCAACACCGAGGAGCCTTGGGAATCCATCGCCCGCGACAGCTTCGATGACGCGATCCGAGAGATCTCCTGCGACGACATGCGCCCGCAGCCGCCGTCCTATGCGAGCGTAAAGGCCTACATCGACGCCGGCCGGCCCTAAAATATTCGCTCATCCCGCGAAAGCGAAGATGATCGGACAGGATGATCTTAAACGTCGACGGCGGCGTCCAGGGCGTTTTCCTGGATGAACTCGCGGCGCGGCTCGACCACGTCGCCCATCAGCTTGGCGAACAGGTCGTCGGCGTCGTCGGCGTGGTCGACCTTGACCTGCAGCAGGGTGCGGGCGTTGACGTCCAGCGTCGTCTCCCACAGCTGTTCCGGGTTCATCTCGCCCAGACCCTTGTAGCGCTGGATCGACAGCCCCTTCTTGCCGGCGTCGAGCACGGCGTTCAGCAGGTCCAGGGGGCCCCGGATCGTCGTCGATTTGTCCTTGCGGCGATAGACGGCCGGAGCCGCGAACACGCCGTCGAACGCAGCCGCCCGCTCGGCCAGACGACGCGCGTCCAGCGAGTGGATCAGCGCCTCTTCCAGCACGATCGTCTCCTGCACCGCGCGGCGCGAGCGGGTGAAGACCACCGCCCCCTGCTCGCCCGGCGCGCCTGTCCACGCCCCGTCGCCTTCTTCGGCATACAGGTTCAGGCGCGCGGCTGCAGCGGCGGACACCGCCGCCATGTCGGCATCGTCGGCGAACAGACCGGCCAGGGCCGCCTGTTCGATGGCGAAGGCGGGCGCCCGCTGGCTGAGACGATCGACGCTGGCGCTGCAGGCCTTGGCGTCACGGACCAACGACTGCAGATCGAGACCCATCCGGCGCTCGCCGTTCGAGAGGTCCAGTTCGGCCTCGGAGGATCCTTCCTCAATCAGGTAGGAGTCCATCTCGGACTGGTCTTTCAGGTAGCGGCTCTGCTTGCCCTTGGCGACTTTGTAGAGCGGCGGCTGGGCGATGTAGACGTGGCCGCGCGTGATCAGCTCCGGCATCTGACGATAGAAGAAGGTCAAGAGCAGGGTGCGGATGTGGGCGCCGTCGACGTCGGCGTCGGCCATCAGGATGATCTTGTGATAGCGCAGCTTGTCGGCGTCGAAATCATCGCGCCCGATGCCCGTGCCCAGGGCCAGGATCAGGGTCCCGATCAACTCCGACGACAGCATCCGGTCGAACCGCGCCCGCTCGACGTTCAGGATCTTGCCCCGCAGCGGCAGGACGGCCTGGTTCTCGCGATTGCGCGCCTGTTTGGCCGAGCCGCCGGCGGAATCACCCTCAACGATGAACAGTTCGGACTTGGCCGGGTCGCGTTCCTGACAGTCGGCCAGCTTGCCGGGCAGGCTGGAGATATCCAGCGCCGACTTGCGCCGCGTCAGGTCCCGCGCCTTGCGGGCGGCCTCACGCGCCGAGGCCGCTTCAATGATCTTGGCGACGATCATCTTCGCTTCGACCGGATGCTCTTCGA
This sequence comes from Brevundimonas sp., assembly GCF_031412435.1. Taxonomy (GTDB): domain Bacteria; phylum Pseudomonadota; class Alphaproteobacteria; order Caulobacterales; family Caulobacteraceae; genus Brevundimonas. Next base: position 51,618 of record NZ_JANODA010000006.1, read on the forward strand.
ACCATTGCGACAGACCCTCGGAGCAGAGTCCCTCGACCGCCGGACGCACTTCCGACGAGACCAGCTTGTCCTTGGTCTGGGAGCTGAATTTCGGGTCCGGCACCTTGACCGACAGCACGCAGGTCAGTCCTTCGCGCGCGTCCTCGCCGGTCGGCGCAACCTTCTCCTTCTTCAGGGCGCCGGAGGATTCCATATAGGCCCCCATCACCTTGGTCAGGCTGGTGCGGAAGGCCGACAGATGGGTGCCTCCATCCCGCTGGGGGATGTTGTTGGTGAAGCACAGCATGGTCTCGTGGTAGCTATCGTTCCACCACAGGGCCAGGTCGATCTCGATATTGTCCTTCTTGCCGCGAATGACGATGACGTCTTTCAGGATCGGCGTCTTGGACTTGTCGAGGTGGCGCACGAAGGCCTCCACGCCGCCCTCGTAGTGCAGCATGATCTCGACCGGCTCGGGATGGCGATTGTCGGCCAGCTTGATGACCACGCCCGAGTTCAGGAAGGCCAGCTCGCGTAGCCGGTGCTCCAGCGTCTTCAGGTCGAAGTCGATATGGGCGAAGGTCGTGATCGACGGATAGAAGGTGACCTGCGTCCCGCTCAGGACCTTGCCGTTGTCGCGCATCGGGGCCTCGCCCGTGACGCGCAGACTCTCGACCGTGTCGCCGCGCTGGAACTTCATCTCGTGGCGTTGGCCGTTGCGGAAGATGACCAGCTTCAGCCAGTCCGACAGGGCGTTGACCACCGACACGCCCACGCCGTGCAGGCCGCCGGAGACCTTGTAGGAATTCTGGTCGAATTTCCCGCCGGCGTGCAGCTGGGTCATGATGACCTCGGCCGCCGAGACGCCTTCCTCGGCGTGGATGTCGACCGGAATGCCACGCCCGTTGTCCGTGACCGTGACCGAGCCGTCGGCGTTCAGAATCACCTCGACCAGATCGGCGTGACCGGCCAGGGCCTCGTCGATGGCGTTGTCGACGACCTCGTACACCATGTGGTGCAGTCCGGAGCCGTCGTCGGTGTCGCCGATGTACATGCCGGGGCGTTTGCGCACCGCGTCCAGGCCCTTGAGAACCTTGATGGATTCGGCGCCGTAGGCGGCCTCTTCAGCCGTATCTTCGGTGCGGGCGCTCAGGGGTTCGTCGGTCATTCATTCGTCCGGAGACGCGGGCGTCGCGGACCGCGCCATGCGCCGTCCAGCCCGCAGAGAAACGTCATTCTCCGGGCGACCAATTCAGGCCGTCCGGATGCGTTGTTTATATAGGAAAACGCAGGCGAAAAGCGAGCGATCAGGGCGCTTCGCCGCCTTGTCCCGCGTCGCTTCAGCCCCAATATCTTGGGCTCACCGATCCAGAGACACCCCAGCCCTATCCCGGAGCGCCGATGCCGCATGCCGACAGCCTGATTTCCACTCTCGTCGGGGCCTTCGTCCTCGCCTTTGTGTTCGGAATGCTGGCCAATCGGCTGAAGCTGTCGCCCCTCGTCGGCTATCTGGTCGCCGGCGTCATCGTCGGTCCGCACACGGCCGGTTTCGTCGCCGACACGACCCTGGCGCCCCAGCTGGCGGAGATCGGCGTCATCCTGCTGATGTTCGGCGTAGGCCTGCATTTCTCGCCTGCGGACCTCATGAAGGTGCGCAAGGTCGCCATTCCGGGCGCACTCGTGCAGATCGCCTCGGCCACGGTTCTGGGCTGGCTGCTCGGCCGGTTCGCCATGGGCATGTCGGACACCGAGGGACTGCTGATGGGGTTCGCCCTGTCCGTCGCCTCAACCGTCGTCCTGATGCGGGCGCTGGAGGAGCGACGTCAGAACAAGGGCGAAGTCGGCCGCATCGCCGTGGGCTGGCTGATCGTGGAAGACCTGGTCATCGTCATCGCCCTGGTCATGCTGCCGATGATCATCATTGCAGACGGCGAAACTCTCCAGGCGACCGATCTGGCGCTCGACATCGGGTGGACCCTGCTCAAGGTCGTCCTGTTCGTCGTCGCCATGCTGTTCGTCGGAGGAAAGGTCCTGCCGTGGATCCTGGTGCGTATCGCCCATACGCGTTCGCGGGAGCTGTTCACCCTCGGCGTCCTGGCCATCGCGCTCGGAATCGCCTGGATCGCCTACCAGCTGTTCCATTCCTTCGCCCTCGGCGCCTTCCTGGCGGGCCTGGTGCTGAACGGCACGCCACTGGGGCACAATGCGGCGGAGCGGTCGTTGCCGTTGCGCGACGCCTTCGCCGTGTTGTTCTTCGTCTCGGTCGGGATGCTGTTCGACCCGATGATCCTCGTCGAACGCCCCCTGTCGATCCTCGGCGTTCTGGGCATCGTCATCGTCGGCAAGACCCTGGCGGCCCTCGCCATCGCCCACATGTTCGGCCTCGACCGCGCCACCGGCCTGACAGTCGGCGCCAGCCTGGCCCAGGTCGGAGAATTCTCCTTCATCCTCGCCGCGCTCGGCGTCTCGCTGGGCGCCCTGCGACAGGAGACCCACGACCTGATCCTGGCCGCCGCCCTGCTGTCGATCTCGCTCAACCCCTTCGTCTTCCTCATTATGGACAGGCTCGGGGGCAAGCCGCCCAACCCGCGCGTGGACGGCGAGGCCAACCCGGCGACGGCCTAGCCTGGCGTCAGCGCCCCGCCCTCGACCCGCACGAACGCCGCCCGCCCGACCAGCGGCTCGAACAGCTCGGCCTCCGTTCCAGTCATGAAGGCCTGAAGGCCCAGGGCCGTGATCTCATCGAACAGGGCCGCCCGCCGCCCTGCGTCCAGATGCGCCGGCGCCTCGTCCAGCAACAGGATCGGCGCGGCCTCACCTCCCGACAGTCGCCCGACCTGGGCCAGGATCAGGTTGAGGACCAGGGCCTTCTGCTCGCCCGACGACCCCTCCGCCGCCGGCCGGTTCTTCTCGCGATGCAGCGCCGTCAGGTCCGCCCGATGCGGACCGAACAGCGACCGGCCCGCCGCCCCGTCCCGGCCCCTCGCCCGCACCATCCCCTCGCGAATCGCCCCGGCTAGCGCCTCCTCGTCGGCGCCGCCCTCGGCCAGCCGCTCCGTCTCCCCGACCAGGGCCAGATCCGCCTGCGGAAAGGGACGTTCCGAGCGCGCATCGATCGCCGCCTGCAGCACAGTCAGCGCCCGCGCCCGCGCCGCCGCCGCCCGCGCCCCGGTCTCGCCCAGTCGAGCCTCCAGCGCATCGAGCCAAAGCGGATCGGCCTCGCGCCCCTCGGCTCCGTCGATCAGCAGTCGCAACCGTTCCCGCAGCGCCTTCTCGTACCCCGCCACCGCCGCCGCATGGCCAGGATCGGCCGCGAACACCAGCCGGTCGAAGAATTTGAGCCGCTCGGCCCGCGCGTCGGAGAACAGTCGATCCTGCTCGGGCGTCGCCCAGACGGGCCTGAGATGGTCGAGCAGCCGCCCCGGCTGGGCCGTCTCCCCGTCGATCCGCACCATCCGCCGCCCGGCCCCGGCGACCTGCACGCCCGTCCCGAGCCGCACCGCGTCGCCATCGGCGCCGTCCAGCGTCAGGGCCACGGCCCAGGCCCGCCCTCCGGCCTCGCCCGGCTCGCGCCGCCCCATCTCCTGCGCCGTCGCCGACCGCAGCCCCCTCCCCGGCGTGAACAGGCTCAGGGCCTCCAGCAGGTTGGTCTTCCCCGCCCCGTTCGGCCCATGCAGCACCACCGGCCCCGCCGGAATGGGCAGGGTCGCGGAGGCATAGGACCGGAAGTCGGTGAGGGTGAGGGAGGTGATCACGAGGGGCGAACCCGCCGCCCCGGGCTTAAACCCGCAGCGGCATCAGCACATATTGCACGCCCGGATCGCCCGGATCGAGGACCAGGGTCGGGCTGGCCGGGTCGGCGAACATGAAGGTCGCGTTCTCGCCCGTGATCTGGCCGGCCACATCCAGCAGGTAGCGGGCGTTGAAGCCGATCTCGAACGGGGCCTCGGAATAGCCTATCTCGACCTCTTCGACGCCCTGGCCGGCCTCCATGTTGCGGACGGTCAGGGTGACGCGGTCCAGCTCGAAGGCCAGTTTCACCGACCGGCTCTTCTCGGCCGAGATGGTGGCGACGCGGTCGACGGCCGAGGCGAAGACGGCGTTGTCGATGTCGGCCTGTTTGTCGTTCCCCTTGGGGATCACGCGCATATAGTCGGGGAAGGCCCCGTCGATGACCTTGGAGGTCAGGGAGGCCTGGCCGAACTCGAAGCGGATCTTCTGCGGCGAGACCTGGATCTCGACCGGGCCGGACCCGTCGTCGAGCAGACGACGGACCTGGTCGATGGTCTTGCGCGGCACGATCACGCCGGGACCGCCCGCCGCGCCTTCCGGCGCCGGGGTCTCGGCCAGGGCCAGACGGTGGCCGTCGGTGGCCACGGCGCGCAACAAGGGAATGCCGCCCTCCGACACCGTGTGGAGATAGAGGCCGTTCAGATAGTAGCGCGTCTCCTCGGTCGAGACGGCGAAGCGGGTCTTGTCGATCAGACGCGCGAGATCTTCCTTCATCAGGGTGAAGCGGGCGCCCGAGGTCTCGGTCGACATGACGGGGAAGTCGCCGGCGGGCAGGACCGGCAGGTTGAATTTCGACCGGCCCGCCTGGACCGTCAGACGGGGATCGTCGCCGTTGTAGATCAGGGCGACCTCGGCCCCGTCCGGCAGCTTGCGCACGATCTCGTACAGGGTGTGGGCAGGCGCTGTGATCTGGCCCTCGACCTGGACGGTCGCATCGGCCTCGTCGACCATCTCCATGTCCAGATCGGTGGCGGCGAAGCTCAGCTTGTCGCGCCCCGCTGACAACAGGACGTTGGACAGGATCGGAATGGTGTTCCGGCGCTCGACCACGCTCTGAACGTGGCCGAGGGCCTTCAGGAGCGCGGAACGTTCGATGGTCAGTTGCATGTCGTCTCGGGGCCCGGGGGCGAGGATGAATCAGCCGTCGCCTAAACTTGCTTGGTTACGGACACTAGAGGATTGGCGGCGGGGAGCAACCGTGGGGTCGGGCTTCTTCGTCCCCGGCCAAGAGGGCGTTCAGCCCTCGTCTTCCCCGGCCAGCCCCATCATGTGGAAGCCCGCGTCGACGTGGATGACTTCGCCCGTGGTGGAGAAGCCGAGGTCCGAGCACAGCCACAGGGCGGCGCCGGCGACGCCCTCCATCGAGGTGTCCTCCTTCATCGCCGACATGGCGCGACCCTGGGCGATCATGCCCCGGCCGCCGGAGATGCCGGCCAGCGACAGGGTGCGCATGGCCCCGGCCGAGATGGCGTTGACGCGGATGCCGCGCGGACCCAGGTCGCGAGCGATATAGCGGGTCGCCGCCTCCAGCGCCGCCTTTGCCACGCCCATGGTGTTGTAGTTCGGGATGGCCCGCTCGGACCCGAGATAGGTCATGGTGATCATCGACCCGCCGTTGGGCATGATCTTCGACGCCCGCTTCGCCACGTCGACGAAGCTGAAGCAGGAGATGTTCATGGCCAGCAGGAAGCTGTCGCGGCTCGTATTGTCGACGAACGAGCCCTTGAGCTCGTCCTTGTTGGCGAAGGCGACCGAGTGGACGACAAAGTCGATCGTGCCGAACTCGGCTTCCAGCTGTTCGAAGGCGGCGTCCATCGAGGCGTCGTCGGTGACGTCGGCCTGGATCAGCAGTTTCGCGCCGACGCTCTCGGCCAGCGGACGAACGCGGCGCTCAAGGCCCTCGCCCATATAGGTGAAGGCCAGTTCGGCGCCCTGCGCCGCCAGCTGGGAGGCGATGCCCCAGGCGATGGAGTTGGAGTTCGCGACCCCCATGACCAGGCCCTTCTTGCCCTTCATGAGTTCGCCCCTTGGCATGTTCCAGCCGCTCTCGCTCGCCATGGTCGTCTCTCCTTCAGGCCCGGCGGTCAGCCGAGTTGTTCGTCACGCGGAGGGTTAGCAGGGGCGGCTCTCCCCTGCAAAGACCGGCGGCCCAGTCGCTCCAGCAGGGCCATCAACGGCGTCGCCGTGATCCCGTGGATGATGATCGACACCAGTATGATGAAGCCTGTGATCGCCCAGAGACGCTCCGAATCGCCGAAGTCCCCGTGGTTGAGGCCGTAGGCGAGGTAGTAGATCGAGCCCAGGCCGCGGATACCCAGGTAGGCGAGCATGACGCGGTCACGCTTCGGCAGGGGCGACCCGATCAACGACACATAGCCCACGACCGGCCTGACGATAAACAGAACCGCCAGTCCGATCAGGGCGTCGGTCCAGGTCAGGGCGTCCAGCAGGCCGTTGGCCAGGGCGCCTCCGAACAGCACCAGCAGCAGCATCATCAGCAGCCGTTCGATCTGTTCGGCGAAATCGTGCATCTCCTCGTGGAAATCGTCCTCGCGCTCCGAGGCCCGGATCGTCAGGGCGCAGACGAAGACCGCGAGGAATCCGTAGCCGTGAACGAGTTCGGTCGCCGCATAGGCGATGAAGGTGGCGCCGATCGCCACCAGTCCGTCGGCGTGGCGCGAGATGCCCTTGTTGTGGGCCTGGAAGATCAGCCAGCCCATCGCCTTGCCGACGGCCCAGCCCATGGCCGCCCCCGCAACCAGCTTCCAGGCGACATCGACTGCGACCCATTCGGCCAGCCCCTGGCCGGTCCAGACCGCCGCGCCCGACAGCGAGGCGAGGATGGCCAGGTTCACGAAAGGGAACGCCAGGGCGTCATTGAGCCCGGCCTCGGCGGTCAGGTTGAAGCGGACTTCATTCTCCTCGCCCGATTTCGGCGGTCCGGTCTGGACGTCCGAGGCCAGCACCGGGTCCGTCGGCGCCATGGCCGCACCCAGCAGCAGCGCCATGGCCAGGCTGAACCCAAGTCCATTGACCCCCAGCCAGGCGGTGGCGGCGATGGTCAGGGGCATGGCGATGGCGAGCAAACGCCAGGTCGGCCCCCAGCCCTTCAGGCTGACCGGTCGATCCAGCTTCAGGCCCGCCCCCATCAGGGAGATGATGACGACCAGCTCCGTCAGCCGCTCGGTCAGGGTGTCCCAGGTGCGCGGGTCCGGATTGAACGACAGGACGTCCAGGCTGAAGATCGCGACGCCCAGACCGACGCAGATCATCGCCAGCGAAATCGGGAACCGGCTGAGCCCCTTTGGAGCCCAGGAAACGAGCAGAACCACCGCGCCAAGGCCCAGCAGGAAGAGGATATAGGGGTTCGGTTCCAGGGGTTCGTCTCCTGCGGTCTCAGGTAATGCCGCTGGGGCGTCCCGGTCGCATCAGACCTTCGAGAAGATCACCGTCCCGTTGGTGCCGCCGAAGCCGAAGCTGTTGGACATGACGGTCGTCAGCTCGCCGTCCCAGCGTTTGCGCAGGATCGGCATGCCCTCGAACTGGGGATCGAGAGTTTCGATGTGGGCGCTTTCCGAGGCGAAGCCGTTCTGGAGCATCAGCAGGGAATAGATCGCCTCCTGGGCCCCGGCGGCGCCCAGCGAGTGGCCCGTCAGCGACTTGGTCGAGGAGATCATCGGCATGTCGGCGCCGAAGACCGCGCGGATCGCCTCCATCTCCTTGGAGTCGCCGACCGGCGTCGAGGTGCCGTGAGGGTTGAGGTAGTCGATCTTGCGATTGCCCGCCTCGGCCATGGCGATCTTCATGCAGCGCTGGGCGCCCTCGCCCGAGGGGGCGACCATGTCGTACCCGTCGGCGTTGGCTCCGTAGCCGACGACCTCGGCATAGATCTTTGCGCCGCGCGCCACGGCCCGCTCGTACTCTTCCAGCACCACGATGCCGGCGCCGCCGGCGATGACGAAGCCGTCGCGGTCCTTGTCATAGGCGCGGGAGGCCACCGAAGGGGTCTCGTTGAAGTTGGAGGACATGGCGCCCATCGCGTCGAACATGTTCGACATCGACCAGTCGATGTCCTCGCAGCCGCCGGCGAAGACCACGTCCTGCTTGCCCCACTGGATCTGTTCGGCGCCCGCGCCGATGCAGTGGACGCTGGTCGCGCAGGCCGAGGAGATCGAATAGTTGATGCCGCGCATCTCGAACCAGGTCGACAGGACCGCAGAGGGGCCCGAAGCCATGGCCTTGGGCACGGCGAACGGGCCGATGCGCTTGGGCGCGCCCTTCTCGATCGTGGTCTGGGCCGCCTGCAGGATGACCTGGGTCGAGGGGCCGCCCTCGCCCACGATCAGGCCGATGCGATCGTCCTTGATCTCTTCGGCGGTCAGGCCGGAATCCTTCAGCGCCTCCTCGAAGGCGATATGCCCCCAGGCGGTGCCGTTGGCCAGGAACCGCGCCGCCCGCCGATCCACCAACGGGGCCCAGTCCTCGGCCGTCACGCCCAGCGACGGGGGCGCCCAGACCTGGGAGCGGAAGCCGTGTTTGATGTGATCGGGGGCCGAAACCACGCCCGACCGGGCAGTGCGCAGGGAGGCGGTGACCTCTTCCTGGCCCGTGCCGATGGAAGAGACGATGCCCAGACCCGTGACGACGACACGCCGCATACTGTTTCCCTTTAGCTTGTCCGCGTTGATCGCGGATTATCTCGAATAGCTGACCTGGACCTAGCCGCCGACCGGCCCGGACGCGGTTTGACCCGCCCCGAACAGGCCGACGCGCATGTCCGTGGCCGTATAGATAGGCACGCCGTCGGCTTCCATCACCCCGTCGGCGATCCCCATGACGAGGCGGCGGTTGATGACCCGCTTCAGATTGATCTTGTAGGTGACCTTTTTCACGTCCGGCTGGACCTGGCCGGTGAACTTGACCTCGCCCACGCCCAGCGCCCGGCCGCGCCCGGGGCCGCCGATCCAGCCCAGGTAGAAGCCGACCAGCTGCCACATGGCGTCCAGACCGAGGCAGCCCGGCATGACCGGGTCGCCGATGAAGTGGCACTGGAAGAACCAGAGGTCCGGATGGATATCCAGCTCGGCCTCAACATAGCCCTTGCCGTGCTCGCCGCCGTCGCCGTTGATCTGGGTGATCCGGTCGAACATCAGCATCGGCGGGGCCGGCAGCTGGGCGTTGCCAGGCCCGAACAACTCGCCCCGGCCCGAGGCCAGCAGGGCGGCGTGGTCGAACGACGACGGATATTTCGAGGTGGTCAAGGCGGGTGCGACTCCGTGGTGTTGCGCCGGGGTTACACGAGGGGAGCGGGCGGCTCAACCGGGGAGGCCGGCAAGCCTGGCGGTGGCGAAGCGGCCCCCGGAGCGCGGGACTCCGAAATTCGAGTCTAGATAGTCCACAGAGTCCAGGTCGAAGGCGAGGGATTTGGCGGCGATTTCAAAGACCGGAGACAGTGTCGCACGGTTTCGAAGGGGGCCTGACATAAAGCTATGTTTTCGGAGCGGGCTCTGAATTTGAACGCGAATTCGGGCGGTGTGTTGATGGGTAGGGTCTTGGAAACCCTCTCCCAGAGGGAGAGGGAAGCGTTACCGCGCCTCGCCGGCCTGACGCGAGGCGTCGCACAGGGCGCGGTTTCCGGCGCCGAAGACGGAGTCTTCCGCCACCCAGCCCTTCAGCTTGCGGGCGCGGACCTCGCACCAGCCCTCCTTGCAATCGTCGAGGGCGATCACCGAGCGGGGCGAGAAACGCGCCTTTACGGCCGCGTCTTCGGAACGGCCGGTGCGGATCGGGACTTCCTCGACCGAGGCGTTGAAGGCGCCGCGACGGGCCGAGACCACGCTGCGGTGGACCCAGGCGACGGAGCCCTCAGGGTCGCAGATCTTTCGCCATTCGCGCGTCTCGGCGATCACCTGAACCGGCAGGCCGGCGGCGCGATATTCCCACAGTATCCGGTAGTCGAGGCCAGGGCCGGTGCGGGCGCGCACTTCCGAGGACTTCAGGGTCAGCCAGCGCGGCACTTCGAGCCCCGTCGGGGTCGGCCGACCATCGGGCATGGTGGCGCCGGCTCCAGCGAAGATCGCCAGGCCCAGCATCGCTCCGACGCCGCAGATGCGACGCGAGAGGCTTTGGAAGCGGCTGCGAGACTTGCTAGACACCGGTATCGACCCGTCGCGCCTGGGCCCCGCCCGTGCGGCGCCCGTGAATAACCCAAGGTCCCTATGTCCAGCCCCAGGCTTAAGGTCGTCTTAACCAGAAGATTGCCCGACGCGGTCGAGACGCGCATGCGCGAGCTGTTCGACGCCGAACTGAACCTGAAGGATGCCCCGATGGACAGGGCGGCGCTGGAAGCGGCCGTCCAGCGCGCCGACATCCTGGTCCCCACCATCACCGACGAGATCGACGCGTCGCTGATCAACGGAGCCGGCGCGCAGCTGAAGATGATCGCCAACTTCGGCGCGGGGGTCGATCACATCGACATCGACGCCGCCGTGGCCCGCCAGATCATCGTCACAAATACGCCCGGCGTCCTGACCGAAGACACCGCCGACCTGGGCATGAGCCTGATCCTGGCGGTCAGCCGCCGGATCGTGGAGGGCGCCCAGGTCGTGGCCGCCGGCAAGTTCGAGGGCTGGACCCCGACCTGGATGTGCGGGCGCAAGCTTTGGGGCAAGCGCCTCGGCATCGTCGGCATGGGCCGGATCGGACAGGCCCTGGCCCGCCGGGCGAAGGCCTTCGGGATGCAGGTCCACTATCATAACCGCAAGGCCGTCAGTCCCCGGATCGAGGAGGAACTGGGCGCGACCTACTGGGACGACCTGGACCAGATGCTGGCGCGGATGGACGTGATCTCGCTGAACTGTCCGGCGACGAGGGAGACCCATCACCTGTTGTCGGCCCGGCGCCTGGCCCTGCTGCAGCCCCACGCGATCCTGATCAATACGGCGCGGGGCGAACTGATCGACGAGGCGGCGCTGTCGGACGCGGTAGCGCGACGGGCGCTGTCGGGGGTCGGGCTGGACGTCTATGAGAACGAGCCGGCGATCCATCCCGGCCTGATCGGCCTGCCGAACGTGGTGTTGTTGCCCCATCTGGGATCGGCGACGCTGGAGGCGCGTCAGGACATGGGCGACCGGGTGATCCTGAACGTGATGACCCTCCAGAACGGGCACCGTCCCCCGGATCGTGTCATTCCCGCGATGCTCTGAAGGCGAGAATTCAGCGTCATTCGGCCGATCGGGGCTGCGCCAAGGTCATTCCGGGGCGACTGAAACAACTCGCAATGGATGTGGTTAGGTCTCTCAGCGGGCGCTCTTGTCCCGTGTCACCAAGCGACAGAAACATGATCCGCAAGACCGTTCTTCTGGCCGGCGTCGCCGCCGCACTCCTGACCGCTGCCCCGGCCTTCGCCCAGGACGCCCCGGCTGCGGCTCCGACCGCCGAAGCCCAGGCGCAGGGTTCGATTCAGCTTCAGCCGGGCTCGAACGTGAAGGGTTCGGACGGAACCGTGCTCGGCACCCTCGAAGGCGTGCAAAGCAATGCGGCCGGCGAACAGGAACTGACGGTGCGTGGCCCTGACGGTGATTTGCGCGGCGTGCCGCTGGGCGGTCTGACCCAGCAGGGGGCCGACGTCGTGGTCGGCATCAGCTCGGCCGAGTTCAGTACGGCTCCGGTCGTGGAAGAGGCCGCGCCCGCCACGATCGACGGCATGGCGCCGATGCCGGGGGACCCGGCCGCCAATCCCTCGCCGGTCCCGGGCGAACCGGAAGCCAAGCCTGACACGGTCGAACCAGACGCCTCGACCCCGCCGGCGCCCAAAGGCTAAGGCATCACAAGCCCAACGAAAAAGGGGCGGCCCGACGGGCCGCCCCTTTCTTGTGTCCGCTAGAGACCGATCAGGCGCGACGCTTGACCAGACCCAGCAGGAACAGCAGCAGGACGGCGCCGCCGAACGCGACCAGCAGGGTCACGATATTGAAGCCGCCGACTGCAAGGCCGAGCAGGTTTCCGGCGATGAAGCCGCCGAGCAGGGCGCCGATGACGCCGACGATCAGATTGGTGACGAGGCCGTGGTTGCGACCCATGACCTTTTCCGCGAGCCAGCCGGCGACGATGCCGATGACGATCCAGCCGATAATTCCGAGACCCATAGTTCCATTCCTTCCAAAGCTGAGGTGGCCTCAATAATGCGCGCCTGCGGCAGAGGTTGCCTATCAATGAATCAAGAGTTCCGCGACCCGCGTTCGCCATCGCTCGCCCGTCACGAGAAGTCGGCATGGTCGTTGCGGCGGTTCAGGCGAGCCGTGCCGCTTTGGCACAGCCCGCTAGAACAAGGGGACTGGGCAATGGCCACCGATATCGACCTTCACCTGGGGCGCCGCCTGCGCCGTCGTCGTCGCCTGCTGGGGCTGACGCAACAACAGCTGGCCATCCAGGTCGGCATCCGCTTCCAGCAGATCCAGAAATACGAGTGCGGCGCGAACCGCATCTCGGCCGCGCGGCTGTGGCAGCTGTCCGAAGCGCTGGAAACGCCGATCAGCTATTTCTACGACGGCCTGGCTGAAGCTATGGAACGCAAGGAACAGGTGGGCGCCAACGGCGGCGAGATGTTTTCCCGCAAGGAAACCCTCGACCTGATCCAGGCCTACTACCAGCTGGGCGAGCGTCCGCGCCGTCGGCTGCTGGACCTGGCCAAGTCGCTGCATACGGAAGGCGACGTGGTCGCTTCTTAGGCAGTGACTGGTGGCTTGCGCCTGACGGCGCGTGGCTCGTGCCTGGATAGGTGGTGGCGTGGTGGGCGTTTCAGTCTAATCACCAGCCACCAGCCACCAGCCACCAGCCACCAGCCACCAGTTTCCATGACCGAGTTTGAATCTTTCGCCGTCGAACTGGCCGCCGAGGCCGCCAGGGTGACCCTGCCGTTCTTCCGGGGCGACTACGCCGAGGAGAACAAGGCCGGGCCGGGGGCCTTCGATCCGGTCACCGAGGCGGACAAGGGCGCGGAAGCCGCGATCCGCAGGCTTATCGCGGCCCGATACCCCGACCACGGGGTCATCGGCGAGGAGTATGGAGAAGACCGGCCGGACGCAGAACACGTCTGGATCCTGGACCCCATCGACGGGACGCGCGCCTTTATCGCCGGCCTGCCGTTGTGGACGACCCTGATTGCACTCTCGGTCGGTGGACGATCCACCGTCGGCGTCATCTCCCAGCCGTATCTCGGCGAACTGTTCCTGGGCGGGCCGTCGGGCGCCGTCCTGATGAGCCGGGACGAGACCCGACCGATCCGGGTGCGGGCCTGCGAGAGACTGACCGACGCGGTCATCGCCACGACCGCGCCGGAAATCTTCACCGCGCCCGAACTGGGCGCCTGGACCCAGGTGATGGCGGCGGCGCGGCTGGCTCGCTACGGCTGCGACGCCTATGCCTACGCCATGCTGGCCATGGGCCGGATCGACATGGTGGCCGAGACCGGCCTGAAGCCGTGGGACTGGTCGGCCCTGATCCCCGTCGTCGAGGCGGCCGGGGGCGAGGTCACCAACTGGCGCGGCGAGGCCGTGTCCGGCGACGGCCGCATCATCGCGGTCGGCGACCCCCGGGTCCGCGAACAGGCCCTGGTGGCGTTCCGAAGGGGCGCTCAGTAGTCCTAGAACGGCAGCAGGTTGCGCTGGCGGCTGTAGGACATGGTGCCGACATTGGCGCCGAGGCGCAGGCCCACGCCGGTGCGGACCGGGGCCAGGACGATGCCGTCGGCGCGCTGGTAGTTCACGCCCAGGCCGCCGATCAGATAGGCCGTTCCCTCGATACCGGGATAGCGGCGGTAGATCGCGTCGGGCGAATACAGGCCATAGACCAGGGTGAAGACGCGGCTGGCGTTGCCGCCGATGTCCCAGCCGATCGAGGTCCCCTGCCAGAAGACTTCCTGGGAGGCGGAGTGGTCCTTCATATGCAGGGCGCCCCGGCCGTAGCGCAGGCCGATGACGGCGGCGCCGGCGCCCTCCTCACCCGCGATATAGGCGGTGGGCGCGTCGCCCTGGTCGCGGAAGATGCGTTCGATGGCGCCGCCCATGGCCTCGGCCGCAATGCCGAGTTCGCGCGAACCGGCGGCGACCAGTTCGTCGGCCGTATAGGCCTGGGCGTTGGCGTCCGAGGCGATCGGATAGTTGGGCTCGGTCGGCTGGCGCGGGGTCGTGGCGCAGGCGCCGAGCGCGGTGGTCGCGGCGGCGGCGAAACCGGTCTGGATCAGGTGGCGGCGGTGCATGGCGGTGTCCCGAAAGAGGTGCGGCCCGTTCCCCCGAGCCTGATCGCAGGGTCGCCGGGCTTTGCGTCAGCCTTGGGGCGGCAAGGTTAACGGGAGGTTGCGGATCCGGATTGCTATAGTGGGCCGATGGAGCTGCCCCTGATCCCCGGCCGCGAATGCGGTCCCTGCGTCGAATGCTGCCGGTTCATTCCGCTGGACCTGCCCGAGCTGTCGAAGCCGACGGGCAGGCTGTGCGCCTATTGCGTCGACGGGGCGGGGTGTTCGGTCCATGCGGTGCGGCCGCAGACCTGCCGGACCTGGTTCTGCGTCTGGCGGGTGGTGGAGCTGGATGAGGCATGGCGGCCGGATCGAAGCGGGATCATCGTCCGGCCGGACGGGCTGCTGACCGGGGAGATGACCCTGTATGTCGTGCGGCGGACCGATTTCCTGAGGGCTGCGATTCTGTTCGACACGGTGGCGCAGTGGCTGTCGGAAGGGCTGAAGCTGGCGATCAGCGTGCCAGGCCCGGTCGGGATGCTGCCGGTGCGGGCGGAGGTGACGGACTATCTGTTGCCGGCGGTGGCGGCGGGGGACGATGTGATGTTCCAGCGGTTGGTCGAGGCGTGTCTGGACAGTCTCGACGCTCACGACTTCGAGCCGGACGGCATTGAGGAGCGCTACGCGGTCGTGTGATCCCCTCCCGGCAGGAGAGGGAGGCTAGTGCTTGTCGGTCCTGGCGGTCAGCCAGTCCATCAGGGCCAGCATGACACCGGACACGACGAAGGTCAGGTGGATGACGACGGCCCACAGGGCTTCGACCTGGTTGATCTCTCCGCCCTCGGAGAAATTCATGAAGAACTTCAGCAGCTGGATGCCGGATATCGCCACGATGGAGGCGATCAGCTTCATCTTCAGGCCCGAGAAATCGACCGTGCCCATCCACGGCGGGCGATCCGTCTCGCCGTCGAGGTCGAGCTTGGAGACGAAATTCTCGTAGCCCGAGAACATCACGATCAGCAGCAGATTGCCGGCCAGCGACAGGTCGACCAGCGACAGGACCGCCAGGATGACGTCGTTGGAACTCATCCCCTGGCCGCCCGCGAAGGCCTGGGGCACGTAGTAGATGAGCTCCCGCACGAAGACGACGAGCAGCATCAGAAGCGCCGCCGCCAGGCCGACGTAGAAGGGCGCCATCAGCCAGCGCGAGCGGAACAACAGGCGTTCGAACGCCGTCTCGAGCCTCGGCTTGGTCATGCGATCCCCCTCAGTCCCGTCCGTTCTGGCCGAAACAGCGCGAGCGGATCAAGGCCTAGCTTCGAAGGGTCGCGCCCAGTTTGCCGGCCGCGGCGATGACCCGGGCGGAAAGAGCCTCGATCTCGACCTCGGTCAGGGTGGCTTCACGCGGCTGGACGACGACTTCCAGGGCGACCGATTTTGAACCGTCCGGCACGCCGGCGCCGCGATAGACATCGAACACCCGGACCTCGGCGATCAGGGCCTTGTCGGCCCCCTGGACGGCGCGGACGAGGTCGCCCGCCGCCTTGTCGTCCTCGACCACGAAGGCGAAGTCGCGCGTCAGGGGCATCAGGTTGGGCAGGTCGGCGTTGCCCCGGGCCTTGGTCGCGCCGGCTTTCGAGCGGGGCTCGGGCACGGCGTCGAGCACGATCTCGAAGGCCAGGATGGGGCCGTCGGCGTCGAGCGCCTTGAGCACACGGGGATGGACGGCGCCGAACTCGGCGACGACGGTCTTGGGACCCAGTTGCAAGCGGGCTGAACGGCCCGGGTGCCACCAGTCGCGGTTCTGGCCTTGCGCCAGCTGCAGCGAGGCGGTCGGGGCGCCGATGGCGTCGAGCACGGCGAACAGATCGCCCTTGAGCGCGAACAGGGCGTCGTCGCCCGAACCGGCCCAGTGACGGGCCGCGCGGGGCGAGATCAGGCCGGCGATGACGGTGCGCTGCTCGTTCGGCTGGTCGCCCAGGTAGATGGGGCCGATCTCGAACAGGGCGACGTCGCCGTGGCCGCGCGCGGCGTTACGGGCGGCCGCCTGGATCAGGTTCGGCAGGGCCGAGGGCCGCATGCAGTCGAGATCCGCGGCGATCGGGTTGTCGACGATCAGACGTTCGTCCCCCCCGCCGAACAGGGCGGCGGTTTCCCGCTTCGTGAAGGACCAGGTGACGGCTTCGGAATAGCCCGTGGCGGCGAGCGCGCGACGCGCGGTGCGGACGCGGGACTGACGCGGGCTCAGCACGCCCTTCGACGGCGAGCCCTGATCCGGCAGGGGGGTGTCGGGCAGGTGCTGGAAGCCGTGGATGCGGGCGACTTCCTCCACCAGATCGGCCTTGCCCTCGACGTCACGACGCCAGGACGGCGGGGTGACGATCCAGGGCGTGTCGGAACCGGCGGGGGCGGCCTGCACGAGAAAGCCGAGCTGGCCCAGGATGGTCCCGATAAGGTCGTCGTCAAGCTCCATGCCCGAAAGCTGTTTCACATAGGCGGGGTCGAAGGCGAATGAGGCAGGATTGGCTGGATGCTCGCCCGCCGGCACGATCTCGGACGGCTCGCCGCCGCAGAGGTCGAGGATCAGACGGGTGGCCAGTTCGATGCCGGGCACGACAGAGGCCGGATCGACGCCGCGCGCGAACCGGTACTGGGCGTCGGACGAGAGGGTCAGGGTGCGGCCGGTCTGGGCCGTGACGATGGGATCGAACCAGGCGCTCTCGAGGAAGACGTCGGTCGTGTCGTCCGAGCAGCCGGTCGCCTCGCCACCCATGACCCCGCCGAGGCCGATGGGGCGTTCGCCGCCGGCGTCGGCGACGACGCACATGGTCGGATCGACGGTGTAGGTCTTGCCGTCGAGTGCGATCAGATGCTCGTGCTCGCCGGTGTCGGAGGCGATCTGACCCCCGCGGACCACGATCTCGGACCCGACCAGTCTGGCCATGTCATAGACGTGCAGCGGGCGGGCGCGGTCGTAGGCGATCAGGTTGGTGACATCGACCAGACGGTTGATCGAGCGCAGACCGATGGCCTGGAGCCGGGTCTGGAGCCAGGCCGGAGATGATCCGTTCTTGACGCCCCGAATGACGCGACCGGCGAAAACCGGGCACATCCCGGGCGCCTCAAGCCGCACCGAGATAGACGACGGGAAGGCGCCGCGCACCGTGGCGACGTCATAGTGTTTCAGCTTGCCGACACCGGCGGCGGCCAGGTCGCGGGCGATGCCGGCGACGCCCAGCCAGTCGGGGCGGTTGGGGGTGACCTCGAAGTCGATGACTGGCTCGGCGCCGAACAGTTTGGCCACCGGCGTCCCGACCGGAATCTCGGGCGGCAGCTCCTGGATGCCGTCGCTTTCGTCGGACAGGTTCAACTCGGAGGCCGAGCACAGCATGCCGTTGGAGACGACGCCCCGAACCGGCTTCTCGACCAGGGTGAGGCCCAGGCCGGGCACGTATGCGCCGATGGGGGCGTAGATGGTGGTCAGGCCTGCGCGCGCGTTCGGGGCGCCGCAGACGATCTCCTTCATCCCGTCGATGGTCTCGACCTGGCAGACCTGAAGCCGGTCGGCGTTCGGGTGCTGGGCCGCCGAGACGATCTTGGCCACCGTGAACGGCGCGAGCGCCGCCGCCGGATCGGCGACATGCTCGACCTCCAGCCCGGCCATGGTCATGGCCTCGGCGATCGCGTGGACGTCGGCGTCTGTTTCCAGATGGTCCTTGAGCCAGGACAGGGTGAATTTCACGGGATCAGGCTTTCGTGGGCGTCAGTATGTCGATGAAGGCATTGACGAAATCGTCGTGGCCCGCGAAGCCCACGCCCATGAAGATACAGCCATCGAAATGGCTGTCGTTCAGGGGAATGGCGCCGATGACCATGGGGCCGGCGGACCGCAGGAACAGGTTACGGACGTCGCCGGCCACATCGCCGAGATTGCAATTGTCGAACTTTGTCTCGGTGGCCGGCATGACCACGCACGGACCGTGGATGACGCAGTCGACGAAACGGCGGCCGGTCAGGGTCTGCCCTGCGGCTTCCAGCGCGTCGACCAGTTGGGCCAGCGGGATGCGTTCCTTCTCGAACACAAGACGCGTGCCGAGGTCGTGCGGAACCGGGTCGGTGTTGTCTAGGTCGTACATCAGCCGACGCTCTTGATGGCGAGAATCTCACTGAGAATCTGCTCGTTGCCGGTGAAGCCGAGGGCGTGGAACTCGCAGTTCCGGAAGGCGCAGTTGATCACCGGGATCGCGCCGATGGCCATGTTGCGCACCGGGCGCAGGACCAGGTTGCCGATGTCGCCCCTCGACTCGCCGAAGTTGACCGCGTCGAAGGTCGTGCCAGGAAGAATCAGCATGACCGCCGGACCCTCGATACGGCAGCCGGTGAAGGTGACGCCGTCGATCATCGACCGGCCGGTCCGCAGGTGGTGGCCGAACAGGTCGTACAGCGCCAGATCTTCATCGACGAAGGCGCGCTTGGAGATGTCGTCGGTGAGGTTGAATTGACGACCGAGCCCGGTCATCGGCAATTGAGTGGAATCAATGAAGGTCATCGCAGGCCTCTCAGGCGCCGACGGCCAGAAGGTCGTTCAGGACGTCCTCCGGTCCGGTGAAACCGACGTTATAGAACTCGCAGCCCTCAAACAGCGTGTCGCGGAAGGGCACGGTGCCCAGTGCGCGGGCGCCCACGGGACGCAGGATCAGATTGCGCATGTCGCCATCCGGATCGCCGAAGCTGCAGTCATCGAAACGCACGCCATACGAAACCAGCATGATCGCCGGCCCCTGGATCCGGCAGCCCCGGAAGGTGCGGCCGTCGATCATGCCGAGCGCGGGGCCGTGGTTGGCCACATGCAGATCGAACAGATTGAGATCGACGTCCTGGATCACCCGCGACGTCAGGTCGGTGGCGACGCGAACCTCGCGCATGATGGGCAGTCGCGACATCAGGTCGGCGTCCCGGTGACTTCGGCGCGGGCGGAGGTCAGGTCGGCGGCCATCTGGTCAATACTCTCGGCGTGGCCCGTGAAGGCGACCTGGACGAAACGACAACGGATGAATTTGGTGTCCGCGAAGGCGACCGTACCGATCAGGACCGGCCCCTGGGGCTTGTAGAACAGGGAGGCCGGATCGGTGGCCAGACCCATGTTGCAGCCATGGAAGGACACGCCGTCCATCAGCGCGACCAGGGCCGGGCCCTCGATCACGCATTCGGTGAAGGTGCGGCCACGGATCAGCGGTTCGCCCGCGTTCAGGTGATAGACCGCCAGCAAGGGCAGCCAGACCGCTTCGTTGGAGAATTGGGTGCGGGCGATCAGTTTACGGCCGTGCTCTTCGGACAGGACGTCGGTCATTTCAGGCTCCTCAGCTCAAGCCGGAGGCGGGGTTGGGGGCGGCGAAGGCGGAGAAGCCGTAGTGGGCCAGCCAGCGGATGTCGGCCTCGAACATCGGACGCAGGTCCGGCACGCCGTATTTCAGCATCGCCATACGGTCGACGCCCATGCCGAAGGCGAAGCCCTGCCATTCGTCAGGATCGATGCCGCAGGACCGCAGGACATTGGGGTGGACCATGCCGCAGCCGAGGATCTCCAGCCAGTCGTCGCCTTCGTTGAGCACCAGCTTGCCGCCCGAGCGGTCGCAGCGAATGTCCATCTCGGCCGAGGGTTCGGTGAAGGGGAAGTGGTGCGGGCGGAAGCGGGCGTCGACGCCGTCGAGTTCGAAGAAGCGCGCCACGAAGGTCTCCAGGGTCGTCTTCAGGTGACCCATGTGGATGTCCTTGCCGATCACCAGACCCTCGACCTGGTGGAACATCGGGGTGTGGGTCGCGTCCGAATCCTTCCGGAAGGTGCGGCCCGGCGCGATGATGCGGATCGGCGGCTGTTGCGACAGCATGGTCCGGATCTGCACCGGCGAGGTATGGGTGCGCAGGACCTTGCGCTCGCCCGTCTCCGGGTCGGGCTTCAGGAAGAAGGTGTCGTGCATCTCCCGCGCCGGGTGTTTGGGCGGGAAGTTCAGGGCGGTGAAGTTATGGAAGTCGTCCTCGATGTCCGGACCCTCGGCGACGGTGAAACCCATCTCGGCGAACAGGGCGATCATCTCGTCCATGACCTGCATGGTCGGGTGAACCCCGCCCTTGCGACGCGGCCGGGCCGGCAGGGTCAGGTCGATGCGCTCGGACAACAGGCGGGCATCGAGTTCGGCGGCTTCCAGTTCCGACTTCTTGCCGGCGATGGCGGCGGTGACGCGGTCGCGCAGGCCGTTGATCATCGGCCCCTGTTCGCGGCGCTCGTCGGGGCTCATGGCGCCCATGCCCTTGAGCAGGCCCGAGATCGTTCCGGTCTTGCCGAGGGCCGCGACGCGCACGGCCTCGACCTCGGCCACGGTCGTGGCGGAGCCGATGGCGTTGATCAGTTCGAGTTCGAGGGAAGCAAGGTCGGTCATGGTGCGGAGCATCTAGCCTTTGAAGCGCGCGGCAAAAAGCCCCGACAGGGTTTTCATCGCTGCAGGGGCGCCCACCTGATCGCCTTTCCCGCCGACCGGAGACCTGGCGGGCCGGCTTCACCTCGAGATCAAGGCGATCGCCCGCATCCCGGGCTAGGGGCCGGCGATTCCCTCCACGATGGCCGCCGCCAGGTCCTCGGTGGTGCCTGCGTTGGCCGCGACGATCCAGGCCGGCGGCTCGGGCTCCCAGCGGATCGGGCGTCCGTCGGTCTGGGTCCACCGATGCAGCCAGGAGATGCCGTTCCGCCGCACATAGGTGTCGGCGTGGCTGTAGATGGGATCGGCCAGGGCCTGGTCCAGGGTGACGAAGCTGTAGCCGCGCGCCCCGTAGAGGGCGTCGATCGCCGGATACCAGTCGCGATTCAGGCTGTTGGCGTGCAGCAGCAGGACCTGGGCCGGTTCTCGGCCACCCGTGATCTCGGCGCTGTAGGGTTCGAAATGGTCGAGCACCGTGGTCATGTAGGCGACATAGGCCTGGCCCACCCGCCGCTTCAGCGCCTCGTCGCCAAGACGTTCGGCCTTCCGGTAGACGTCGCCGAACATCCAGTCGACGTTGTCGATCGTCACAGGCGCCACGACGTAGCCGCGCTCTGCCAGACCCGCGACAATGGCGTCGTGCTTCTCTTGGGTTTCGCCGGTGAACAGATACGGATGGCGGAAGTATCGCAGGCGGCGATCGCGCGCTTCCAGAGCCGCCCGGATGGCAGGGGCGCCCGCATCGACGTCGGCCAGCCAGGCCTCAACCGTATTCGAATGGATGTTGATGTGGTTGGCCGTGTGGTTGCCGAGGTCGATTCCCGCATCCAGCCACGCGTTCAGGATGTCCGGCAGCAGGGCCGCTGACCGGGCCTCGCAGACCTTGCCCGCATTGACGAAGGCCGTGGCGCGGCTGTCGAGCGGTTCCAGCATGGCGAGAAAGTCGCGGGTCAGGGCCATGGCCTGCACCGGATCACAGAGAGCTTCCGCAGACGCCTGATATGGCAGGTCGTCGAACGTGACGGCGACGGTGCGGGTCTGGGCCGCGACCGGCCCGGCCATCAGGACGGCGCAGAGGCCGAGGATCAGGCGTCTCAGGATCATGGGCGCGCTCCGGTTGCCCGACAATCCGTAGCGCGCGCCGGCGCAAACGAAAACGCCCGCCCCGGGATCCGGGACGGGCGTTTCGATATCATCAGGCGGGGAGCCTTACTTCAGGGCTTCGCGCACCTTGGCGGCGATGTCCGAGAAGCCGACGCCGTCCATGGCGATCGCGGCCAGGACCTTGCGGTCCAGCTCGATGCCGGCCTTGGACAGGCCGTGGATGAACTGCGAGTAGGTGAAGCCTTCCTGGCGGGCGGCGGCGTTGATGCGCTGGATCCACAGGGCGCGGAAGTTGCGCTTGTTGGTGCGACGGTCGCGGTAGGCGTACTGCCCGGCGCGATCAACGGCGGCCTTGGCCGTGCGGATGGTGTTCTTGCGGCGACCCGAGAAGCCCTTGGCCTGTTCGAGAACCTTCTTGTGACGGGCGTGCGATACGACGCCCCTTTTTACGCGAGCCATGATGTGTCTTCCTTCGGAAGGGCCCTAATGCTCGCGACGCGGTCGCTTGCTGCTTGAGGGCCCGAATTCAAATTCAATGCGGTGAGATCGGGTCTGATGTGCCGCCTACGCTTACGCGTAAGGCATGTAGGACTTGATCTTCTTGGCGTCGGCGTCGGCCATGACCTTGGTGCCGCGGTTCTGGCGGATGTATTTGGAGTTGTGGCTGATCAAGCGGTGACGCTTGCCCGCAACCCCGGACTTCACCTTGCCCGTCGCAGTGAAAGAGAAGCGCTTCTTCGCGCCCGACTTCGTCTTAAGTTTCGGCATTTTCACTCTCTTGTCTTAGAGGGCGGCCCATGGACCGAGATCCGGCGGGTCGCCTGATTAAGAACCGCCCAGGCATGCCTGTTAGCCCGGCGGTTCGTTACGCGAAGGCGCGGCTAGTAGGGGAACCGGCGCTCAAACGCAAGCGGAGTCTACTCGGCGGGGACCGCAGCGGCAGCCTGCCCGCGCTTCAGCGCCCGCCCCGCATTGATGGCGATGATCGCCGCCGGGACGGTCAGGGCTGCCCCGACAAGGAAGGGCCAGTCGTGACCGAGGCCCGAGAACAGGGCGCCGGCGAACAACGGGCCGAAGATGCGGGCGATCGAACCGGTGGCCATGTTGAGGCCCAGCATGGTGCCCTGACGGTCCGGATGGGTGGCGCGACTGATCATGGCCGAGATGTTGGGCATGGCCATCGACATGCCGCAGGCCCCCAGCGCCATGATGATCGGGATGCTCCAGCCCTGCACGATCGGCAGGGTGAAGGCGCCGAGATCGAGGCGGAAGGCCGGGAACCAGGCGACGGGAGCCAGGACCTGCAGCACCAGGGAGCCGCCGAACAGCAGCATCCCCGTGGCCAAGACCCGCGTCTCGCCGAACCGTCTGGCCAGCTTGCCGGTGAAGACGCCCTGGTTCAGGGCCGAAACGATGCCGACGATCATGAAGCTGAGCCCCACCTCGCGGGCGCCCCAGGCGTAGCGATCCTCGGCCCACAGACCGAACACGCTCTCCATGGCCGAAAAGCCGGCCATGTAGATCAGGGTCACCAGCAGCACGCGCGACACCACCGGGTCGGCGCGCGCATCGCGCAGGCCGGCCACGAAGCCGGGGCGGGGCATGGCGGGATCGGCCTTGGCGCGGCTTTCCTTCAGGAATACGATCACGCCGACGGCGGCCAGGGCCGCGAGGGCCGAGGCCACGAAGATCGGCAGCTGATAGCCGATCTGCCCCAGCTGCGGCTGGGTCAGGATGCCCCCCAGGCCCGGACCGACGATGAAGCCCAGGCCGAAGGCCGCGCCGATCATGCCCATCCGTCCGGCCCGCTCGGCCGGAGGCGTGACGTCGGCGACATAACCCTGGACCGTCGAGATATTGCCGGCGCCCAGGCCCGTGAACAACCGCACCGCCACCGCCAGCCAGATGTTCGGCACGAAGGCCAAGGCCAGATAGCCGATGGCGTTGGACACAAGGGTGATCAGGAGGACGGGCTTCCTGCCGATCCGGTCCGACAGCCGGCCCCAGAAGGGTTCGGCGAAGAACTGGCCCAGGGAATAGGCCGCGAACATCACGGTGATCTGCCAGGGCTCTGCGTCCAGACTCTGGGCGAAGAACGGCAACAGCGGCACCACCAGACCGAAGCCGACCAGGTTGATGAAGACGATCAGGAACAGCATGGCCAACGCCGGGGCCTTGGCTTTGGGCGCGGGAGTGGCGGACGTCTGGGTCATGCGGCCTTCTATCCGAGCCATCGCCGGACGGCGAGGGACCTGACATCAACGCCGACAATGCGGGATCAAAACTCTCCGTGCACGGATATACTTCGTTGAAACTGCTGCAAAAATTTCAAGAACGGCAAAGCTCGCATTAAGGCAGGGGCCCTATCCAGCGGATCCGTAAGGAGTACGCATGGCCCGTATCGGCGATTTCGTGGACGCAGTGGAGCCGGTCTCGCCAGAGACGCCGGGCTCGGTGGTGTTCGACCGGTTCCAGAACGAGCCCAACACCCTGGCAATCGCGGTCGTCGATCCGGAAGGGCGGCCGCTGGGTCTGATCGAGCGCAACGCCTTCACCCTCAAGATGGCCGCCGAGTTCGGGCGCGCCCTGTACGCTCGCCGACCGGTGTCCGGCCTGATGGACGCCAACCCGCCCTACGCCGAGGCGAGCGCCAGCGCCGAGACCTTTTTCGACACCGTCGACGCGGCCGAGCTGAACATGCTGCTGCGCGGCTTCATCGTGGTCGAGAACGGCCTCTATGTCGGCGTCGGCGCGGGCGTGCAGATCCTGCAGGCGGGCGCGGCCCTGTATCGCAGCAAGGCCGAGGAGATGGGTCTGCTGGCGCGGAACCTCGCCGTCGCCGAGGCGGAGGCCCAGGCCTCCAGCCGCGCCAAGTCCGAGTTCCTCGCGGTCATGAGCCACGAGATCCGCACCCCGCTGAACGGGGTGCTGGGGGTGGCCGGCCTGCTGCAGCGCAAGCTCGAGCAGCCGGAACTGCGGCAGTACGTCGAGACCATTCTGGATTCCGGCCAGACGCTGCTGAGGCTGCTGACCGACGCACTGGACATGTCGCGGGCCTCGGCCGGAATTCTGAGCATTGATCCAGCGCCCCTGCGCATCGACGGCGTGGGCGCCGATCTGGAAGCCCTGTGGCGGCCGCGCGCGGAAGAAAAGGGGCTGATCCTGACCGTCGTCTGCGACACCGACGGCGCCGACTGGGTCATGGCCGACGCCATGCGTATCAAACAACTGCTCAACAACCTGATCGGCAATGCGCTGAAGTTCACCCAGGTTGGAGAGGTCGTGGTGTCCCTGGCCTCGCGTCGCGTCAATGGCGCGATCCGGCTGGACGCGATCGTCGACGACAGCGGTCCGGGCGTACCGGACGACGCGGCCGTCACCATCTTCGAACCCTTCAACACGGGTCAGGCGGGGCGCGAGGGCGCCGGCGCCGGGCTGGGGCTGGCGATTTGCCGTCAGATCGTCGAACGGATGGGCGGGACGATCGGCCTGGCCCGTTCGCCCCGGGGCGGGGCGCGGTTCCGGTTTGCGCTCGACCTCGCCGACTGCGGCCCCGAGATGCGTGGTGCGGCCGGGACCGTGGCCGGGCCGACGCCGCACGAGACGCTGCATGTGCTGGTCGCCGACGACAACGCCACCAACCGGTTCGTCGCCACTCGTCTGCTGGAAATGTTCGGCTGCACCCACGAGACGGCCGAGAACGGGGCCGAGGCGCTGGAAGCGGCTTCGATACGGCCGTTCGACCTGATCCTGATGGACATCAAGATGCCGGTGATGGACGGGGTCGCCGCGACCCGGGCCATCCGTCGCCTGCCAGGGGCGGCCGGCCGAACCCCGATCCTGGCCCTGACCGCCAACGCCGACGAGCGCGACGAAGCTGACTATGTCGCGGCCGGTATGAACGGCGTGGCCCAGAAGCCGATCCAGCCCGACGCCCTGCTGAACGCCATCCGCCTGGCCCTGGGGTCACAGCCGGTGGACGAGGCGGAAGCGGCCTGAACGCAAAACGCCCCGGCGATGCCGGGGCGTTGAGGGCCTGCGAAAACCGGAGCCTACTTCGGGGCCAGGATCATGATCATCTGGCGGCCTTCCATACGCGGTGCGTATTCGACCTTGGCGATCTCGTCGAAATCGGCCTGGACCTTGTTGAGCAGTTTCATGCCCAGTTCGGGGTGCGCCATCTCGCGACCGCGGAAACGCAGCGTCACCTTGACCTTGTCGCCTTCGTCGAAGAAGCGCGTCATGGCCTTGGTCTTCACTTCGTAGTCGTGGACGTCGATGTTGGGGCGGAGCTTGATCTCTTTCAGCTCGACGACCTTCTGGCGCTTGCGGGCCTCGGCCTTCTTCTTCTGCTCCTGGAAGCGGAATTTGCCGTAGTCGAGAATCTTGGCGACGGGCGGCTCCGACGTCGAGACGATCTGAACCAGATCCATGCCCGCCTCTTCGGCGGCCTCCAGCGCGGCGGAGGTCGGCATGACCCCCTGTTTCTCGCCGTTCTGGTCAATGAGCAGAACGCGCGGAGCGCGGATATCGTGGTTCATGGGGGGGCCGTCCTTGGTGGGCGGCTGGTTCATCGGACGGCGAATGGGCGTCGTTTCCTTGTGTTTTTGAGACGTCGGCAGTCTTGCAGGGGACAGCGCACGGCGCTCCGCCGCGTTCCCCAAGTCGGCCTATATGAGCCGGAAACGCCCGATCTTCAAGGCTTGGCGGCGTCCGCCGACCCGATCCAGACGTCATGGAGCGCGATCACGGCCTCGAAGACACGCTGGGTCGTCAGAGCCTCTATCGGCGCAAACTCGCCCCGGACCGGGTTGGAGGCGGCGATCGAGGTGCGCGGACCGCGCGGGCCATAGAGCCACCATTCGGTCGGGCCGAACAAGCCCAGCGTCGGCCTTCCGGCGGCCGCAGCCACATGCATCAGGCCGGAATCGTTGCCGACGAACAGGGCCGCCCGGTCGATGGCCGCGGCGGAGGCCAGGATGTCCCCCTGGCCCACGAAGTCGATGGCCAGGGGTCCGGCAGCCTGCAGCGCCGGGGTCGCGGGCGGCCGGTCACCGGGCCCGCCGACGGGCATGAAGCGCCAGCCGGCGAAGCGCGGCTCGGCCTTCAGCATCTGAACCAGTTCGCCCCAGCGGTCGGCGGGCCAGCTCTTCCCGGGCTGGTGGGCGATGGGGGCGAGCGCCATGATCGGTCCGGGTGCGGGCGAGAGCGCGGGGTCGATGACGGCGGCGGCTTCGGCGCGGGCGCGGTCGTCGATGAACAGTTCAGGCTCGAGCGGGGTCGGAGCGCCCATCAGCCGCGAGATCATCTCGACCTTGGGCAGGCCGGTCTCCCAGCGGCGGTTGTAGACGATGCGACGATCGGCGTTCAGCAGGTAGGCGAGGGCCGACCCACGGATGTCGATGACCAGGGCCCAGTGCGTCCCGACGACCTGAAGCCACAGATCCAGCCAGTGTCCGGCGGCCTTCTTCTTGTCGAGCACAATGACCCGTTCGATGCCGGGCGCCGAGCGGAAGAAGGGCGCGGGCGGGCGACCGCAGGCGACGGTGATCTGGGCCCCAGGAACCTGGCGTGCGATCTCGCGGAGGATTCCCGACGAGATGACGCAGTCGCCGATGCGGTTGGAGGTGACGAACAGGACCTTATTGGACGGCACGCGGTTTCGCTTTCTCTGACCCCTTCACCCTGTACCCCGGCGAAGGCCGGGGTCCAGATGGAAGACACCGGCGACGAAGGCAAGAAACTCGTCGTCTGACCCCAGAGTTCTGCCACGCGATCTGGACCCCGGCCGTCGCCGGGGTGCACGGTGTCGGGATGAGCGACATCGGACACCTGAAACGCCCCGACGGCGAGACTATCGCTTACCGGCGCATCGTGGGCGCCGATCCGACCGTGGTCTGGATCGGCGGCTTCCGGTCGGACATGGAGGGGACCAAGGCCCTGGCGCTGGAGGCCGCAGCGATCGAACGCGGCTGGTCCTACGTCCGGTATGACCATTTCGCCCACGGCCGGTCCTCCGGCGACTGGCGCCAGGCCACGATAGGCCGCTGGCGCGAGGACGCCATCGGCCTGATCGACAGTCTGGAAGGCCCGGTCATACCCGTCGGATCATCGATGGGCGGCTGGGTCGCCCTGTTGCTGGCGCTCGCGCGGCCGGAACGGATGCAGGGTCTGGCGCTGGTCAATCCGGCCCAGGATTTCACCGAACGGCTGATGTGGCCGTCGCTGCCGGACCATGTCCGCCAGGCCATCCTGCGCGACGGCGAGGCGCTGATGACCGAGGACGGATTGGGGGACTATGTCTTGACCGCCCGGATGTTCGAGGAGGCGCGGGACTGGCTGCTTCTGGGCGCGCCAATCGCCATTTCGGAGCCCGTGCACATCCTTCAGGGCCGCGCCGACCAGACGGTGCCGGAGGCGCATGCCCTGGCCCTGGTCGGGCGACTGACCGGGGGCGACGTGACGCTGGATCTGGTCGACGGCGGCGACCACCGGCTTTCGACGCCGCGCGATCTGGCGCGGCTGGTCGAGGCGGTGGAGGGCCTTAGAAGCCTTCAGGTTGCGCGGGAGGCGGGACGCAGGCCTTCGACATTGGCCTGAAGCACGGTCGGGCGACGCTCGCCGCCGGCGGCGATGATGCGGTCGATCCGGGCCTTTTCGGCGCGGAAGCCGGCCAGGTCGGCGCCGGCGAGGACGGTGGACTCGTCCATCCGGATGCCGGACGGATTGATCCGCTGACCGTTGCGCCAGATTTCGTAGTGCAGGTGCGGACCGGTCGAGGCGCCGGTCGAACCGACGTAGGCGACGACCTGACCCTGGGACACGCGCTGGCCGGCGCGGATGCCCGAGCCATAGCGCGACAGGTGGCCGTAGCCGGACTCGAGGCCGTTGGCGTGACGGATGCGAAGCCAGTTGCCGTATCCGCCCCAGCGACGCGCCTCGATGACGACGCCGTCCGAGGGGGCCACGATCGGCGTGCCGGTGCCGGCGGCGAAATCGATGCCCTGATGCATCTTGCGATAGCCGGAGATCGGGTGAACGCGGAAACCGAAGCTGGACGACACGCGGGTCGCCCGGTCCAGCGGGGTGCGCATCATCGAGGAGCGCATATTCTTGCCGGTGGCGTCGTAGTACTGGGCCTCACGGGCGCCGGCGGGCTGGTAGCGATAGAAGACCACGCCCTTGAGCTCGGCGTAGAGAAGATCGTCGGTGTCCACCGTGCGGCCGTTCTCGGTGACCGTGCGGCCGAAGACCAGGGTGAACTCGTCGGAGGCGCGCACGTCGCGTTCGAGGTCCAGCTTGTGGGCGAACAACTGGTTGGCCTTGCGACGAATGGCGGCGTCGGCGCCCATGCGCTGGGCGGTGGCCGAGAGGGAGCCGTGAACCTCGCCCTTCAGGACGACGGTCTCATGCGTGACCCGCTCTTCGAGGGCGCGCAGGCGCAGGGCGCCGTCGAAGCTGCGCGACACAGTCAGCTGGCTGGCCGGGCCGGTGCGCATCGTCAGGCCGATCAGGCGGGCGTCGCCGCGGCCGCCGCGCGGACGGGCGATGGCGGTTTCGAACCGCAGACCGGCGCGCATCTGCGACAGGTCGAAGGCGTTGGAGAGGGTGGCGGCGACGGCCGAGGCGTCGGCGGCGCCGATGCCGGTGCGGCGGACGGCCTGTTCGAAGGTTTCGCCGCGACGGATCTGGACGGGAATGGCTTCGGGAGCGGTCAGACCGGCGGGTGTCCCTGCGGCGTCGAACGCGCGGGCCTCCAGCGAGGCGATCTGAAGAGCAGTCAGTTCGGGAACGACTTCGGCCTGCGCGGGTTGATAGACTCGCCCGGCCAGCATGGCCACCGTCACGGCGGCGGCAGCGGTCAGGAGGTGCGGAGCGAAACGCATCGGCTGGCGTCGCGGATCGAACTGGGCCATCGGTCCCCGGCAGAAAACGACGCCAAGCGGCGCCCAATCACACTCAAAGCAAGGATCGCGCCCAAGTCCCCCCGGCCACGAAGCGCGTCCTATACCTTGTGGACCGCATGATGGGAAGACGGGTCGTTACAAATGATTAACCGCAGTGAAGCCGGCCGGTAATTCGACGTGCATTTGGGTATTCCGACAGGTCACGGGACAGTCTATCGCCAAGCTATGTTCGCCTCTGCTGTCGTTCCTGAATCATTGCGAGGCCTTCGCAGCGTCGCCTTCACTCTAAGTGACCGTGGCGCCACTCAATGTGGCACGTCCGCCACGGCTGTTTCGCCACGCAACACCTCTTGGATGCTCAACCGCCTTTCCGTCCCTGTCCGGCACAGGGCGGAGCGCCGCGCATGAGCGATACGCCTCCCGAGAGAAAAATCCGGCGCAGTCATCGCCTGGCGCGCGCAATCGGCGTCGGCCTGGCGGTCGGGCTGATCGTTCTCGCCCTGCTGGCCGCCGTCGCCTGGCTGAACCGGCGGGCGGCGGCGCGGGAAATCCTGGTCGGCTGGCTGGACCGGCGCGGCATCGAGGCCGATGTCGAGATCGAGCGACTGGAGCTGAACGGCTTCGTCGGCAGCGTTCGTATCGGCGACGAACGAAATCCCGACGTCACGATCCACCGCGTCGAAGTCGACTACGCCCTGGGCCTGCCCTGGTCCTCGACCGGTCTCGGCGTGACGCCAAACCGTATTCGTCTGGTCCGGCCGGTGGCGCGCGCCAGCTGGAAGGCGGGCAAACTGTCGTTCGGGTCGCTGGATCCGCTGATCGAGGAGTTGACGGGCCGCCCGCCGCGTCCCGACAGCCGGGGTCCGGTCGTCATCGTCGAGACCGGCCGCCTGAGGGTGGATTCGGAATATGGTCCCGTCTCGTTGCTGGCCGATGCACGCGTCGACAACGGCAAGCTGATGCGGCTGGCCGCGCGGATGCCGGCCGCCTCGCTGAAGAGCGGGGACATCGAGGCGCGGGGTCTCGGCGGCGAGCTGAACCTGACCACGACCGGCGACCGGGTGGCGCTACGCGTCGATCTGGCGGCCGCGGGGTTCGCCGCGTCCGGACTGACCGGCGAGGGCGCCCGCCTGTCGGGGACCGCCGACCTGCCCTATCCCGACCTGAAGACCCGGCGCGGCGACGGGAGAGCGGCCGTCGACCTGACCCTGTCCGGCGACCGGCTGGCGATCGGAGATACGGCGACGACCGGGGCCGTCCTGACCCTGATCGCCAACGGGCAGGTCAGCGGCTGGATCGAGACCCTGGCCTTCAACGGGACGGCCTCGACGCGGCTGCGCGCCGCAAGCGTGTCCGCCCCGGGCCTGTCCGCCCGGGCGGCGGATGTCTCGGCGGCCGAGGCCCGCGTCGCCCTGTTGCGTCGCGCCGATGGCCTGGCGTGGAGCCATGAGGGGCCGGTTCGGCTGACCGCCGCCTCGGGCCGGGCCGGCGATCTGGTCCTGACCGGCGCCGACGTGGCCTCGTCACGGCTGGCGGTCAGCGGCGCGGGCGGCGCCGTCGAGGCCAGCGGTCCGCTGGCGGCGCGTCTGGACCGCGCCGCCTTCGACACCCTGAGCCTGAGCCAGACCACCGGCCGGTTCGACCTCGACTTCGCGTCCGGGCGCTCGACCGCGCTGGTGATGACCGGTTCGCTGGCCTCGGCGAACGGCGCCTGGCCCCTGTTCGGACCGGTGACGTCCGACGACGTGCCGGAACTGGCGGAGATGAAGCGGGCGCTCGGGGCCTTTGCTCTCGACGTTCCGGCCCTGCGTCTGACCAGCGGCGAGGCCGGTCTGGCCGTGACCCTGCCCCGCGCCGCCCGGCTGACGCCGACGAACGGCGGCGCCCTGATCCTCAATCCCGTCGCCACGCCGATCTTCGCGGCCCGCCCCGGTGAACGGGGCGGCGGCGCGCTCAACGTCGTCGCCACGCGCGGACAGGGGCTGCCCGAAGCAACCTTCGCCATCCCGAACTGGCGACTGACGGCCGGAGGGTTCGAGGCCACCCTCGACGGTCGCGCCGCGCTCGACTTCGGCCTCGCGCGCGGGCTGAACGTCCGGACCCGGGGCGTGCTGGCGACCAACGCCGGTCGGCTGACCTATGTCCCGTCCGACTGCCTGACCTTCACCGCCGAACGGCTGGAGCTGGAAGAGAACGACGTCATGGACCTGTCCGGCGGCCTGTGCGCCTCGGGCGGGCCTCTGGTTGTCTCCGAAAACGGCGGCTGGCGCGCAGGCGGACGGTTGAACGACGTCAAGGCCTCGGCGCCCTTCCTTGCGATGACCTTCGACGCCATCCAGGGCACGGCCTTCGCGACGGGTTCCAAAGCCGGCCTCGGGCTGGAGGCCGTGATCGCCTCCGCCGATGTCGAGGACGCCACCCGGCCGCGCCGGTTCAATCCGCTGACCGCCTCCGGCTCGGCGACCCTGGCCGACGAGGCATGGAGCGGCGTCTTCGACCTGGCCCGCAACGACATCGTGCTCGGCAAGCTGACCCTCGCTCACAACGGCCTGACGGGAGAGGGCGGCATCGTCATTGACGCGCCGTCGCTGGTCTTCGCCGAGGGCGGCCTTCAGCCCGCGGACGTCAGCCCCCTGGCCGCCGACTTCGTTCAATCGCCTGCGACGGGCTCGGCTTCGTTCAACGGCCGCCTCAACTGGAGCGACGACCTGCCCGAGGGCACGAGCTCCGGCCGCCTCGCCATCCCCGGTATCGACTTCGTCAGCCCGGCCGGGGCGGTGAAGGGTCTGAGCGGGACGATCGACTTCACCAACCTGGCGCCCCTGACCACCGCGCCGGACCAGACCCTGCGTATCGCCACCCTGGAATCGGTCGCCGATTTCACCGAGCTGGACCTGACCTTCTCGCTCGACAAGGCGGCGATCAGCGTGGCGGGCGGGGAGATCCGGGCGGCGGGCGGCACGGTCAGCGTCGAGCCCTTCTCCGTGCCGCTGGACCGTCGTCCCTTCTCCGGCGTCATCGTGCTGGACCGGGTCCAGCTCGGCGAACTGATCGCTGGCTCGGGCTTCGGCGACCGGGTGAAGCTGGACGCCGTGGTTTCAGGCCGCCTGCCCTTCACCTCAGACCCCGACACGGGCGTGCGGATCGTCGGCGGGACGCTCTATGCCGCCCAGCCGGGGAGGCTGGCGATCGCGCGCGAGGCCCTGTCCGACCTGGAGGCGGGCGGCGGCGGTGACGTACCTGCGAACACCGTCGAGGACCTGGCCTATCAGGCGATGGAGAATCTGGCCTTCGACACCCTGACCGCCGACGTCGACAGCCAGGACCAGGGCCGCCTGGGCGTTCGCTTCCACATCATGGGCCGCCACGATCCGCCCCAGCGCCAGGAACTGCGCCTCAGCCTGTCCGAACTGATCAGCCGGGAGTTTCTGAACCGGACCCTGCCGCTGCCGTCCGGCACCGGGATCAACCTGACGCTCGACACCACCTTGAACCTGAATCAGCTCGTCTCGGACCTGCTGGCGGTCAATCGCGCCCGGAATGGCGATCCTGACCCCGATTCCGGCCCGGACCAGCCTTGACCGTTCAGAGCCCGTTCACGCGACAGGGCGCATCCCCTGTGCCAGTGAGAGCGTTGAAGACCCTGGAGACCGCCCGATGACCCCACCTTCCTCCCGCGCCGTTCGCCTCGGCCTGTTGGCCCTGGCCGCCTCGGCCATGCTGGGCGCCTGCACCCCGACCATCCGTCTGGAGGTCGCGCCGATCGAGATCTACGCCAAGCTGGACGCCGACGTCCGCGTCCGGCTGGACCGCGAGCTGCAGGACCTGCTGGCCGAAAATCCCAATCTCTTCTGATGGAAAAGACCTCTCCCATGACCTTCCGCAAATACTTCGTTCTGGGCGCCGCCGTCGTTGCGCTGGGCGTGGCCGCGGGCGCTGCCCCCCTGAGCAATGCATGGGCTCAGACACCGGCCCAGAAGTCGCTCATCGATGCGGCTAAGGCGCAAGGCGTCGTCGGCGAACAGGCCGACGGCTACCTCGGCATCCGCACCACGGCCGATCCGGAGCTCCGGACCGCCGTCGCCGCCACCAACAGCGCCCGTCGTCAGGTCTATGCCGCCTCGGCCGCCGATGTCGGCACCTCCACCGAGGTCGCCGCCGCCCGGATGTTCGAAAGCCAGCTCCTGCCGCGCATCTCGACGGGCCAGTGGTACCGCAATGCGTCGGGCCAATGGGTGCAGCGCTAACCTCTTCGGCGCCGCAGCGTTGCTAGCGGCGCCGTTTCAGGATTAGGTCTCGCGCTTCTTCGAGGGGACCGCCTGATGACCGATACGCCCGCCGCCGCGCCCAGGAAGCGCGTCGAACTTACGATCCGCGCCCTCGTCCTGGGCTGCTTGCTGGCGGTCGTCTTCACCGCCGCCAACACCTATCTGGGCCTGAAGGTCGGGCTGACCTTCGCCTCGGCGATTCCCGCGGCAGTCATCTCCATGGCCATCCTGCGGATGTTCAAGACCTCCACCATCTGGGAGAATATGACCGTCCAGACCGTGGCCTCGGTCGGCGGGGCCATGAGCTCGATCATCTTCGTCCTGCCGGGCCTGGTCATGGTCGGCTGGTGGCTGGAATTCCCGTTCTGGGAATCGGTGCTGATCTGCGTCTTCGGCGGCATTCTCGGCGTCACCTTCTCCATCCCGCTGCGCCGCGCCCTCGTCGTCGAGGCCGGCCTGCCCTACCCGGAAGGCGTCGCGGCGGCGGAAGTCCTGACGGTCGGCTCACGCGGCGCCGAACAGACCGACAGCGCCGTGCGCGAAAACAAGGCGGGCCTGCTGATCGTGATCGTCGGTTCGCTGGTCTCGGCCGGTTACGCCCTGCTGGTCGCCGGCCGGGTGTTTGCAGGCGAGGCCGCCAGGTTCATCAAGCTGCCGGCGGCGCTCGGCGGCGGCGCGACGGGCATGGGCTTCGGCATGCAGTTCGCGCTTCTGGGCGCCGGTCACCTGATCGGCCTGACCGTGGGTCTGGCCCAGGCGTTCGGCCTGCTGCTGGCCTGGGGCATCGCCGTGCCGATCCTGACCAGCCCGGACACCATAGCCTGGCTGACCGCCCATGGCATCCCCTCCATCGCCACCACCCTGCCGGCCGGCGTGAGCGCCGAGGAGCTCGCCTCGACCGTCTGGAGGCGCGAGGTGCGGTTCATGGGCGCCGGCGTCATCGGCGTCGCCGCCATCTGGACCCTGATCAAACTGGCCGGCCCTCTGATCGGCGGCCTGACCTCCGCGCTCGCCGCCAACCGCCGCCGCAACGCCGGCGAGGTTCTTGACCGCACCGAACAGGATATTCCGATCAACATCGTCGCCGGTCTGTCGGTCGCCTGCCTGATCGGCATCGGCTTCCTGCTGGCTGTCTTCGCCCAAGGCAATCCGACCCTGGCGAGTTCGACCGTACTGCTGGTCGCGGGCGGTCTGATCTATGTCGTGCTGATCGGCTTCGCCGTGGCGGCCATCTGCGGCTACATGGCCGGGCTGATCGGCTCGTCAAACAGCCCGGTGTCGGGCGTCGGCATCCTGGCCATCGTCATCGCCTCGGTGCTGATGCTGGGCGTGCTGGCCCTCGCCGGCCTGCCCGCCGATCCGTCGGTGGTGGCCTTCGCCCTGATCGTGACGGCGGTGGTGTTCGCCGTGGCCGTTATCGCCAATGACAACCTGCAGGACCTGAAGACCGGCCAGCTGGTCCAGGCCACGCCCTGGCGCCAGCAGACGGCGCTGATCGTCGGCGTCATCGCCGGCGCGATCGTCATCCCGCTGATCCTGAACCTGCTCAACCAGGCATTCGGCTTCGAGGGCGGCCCCGCCGGCATCGCCGACGAGCCGTTGGCCGCCCCTCAAGCCACCCTGATCTCGGCCCTGGCGCGCGGCGTCATCGGCGGCGACCTGCGCTGGGACCTGATCGGCATCGGCGCGGTGATCGGGGTGGTCATCATCGTGCTGGACGCCGTCCTGAACGCCTCAACCAAGGGCAAGGTGAAGTTGCCGCCTCTGGCGGTCGGCATCGGCTTCTACCTGCCGGCCGCCGTGACCACGATGTTGGTGATCGGCGCCGTCTGCGGCTGGGTCTACGACAAGGCCATCAAGACCACTCGCTTCGCCGACGTCGGCCGCCGAATGGGCGTGCTGCTGGCCTCCGGCCTGATCGTGGGCGAGAGTCTGTTCCTGGTCATGACGGCCGGGGTCATCGTCGCCACGGGCAATGACGCGCCCTTCGCCATGCTGCCGGAAGGCTCGACCTGGCCGGCGATGCTCTCGGGAATCGCGGTCTTCATGGTGCTGACGCTGGCGCTCTACGCCTGGATCCGCAGCCGCTCGGCCAAGGTCTGAGCCCAACGGCCGAAATGGACTGGCTGAAGACGCCCGGGGTGCGAGCCCTGGGCGTCGTACTGTTCGCCATCCTGACGGCGGTGGGGGCGCAGGTCAGCCTGCCCATGGTTCCCGTGCCGATGACGCTCCAGAGCCTGGCCGTCGTCCTGGCGGGCGGTGTTCTGGGTCCGCGCGGCGGCGTTGCGGCGATGGGACTGTATCTCGCGGCGGCGGCCGTCGGCCTTCCGGTGCTGTCGGACGGGCGCGGCGGGATGGCGGCCCTGACCGGACCGACGGCAGGCTATCTGGTCGGGTTCGTCCTGGCCGCCTGGGCCTCGGGCGAGGCCGGGCGCCGGGGCTGGCTCAGGCGCCCGCTACCGGGCATCGTCATCCTCAGCGCAGCCCACCTGTCGATCCTGCTGCCCGGTGCGGCCTGGCTGGCGCTCGACATCGGCTGGACCGCCGCCATGTCCGGAGGCTTTACGCCCTTCCTGGCCGGCGCGGTCGTCAAATCGTCGGCGGCCTGGCTGATCCTGACGGCTGCAATCCGACGCGGCTGACGCCTACGACCGGTAGGCGTCGTGGCAAGACTGGCAGGACGCCCGCACAACCATGAACTGGGCCTGGGCGCCCGCCGTGTCGCCGGCGGCGATCCGTTCCTGCAGACGGGCGGCGGCGGCGGCGTAGTCGCCCGCACGGGCTTCAAAGCCCGCGCGATCCGTCCAGATCTCGGGTTTGGCCTTGGTCGCCGCGCCGAGCGCGTCCGGGCCTGTGCCGGCCGGGAACATCCCGGGCAGGGCGGCGGCCCAGCGGGTCAGGGCCGCAGAACTGAAGCCCATCGACTGGGCCGGCGCTCCGGCGTCCAGCGCCGCGTTGATGGAGCCCATGGTCACGCCGGACATCATCAGGGCCGCCTGGCGCGCCGCGACGATCTCGGCCGGAGACATCGCGTCTTCCCCAGCCCCCGCCGCCCCGCCGGCGCACATCAGGGCCACGGCCCCCGCCACGATCAAACGCTTCATCCGCCCGCTCCCTGAATCAGGGTTCGAACGCTGCTCCCCGACCGAAGGACTGTCAAACGGTCGCCATCTTGGGGCGCTATGGCCTTTCCGGCGCCCAGCCTGTAAGAGGCGCGCGCTCCCCGCATGACGCCTCTAACGAGCGGCCACCGCATTGTCGGCCGCCTATTCGCATTGAAACAGAATGAACCTTCGCAACGTCGCCATCATCGCCCACGTCGACCACGGCAAAACGACCCTGGTGGACCAACTCCTGGCCCAGTCCGGCGTCTTCCGAGCCAATGAGGCCCAGACCGAACGGGCGATGGACTCCAACGACCAGGAGAAGGAGCGCGGCATCACCATCCTGGCCAAGTGCACCTCGGTGCTCTGGAACGGCAAGGCCGGCGAAACCCGCATCAACATCATCGACACCCCCGGCCACGCCGACTTCGGCGGCGAGGTCGAGCGCATCCTCGGGATGGTCGACGGCTGCGTCATCCTGGTGGACGCCGAAGAGGGCGTCATGCCCCAGACCAAGTTCGTCCTGACCAAGGCGCTGAAGATGGGTCTGCGGCCCATCCTCTGCATCAACAAGGTCGACCGCGCCCACGCCGATCCGGACCGCGTTCACAACGAGACCTTCGACCTGTTCGCCGCCATCGGCGCGACGGACGAGCAGCTGGACTTCCCCCACATCTACGCCTCGGGCCGTAACGGCTGGGCGACGATGGATCTGAACCAGCCGAACGACAACCTGGCTCCCCTGTTCGACCTGATCGTCGATCACGTCCCGCCGCCCAAGGTGCAGGACAACAAGGACAAGCCGTTCCAGATGCTGAACGTGCTGATCGAGTCCGATCCGTTCCTGGGCCGCATCCTGACCGGCCGTATCGAGAGCGGCAAGGCGATCCCCGGCATGGCGATCCACGCCCTGGACCGCGAAGGCAAGGAAATCGAACGCGGCCGCATCACCAAGGTCCTGGCCTTCCGCGGCCTGAAGCGCACCGCCCTAGACGAGGGTTCGGAAGCGGGCGACATCGTCGCTATCGCCGGCATGTCCAAGGCGACCGTGGCCGACACCCTGTGCGCCATGGAAGTCACCGACGCCCTGCCGGCCCAGCCGATCGATCCGCCGACCATCTCCATGACCGTCTCGGTGAACGACAGCCCCCTGGCCGGCCGCGAAGGCGACACGGTTCAGTCGCGGGTCATCCGCGATCGCCTGCTCAAGGAAGCCGAAGCCAACGTCGCCATCCGCGTCACGACGACCGAAGGCGGCGACGCCTATGAGGTCGCCGGCCGCGGCGAACTGCAGCTGGGCGTTCTGATCGAGAACATGCGCCGCGAAGGCTTCGAGGTCTCGATCTCGCGTCCTCGCGTTGTTTTCCAGACCGGCGAGAACGGCGAGAAGCTGGAGCCGATCGAGGATGTCATGATCGACGTCGACGACGAATTCTCGGGCGTGGTCATCGAGAAGCTGTCGGCGCGCAAGGCCGAGATGACCGACATGGGTCCGTCGGGCGCCGGCAAGACCCGCATCAGCCTGAAGGCCCCGTCCCGCTCGCTGATCGGCTATCAGGGCGAGTTCCTGACCGACACGCGCGGTTCGGGCGTGCTGAACCGTGTGTTCAGCCACTACGAAGCCTACAAGGGCGACATCGCCGGCCGCCTGAAGGGCGTGCTGATCTCCAACTCGGACGGCGAAACCGCCGCCTTCGCCCTGTGGAATCTCGAAGATCGCGGCGTCATGTTCGTCGGCGCCGGCGAGAAGACCTATGAGGGCATGATCATCGGCGAGAACGCCCGCTGGGACGACCTGGACGTCAACCCGATCAAGGGCAAGCAACTGACCAACGTCCGCGCCTCCGGCAAGGACGAGGCCGTGCGCCTGACCCCGCCGCGCCAGATGTCGCTGGAACAGGCCATCGCCTACATCTCCGACGACGAGCTGGTGGAAGTGACGCCGAAGTCGATCCGCCTGCGCAAGCAGACGCTGAACCCGTCGTTCCGCAAGAAGCGCACGCGTCCGGAATAGGCGCGCGGCGCTTTCGAGGCTGAGGTCAGGGGCGCACGAGCCATCGTGCGCCCCTTCTTCGTCACTCCGGCCGACTCCCGCAGACCGGACAGGCAGGATCGGCCATCACCGTCACCGTCCGGCTGGTCGCCGCAAGACCATCGTAGAGCATCAGCCGGCCGGTCAGGGGTTCGCCCGCGCCAGTGATCAGCTTGATCGCCTCCAGCGCCGTCATGGCCCCGATCACGCCCGCCAGGGCGCCCACGACGCCGACGCGGGCGCAGGTCTCGGCATCCGGCGGGCTCTCCGGCACCAGGCAGTGATAGCAGGGCTTCCCGGCGAACACCCCGACCTGGCCCGTCCAGCGACCGAGCGCGCCGGAGACCAGCGGAACTCCGGCTGACACGCAGGCCGCGTTGACGGCATACCGGGTCTCGAAATCGTCGGTGCCGTCCAACACCACATCCGCCCCGACGATGACCGAAGCCGCGTTCTCCGCCGTCATGGGATGGTTCAGCGCCTCGACGCGGACATGGGGATTGATGGCGCCCAGCCGTCCGGCGGCCGCCTCGACCTTCGGCCGATCAATGTCGGCCGTGTCGAACAGGATCTGCCGCTGGAGATTGGACAGGGAGACGGCGTCGCCGTCGATGATGCGCAAGGTTCCGACGCCCGCTGCGGCCAGATAGAGCGCGGCCGGGCCACCCACTCCGCCGGCGCCGACGATGGTCACCGAGGCCGCCTTCAATCGCTGTTGTCCGGGCCCGCCGACTTCCGACAGCACCAGGTGCCGGGCGTAGCGCTCAACCTCTTCGGGGGAGAAACTCATGCGCCTCAGTTAGGCGCGACTGACTCCGACGTCACGCCGCCTGTTTCAGTTCCACGATCTGCTCGGCCTGATAGCCTGTAATTTCGGCCAGGTCGGACAGGTGAATGGCGGCCAGGACGCCCCGGGGGTTGTCGCAAAGGGTCATCGTTTCGCTGAACGACCGTTCGGCAATCGGCTTGTCGATCAGGACGCGCAGGTTCTTCAGGCGGCGATCCTCCGACATACGACGAACCAGCCGGTCGACATCAGTGCGACGGCCTTCGATGCCGTGCAAGCACCACCCATCGAGGAACATCAGGCCGCTGGTGATGTGATCACGGCGATTGTTACGTTCCGACACGCCGAGAATCTGCGCGAGCGACAGGGTCGACACACCGGTCGAGCCGACAGTTTCGGCGGCAATGATCACGCGATAAAGCAAAGCTTATCCTCGGAAACGGCTGTTTCTGGTCCTGATTATGCCGTTGTAACCCGTTACATCGGTCAAAATATGGCTAAGATGGAACGCTGTTTTTGCAAAGCTTTCGACTTGCCCCGCCGCATTTCGGTCGCCATCTGAGCCGGATGACCCAGACACCCGGCAGCTTCCCCGACTGGCACGGCACCACCATTCTGGCGGTCCGCAAGGATGGCAGGACCGTCATCGCCGGCGACGGCCAGGTCTCGATGGGCGCCACCATCGTCAAGGGCGCGGCCCGCAAGGTGCGCACCCTGGCGGGCGGCAAGGTTCTGGCGGGCTTCGCCGGGGCCACGGCCGACGCCTTCACCCTGATCGAGCGCCTTGAGGCCAAGCTGGAACAGTATCCGGACCAACTGGCCCGGGCCTGCGTCGACCTGGCCAAGGACTGGCGCACCGACCGCTATCTGCGCCGGCTGGAGGCCATGCTGCTGGTCGC
Source organism: Brevundimonas sp. (assembly GCF_031412435.1). Lineage (GTDB taxonomy): Bacteria > Pseudomonadota > Alphaproteobacteria > Caulobacterales > Caulobacteraceae > Brevundimonas. The sequence continues at coordinate 92,197 of NZ_JANODA010000006.1, forward strand.
CGACAAGGACGCGATCTTCACCGTCACCGGCGTCGGCGACGTTCTCGAGCCGGAATACGGCGTCGCCGCCGTCGGCTCCGGCGGCAACTACGCGCTCGCCGCCGCCCGCGCCCTGATCGACAACACGGACATGGACGCCGAGGCGGTCGCCCGCCGGGCCATGGCCATCGCCGCGGACATCTGCGTCTACACCAACGGCAACCTGACGGTGGAACGGCTCTAGGCCGAAGCCCCGAGAGGCCTCGCGTCGAGCGAGGCCCCCCAAAAACGTCCAGTCAGAAACCGTCAGGCTTGGCGTGGCCCGGGTTTCCGCGATTTAACGGGACATCCATGCCGATCCCGGCATGACTGACGACGGGAGTCCCCATGCCTCGTCTGATCCTTTTCGCCGCCCTGCTACTGGCCTTCGCCCGTCCGGCGTGGGCCCAGCCCGCCGAGGCCTCGCAGATCGTGGCGGCGGAGCGCGCCTTCGCGGCCGACGGCCTGATCATGGGCGTCGACGGCGCCTTCCTGAAGTGGTCGACCGCCGACGCCGTCATGATCGCGGGCGGAGCGCCACGACTGGCGCACGAGATTCTCGACCCGGCCGCCGTCTTCGATCCGACCGCGCCGTCGCTGGTCTGGTGGCCAAACTGGGCGGGAATCTCGAAGTCCGGCGACCTCGGCTTCACCACCGGCGGAGTGGAGGTGGGCGGCGTTCGCACCGGTCACTACTTCACCATCTGGCAGCGCCAGGACGACGGGTCATGGAAGTGGATCTATGACGGCGGGGTCGCCGCCAGCGCCGCCGGGGTTCCCGGCCCCGAGACCGAGCCCCTGCTCCTGCCCACCTCCATCCTCGAATCGTCCAGTCCGGACGCCGCGATGTCCGAGGTCCGCACCGTGGAGGCCGTCCTTGCCGCCTCGGCCCTGCGCGACCAGAAAGAGGCGCACCTGTCGCTCCTGGCGCCCGACGGCCGCCTCTATGTCGCTCCCCTGCCGCCGGCCATAGGAGCGGACGCCTTCCCCGCCGCACTCGACGGCTGGCCGTACAGTTTCGAGCTCAGCACCCCGTTCGGCGGCGGGTCCTCGGCGGCCGGCGACATGGTCTGGACCTACGGCCGCGCGCTGTGGACCCGCGACGAGGCCCCGCGCGCCGGCCACTATGTGCACCTGTGGCAGAAGCGATCGATGGGCTGGGTGCTGGTCTTCGCCCAGATCATCAACGATCCGCCCGCCGCTCCTGTGACATCTCCCCCTCCCGCTGCGGGCTGACAGCGACTATCTGCGGAACATGACCGACCTGTCTCCCCGCGAAATCGTCTCCGAACTCGACCGCTTCATCGTCGGCCAGCACGACGCCAAGCGCGCCGTCGCCGTGGCCCTGCGGAACCGCTGGCGCAGGAAGCGCGTGCCCGACGATCTGCGCGACGAGGTCACGCCCAAGAACATCCTGATGATCGGCCCGACCGGCGTCGGCAAGACCGAGATCGCTCGCCGCCTCGCCCGCCTCGCCGGCTCGCCCTTCCTCAAGGTCGAGGCGACAAAATTCACCGAAGTCGGCTACGTCGGCCGCGACGTCGATCAGATCATGCGCGACCTGGTCGAGGCAGCCCTGGTCATGGTGAGGGATGCCCGACGCACCGGCGTCCGCGCCAAGGCCGAAGCCGCCGCCGAGGAGCGTATCCTCGACGGCCTGGTCGGTCCGGGCGCCCAGCCCGCGACCCGCGACAGTTTCCGCAAGAAGCTGCGCGCCGGCGAGATGGACGACAAGGAGATCGAGATCCAGCTGGCCGACACCTCATCCCCGATCCAGGGGCTGGACGTCGGCGGCGGCGGCAATGTCGGCCTGCTCAATCTGTCGGACATGCTGGGCAAGCTCGGCGGCGGTCGCACGAAGTCGGTGCGCACCACGGTCAAGGATGCCCTCGCCCCGCTGGTGACCGAAGAGAGCGACAAGCTGCTGGATCAGGACAGCCTGAACCGCGACGCCCTTCTGCTGGCCGAGAACGAAGGCATCGTCTTCATCGACGAGATCGACAAGGTCGCCGGGCGGCAAGACCGCGGCGGCGCCGACGTGTCGCGGGAAGGCGTCCAGCGCGACCTGCTGCCCCTGATCGAGGGGACCACGGTCTCGACCAAATACGGGCCGGTGAAGTCCGACCACGTGCTGTTCATCGCCTCGGGCGCCTTCCACGTCGCCAAGCCCAGCGACCTGCTGCCCGAACTCCAGGGTCGTCTGCCGATCCGGGTCGAGCTGAAGGCCCTGACACGCGACGACTTCGTGCGCATTCTGACCGAGCCCGAGGCCAACCTGATCCGCCAGAACCAGGCCCTGCTGGCGACGGAGGACGTGACGCTGGAGTTCACCCCGGACGCGGTCGAGGCGCTTGCCGACGCTGCGGTGGCGGCCAACGGCGCGGTCGAGAACATCGGGGCGCGGCGTCTGGTCACCGTGATCGAACGGGTGCTGGAGGAGACCTCGTTCAAGGCCTCGGACCTCAACGGCCAGACCCTGACCTTCGACGGCGACGCGGTGCGCGAGAAGGTCGGCGACCTGTCGAAGAACGCGGACCTCAGCCGGTTCATCCTGTGACCGACCGGCGTTGGCCTTAAATCCATCCCGATCCGTGCTATAAGGCGCGTTCCCCTCCACCCAGGATCACCGCCCGTGAGCGTTACGCTCGACCTGTCGCCCACCTCTGCCCCGGCCAAATCGGCCCCTGTCAACCTGTCCGGTCTGACGCGCGCGGGCCTGCGCCAGGCGCTGATCGACGCCGACATCTGTCCGCCCGAGAAGGCGAAGATGCGCGCCTCGCAGGTGTGGGGATGGATCCACCACTATGGCGTGACCGACTTCGCGGCGATGACCAATATCGCCCGCACCGCCCAGGAGGCCATGGCCGCCGCCTTCACCCTGGCCCGTCCCGAGATCGTCGAGCGCCAGGTGTCGAACGACGGCACGCGCAAATGGCTGATCCGCACCGCGCCGGGCATCGAGATCGAGACCGTCTATATCCCGGACGTGGGTCGCGCCGGGGCCCTGTGCGTCTCGTCCCAGGTCGGCTGCACCCTGAACTGCACCTTCTGCCACACGGGCACCCAGAAGCTGGTCCGCAACCTGACCGCCGCAGAAATCGTGGCCCAGGTCCAGGTGGCCCGCGACGACCTCGACGAATGGCCGTCCCCCAAGGAAGACCGCCGCCTGTCGAACATCGTCTTCATGGGCATGGGCGAGCCGCTGTACAATCTCGACCACGTCTCCGACGCGATCGACATCATCTCGGACAACGAGGGCATCGCCCTGTCGCGTCGCCGGATCACGGTCTCGACCAGTGGCGTGGTGCCCCAGCTCGATGCCCTGGGCGCCCGGACCCAGGCCATGCTGGCGATCAGCCTGCACGCCACCAACGACGCCCTGCGCGACGTCCTCGTGCCGCTGAACAAGAAATACGATCTCGAAACCCTGATGGACGGCATCCGCGCCTATCCCGGCATCTCCAACGCCCGCCGGGTGACCTTCGAATATGTGATGCTGAAGGGCGTCAACGACAGCCCCGACGAGGCCCGCGCCCTGTTGAAGCTGATCGAGGGCATCCCGGCCAAGGTCAACCTGATCCCGTTCAACCCCTGGCCCGGCACGGACTATGAGTGTTCAGACTGGAAGACGATCGAACGCTTCGCCGCCATCCTCAACAAGGCCGGCTACGCCTCGCCCATCCGAACGCCGCGCGGCCGCGACATCCTCGCCGCCTGCGGCCAGCTGAAGTCCGAGAGCGAAAAGGTCCGGGCGAGCGCGCTCAGGAAGGCCGAGCAGGCGGCGGCCTAGGCTGCAATCGTGGCTGAAATCGAAGCAAGCTGGACGGCAATCTTCAAGGCGCGTCGACGGCCAAGACCGCGAACGACGCAGGCTGTCCCGGTGAAGTGGGCAGACCGCGCCTTCGAAGCTGAAAACTGTGACACCATGGCGATGATCCTTTCAGCTCCTGTGGTGTTAAGCCGCCTCTTCCCCTTCGGATACTCCTCATGACCCAACGCCTTCTTCGGGCCGCCCCCGTTCTGCTCGTCAGCGCGCTCGCCCTCGCCGCCTGCCAGACGGCGCCCGCAGCGAATGCGGGGTTCCTGCAGACCTATGACGGGCTTCAAACCAAGGAGGGCACGCTTCGGGTCTCCGTCCGCGACCGTCGCGACGACGCGGCGTCTCAGGGCGTCGAGCGGGTCTTCATCGAGCCGTCGGTCCTGAGCCCCGGGGCCGCCGAGGGTATCGCCCCGGTCGATGTCGCCCTGGTGCTGGGCGAGGTGGATCGTCAGGTCTGCTACGAGATCAGCGAGCGGTTCACCGTTCTGCCGGCCCCCGCGACCGACGCCGCGCGCGTGCGCACCGCCGTGACGCGGATCGTTCCCACCGGGGCGGTCGGGTCGGGCGCCTCGGCCGTCGCCAACTTCTTCATTCCCGGTCCCATCGGCGTGCGCCCTCCGGGCACCACCGGCATGCTGGCCGCCGAGGCTGAGCTGGTCATCGAGGGCGGAACCCAGGTCGCCGCCCTCGCCTGGGCGCGCTCGGCCAATGTCGTGGGCATGGACACGCCGTCCCTGTCGCGCGTCGGCGACGCCCTGCAGTTCGCGGAACTGTTCGGCGACCAGGTCGGCGACAGTTTCGCGCCGAAGGACCGCGCGGTCCGCGCCATCGCCACGCCCGATCCCTGCGAACGCTTCGGCCCGCGCGAGCAGCCGGGCGGTTTCATCACCCGGGCCGTGACCGGCCTCTACGTGCCCGAGACCCAGGGCGTGCGGTCGCAGACGCCGCAGTAACTATTCCTCCCCCGACGGGGAGGTGGCGCGGCGCGGCTTCGCGACGTGACGGAGGGGGCCCACCCCGGGCGCCGGCGTTTGAAGTCGGCCCCCTCCATCACTTCGTGGCCCCCTCCCCCGACGGGGGAGGATTAAGGCATCATATAAAGACATCCTTATATGATTCTTGCCCAATGGTCGTTGGCGGGCTATAGGCGCGCGCAATCTTCGAACCCTGCCGCGCTCAAGGAGCCGCCTTCATGACCGACTATATCGTCCGCGACATCTCGCTTGCCCCGTTCGGCAACAAGGAAATCGCCATCGCCGAAACGGAAATGCCGGGCCTGATGGCGCTGCGTGAAGAATTCGGCGAGCAGCAGATCCTCAAGGGCGCCCGCATCGCCGGCTCGCTGCACATGACGATCCAGACCGCCGTGCTGATCCAGACGCTGGAAGCCCTGGGCGCCGACGTCCGCTGGGCCTCGTGCAACATCTTCTCGACCCAGGACCACGCCGCGGCCGCCATCGCCGCCAACGGCACCCCGGTCTTCGCCACCAAGGGCGAGACCCTGGAAGAGTACTGGGACTACGCCCACAAGATCTTCGAATGGGCCGACGGCGGCTATCCCAACCTGATCCTCGACGACGGCGGCGACGCCACCCTGCTGTGCGTGCTCGGCCCGAAGGCCGAGAAGGACCTGTCCCTGCTGGCCAACCCGCAGAACGAAGAGGAAGAAGCCCTCTACAAGGTCATGAAGCGCTACATCGCCGAGAAGCCCGGCTTCTATTCGGCCATCCGCGACGCCATCGGCGGCGTGTCGGAAGAGACCACCACGGGCGTGCACCGCCTGTACGAAATGGCCAAGAAGGGCGACCTGCCGTTCCCGGCCATCAACGTCAACGACAGCGTCACCAAGTCCAAGTTCGACAACCTGTACGGCTGCCGTGAATCGCTGGTCGACGCGATCCGTCGCGGCACCGACGTCATGCTGTCGGGCAAGGTCGCCGTGGTCTGCGGCTACGGCGACGTGGGCAAGGGCTCGGCCGCCTCGCTGCGCCAGGGCGGCGCTCGCGTGAAGGTCACGGAAGTCGATCCGATCTGCGCCCTGCAGGCCGCGATGGAAGGCTATGAGGTCGTCACCGTCGAGGACGTGGCCCACGAGGCCGACATCTTCGTCACCGCCACGGGCAACCTGGACGTCCTGACCGTCGACCACATGCGGGCGATGAAGAACAACGCCATCGTCTGCAACATCGGCCACTTCGACTCGGAGATTCAGGTCGCCGGCCTGAAGAACTTCAAGTGGGACGAGATCAAGCCGCAGGTCCACCATGTGGAATTCCCGGACGGCAAGAAGATCATCCTGCTGTCGGAAGGCCGTCTGGTGAACCTGGGCAACGCGACGGGTCACCCCTCGTTCGTGATGTCGGCGTCCTTCACCAATCAGACCCTGGCCCAGATCGAACTCTGGACCAACATCAAGGCCTACGAGAACCAGGTCTACACCCTGCCCAAACACCTCGACGAGAAGGTCGCCATGCTGCACCTGGCCAAGCTGGGCGCCAAGCTGACCGTGCTCAACAAGGAACAGGCCGACTACATCGGCGTGCCCACCGAAGGCCCGTTCAAGCCGGAAGCCTACCGCTACTAGGAAGCGGACAGTCCGCAGACAGAAGAGGCGGCGCACCGGATCGGTGGGCCGCCTTTTCTTTTTGCCTAGGCCGCCAGCTGGAGCACATCAGGCCGTTCGCGGCCCGACAGGCTGGTCTCGAAGTCGGCGAGCAGATCCAGCAGTTCCTCGCCGTCCGGCGCCAACCTGTCGCCTGTCATCCGGTAGCGCCAGAAGCTGACGATATGCTGGATCGCGCCCAGCCGCTCGCCCAGCCGCGCGAACAGGATCGGAGCGTCGCGCAGGAAATCGCGGAAGGCCGTCGGCTTGCCTTCGCGGGTCAGGCCGCGGAAGGCGTCGTCATAGACGCGCAGCATGTCGGCGGTGGCTTCGCAGGTCAGCAGGATGCGGCGGCGCACCTGTTCCTTCGCCCGGTCGATCGCAACGTACTGGTCGGCATCCACCCGGCCCCGGGGCCTCACCCGCCGGACGCTGTCGACGACCCAGCCGATGTCTCCGGTGATCGCCTGCAGCGCCCATTTGTAGTAGAGGAACCCCTTCCAGCAGAAGACGCCCTCCTCATACTCCTCGGGCCGCAGCATCAGGGTCTGGCCCAGCGCGCTCATGTCCTCGCCGGCCGAGTTCGACATGATCTTGGCGGTCAGACGCGCGACCGGATTGTCGGCCGCCAGGTCCGCGTCCGGCCCCATGCTGAGGTCGACCAGGGGCGTGATCTCATTGGCCACGAAGTCCGACATCCGGTTCAGGTCGGCTTCGGAGACGTTGAAATAGCAGGGGTCCGGCGCATGGCCGTTGCGCCGCAGTTGCTCGCGCAGAAGGAAGGGGTCCAGGCTGGGCAGTTCGTCGATCAGCGACAGTATCCTGCGGTCCGGATGCGACGGCCCGACGCCGAGCGCCTGCTCCAGCATCTGGTCGAATCCGACCTGATCGACGAAGATGTACCGACCCCCGACGCGCAGGTCGGCCCCGTCGATCGGCAGGATGATCTTGGTCGCCACATAGCGACGCACCCGGAACTCATCGACCTCGTTGCGACGCAGCCGGTGCTTGATCACCAGACAGCGGTTCAGGGTCGGGTTCTCGAACATGGGAGCATCGCGCCAGCCGTCGGTCCGGCCATGCTCGTGACTGACCCGCAGCAGGTTCAGCACCCGCGCGGTCGATGCGGAGGTCCGCAGATTGTCGAGATTGCGGAAGGCGCGGTCGGTCATTCAGGCTCCTGACCCGGCCATATGATACGGCAAAGGTTAGGATCGCGCGGAGGGGCAGGGTTAGCTGAACCTGAACGGCGGTAAGTCGCCGCAGGGACGGTCGCTGGCGCCCGCCCTTCGAGAGGCCTAGATTAGTCCCATGAACGTCTTCGACATCCTCGTCCTGATCGCCATCGGCGCGGTCGCCGTCACCCTCGGCTTCGGCATCTATTCGCTGTATCGCGGCGGCGACTACGCCCGGTCCAACTCCAACAAGCTGATGCGACTGCGGGTCGCTCTGCAGGCGACAGCGATCGTGCTGCTGATGGCCGGCCTGTGGTGGAAATCCACATACGGGGCCTGAGGTGGTCGTCCTCAACAGGATCTACACCCGCACTGGCGACGGCGGCGACACGGGGCTGGCCTCGGGCGCCCGCGTCTCCAAATCCGATCCCCGCGTCGAGGCCTATGGCACGGTCGACGAACTGAACGCCGTCATCGGCGTCGCCCGCCTCCATTCGGGCCAGAACGACCGTATCGACGCCATGCTGGGCCGGATCCAGAACGAGCTGTTCGACCTCGGCGCCGACCTGGCCACCCCGCTCGATCCGCCGCCGACATGGGAGGCCCTGCGGATGGTTCAGTCCCAGATCGACCGGCTGGAGGCCGAGATCGACTGGATGAACGAGAGCCTGAAGTCGCTGGACAGCTTCATCCTGCCGGGCGGTTCGCCCCTGTCGGCCCATCTGCATCTGGCCCGCACGGTCGCCCGCCGCGCCGAACGCGACGCGATCCGGCTGGTCGAGACCGGGGCGGCGGTGACCCCCGAGGCCCTCCGCTACCTCAACCGGCTGTCGGATCATCTTTTCGTTGCCGGCCGCCGCGCCAACGCCAATGGCGCGGCCGACGTGAAATGGATCCCCGGCGGCACGCGGTGACTATTCCTCCCCTGTCGCGGGAGGGGGCTCGAGGCGGAGCGTAGAGACGGAGGGGGCGCGATCCAGACGCCCCTTTTCGCGGCCAGTCCCCTCCACCGCTTCGCGGTTCCCCTCCCCCGATGGGGGAGGATTTGGTTTCGCCCGGCTCCATCCCGCGCTAAACCGCCCGCCAAACAAGAACAGTCTGCTTTCAGGGAAACGCCGCCATGCGCGACATCAACCATTTCATCGACGGCGCGTCCTTCACCGGGACCTCGGGCCGGTACGCCGATGTGTTCAATCCGAACACCGGAGAGGTCCAGGCCCGCGTCCAGCTGGCCTCGGTCGCCGAGATGGATCGTGCGGTCCAGTCGGCCCAGAACGCCTTCGAAGGCTGGTCCTCGACCAACCCCCAGCGCCGCGCCCGCGTCATGTTCGAGTTCAAGCGCCTGGTCGAGGCCAATATGACCGAGCTGGCCGAGCTGCTGTCCAGCGAGCACGGCAAGGTCGTCGCGGACAGCAAGGGCGACATCCAGCGAGGTCTGGAAGTCATCGAATTCGCCTGCGGCATCCCGCATGCGCTGAAGGGTGAATACACCTGGGGCGCCGGTCCCGGGATCGACGTCTATTCGATGCGCCAGCCGCTGGGCGTCGTCTCGGGCATCACCCCGTTCAACTTCCCGGCCATGATCCCGATGTGGATGTTCGGCGTGGCCATTGCGGTCGGCAACACCTTCATCCTCAAGCCCTCGGAGCGTGATCCGTCGGTGCCGGTGCGTCTGGCCGAGCTGATGATGGAGGCGGGCGCTCCCGCCGGCGTCCTCAATGTCGTCCACGGCGACAAGCTGGCCGTGGATTCGATCCTGGAGCACCCGCTGGTCCATGCGGTCAGCTTCGTCGGCTCGTCCGACATCGCCCACTATGTCTACCAGGTCGGGGCCGCCAACCATAAGCGGGTCCAGGCCATGGGCGGCGCCAAGAACCACGGCATCGTCCTGCCTGACGCCGACATGGACCAGGTGATCAAGGACCTGTCGGGCGCCGCCTACGGCTCGGCCGGCGAACGCTGCATGGCCCTGCCGGTCGTGGTGCCGGTCGGCAAGAAGACCGCCGACGAACTGCGCGAACGGATGGTCGCCGAGATCCCGACCATGCGGGTCGGCGTCTCCACCGATGCGGGCGCCCACTATGGTCCCGTCGTCACCGCCCAGCACAAGGCCCGGGTCGAGGGCTGGATCGAACAGGGCGTAAAAGATGGCGCCGAACTGGTCGTCGACGGCCGCGGCTTCAGCCTGCAGGGGCACGAGAAGGGCTATTTCATCGGCCCGTCGCTGTTCGATCACGTCACGCCCGGGATGGAATCCTACAAGGAGGAGATCTTCGGACCCGTCCTGCAGATCGTCCGCGCCGCCAGCTTCGAGGAGGCCCTGTCGCTGCCCAGCAAGCATCAGTACGGCAACGGCGTGGCCATCTTCACCCAGAACGGCCGCGCGGCCCGCGACTTCGCCGCCCGGGTCAATGTCGGCATGGTCGGCATCAATGTGCCCATCCCGGTGCCGGTCGCCTATCACACCTTCGGCGGCTGGAAGCGCTCCGCCTTCGGCGACACCAACCAGCACGGCATGGAAGGCGTGAAGTTCTGGACCAAGGTCAAGACCATCACCGCCCGCTGGCCGGACAGCGATCTGGAACACGCCGACTCCAGCTTCGTCATCCCGACGATGGGGTGACCTGATCCTCCCCCAATGGGGGAGGTGGCGCGGCGCGCCTTCGCGACGTGACGGAGGGGGCCCACAGCGAACGCGGGGTCCGAGGAAAGCCCCTCCACCGCGAAGACGCGGTCCCCCTCCCCCGATGGGGGAGCAATAGAGCAGGCGACGCAATTCGGTGTTAAGCGTTAAACTCGCCCATATGCTGAAGCTGGAGCGCTCCCCCGCATGCGTCGCTTTCTGATCTGGTCCGCCCTGGCGGTGGTCATCGGCCTGGCTTTGGCCGGCACCGGCTACTGGGCCTACTGGAATTTCTACGCCCGGTTCCAGCCGGTCACGATCTCGCGGAACCAGGCCGAGATCCAGCGCCTGCTGGACGAGGCCTCCTGGGTCTCGGGCGGCGGCGGGGGCGAACCCCTCTACATCATCGGCTATCGCGACAGCGCCTCCACCCAGCGCTACGAGCGCGAGGAGGCCGAGAAGCTGCGCGCCGGCGGGGTCGAGGCCCGCGTCGTCGTCTTCGCCCGCCCCGACCGCGAAGGTCAGGTCCAGTCCACCCCGGCCGAGCGCGCCACCGTCGCCGAGCTGTGGCTCAGCCGCGACTGGAGCCTCTACGAGCGCTGGACCGCCACCCCCTCGCGCAACTGGACGGCGGCCGGCATCCCTGCGTCGGATGGCAACCTTGCCCGCTCCGCCGTGGTCGAGGCCAGCCGCGAGTTCGTCACGCGGCTGACCGGCCTTCTGCGCGAGGCCGGCGCTCCGACGGGCTATCCGCTGGTGATCTGGCGCGACCGGGACGGGTTCATGAAGGCCTGCGCCTGCGCCGACAGCCGCTCATGGGCCTTCATCCGCGACGATTTCTCGGCGCCCGACGTCGTGGCCCCGTCCGGTGTCGCCGAGCCTGGCCCGGCCATCCCGCCGACAACGCCCGTACCCGGAAACGGTACGCCCGAAAGCCTGCCGTATCCGAGCCTCGGACCGATCCCGCCGGCCGGTCAGACCATTCCCCCGGCGCAACCGGGGACGCCCCAGCCGGCAACCGCGCCTGGAACAACGCCCGCCCGCCCGACGACCACGCCGCGCACGACCCCGGCCGCCCCGCCTCAGCCGAGCCAGACGGAAGACACGACCTTCTTCTAGGTCAGAACAGACGCTTGCAGACGCCGATCAGACGCTCGACGTCCTCGTCGGTCTGATAAAGGCCGAAGCCGAAGCGGATCGTGTCGTCGCGAACGTCTGTGACGACGTTGGCGGCGAGCAGGTCGGCCCGCCAGCGCTGGGCGTCCTTGTGTTTCAGGGCCAGGAACCGCGCGCGCGGCCGGTTGTCGCCCATGATAGGGTTCAGCACCTCGGCCTCGCCCAGGACGCCGCAGTCACCGGCCGCCAACGCCTGCGCGAACCGCGCCTGCAGCCGGTCGGCGTGGGCCGAGATATCCGCCGTGGTCAGCCCCTGCTCGTCCAGCATCCGCCGCACGCCGTTGAACCGATAGAGCGGCGTCGCATCGAACGTCGCGCCCCAGAACCGCCCTGCGTCGCCCCGGTACTGAACGCCCTCGGGCGGACCCATCAGATTGCCGAACTCGGCGAACCAGCCGGTCACGACCGGCCGTTCGCAGAAGCCATGGGGCGCGTGAAGCAACCCCGCCCCCTCGCCTGTCATGGCGTATTTGTAGCCGCCGGAGACGTAGAAGATCCTGTCAGCGACCGCCGACAGATCGGTCGGGGTGGCCATGAAGCCGTGATAGCCGTCGACGATCACCCAAGGCCCCTCGGGCTTCGCCATCGCCGCCAGATCGTCGATACAGCCGATCGCCTGACCCGTCTTGAAGAAGACCTGGCTGACCACGATCACGTCGTGACCGCCCGCCTGGGCAGCCGCCGTGAAGCGCGCGTCGAAGGTCTCGAACGGCTCCAGCGGCACGCGCGTGACGACGGCTTCGCCCGCCTCTTCCCAGCGCTCGGCCTGGCGGCGGAAGGCGTGGAACTCCCCGTCGGTGGTCAGGATACGGACGGGCCTGGATTCCCAACCCGAGAAGATGCGGATCAGGAAGTCGTGGGTGTTGGGCGCGAAGACCACCGTCTCCGGATCCGGCAGGCCCAGCTCTTTCGCGATATATTTCTGCGCCTCCGGCACGACCTCGCCGAAGACCAGATCCCATTTCCGGTCGGCGAAATGGTTCGCCTCGACCCAGGCCCGCACCTGCCCGTCGAACGAGGCGTCCGGCCACAGGTGATGGCTGTGCGCTGCGAAATGCAACCGCTCCGGGTCGAGGCCGAGGGCGCGGGAGAAGAGATGTTTGTAGGTCATGGGCGGCGGTTTCGCATGGCCGTTCGGCCCCGGCCAGCCCTGAGCGATCCCTTCAAGCCTGCGCGACGATCATCCAGCAGGCCGCCGACATCGGGATGACACCGTCCTGAACATGATCACTCAGTCGCGCCGCGACCGCCTCGCAGATCTGCGCCCTCAGCCGGTCGTCGAGACCGGGAAGCACCGTCGCCAGCACGCCGAGCCGGGTGCTCAGGGCCATGGCCTCGTCGAAATCGAGAGGAGTCGAAACGTCCAGTGGCGTGATGTCGATATCGCGCCAGCCGGATCGGGTCAGGATGCCGCGCACATGGTCGGGGTCCCGGAAGGCGAACCGACCCGGCCCCTCGGTCGTGACCTGCGGCGGCTCGGACAACAGCGGCGCAGCGGCGTCCGCCGGAAGCAGCGCGAGGGGATTGTCCTCCGCCCTGCGCCAGCAGACCATGACCAGTATGCCTCCATACCTGGTCGCCCGCCGGAGGTTGGCGAAGGCGGCGTCGGGATCGGAAAAGAACATGACACCGAAGCGGGAGATGATCGCGTCGAAGCTGTTCCGATGGAAATCGTGCTGCTGGGCATCGGCCTGGACAAACTCGACGTTGTCGACGCCGGCGGCTGAGGCCTGGCGACGCGCCGAGTCCAGAAGGGATTGCGATATGTCGACGCCGACGGCCTGGCCGTCCGGTCCGAGGCGTCGGGCGAGGGCCAGAGTGGTCGCCCCGCCGCCACAACCGACATCCAGGATTCGGGCCCCGGCAGGCGGATCCAGCCTGTCGAGGATGGCGTCGGAGATAGGCAGATAGAGCCGTTCCATCAGGCCCTGAAGCTGAAGCCAGGCGTCACCGCCCTTCTGCGCCCAGAAGGCATGATCGAGGGGCGGGGCGGGGTGATCGGTCATTTTGGGGCTCTTCAAGGATTGCCGGGACGGACCGGTTCGCACAGTCTGCAGCTTCAAGCCGACTTGAGGTCAAGAGTGATCGACATCGACATCGCCGAACTGGCGCGACAGACCGGTTTGCGGGCGTCGACGCTCCGCTACTACGAAGAGAAGGGGCTGATCGCCTCCAGCGGCCGCCGGGGGCTGAAGCGCCTGTTCGACCCCGGGGTACGGCAACGGCTGTCCCTGATCGCCTTGGGTCAGGCTGCAGGATTCTCGCTCGACGAACTCGGAGTCCTGCTTGCGGCGCAGGCGCCTGGCGCACCCTTCGTCGCGATTGACAAGACGCAGCTCAGGGCCAGGGCCGTTGAGCTCAACCGCCGCATCGAGGCCCTCTCGCGGATGCGCGATGGCCTGCTGCACGCCAGCGCCTGCCCGGCTCCCAGCCTGATGGAATGCCCGAAGTTTCTCCGGATCGTCAGTCGTGTCGGCCACGCCGGTCGCAAGCCCGCCCGGGCGGCACCCGTATTGACCGGTTCAGGAAGCCGGCCGCGCGCCGAGCGGTAAGCCCTGGCCCGGCGCGCTCAGGCCCCTAGACCAGCGCCCCGTGGCAGTGCTTGAACTTGCGGCCTGAATGGCAGGGGCAGTCGGCGTTGCGGGGCGTACGCTCCCAGCCGGCCGGCAGCAGTTCGACGGGCAGGCGCGACCGGGCGTCGCCGGTCAGCTGGCCTTCGGGGTTCTGGGCCAGGGGATCGGCCATCTCGTTGACGCCGGTGCCGGGGTTCAGGTGGATTTCCTGGAACTCGGGCATTTCCATCGGCGGCGGAGCCTCGAAGCGGAACTCCACCGTCATCAGCCAGCGCGTCACATTGTGACGCAGCTCGTGCAGCAGGGTCTCGAACAGGGAGAAGGCCTCGGTCTTGTATTCGTTCAGCGGATCGCGCTGGCCATAGCCGCGCAGGCCGATGACGCCGCGCAGGTGGTCCAGATGCACCAGGTGCTCGCGCCACTGCATGTCGATCATCTGCATCAGGAACTGCTTTTCCAATCCCCGGGTCTGGGTCTCGCCCAGTTGCGCCAGACGGTCGGCGGCGCGCGCTTCGGCGGCGGCCTGGATACGCTCCTCGACCTCCTCGTTCGACACGCCTTCCTCGGCGGCCCAGTCGTGCAGGGGCAGGTCGAGGCCGAGGGTCGACTTCACCTTCTCGTCGAGGCCGTCGATGTCCCACTGTTCGGCATAGGCCTTGGGCGGCATGAAGCGGTCGACCAGGTCGGTGACCACGTCGCGGCGGAACTCGCCGACCAGTTCCGACAGGTCCTCGGAGTCCATGAACTCCTGGCGCTGTTCGAACACGGCCTTGCGCTGGTCGTTCACGACGTCGTCGTACTTCAGCAGGTTCTTGCGGATGTCGTAGTTCCGGGTCTCGACGCGCTTCTGGGCGGTCTCGACGGCACGGTTCAGCCAGGGGTGGGAGATGGCCTCGCCCTCGGCCACGCCGAAGCTGCGCATGATCGAGTCCAGACGGTCGCCGGCGAAGATGCGCAGCAGGTCGTCTTCGCAGGACAGGTAGAATTTCGAGGTGCCGGGGTCGCCCTGACGGCCGGTCCGGCCGCGCAGCTGATTGTCGATACGGCGGCTTTCGTGACGTTCGGTGCCGAGGACGAACAGGCCGCCGGCGTCGAGCGCGATCTTCTTCTGCACGGCGATGTCGGCCTTGAGCCGGGCCTCCTCGGCCGCCAGCATCTCGGGCGTGACCTCGATGGCCAGATTGCGCTGGTCGAGGCGGTATTTCTCGAGACGCATCTCGAGGTTGCCGCCCAGCTGGATGTCGGTGCCGCGGCCGGCCATGTTGGTGGCGATGGTCACAGCGCCCGGCAGGCCGGCGTCGGCGACGATGAAAGCCTCCTGCTCGTGCTGGCGCGCGTTCAGGACGGCGTGAGGGATGCCCTTGAACTTCGTCTCCCAGACGATGTCCCAGGCGGCGTCCCCGACTTTTGCGGCCTCCTTGTCCTTGCCTACGAATTCCTTCTTCAGCGTGCGCGACACCTCGACCTTGTGCTCATACTTGTCGAGCAGGGCCGACAGCTGTTCGGACTTCTCGATCGAGACCGTGCCGACCAGGATCGGCTGGCCGCGCTCGCGGCAGTCGGCGATCTGTTTGGCGATCGCCAGGTTCTTCTCGGCATAGGTCCGGTAGACCTCGTCGTCGTAATCGATGCGCTGGACCGGGCGGTTGGTCGGGACCTCCAGGACGTCCATCTTGTAGATGTCGAGGAATTCCTGGGCCTCGGTCGCGGCCGTGCCGGTCATGCCCGACAGCTTCTCGTAGAGGCGGAAATAGTTCTGGATCGTCACCGAGGCCAGGGTCTGGTTCTCGGGCATGATCTTGACGTCCTCCTTGGCCTCGATGGCCTGGTGGAGGCCTTCGGACAGGCGGCGTCCGGTCATCATGCGGCCGGTGAACTCATCGATCAGGATCACCTCGCCGGCGCGGACGATGTAGTCCTTGTCGCGCACGTAGATGACGTTGGCGCGCAGGGCCTGGTTGATGTGGTGAACGACGGAAATATTGGCCGGATCGTACAGACCGGCGCTATCCTCGGCCAGGTGGCCGGACGCCGCGACCATCTCCTCGACCTTTTCGGAGCCGTCCTCGGTCAGCATCACCTGCCGCTGCTTCTCGTCGTACTCGTAGGTGGTGGTGTCGAGGATCATCTCCTTCACCACCAGGTCGATGGTGCGGTAGACGTCGGAGCGGTCTTCCGTGGGGCCGGAAATGATCAGCGGCGTGCGCGCCTCGTCGATCAGGATCGAATCCACCTCGTCGACAATCGCGAAGTTGTGGCCACGCTGGACCATCTCCGAAGCGTCATAGACCAGGTTGTCGCGCAGGTAGTCGAAGCCGAACTCGTTGTTGGTGCCGTAGGTGATGTCGGAGCCGTAGGCGGCCTGGCGCTGGCCCTGGCTGAGGCCGTGGACGATGACGCCGACGCTCAGGCCCAGGAAGCGGTAGACCTGGCCCATCCATTCGCTGTCGCGCTGGGCCAGATAGTCGTTGACGGTGATGACGTGGACGCCCTTGCCGGCCAGGGCGTTCAGATAGACCGGGCAGGTGGCGACCAGGGTCTTGCCCTCGCCGGTGCGCATTTCGGCGATGCCGCCTTTGTGCAGGATCATGCCGCCGACCAGCTGGACGTCGTAGTGACGCTGGCCGAGCACACGCCGGGCGGCCTCTCGCACCACGGCGAAGGCGTCTTCCAAAAGGCCGTCCAGGGTTTCGCCCTTGGCCAGCCGCTCGCGGAATTCCACGGTTTTGGCGCGCAGCTGATCGTCGGTGAGCGCCTGGGTGGCGGGCTCCAGCGCGGTGATCTTGAGGGCGCGGGCGGCCATCCCCTTGACCTTGCGGTCGTTGGAGGAACCGAAAAAGCGTTGGAACATGCTCAAGGGATAGTCCGATCGTACGAGCCGCGCGCGGCGAGAAAGCCCCTCGCCGCCGGGAAAAAGCGCTCATTCAGGGGCGGGGCAGACTTAAGCAGCGACCCCGCCCAAGTCAACGCGGGCGGCCTGTTGTTTGGGGTTGACCTGTCACCCTGCCGCTATACGCTCAGCGTCACTATGAAGGCTTGATCGCACATAAGCGCCGCGGACACCGCCGGCCATTTGCGCCGCGCAGGGACCACAGAGTCTCGGCGCGCATGATCTCTCTGTTTTGAAAGACCTTCATGACTTCTGGCATGACCACAAACCGCTATGGGTCCATCGCGGCCGAAATCTATGACATCGACAAACCCTATTTTGCCCTGGCCGACACCGCGTTCCACCTGGAGCGATTTCAGGGGTTTGACCGGCCGATCCTGGAGCCGGCCTGTGGGTCGGGACGCACCATGATCCCGTTCCTGCAGGCCGGCCTTGATATCACGGGCTTCGATCCCAGCGGCGAGATGCTGGACCGGTGCCGGGACCGTTGCGCCGAGGCGGGGTTCTCGCCGGACCTCAGCCGGCAGGGGTATGCCGACTTTGCCTATGATCGCCGGTTCGGGGCGATCCTGGTCCCGGTGGGCTCGTTCACCCTGATCGACGACTTTGCGGCGGCGATGGCGGTGCTGCGCCGGTTCCATGCGGCTTTGGAGCCCGGCGGGGTGCTGGTGCTGGATATGCAGGGCCTCGCGTATCTGGCGTCCGGGACGCAGGATCGCCGCCGCTGGACGGCGCCCGGTGGCGACCTGCTGACATGCGAGGGCGTGCGGAACGTGACCGACTGGTTCCGCCAGCGGGCCGAGACCATCTACCGCTACGAACGCTGGCGCGATCATCAGCTGGTGGAATCCCAGATCGACGTGATGGCGCAACGCTATTGGGGCTTGGACGAATTCCGCATGGCGCTGGAGACGGCGGGGTTTGAAGGCGTGTCGGTGGTGGGAAACTACGACCGGTCACGCGGGGTGAGGAGTTCCGACCGTGGCTGGACGTTTGAGGCGGTGAAACCCTTCCTTTCCCGCGCAGCGGGAGAGGGGGACCGCGCCCCGTAGAGGGCGTGGTGGAGAGGGAAAGCCTCAAGCTCTGAATCAGAAAAGGGCTGCCGCAGGCTCGGCGCCTGTGGCTCGCCCTCGCCACCACCCGCTCTTCGGCGGGTGGTCCCCCTCTCCCGCCGCAGGCGAGAGAGGAAGGGTTGCCTAGGAGATCTCGAACAGGCCGGCGCCGCCTTGGCCGCCGCCGATGCACATGGTGACCACGCCCCACTTGGCTTTGCGGCGACGGCCTTCCTGCAGGATGTGGCCGGTCAGGCGCGCGCCGGTCATGCCGAAGGGGTGGCCGATGGAGATGGAGCCGCCGTTGACGTTATATTTCTCCGGGTCGATGCCCATCTTGTCGCGGCTGTAGAGGCACTGGCTGGCGAAGGCCTCGTTCAGTTCCCACAGGTCGATGTCGTCGACCTTCAAGCCCTGGCGCGCCAGCAACTTGGGGATCGCGAACACCGGGCCGATGCCCATTTCGTCAGGCTCGCAGCCGGCCACGGCCCACGACACGAAGCGACCCATAGGCTCCAGACCGCGACGCTCGGCCTCCTTGGCTTCCATCAGCACCACCATGGCGGCGCCGTCGGACAGCTGGCTGGCGTTGCCGGCGGTGACGAAGTTGCCTTCGCCCTTGACCGGGGCCAGCTTGGAGAGACCCTCCATCGTGGTGTCGGGGCGATTGCACTCGTCCTTGTCCACCACGTAGTCGACGATAGACTCTTCCTTTGTCTCCTTGTTGACCACCTTCATCTTGGTCTTCATCGGGACGATCTCGTCCTTGAACTTGTTCGCCTGCTGGGCGGCGGCCATGCGCCGCTGGCTCTCCAGCGAGAACGCGTCCTGGTATTCGCGGCTGAGGCCGTAACGCTTGGCGACCACATCGGCGGTGTCGATCATCGCCATGAAGATGTCCGGCGCGATCTTCATCAGGTCGGGATCGATGGCTTCGCGGGGCATGCCGCCACCGGGGATCGAGATGCTCTCGACGCCGCCGGCCACGACGCAGTCGGCGCCGTCGCCGCGGATATGGTTGGCGGCCATGGCGATGGTTTGCAGGCCCGACGAGCAGAAGCGGTTGACTGTGACGCCGGCGGTGGTCACCGGCATGCCGGCCAGCAGGGCGGCCTGACGACCGATATTGGCGGCGCCGTGACTGTTGTTGCCCATGTAGCAGTCTTCGACGAAGTCGGCTTCGACGCCGGAGCGCTCAACCGCGTGCTTGATGGCGTGCGCGGCCATCGACATCGGCGGCGTGATGTTGAAACCCCCGCGACCGGACTTGGCCAGGCCCGTGCGGGCGTAGGAAACGATAACAGCTTCGCGCATTTGAATAGATCCTCCCGGGATGTGCGTTCAGGGGCTGCTTAAAGCCCCGAAACCCGTCGGCGGCAACCTTTGCATCGCGGGATGGAAATGGCTAGGGAGGCCCGCCTGCGGGCGCATCCGGAGATCATCGTATGGCGGCCGCGCATCTCGCTCGTAATTTCGGCGCCATCCTGGCGATCGCCCTGGCCCTGGTCGCCTGCGACCGGGGCGGCGGCGGCGAGGGGGCGCCGGAGCGGGGCGATCAGGCGGTGGCCAAGGTGGACGGCGCTACGGTCTGGGTCTCCGACGTCAAGCGCGAGGCGGTGGCCCAGGGGTTGATCGGCGAGGGTGAGCCGCTGGACACCTCGTCAGACATGTTCCGCCAGATGACCGATGAGGTGATCGACCAGAAGCTGCTGGCCGCCGAGGCCGCGCGGCGCAAGCTGGACAAAGCCCCCGCCGCTCAGCGTCAGCTGGCGGC
>NZ_JANODA010000007.1:0-32494 GCF_031412435.1 Brevundimonas sp.
TGGTGCCTCAGCCATCACCGCGAGAGCTTCCTCTACGAACATTTCGAGGAGATCTGCGACATCATGCGGGCCTACGACGTCAGCTTCAGCCTCGGCGACGGCCTGCGCCCCGGCTCCATCGCCGACGCCAATGACGAGGCCTAGTTCGCCGAGCTGCGTACCCTGGGCGAGCTGACGAAGATCGCCTGGGCGAAAGGCTGCCAGGTCATGATCGAGGGCCCCGGCCACGTGCCGATGCACAAGATCAAGGCCAACATGGATGAGCAGCTCAAGCACTGCCACGAGGCGCCCTTCTACACGCTCGGGCCGCTGACGACCGACATCGCGCCGGGCTACGACCACATCACCAGCGCCATCGGGGCGGCCATGATCGGCTGGTTCGGCACGGCCATGCTCTGCTACGTCACGCCCAAGGAGCATCTGGGCCTGCCCGACCGTCAGGACGTCAAGGACGGCGTCATCACCTACAAGATCGCCGCCCACGCTGCCGACCTGGCCAAGGGCCACCCGGCCGCCCGCCTGCACGACGATGCCCTGTCGCGCGCGAGGTTCGAGTTCCGCTGGGAGGACCAGTTCAACCTCGGCCTCGATCCCGAGACGGCCCGCAAATACCACGACGAGACCCTCCCAAAGGAGGCCCACAAGACCGCCCACTTCTGCTCCATGTGCGGCCCGAAATTCTGCTCCATGAAGATCAGCCAGGACATCCGGAGGGATGCGGCGGCGCAGAATGATGCGGGGGGATCGCTGACGGATGCGGAGGCCGGGATGGCGGAGATGTCGGCGAAGTTCCGGGCGGGGGGGAGTGTGGTGGAGGTGAAGGTGTGAGGGCTTAGCCCGGTCCGCCCTCGAACATATCGAAGGTGTCTCCGGGCTTCGGGCCTCTATCCGGCTTCTTCTTCGGCCCCCGCTCGGCTCTCGTTTTCTCTGCGACACGCCGTGCCTCAATATAAACGTCAAGAAAATCGCTGACTTGATCGTCAGTCACCGGAGCGATCATGTCAGAGGTAAGAACCCGCGCGACAACCGTGCCCTCTTGATCCTTCTCGGACAAATCAATGATTTCAATCTGCGCGTCTTGCCACTCTCCCCGGCAGTAAGCTTTGCGAGCCAACGCCAAGTAGATGCTTAGTTTGTGCGGAATGAGCGCTTCGACACGCGGCTGGAGGATGGGGATGCGGATAATGCCATCCTCCACATACCAGCACGATGCTCTCGCCAATATCGTTACATCAGGACCATACCGCAGACCTTGAACCTCGTTCAGTCCGGCATCTTTGAAGTCCCTAAACCGATAGGTGTCTTTCGGGGACTTCGCGCCCAAGTCACAGAGACCGCCAATCGCTTCAGCGATCCGTGGGTGGGTTCGCGACCCGAACTGCCTAACGACGGCATCAGCCTGGAACTTGCCAGTCAGGCTATGCGGCATCGCATTCCAAGTTCGATCGTGGCTAAAGCCGAAAGTTCGATCATCGAACTTCAGAATTTCTTGGGTGGTCAGGTCCACACTTTCAGGGTGGGTCACCGACACGATTGAGAGCGCTTGGGGAGAGCTTGAACGTGGCATTGAAACCTGACAGCCGATTCACACCAGAAGCACATATCGTGAACGGCCGGTGTCGATCTGTCGAGTCTATGATGACGCCGAATTGTGGGTGGTCCTGATCAACTCGTTGGATATCACTCGGTTGATATTGCGATGGGCTTCGAACTGCTCGAAGGCCCGACTCCAAGGCCCGCCGGGCCTATGCGAGATGCCGGACAAGAGCCCGGCATCCACATCAATGTACATGTCAAAGATCGCCCTAACCTGATCTTTCAAGGCCGGATCCAACTCCGCCACCTGTACCGACGAACTTCGGGTGATCGGATTGAACGTGACCGCTCTTTTGGTAATCGGTTGCCGACTAAATTCTTTGAACTGAGAATAGACGCTAGGAACGACTGGTCCGTAATTCCAAGCTTCAAATTCTTCATTTATTAGAGGCTGCCCAAATCTGCAGAGATAGTCTGCATGGACGAAGAACAGCATCTTCTGCAATTTGAGCGGAGTGACTGGAACGCCAAGGTCATCAGCCCAAGTCAGGATCATGTTCGCGAAAGCCTTCGCGGAATATGGAGGACCAACACCTTCCATCACCGGCTCCCAATCGTCATGTTCTCGTTATGTTCTTATGGAAGTTTCTGCAAGTGGTTTTTCCTACCCTCATTCGCGAAGAAGGGAATAGCGCGTTCTGCTGCGGCACCACCATCGTGGCTCCTCGGACACAACTGCACAGCTCGTCCTCCTCGCCGGTCTCAGCATAGCCGGGAAGCCGCACTTCGGCTGGGAGCCGGGACGCCCGATCAGCCCTTCTCCTCATCCGGGAACGCCGTCTCCGCCTCAAGCAGCGCCGCCTCCTCCTCGGGTGAGAGCTCGTCGTCCCCTTCCAGCAGCGCCTCCACATCGAAATAGGGGTTCAGGGCGATGTTCTTGATGTTGGCCGCCTCAAGCATCACAAACGGGATCATCGACCGGTTCACCGCCACCCGCTCCAGCCCCTCAGGCTTTACCGTCAGCACGAAGCGGTCGCAGTCCGACAGGGAGATGGTCTTGATCTCCCCGTCCGCGCCGATCTTCAGGTCTTGGACGATGCCCTCATAGCCCAGATAGCTGCCGTCAGAACCAAGGTCTGAGACCACGAAGGCGCTGACCACCAAGGCGTCGGAGAAGGCCAGCTCCGCCGTCCAGCCATAGATCAGGGACCGCAGTCGGGATGCTTTCTGCGCCCGCCAAGCCGCCAGCCAGCCGATGCCGAACCCGAACCCGGCGACCACGGCCAGCGAGACCAGCAAGGCGGCGGCCGTGCCCTGCCCCGGCACGCTGGACGGACTGCGGAAGCGCAGCAACTCCAGGTACAGGTTCGGCTCCCACGGCACCGAGGCGCAGGGCCCGACGCCGCACCACGCCGCGTTCCCCGCCAGCAGGATCGCGGCGATCGCATGGGTGATGAGGGCGCCGAAGGTGATGGCGGCCAGGGCGAGGAAGGAGTTGGGCGGCGCGGGGGCCTGCCGGACTGGGCCTCTCAACGCCCCAAAATAGTAGCCGGCGAAGGCCGCGAATCCGGGCGCAAGAAGCAGAATCGAAACAACGAAGCCGAAGCTCGGCGTCACTTGGCCTTCAGCGCGGCGGCCTTCTCGTGCAACCGGCCAAGATCACGGGGCTTGACCAAAAGGACGCCATGCTTGCCGGGCTGGCTGGCCTCACGGACCTTTTCCCACGAGCCATAGGTCTTCAGAAGCCTGCGCCCCGTATCCACCGACTGTTTCGTGTTCAGCGTCATGAGGTCATTATGGGCGCGATCTCGCCTTAGGCAAGTCTGTCTGATCACCGCAACCGAAGACGGTCGGTCGCCCGCCAAGGCCGAACCGTTTCATGCCTCCTTCTCGAATAAGGGGAGAAGGGAAATACGTCCATACCCATCAACACATCGTCCGAATCCGCGAACGAATTCAACGCCCGGCTCTATTTAGAGCCATTCTATCCAGCACACCTCAAAACGCCCTCACACTGTTCCCCCTTCAAACGGGAGCCAAAACCATGACCGAGGACGAACACCCCCATCCCCTGCGCGCGGCGCCGCCCGATGTCTGGGACGCGGTTCGGGACGACTATCTGGCGGGGATGTCGGGGCCGGACTGTTGCCGGCGGCACGGGGTCACGCTGGCGGCGTTGCGGGCGCGGGCGGCGCGCAATGGATGGCGGCGGGCGGATCAGCCGTGGCGGCCGCCGCACCAGCTGGATCCCTGGGACGAGGGGATGGAGCTCGAAGACAGGATCGGCGGCGACATGAACATGATCGACTTCGGCGACCTGCCCCATGTCGCCTCGTCGCGGATGGCGCGGGCGATCCTGCGCGGCGATGCGGTCGGGGCCCTGCGCTGGCACCGGGTCCATCAACTGGTTCAGGAGGATGACGAGGAGTTGCGCCGCTGGATCGAGACGGAGGACCTGCGTCAGCGCCGTGCGGAGTGGGAGGCGGAACGCGACGCCCGCCACGACGCCGAGGACGAGGCGGAAGCCCTGGTCGAAGCGGCGCGCGACTCTGTCGAGTCTGTCGAGTCTATTCTGGAGTCGCGCCCGGAGGACGCCGACCTCTGAAACCCGAAGTGGCTTGACGGACCGCCCATCGATCCGCGATCCCCAAGCCAGACCCCGGAGCCCCACCATGCCGATCGACCGCGTTTCCGTGCTGAAAGCCCTCGAAGCCCAGGGCGTCTGCCCGGTCTTCTACAATCCCGATCCCGAGGTCGCGATGAATGTGATCCGGGCCTGTGCGCGCGGCGGGGCGCCGGTGATCGAGTTCACCAACCGGGGCGACTTCGCCGTCGACCTGTTCGCCGAGATCGCAAAGGAACTGGGTCGCACGGATCCGGACATCATCCTGGGCATCGGCTCGGTGCTCGATGCGGGGACGGCGGCGATGTATCTGAACCGGGCCGCGCGGTTCGTGGTCTCGCCGGCCCTGGTGCCCGAGGTGGCGACCGTCTGCAACCGCCGCATGGTCGCCTATTTCCCCGGCTGCGGCTCGGTGCGCGACATCACCGAGGCCCATGCCCTCGGCTGCGACATCATCAAGCTGTTTCCGGGCGCCTCGGTCGGCGGGCCGGACTTCGTCAAGGCGGTTCTGGGGCCCATGCCCTGGACGAAGATCATGCCGACCGGCGGCGTCGACCCCGACGCCGCCTCCATCGCGAAATGGTTCGGCGCCGGGATCGTGGCGGCGGGCATGGGCTCCAAGCTCGTCACTGACGCGGCGGTGAAGGCGGGCGACTGGGCCGGGATCGAGACCTCGGTCCGCAGCGCCGTCGACGCCGTCGCCGCCTTCCGCGCCGGTAAGGCCTAGCTCAGGACCACGATGGCCACGCGCCGGTTCTGGGCGCGGCCTTCGGGGGTGGTGTTGTCGGCGACGGGCGCCTCTTCGCCGTAGGAGATGGTGGCCATGCGGTTCAGGGCGATGCCCTGGCGGCTCAGCGAGCGACGCACGGCCTCGGCCCGGGCGGCGCCCAGGGCGTCGTTATAGGCCTCGGGCCCGGCGGCGTCGGTATGGCCCTGGATCTCGAGGTAGACGTTGACGTTCTCGGCCTTCAGCCGGTTCGCCAGCTCGGTCAGACGGGCCTCGGCCTCGGGCGACAGGGCGTCGCGGTCGGACGGGAATTTGACGGAGTCATCCGACAGGACGACCTCGTACATGAACTTGCCCTCGGCCAGCTGCTGGGCCGCCGTGGCGCGCTGCAGGGCGTCGTTGGCGGTGCCCTCGACGGTCCCCAGACGGGCGTCGGTGGCGTTGACCCTCTGGTCGACCACGGCGACCTCGTCCCGCACGAAGTTGCGCGTCGCGCAGCCCGAGGCGAGCAGGCCGAGCGTCAGCACGACGCCGGTCATGAGAACGGGGCGCAGGTTGGCGCGGGGGAAGGAAAGGGTCATCGAAGCGAGGGGGGACTGGATCAAGGCGATCTCCTGAGGGGCCGGCGCGCCACTTCCGAACGTTGCGCGGATGTAATGAGGGCGGCGACGGAAGGCCTTGGCATGACCGGGGTGCGGCATGATTCCGGCAGCTTGGCCGTAAGGATTGGGGCGGAGCGGGGCCGTTCGGCGGCCACGTTCCTGACGCGGGCGGGTGGTCTCTGGGGGCCAGTCCGACGCCCCCGCGTCGCTTCCGCAGGCCTGATTTTTGCCTCCAACCGCCGAGAGCCAAACGCGAATACCGCCCTCGCAAACCGCCGCCATGCGGCGTCGCCGGCGGGCCTGGCTGCCGGGCGTGGCGGTCAGCGCGGCCCTCCACATCGGCCTGCTCGCGGCCTTCCTGACGGTCGCACCCGAGCCGACGATTTTTTCGATTCAGTCCCCGCCGGAGCCGGTGATCGTCTCCCTGACCCCGCCCCCGCCGCCCCTCCCGGTCGCCGAACCTGACCCGCCGCCGGGTCCCGCCGAGCCCTCGCAGGCCGCCGAACCGCCCGCTCCCGCCACTCTCGCGCCGCCCACGCCGAGACCCCGTCCGCCCGCTGCGCCCCGCCCCCCTCGCCCCGCTCCGCCCGAGGTCGAGCCCCTGCCCGTCGCCGCCGCCCCGCCGGGGCCGGCGCCCGCGCCTCCCCCCGCCGGCCTGACCCAGGCCCAGCTCGCCGGCGCGGCCACCGCCGGTTCGGGCTCTGGCGCGGACGGGACCGGAACGCCGGGCGGCGGGGGTGGCACGGGCTCGGGCGCCGGCCGCTGCGACATGATCCGGCGGGTGCAGGATGCGCTCCGCGACAACCCCGGCGTGGTCGCCGCCGCCACGCGCGCCCACCGCGCCTTGCCGGCCTCCCGCCGCGCCCTGCTGGTCTGGGACGGCGACTGGGTCATGAACCCGGGCGAGGAAGGCCGCGGCCTCGCAGGGCTGCGTCAGGCCATCGCGGTCGCCATCGCCTTCGCCCCGCGCGAGTGCCGCAGCCAGTCGATGCGCGGGCTCGTCCTGCTGACCCTCGCCGACGGCGCCGACAGCCCGCGCCTCGCCCTCGGGCAGAGCCAGTGGCGGTGGTCGGACCTCACCGGCGCGCGCTGAGCGGGTCAGGAATTGAAACCGGGCGCGGCCGTGTCCAGCCGCGCCCGGTCATCCCACGCCGACCTCAGACCAGGTCGAACCGGTCCGCGTTCATCACCTTGGTCCAGGCCGCCACGAAGTCCGTGACGAACTTCCCGGCGTTGTCCGACTGGCCATAGACCTCGGCCAGGGCCCGCAGCTGCGAGTTGGAGCCGAACACCAGGTCGACCCGCGTCGCCGTCCACTTCAGGTCGCCGGTCGCCCGGTCCCGGCCCTCGAACTGGACCTCCTCGTCGGAGGTCGCGGTCCAGACCGTGCCCATGTCGAGCAGGTTGACGAAGACGTCGTTGGTCAGCTGGCCGGGGCGGTGGGTGAAGACCCCATGCCGGACGCCGTCAGTGTTGGCGTTCAGCGCGCGCAGCCCGCCCCACAGGACCGTCATCTCCGGCGCCGTCAGGGTCAGCAACTGGGCCCGGTCGATCATCATCTCCTCGGCCGTCAGGGTGAACTGGCCCCGCTGATAGTTGCGGAACGCGTCGGCCTCGGGCTCCAGCACAGCGAAGGACTCGAGGTCGGTCTGGGCCTGCGAGGCGTCCGCCCGGCCCGGAATGAACGGGACCTCGACGTCATGGCCCGCCGCCTGCGCCGCCTGCTGAACCCCGACCGAACCGGCCAGCACGATCAGGTCGGCCAGGGACACTGTCTTGCCGGTCGCATTGAAGTCGCTCTGGATGCCTTCCAGCACGCCCAGCACCTTCGACAGCTGCGCCGGCTGATTGACCGACCAGTTGCGTTGCGGCTCCAGCCGGATGCGCGCGCCGTTGGCGCCGCCGCGCTTGTCCGATCCCCGGAAGGTCGAGGCCGACGCCCAGGCCGTGGCCACCAGTTCGGTGACGCTGAGGCCCGACGACAGGATCCTGTCCTTCAGGACGCCGGCGTCCGTCGCATCGATCAGGGGATGATCGACCGCCGGGATCGGGTCCTGCCAGAGCAGCTCTTCCTGCGGCACCAGCGGGCCGAGGTAGCGTTCCTTGGGCCCCATGTCGCGGTGGGTCAGCTTGAACCAGGCGCGCGCGAAGGCCTCGGTCAGCAGGGCCGGGTTCTCGTGGAACCGCTTGGAGATCGGCGCATAGATCGGGTCCCTGATCAGGGCCAGATCGGTCGTCAGCATCATCGGCTTGACCCGCCCGTCCGAGTGCGCGTCAGGGGCCAGATCGGCGTCATCGATATGTTTCGGCGTCCACTGATGGGCGCCGGCCGGGCTCTTGGTCAGCTCCCACTCGTACTTGAACAGCAGGTCGAAATAGCCGTTGTCCCAGGTCGTCGGATTGGCCGTCCACGGCCCCTCAAGGCCCGAGGTGATGGCGTGGGCGCCCTTGCCGCTCTCCCAGCTGTTCCGCCAGCCGAAGCCCTGTTCCAGGATGCCGGCGCCTTCCGGCTCGACCCCGACGTGTTTGGCGTCGCCGGCGCCGTGCGCCTTGCCGAAAGTGTGGCCCCCGGCGATCAGGGCGACGGTCTCCTCGTCGTTCATCGCCATCCGGGCGAAGGTCTCGCGGATGTCGCGGGCAGAGGCCAGCGGATCGGGCTTGCCGTTCGGCCCTTCCGGATTGACGTAGATCAGTCCCATCTGGACAGCGGCGAGCGGCTTGTCCAGCTGGCGTTCGCCCTGGTAACGGCCGTCGGCCAGCCAGGTGTCCTCTGCGCCCCAGTGGACATCCTCAGACGGCTCCCAGACGTCCTCGCGGCCGAAGCCGAAGCCGAAGGTCTTGAAGCCCATCGTCTCCATGCCGACGTCCGCGGCCAGGATCATCAGGTCGGCCCAGCTGACCTGGTTGCCGTATTTCTGCTTGATCGGCCACAAGAGGCGCCGCGCCTTGTCGAGGTTGCCCTTGTCGGGCCAGCTGTTCAGCGGGGCGAACCTCTGCTGGCCCTGCCCCGAGCCACCGCGCCCGTCCCCGGTGCGATAGGTCCCGGCGGAGTGCCAGGCCATGCGGACGAAGAACGGCCCATAGTGGCCATAGTCGGCGGGCCACCAATCCTGCGAGTCCGTCTGGACGGCGCGCAGGTCGGCCTTCAGCGCCTCGATGTCCAGCTTGGCGACCTCATCCCTGTATCTGAACGTCGGGGCGAACGGGCTGACCAGCGACGAATGCTGGGACAGGATCTTGAGGTTCAGCTGGTTCGGCCACCAGTCGCGGTTCGACCGTCCGCCGAAGCTGGTGTGGAACCGCACGCCATGGCGCAGCGGGCACTGGGTGGTGGGTTCGACGAGGTCGTTTCCGTCCATGGGCATCGTTCTTCTCCGATCGCGGTCCGAGTTGGTTCGAAAGGCGTATCAGAGCGTTGCCGTTAAATTAAGTCGATTAAACTGATGCTGAGGATCGATAAAAGTTATCGTTGTCCACGAAGAAAAGGGCGGCGGGATTCCTCCCGCCGCCCGATTGTCCGACCCTGACGGTGCTTACGCGGCAAGCCGCTGCAGCAGGGCCGCCAGCGACGCCATCCGGGCCTTGGTGGCATCGGTCGCGCCGTCCGGAGCCGTCGCCAGCGCCGTCGCCAGTTCGCCGGCCGCCGCCTTGTCCGCCGAACCCGAACGCCAGCCCGCGATCACGGTGCGAGCACGCGCTTCGACGCCGTCCTCGATCGCATCGGTGCGGGCCAATTGATCGATATAGGAGGCCGCCACATCCGGGGTGTCGGCCCACTCGATCTTTGTCTGGAGCTGCGGGTTGATCTCCGCCGCCAAGATGGCCTCGGCCGCCGCGATCTCCGCGGCCGACAGCTGGTCCGACGGAAGCAGCTTCAGCACGTCCAGCCCGCGCGCGATCTCGCTGGAATAGATCCGTCCGTTGAACCAGTAGGCCGACCACGAGCCGCCGACATACAGCCGCTCGGCGCTGATCGGACCGCGGTCGAAGAAGGCGATCTCGACCGGCTTCATCGGATCGGTGAAGTCCATGATCGAGATCCCGCCCTGGTACCAGGACTGCACCATCAGATCGCGCCCCGGGACCGGGATGATGTTGCCGTTGTGGGCGACGCAGTTCTCGGTCGCCCCCTGGGCCGACGGCAGCTTGTGGAAGCTGCGCGGCGTCAGGGTGCGGTCGGCGATGGTCGCGACCATGTTGGCGCCCCAGGTCGCCGGATCCTCGGCCCGGCAGCGCGCGCCGATACCGCCGCCCCACTCGTCGGTGAAGACCACCTTGTCGCCGGCGTTATTGAACGTCGCCGAGTGCCAGTAGGCCATGTCCGGATCGAAGATGTCCGAGGTCCGCTTCGGGTTCACCGGGTCGGTGATGTCCAGCAGGATGCCGTTGCCGCTGCAGGCGCCGCCGGCCAGACCGATCTCGGGATAGACGGTGATGTCATGGCACTGGTTGGTCTGGGCCGTGTTCTGGCTGGCGAGACCGGCCCGTCCGCCGCGCCACAGACCGGCCACCCGGCCGGTGGTCGCATCGGCGAAGATGCGCGGCCGGTTGACCAGTTCGGCGTTCTCCGGATGGTCCAGCTGCACCTTGATCACGTCGATCGAGAACAGCGCCGTCTCCGGGTTCACGTCCGGCTGGCCGTCCGTGCAGATGTCCAGCTCGCCCGACTTGCGCACGTCGGCCGTGCCCTGGCCGTAGACATAGAGGACGTTTGGATCCGACGGATCCGGAACCAGCGTATGGGTGTGCGACCCGCGGCAGGTCTGGACCGCCGCGATCTGACGCGGATTGTTCAGGTCACTGATGTCGAAGATGCGCACGCCGCGGAACCGTTCGGCGCTGACCTCGCCCTCGTTGCCGCCGCCGCTGCAGTCCAGCCGCCCGCGGTTCTCCTCGACCGACATGAACAGCAGGTCGCCCTTGACCGAGACGTCGCCCTGACCGCCCGGACAGACCACCGACATCACCAGCCGGGGCGCGTCGCCCGCGACGTCATAGGCGTTGAAACCGTTGAAGTTGCCGACGAACAGCCGGCCGTTCGACATCGCCATGTCGGAGTTGGCCATGCCCAGCACGCTGAAGCCGGGATTGCCCTCGGCCGAGGCCCGCAGCGCGGCGCCCTCCTCGGCGTTGCGGGGCGGCGAGAACATCGTCTCAGAGGTGCCGAAGCCCGGCGCATGCGGCGTGTGGCTGACCAGGGCCATGCCCACCGCCGCCTGTCCGGCGTCGTCGAACCCGGCCGACAGGGCGGAGCGCGCGTCCGTCCCGATGACCTGGACCGCCCCTCCCGCCGACGACTGCTGCGCCACGGCGGCGGTCGCCCCCAGCAACAGACCCAATGCGGCGACGGAGGAAAGCAGGGTGCGACGGACGGTCATGGCGGGCCTCGTTCGAAGGGTTGAAATTCGCTGGGTTCAGAGTTCGGCGGACAGGGACTGCATGCGCAGGATTTCGGTCGACTGATCGGCGACGACCGCATTGGTGAAGTCGGACAACAGGGTGTCCTGTGCGGCATCGGGCGTCTCCATCAGGGCGCCGACCATGTCGATCGCCCCCTGATGATGCTGGATCATCCCGGCCAGGAACAGCCGGTCGAAATCCGTCCCGCTCGCCGCCGCCAGCGTCCGCATCTGGCGCGGCGTCAGCATCCCGGCCATCACCGGCGTGTCGTCGGGCCCCACGCCGGGGCTCATGGCGCCGTGGTTCATGCCCGCATGCGCCCCGTGCCCCATCGCCGAATGATCCATGCCCGGCATCTCCACAGGCCGGCCGCGCTCCTGCAGCCACCCGCGCATCAGGGCGATCTCGGCCTCCTGGCTCAGGGCGATGCGACGCCCCAGCAGCTTCACCCGCCGGTCGGACCCGCGCGTGTCCAGCAGGGCGACCATCTCCACCGCCTGGGCGTGGTGGACGATCATATGCTGCATGAAGCCGACGTCCGCCTCGGTGAAGGTCGTGCGCCCCAGGGCCATCGCCTCCTCAGGTGTCACGATCCGCGACGGCTGTCCGGGCGCCCCGGGCTGGAAGATGGGAGGCGATCCGGCGGGGGGCGTCTGGGCCGAGGGTGTCTGGGCGAAGGCCTGTCCGGCGATCAGACCCGACATCAGGGCCGCAACGATACCGAACTCCAGCCGCACGCCCGCTCACTCCCGCCGCAGCGCTTTTCGGCCACAGTCCAGACTAGGCGCTGGCCCCGCCCCGGGGCAAGCGGCTTCGAAAATCCTCATGTCCGGAGTTCGCAACGCCCGTCATCCGGCGCCGCCAGATCGTCCTGCTCAAGCTCGCGCAAACGCTCCGCATCGCGATCGGCCTGCCCCAGCCGCGCGAGGATCGCCTCCAGCGCCGCCTCGTCCTGCGGCGAGCGTCCGCCGTTCCCCCAATGCCCCGTCACCCGGTCGCCCAGCCGCGCATAGCTCTCCGCCAGCCCGGCCAGCGCCTTGGCCTCAAGCCACAGCCTCCCCTTCATCGCACGGCCGGAGGCCAGGATCGCCGCCCGCGCCAGCAGGGCCGGCTCGCCGTCGTCCTCGTCCAGATCGATGCCGTCGAACAGCCGCGCGGCCCGCGCCTCCGGATCGTTCGCCCTCGCCTCGGCCAGAGCCTCGGTCCGCATCGCCGCCTGTGTGATCGCCTGTGCGTCGCCCCAGTCCCGCTTGGTTGCATTGTGTTTGGTGATCCGCTTCCTCACCGCGTGTTCCGACACCCGCCACTTCCGCGCCAGTTCCACCGCCGTCGCCCCCTCCACATACTCCTTCAGGATCACCGCCCAGGTCTCGGCCTTGAGCCGATAGTGGGCGGGCCGGTCGGAGAGCGGCGGGACGATGTCGGTCATGCCGACAGTGTGCGGGCGCCGCGAGGGCAGGCGCGGATAAAGCCCCTAAATAATCCCGGCCTTTGATCGGCAAGGCGAAATCGGGGGATGTGTTGATGGGTATCGTCCTCCACGCCTGGTCAAACCTGCACGCCGCTGCCAACCTGTATGGGGAGGCGGCGCGTGATTGATCCATCCAAGGTTGGCGCCGACTGGCAGGCGGACGAGCTCGACGCGATCGTCGCCGACTATTTTCTCATGCTCGCCCTCGACGCCGCCGGGGAGCCCTTCGTCAAGGCGCACCGCGCCCGCGCCCTGATGGAGCGCACAGGCCGCAGCCACCGCTCGGTCGAATTCAAGCACATGAACATCTCGGCCGTCGCCGCCGAACTGGGCCTGCCCCACGTGCGCGGCTATCGCCCGATGGCCAACTACCAAGCCGCCATCTTCGACGCCATCGACCGCCACCTCGCCGCCCACCCCGAGGTCCTCGCCGACGACTTCGCCCCACCATTCCTCCCCAATCGGGGGAGGGGGACCGCCGCAGGCGGTGGAGGGGGCAAGCCTCACACGCGATCTTTCCATGGCGTCGCCGAACCCGAACCCGAGTTCGACCCCGCCGGTAAGAGCCATCCGCCCCTCACCCTCACCGAAGCCCCGCCCCCCGGCCCGCCCCGCACCCCGCGCCCGGAGGGCCTCGCCCGCCTCGTCCGCAAATACGACCCCGCCGCCCGCGATCACCGCAACCGCGCCCTCGGCCTGCTGGGTGAGGAACAGGTCTTCCACCACGAGCGCGCCCGCCTGATCGCGCACAACCGCCCCGATCTCGCTCGCCGCGTCGAATGGACCAGCCAGGAACGCGGCGACGGCGCCGGCTACGACATCCGCAGTTTCGACCCCTCCGGCGCAGAGCGCCTGATCGAGGTCAAGGCTACCCGAGGCGGCCGCACAACACCCTTCTATCTCAGCAGAACGGAGCGTGAAGTTTCGATGGAGCGCGTCGCAGACTGGCGTCTTTATCGGGTCCACGATCTCTCGATGGCGCCGGGGCTGTTCGTGTTGCCGCCGCCGTTGGAAGCGTCGGTCACGCTACACGCGGAAAGCTGGAGAGCTATCTTCTGATCCGGCGGGGCTCAAACCGGATGAGATCGTACTTATCGGCAAACCACGCGACAAATGCCGCAGGCTCTTCGCCTTCCTGCCAATACCGAGACAACTCAGCCTCGTCCAAGCCCGCATCGGATGTGTCGATGCACCAATCTCGCTTCATCAAGCGGTCAACGGTCTGGACCCAACGCATCTTGTTCATAGAGTTCCCTTGCTGCGTCCAAGATTGAACCGATTTTGGCATGCGCGCCAAGTCGCGGGCTCGCATTGAGGCTAGCCCGCCGTCTCGTCGGAGCAAGGCAAAGGGGGCGTCTAGCAATGCTTCGCAGCACCTCAAACGCCCTGAGCGGCGACCCTACTCCGCCTTCACCAGCACCCCGTCCACCGGCTGAACCACCCCGTTCGACACCACTGTCTCCGCCCCCGTCAGGCGGGCGGTCGCGCCGTCCGCTGCGGTCACCACGACGGCGTCACCGTCCTTCGAGAAGGTCAGCAGTCCGTCGGACATGGTGCGCATCTGGACGCCGTCGGCGCCGCCGCGCGCCAACGCCGCCTCGATGTCGGCCCGCGTCAGGGCGCCGGGAACGATGTGGGCCCGCAACAGGGCCGCGCTCTGGGCCTTCATGGCCTCGCCCGCGAGATCGGACCCGGAGGTTCCGAGCGCCGCATTGACGGGGGCGAAGACGGTATAGGGCCCCTTGCCTTCGAGCACCTCGGACAGGCCGCCGTTCCTGACGACCCCCTCCAGGGTGTCGAGATCGCCCGCGTCGCCGATGGCGGCGGCCAGGGTCTGGTTTGAGGGCGCCGCGACGCCGTCAGGCCCGGCCTTGTCCGCATCCCGCCCGCAACCGGCCAGGCACAGGACCATCAGGGGCGCGAGCGCCCAGAGTCGTTGATTGTTCATCGGTCCCTCAGGTCAGAAGCTGAATGACGGCCTGCACCAGCCGTGTGGTGGGGTCGACCTGGTACACCTGGCCGTCGTTGTACCGGTACTGGCTCTGGGCGCTGTCGGCGTACTGGTTCCGATAGGCATAGGGCACGTTATAGACGTCGTAGCCGGCGGGCAGACGCTGGCCGACGTTGACCTGCTGACCGGTCAGCAGGGCAGCGACCTGACCGATCGACGAGGTTTGCGGATCGACGCGGTACAGCACCCCGTCGGCGTAACGATACTGCGCCCCGTCGGTCAGGCCGTAATACTGCGACAGGGACTGCGGCGGCTGCTGATAGCCGTACTGGCTGGGCCAGGTGTTGCCGGGCGACAGGACGCCGCCAAGCACCGGCAGATATCCCAGCAGGCCGCCTTGCGGGGTCGTGCGGTACACATAGCCGTCGCGATACTGGTAGTCGCCTTCACCGCCCAGCGTGCGCCACAGGTAGTTGTAGCGGTTATAGGGATTCTGGGCCCGTTCGATCTGACGCGCCTGTCCCGGCGGCAGGCATCCGTTGTCCTTCTTGGCCAGCCCCGGCGGGCACCCGTTCAGCATTCCCCGGTTCACGTCCCGACGCAGGACCACCACGCCGTTGTCGACCTGTCGCTCGACATCGCGGCGGATTTCACGCTCGAGCCGGTCCTGACCGCGCGCCACATCGCGGGCGACGTCGGGTATACGGACCTCGACCTGCCGATCGACCCGGTCGTTGCCGCGCCCGTTGCCGCCGCCCCGGTTTTCGCCCCCGTGCCCACGGTCGTCGCCACGGTCCTGCTGGCCTCGGTCCTTGCCGTTGCCGTTGCCGTTGCCGTTGCCGTTGCCGTTGCCGTTGCCGTTGCCGTTGCCGTTTTGCGCCATCGCGGCGCCCGAGAAAGCAAGGGTAAGCGCCAGTGCGCTCGTCAGGGTGATTGATCGTTTCATCGTCAGACCCCTCGTCCAGACGATCACAACGTTCGCCACCCACCGGCGTTCCTGCGCGGCGCCCTGAAGGTCAGGCCGGCAGGGGCGTCTTGCCGGCCTTCTGCGTCTCCGGCAGCGTCTTCTTGCGCGTCGTGTCGCCGCCGCAGCGTTTCGACGACACGTCCCCGCCCGCCCCTAAACCCCCAGCCGATCCGCCGGTATCTTCAGCGTCACGATCAGCCCGTCCGGCTCCCACTGATAATCCACCGACCCGGCGAAGTGGCGGGTCATGATCCGCTTCAGCAGTTCGCTGCCGAAGCCCCCCTTCACCGCCGCCGGCGCCTCGACCTTGGGTCCGCCGCGTTCCGTCCAGACGATCGCGGCCACGTCGTCGTCGACCATACAGGCCACGTCCAGCAGTCCCGCATCCGCCGACAACGCCCCGTGCTTGACGGAGTTGGTGGCCAGTTCGTGCAGGACCAGGGCCAGATTGGTCGCCGCCGCCTCGCCGATGCCCATGCGCGGCACCGAGACCCGGATCCGGCCGCTGAAGGCGCCCAGATCGTCATAGGGGGTCAGCAGGACCGAAAGCAGGTCGCCCAGCAGGGCGGCCGTCTCGATCTGGCCGGGCACCGGCCGCACCAGATCGTGGGCGCGACCGAGGGCGGTCAGCCGGTGGGTCAGTTCGCGCGCCATGTCCTCCTTCGTCGCCGAAGAGCGCGAGGTCATGGACGTCAGGGCGCCGGCGATGGCGATCAGGTTCTTGACCCGGTGGCTCATTTCCCCGGCCAGAAGCTCGTTGGCCTCCTCGGCCTGTTTGCGGCCGGTGACGTCGAGGAAGACGCCGTACATGACGCGGCCGACGATGCCCTCGTCGTCGCCGCGCCCGCGCGCGGAGATCCAGCGGACCTCGGTCTTCACGATGATGCGGAAATCGATCTCATAGGGGCCGACGATGCCGCGCGTGGCGCTGAAGGCGGCGCGGACGCGGTCGCGGTCGGCCGGATGGATGTTGGCCGACAGGTCCTCGAAGGTGACGCCGTCCCCCTTGGGCATGGCCCACAGGTCGTAGCCGACGTCGTCCATCGTCAGCCGGTCGCTGTCGACGTTCCACGACCACAGGGCGATGCCCGCAGCCTCGACGCCGAGGCGCAGATGTTTCTCATCCCACACGGGGGTCTCCGGTTGCGACATCTCGCTTCGCGCCCGCCATGGCGTCCTTTCCGGAACACGACCGGAGAACACGGACCTGATTGACTACCGGTATATAGCGCAAAGCTCAGCTTTCGGTTCGATCACGGGCCGCGCGAAGCTGTTTGATATAGTCCACGACCGCGTCCGGCTCATAGGGACGGCCCAGGTGCGGGCCGGTCTGGCACAGGTCTGCGGCGGTCCGGGCGATGCCGTCCAGGCTGCCGGCCAGACGCACCTCCAGTTCCGGACGGTGCTCCCGGACCCACCGGGCCAATTCGAACCCGGAGCGCGTGCCCAGGGCGGCGATGTCGCACAGGATGACGTCGATCCCCAGCTTCGGCTCGGCCAGGGCGGTCATCGCCTCGTCCGTGTTCGCCGCCTCGACGACGGCGTACCCGCAATGTCTCAGATAGTCGGAGATCGCGTGCCGCGAGACGATGTCGCCATCGATGATCAGCACCGAGGCCTCGACCGTCTTGAGTTCGGCGGGGTCGCTCACGCGGGGGTCTCCAGCGCGGCCTGAATGGCGTTGACGATGAGATCGGGATCGCAGGGTTTGGACAGGAAGCGCTGCGCGCCGCCCGCATAGGCGAGCTCCGGCTCGAGATGGCCCGATGTCATCAGGACCGGAAGGCCCGGGCGGGTGCGTTTGACGAAGGCGAGCAGCTCCAGTCCATCGGCGGCGCCCGGCATCCGCACGTCGGTGAAAACCAGATCGATCGGCACGCCCGAGGTCAGGATGGCGATCGCCTCATCGCCGTTGAACGCCTCGACCACCGTGAACCCCGCATCCCTCAGATGGTCCGCCACCAGCATCCGGATCAGGAATTCATCTTCCACCACCAGGACCCGTGGCGACGCGAGGTGTGTGTCTTCGACCGGCATTGAACTCGACTGCATCCTGGATCCCGCTACTCACCCCTCAACCACGGCGAGGCGTGGGAGTTCCAAAATGTTCAGCAGACGAACGAGCATTTCGCCACAGCTTCAGCATAGTATCGCCAAGTATTAATCTTCGTCCATCTTCAGCGCGGCGATGAAGGCTTCCTGCGGGATCTCGACCTTGCCGAACTGGCGCATCCGCTTCTTGCCGGCCTTCTGCTTTTCCAGCAGCTTTTTCTTCCGCGTCGCGTCGCCGCCGTAGCATTTCGACGTCACGTCCTTGCGCAGGGCGCGCACGGTTTCCCGGGCGATGATCTTGCCGCCGATGGCGGCCTGGATCGGGATGACGAACATGTGGGGCGGGATCAGCTCCTTCATCTTCTCGACCATGCCCCGGCCGCGCGTCTCGGCCCGGGCGCGGTGGACCAGCATCGACAGGGCGTCGACGGGCTCGGCGTTGACCAGGATGCTCATCTTGACCAGATCGCCGACCTTGTAGTCCGTGATCTCGTAGTCGAACGAGGCATAGCCCTTCGAGATCGACTTCAGCCGGTCGTAAAAGTCGAACACGACCTCGTTCAGCGGCAGCTCATAGACCACCAGGGCGCGCGACCCGACGTAGGAGAGTTCGACCTGCGATCCGCGCCGGTCCTGACACAGCTTGATGACGCTGCCGAGGTATTCGTCGGGGGTCAGGATGGTGGCCTTGATCCACGGCTCGCTGATCGTCTCGATCTGCATCACGTCGGGCCGGTCGGCGGGGTTGTGCAGGTCGATCTCACGCCCGTCGCGCAGGCCGATCTTGTAGACCACCGAGGGCGCCGTCGCGATCAGGTCGAGGTTGAACTCGCGGCTCAACCGTTCCTGGATGATCTCGAGGTGCAGCAGACCCAGGAAGCCGCAGCGGAAGCCGAAGCCCAGGGCGGCGCTGGATTCCATCTCGAAGGTGAAGGAGGCGTCGTTCAGTCGCAGCCGGCCGATGGCGGCGCGCAGGTCCTCGAAATCGGCGGCGTCGACCGGGAACAGGCCGCAGAAGACCACCGACTGGACCTCCTTGAACCCCTTCAGCGGCTCGGCCGTCGGCTTGCGTTCGTCGGTGATGGTGTCGCCGACGGCGGCGTGGGCGACTTCCTTGATCTGGGCGGTGATGAAGCCGACCTCGCCGGGGCCGAGGCTCTCGACCGGCGTGTTCTTGGGCAGGAAGACCCCGACCCGGTCGATCAGGTGGGTCGAGCCGTTCTGCATCATCTTGACGCGCATCCCGGCCTTCAGGGTCCCGTCGAACACCCGCACCAGCACGACGACGCCGAGATAGGGATCGTACCAGGCGTCGACCAGAAGGGCCTTCAGCGGCGCGTCCGGGTCGCCCTTGGGCGCCGGCAGGCGGGTGACGATGGCCTCCAGCACATCCTCGATGCCGATGCCGGACTTGGCGCTGCACAGGACGGCGTCGGAGGCGTCGATGCCGATCACGTCCTCGATCTGCTGGCGAACCCGCTCGGGCTCCGCCGCCGGCAGGTCGATCTTGTTCAGCACCGGCACGATCTCGTGATTGTTGTCGATCGCCTGATAGACGTTCGCCAGCGTCTGCGCCTCGACCCCCTGCGACGCGTCGACCACCAGCAACGACCCCTCGCACGCCGCGAGGCTGCGCGAGACCTCATAGGCGAAGTCGACATGCCCCGGGGTGTCCATCAGGTTCAGGACGTAATCCAGCCCGTCCTTTGCGCGATAGTTGAGACGCACCGTTTGCGCCTTGATCGTGATCCCCCGCTCCTTCTCGATATCCATATTGTCGAGAACCTGCGCCGACATCTCCCGCGCCGTCAGCCCGCCGGTCACCTGAATCAGGCGATCGGACAGGGTCGATTTGCCATGGTCGATATGGGCGACCACGCTGAAGTTTCGGATGCGTTCAATAGGGGGCGTCGTCATGGTGCGGCGCGGTTAGCATGGGTGACGCCTCAGCGCCAACGCAGCAGGCCTCCGACGCAGTACCGCAACTGCATTCGGTGCGGATTACTTCGTAGTAATGGCCGCGCTTGCCGTTTGAGGGGGAGGCTTTAACGCGGTATGAGGCCACGCTCGCCGGATGTCATCGCCGGTTGACCTCCCCTGCCGGCGCCGCTTCGCCTGCCCAGATATACAGGATCGCTCCGTGGCCCCCACGTCCTCGACCCGCCTACTCCGCGCTTCCTCCCTCGCGTTCATCCTCGGGCTTGGCCTGACCGTCGCCGCTTGCGGAGGCGGGGACGAGGCGAAGACGGAGGAGACTTCCGGCGCGCCCGCCGCCTCCGGACCGACCGTCACCGTCGCGCCCGCCGCTTTGACCAGCCTTCCCCGCATCGTCACGGCGTCAGGCAGCGTCTCGGCCTGGGAAGAGGTGCCTGTCGGCTCAGAGACCGGCGGCCTGGTCGCCACAGCCGTCTATGTGGACGAGGGAACCTACGTCCGTCAGGGCCAGCCTCTGGTCCAGCTCAACGACGCCCTGCTGCGCGCCCAACTGCGCCAGCAGCAGGCGGGCGTCCAGACCGCCGAGGCCAACCTCGCCCGCGATGAAGCCGCCCTCGCCCGCTCGCAGGAGCTGAAGGAGCGCGGCTTCCTCAGCCAGGCTTCTCTGGATACGGCCCTGGCCAACCAGCGCGCCTCGACCGCCAACCTTGCGTCAGCCCGCGCCTCTCTTTCCGAAACCCAGACACGTCTCTCGCAGGCCACCCTGCGGGCGCCGGTCGCCGGCCTGATCATCAGCCGCAGCGTCACCCGCGGCCAGATCGTCCAGGCCGGAACCGAGATGTTCCGCATGGTGCGTGACGGGCGACTTGAGCTGGACGCCCAGGTGCCTGAGACCGAACTGGCCCTGATACGTGCCGGCCAGTCGGCGACCATTTCTTCGGACCAGATCGGCCAGACGACCGGCCGCGTCCGCATCGTGACGCCCGAGGTCGACGCCGCCAACCGGCTCGGCACGGCTCGCATCGCCCTGTCGGGCAGCGGCGGCTTCCGTCCCGGCATGTTCGCCAAGGCCGAGATCGACGTCGGCGCCCAGCCCACGATCACCGTACCCACCGCCGCCGTCCTGTACCGCGAGAACCGGGCGGGCGTGTACGTCCTGATGACCAACAACCACGTCCGCTTCCAGCAGGTGACGGTGCTGTCCCGGTCAGCGGAACGCACTTCGGTCACCGGGCTGAACGCCGGAGCCCAGGTCGTGGTTGACGGCGCCGGCTTCCTCGGTGACGGGGACCGCGTCAACGTCGTCGCCGCCCGTGCTCCGGTCGCTGCTGCGCCTGCCGCCGCTCCGGCCGCGCGCTAGAGCCTGACCATGAAGAACATTTCCTCCTGGTCGATCAAGAACCCGATCCCGATCATCCTGCTGTTCACGCTGCTGACCATCGCCGGTCTGCTCAGCTTCAACAACATGCGGATCAACAACAATCCGGATATCGACTTCCCGCTGGTGGCGGTCACGGCCGTGCGGCCGGGCGCGGCGCCCAGCGAGATGGAGGTCCAGGTCACCCGGCTGATCGAGGACTCCCTCTCCGGCCTGTCGGGCGTGCGCCACATCAACTCCCAGGTCATGGACGGCGTCTCCTCGACAACGATCGAGTTCGAACTGGGCACCGATACCGAGCGCGCCACAAACGACGTGCGCAACGCCATGAGCGGTCTGCGCGCCGACCTGCCGCAGGACATGCAGGAGCCGGCCGTCCAGCGTATCGACATCACCGGCGACGCCCTGATCACCTGGGTCGTCCGGTCCTCGACCATGACCCCGGAAGAAATCAGCTGGTTCGTTGACAACGACATCAGCCGCACCCTGCTGGCCATCCGGGGCGTCGGCGAGGTCAACCGCTCGGGCGGCGTGGATCGCGAAATCGCCGTCGCGCTGGATCCCGACCGACTGGCTTCCTACGGCCTCACGGCAGCGGCGGTCAGCCAGTCCCTGACCGGTGTGAACTCCGACCAGCCGGGCGGACGGGTCACCATTTCCGGCTCCGAGCGGTCGATCCGCACCCTGGGCGCCGCGACCTCGATCGAAGGCCTGCGCGAGACCCTGGTCCCGCTCGGCGGGGGTCGTACCGTGCGTCTGGGCGATCTCGGCACGGTGGAGGACCACTGGTCCGAGCCTCGTCGTCTGGCCCGCTACAACGGCCAGGAAGCCATAACCTTCAACTTCCTGCGCTCGCGCACCGCCTCCGAGGTCAAGGTCGCCGAAAAGGTCCGCGAGGCGGTTGCCCAGATAGACGAAACCCACCCCGAACTTGAGATCGAACAGGTCACGGCCAGCGTCGAGCAGATCGAGGAAAGCTACATCGCTTCGCTCGAAGCCCTGGCGCTCGGGGCTGTACTCGCCGTCATCGTGGTGTTCATCTTCCTGCGTGACTGGCGCGCGACCTTCATCACCGCCACGGCCATGCCCCTGTCGCTGATTCCCGCCTTCGCGATCCTCGGCCCGCTGAACCAGTCTCTCAACGTCGTCACCCTGCTGGCCCTGTCCCTGACCATCGGCATTCTCGTCGATGACGCCATCGTGGAGATCGAGAACATCGTCCGCCACATGCGAGACGGGAAGTCGCCCTATAAGGCCTCCATGGAGGCCGCCGACGAGATCGGTCTGGCGGTCGTGGCGACCACGGCGACCATCATCGCCGTCTTCGCGCCGGTCGGCTTTATGCCGGGCATCATCGGCCAGTTCTTCAAAGCCTTCGCCCTGGCGGCCTGCGTTTCCGTAGCCTTCTCACTGGTCGTCGCCCGGACGCTGACGCCGCTGATGGCGGCCTATCTGCTCAAACACCAGGCGCACGAGGACAAGGATCCGTTCTGGATGAGCGGCTATCTGAAGTCGCTGAGCTGGAGCCTGAAGAACCGCTGGAAAGTCTTCGGCATCGGCACCGCGCTGTTCCTCGCCACGATCCTGTTGGTCGCGCCCCGGGTGCCGTTCGAGTTCCAGCCTTCAGGCGACGTGGGCCGGGCCGGTTTCTCGGTCGAGCTGCCGCCGGGCGCGACCCTGCAGCAAACGGACGCCGTCGTTCAGCGCCTGACACGCGACCTTCGCGCACGGGAAGAAGTGACGTCGGTCTTCGCCGCGATCGGCGGCCAGGAAGTCAATCAGGCCAACCTCTATGCCGACCTGGTCGGCAAGGGCGAACGCGACCTGAGCCAACAGGAATTCGCCCGCACCATGGTCGACGGCTGGAAGGACATTCCGGGCGCTCGTATCGGCGCCGGCATCGCCAATCAGGGCGGCGGACCTTCGGACGGCACCAGCTATACGTTCTCGATCCTGAGCGACAGCGGCGAGGCCTTGCAGGCTGCGGCGCGTCAGGTCGAGGCCGAGATGCGCACCGTTCCGGGCCTGGCCAATGTGGTCAATACGGCCTCGATCGCCCGGCCCGAGATCCTCGTTACACCGCGTCCGGATCAGGCCGCCCTGATGGGCGTCTCGACCAGCGCGATCTCCCAGGCCGTCCGGGTGGCCACGATCGGCGACGTCGACCAGAACCTGCCGAAATACAATCTTGGCGACCGCCAGGTGCCGATCCGTCTGCGCCTGACCCGCGACGCCCGCGAGGACCTGTCCGTGATCGAGAACCTGCGGGTTCCAACCGCCAACGGCGGGGCGGTGCCGCTGAGCGCCGTCGCGGACATCCAGTTCGGCGCCGGTCCCTCGCAGGTGCTTCGTCAGGACCGTTCGCGGATCGCCTCGATCACGGCGGAACTGGACGGCATCCGGTCGGGCGAGGCGGGCGTCCTGGTGCAGAAACTGCCGTCGGTTCAAAACCTCCCCGAAGGCGTGCGCCAGGTGCCCGCAGGCGACCAGGAGTTCATCCAGGAAATGATCAGCGGGTTCGCCGTCGCCTTCATGACCGGCATCCTTCTGATGTACGCCGTTCTTGTGCTGCTGTTCCGCAGCTTCGCCTACCCGATCACCATCATGGCCTCTCTGCCCCTGGCGATCGGCGGCGCCTTCCTCGCACTGATGATCGGCGGGTCGAGCTTCTCCATCTCGTCCCTGATCGGGGTCCTGATGCTGATGGGGATCGCGGCCAAGAATTCCATTCTGCTGGTCGATTACATCGTCATCGCCGAGCAGGAGGGCATGAAGCGGATCGACGCGATCATGGACGCGGCGCACAAGCGGGCCCGGCCGATCCTGATGACCACCTTCGCCATGGGCGCCGGCATGCTCCCGGTCGCCGTAGGCTGGGGCGCCGATGTCGAGTTCCGCCAGCCGATGGCCATCGCGGTCGTGGGCGGGCTGATCTCCTCGACCTTCCTGTCCCTGCTGTTCATCCCGCCGATCTTCACCATCGTGGACGACATTTCGGGCTGGATCCGGCGCCGGCTGGGCGGGATGTTCGCAGGCCAGCACCACACCAACGGTGGCGAGACCGCGCCCGCCGAGTAGTCGGCGGGGCGGCC
Organism: Brevundimonas sp.; assembly: GCF_031412435.1. Lineage (GTDB taxonomy): Bacteria > Pseudomonadota > Alphaproteobacteria > Caulobacterales > Caulobacteraceae > Brevundimonas. The sequence goes on from NZ_JANODA010000007.1 coordinate 23,735, forward strand.
GGGGTCTGATCGGCCGGGGTCTGAAGCCACCCCGGCACGAGGACCGCAATCGTCACCGCGCTGCTCGGCAGGGCGCGCACCTTGGCAGTGGTCCAGGAGATGCGGAGGCACGTCCGGCTTTGGCGCCGGCGCGAACTCGCGACCACGCGGGTCGTCTTCGGACCGAATGCTGATGGAGCCAAATGCCGGGACAGCAGTCCATCAAGAGATGATCATGTCCTTGGATAGCAGACCAAGCGACCGCGGCGACGAACACGTGCCGGCATGAGGTGTTCGCCGGACAGGTTTCCCCGCGAAAGAAAAAGCCGGCCGGGGTCACCCCCGGCCGGCTCAGTCGTCCCGGTTGTCGTCGGGATCAGTACCTGAGGCGCAGCGTGCCGCCGAAGGTGCGGGGCGCGCCGAGGAAGGCGTCGTAGGTCTGGGTGTCCAGGTTCCCGTTGTAGAACGTGCCGGGGTTGGTGCCGGTCGTCTGCACGGCGCTCTGGAAGGCGGTGCCTTGCAGCGGGCCGTTGTAGCCGACCTGCAGATACTCTTCGTCGGTGAGGTTCTGGGCCCAGATTTCCAGGGTCCAGCGGTCATCCTCGCTGCCGATCGAAACACGGCCGTTCACCGTCGAGAAGGCGTCCTGCAGCTTGAACGGCAGGAGGTCCGACCCGGTGTTGTACTCGGTCATGTATTTGCCGGCCAGGCTGAAGCCGGCGCGCAGGCCGTTGCCCAGGCTGCGGTCGAAGTTGACCGACAGGGCAGCCGACCATTCCGGAGCGAAGGACGGACGCGAACCGGGCAGCAGCGATGCGGCCGGGAAGTTGTTCGGATCGACCAGGTCAGCCGCGGTGAACACGCCATACTGGGCGTCCGTATAGGTCACGCCGCCCTGGAAGCTCAGGCCCTCGACCGGGGTGAACCACACCATGTCGGCGTCGATGCCGCGCGAGGTCAGCTCCGGGATCGGCTCAACGGTGAAGCCGACGCCGTTGAAGGTGTTGAGCTGGAAGTTCTCGAACGTCTGATCGAAGTAGGTGGCGTTCAGCAGCAGGGTGCGCTCGACCAGGGTCATCTTCACCCCGGCTTCGTAGCTGTCGACATACTCCGACGGGAAGAACAGCGTCGACACCGGGGTGATCGTTCCCGTGCGGTGCACGCGGTCGAGGTTGTAGCCGAAGCTCTTGTAGCCGCGGGCATAGGAAACGTAGCCGAGCACGGACTCGTTCAGGCGGTAGGACGCCTTGATCGTGCCGCTCAGCTCGCTGTCGTCGGTCGATTCGTTGACGTTGCGGTTGTTGAAGGCGCTGTTGGCGAAGGGCAGGCAGATGGCGCCCAGGATGCCGCCGACGTTGGCGGCGCCCAGGCCCGCGCCGATAGCGCCGGCGTTCAGCTGAGCGGCCGTGCAGGCGTTGCCGTTGCCGTTCACGTTCCGCTGGCGGGCGTCGAGCGACTTGTCATCCATCGTGTAGCGCAGGCCCACGGTGAGATCGAAGGCGTCGGTGACGTGCCAGGTGTTGTTGGTGAACAGGGCGATCGAGGTCGATTCCTGTTCGTAGGAGTCGCCATAGCCCTGACCCAGGGTGAAGCCGGGACCGGTCGCCTGGGCCGACGGAACGGTGACCAGAGCGCCGCCCGGTCCAACCGGCAGGGAGCCGGTGCCGCCACTGGCGAGGCAGCCGAGCAGGCCCGCCGAGGTGCCGGTCTGGCCGGTGCGGGTGAAGCAGCCAACCACACCCGGGCTGATACCGATGGACGGGCTGGCGCGGTTCAGGTTCGCCGACAGCAGGAACGAGATGTAGGGCGTATAGTCAGACCCGAAGTACCAGCTGTCGTTGCGGGTGATGTTCTCCTTGGTCGCGAAGACGCCGACCAGCCAGTCGAGGCTGTCCGTGGCGCCGGCCAGGCGGAATTCCTGGGTCAGGTTCTCGACGCCGTAGCCGTTCTGTTCGTTCTGGACGCGATAGGAGATGTCGGCGCCGGTGTAGTCGATGTCCTGGCCCAGTTCAGTGGACCAGTCGCGGTACGAGGTGACCGACGTCAGGGTCGCGCCGCCGAACAGCGACGGCAGATCGAAGTTGGCTTCCAGCGAAACGCCGCTGTCCTTGATCTCCTGGCCGCTGGAGCGGTTGGCGAAGGCCGTGCGCGAGAAAGGCAGCAGGCCGCCGTTGGGGGCGGTCGCAACCGGCGGGCGGGCGCCCGAGCCGTTGGAGAGCAGATCGATGAAGGCCTGGGTCGACGACGAGCGGATTTGCACGCCCGTGCAGCAATATTCGTCGCGCGAGGTGAAGTCGGCGATCAGGCGGAACGACGTGCTGTCGTTCGGCAGCCACAGCAACTGGCCGCGGACCGAACCGAAGTCCTGGTTCTGGTCATCGGTTTCCGGACGGGGGCCGTCGCCGGTATCGACATTGTAAAAGCCGTCGCGGACGCGGCGCGCGCCGTACAGGCGGAAAGCCAGGGTGTCCGAGATCGGACCGGTCACGGAACCCGACGCGCCCGGGGCGCCGTAGTTGCCGGCCGTGAACTCGGCGTTATAGCCCGGCGTGAACGACGGGGCTTCGGTCAGGATGTTGATGACGCCTGCCGAGGTGTTCTTGCCGAACAGGGTGCCTTGCGGACCCTTCAGCACTTCGATGCGGCTCAGTTCGCCGAGGTCGCCGAAGCCGACCGAGTTCCGCGAACGATACACGCCGTCGATCACGACACCGACCGAGCTTTCGAGACCGGGGTTGTCACCCACCGTCCCCACGCCGCGGATACGGGCGGTGGTCGAGGCTTCCGACGACGTCGAGGTGACGGTCATGCCCGGGGTCAGGATCTGCAGATCCTTGATGTCCTTAACGCCCGCGTCCGACAGGGTTTCCTGGGACAGGCTGGTGACCACGATCGGCACGTCCTGCAGGTTCTGCTCGCGCTTCTGGGCGGTGACGATGATGTCGTCGACCGTGGACTGCTCGCTGTCCTGGGCCGAGGCGATCCCGGCGAAGCCGAAAGCCACGGCGCCGACGACGGCGACGGACGCGGTGCAACGAAGAATTTGAGTAAGACGCATGGACGGCTCCCGGCTCATGGCCCGACGCCTCCTCTCGGAGCGCATCGCGGCGTTTCCTGATTCCCAACCCGCGCCCTTCTTGCGGAGCGTCGGATTCTCGTGAGTTTTGCGTAGGGCAAGCCGCACCGTGGGACAAGGCGAAGCCTAGGTTCACGCCATGTTTCAGCCTTGCGACAGCGCCCTGTGTGACGCGAAAGCGACAGAATGCGATGACCTTAGGTCAATATTCGCGTCTCAAGATTCAGTAATCGGCCCTGACGAAGCCTCCGAACTTCCCGTGCGCCTCGATGCGATCGCCAGAATGATCCCGCCCAGCGTCGCCGAAAGCACCGAGCCCAGGATTACGCCCAGCTTGACCTCCACCTGCTCGGGAGAGTCCACCGCGCCGGGGAATGCCAGGGCGCCGATGAACAGGCTCATGGTGAAACCGACCCCACAAAGAAGAGAGACGCCGTAGACTTGCAGCCAACTGGCGCCGCTGGGGCGGGCGCCCAGCTTCAGGGCGGCAACCAGCCAGGCGGCGCCCATGACGCCGATCTGCTTGCCGATAAACAGGCCTGCGGCGATGCCGAGGACGAGCGGCGCCAGCATCTGGTCGAGCGACAGCCCCGCGAACGACACCCCGGCCTTTGCGAAGGCGAACAGCGGCAGAACCAGGTAGGCGACATAGGGGTGCAGGTCGTGCATCGCCTCTTTCAGCGGACTCTGTTGATCGTCGGCCCGCGGGGACACCGGCACGATGGCGGCAAAGGCGACGGCCGCCAGAGAGGTGCTGAGCCCCGCCTTGACGCTCAACCACCAGACCAGGGCGAAGCCGAGGACCCAGAACGGCGCGGGTATCCGGCGCAAGGACATCACTGAACCCGCCAGCAACAGCGCGCCGGCCACGCCGACCAGCGGCCAGTTGACGCCCTCGCTGAACAGGACGGCGATCAGGGCGATCGCCCCGAGGTCATCGACGATGGCCAGGGTCAGCAGGAAAACCCTCAACGACGACGGCAGTCCCTTGCCCACCAGGGCGAAGACCGCGAGTGCAAAGGCGATGTCGGTGGCCAATGGAATGGGCCATCCCTGGTGCGGGCCCCCGAGGGCTCCGGAAAACAACAGATAGACGCCCGCCGGGGCCAGCATCCCCCCCAAGGCCGCGACAACCGGAGTCACCAGCTTCCGCGGATCGCTCAGCTCGCCCTGGCGAATCTCGTATTTGATCTCCAGGCCGACAACGAGGAAGAAGATCGCCATCAAGCCTTCCTTGATCCACTCCGAGACGGACAGTTCCAGTTGCAGCGGGCCCGCCTGAAACAGGTGTTCGCTCTTCAGCCAGTAGAAATAGGCCTCCGAGAGGGGGGAGTTGGCGACGATCAGGGCGGCGATGGCAGCCAGCCCGAGTACGGCGCCTGAGGCGGCCTCGGTCTTGAGGAAGTCGAGAGTCAGTTTGCGCGCCACGGCGGCCTCCGGTCTGGATAGGTCTGTTCCGTGGCGCCCGGTTATCGACGGGCGCCGGACCGGATTCGTCGCCATCCTTCCAGGAATGGGCGGCGCCGGCCTGGCCGCAAGGGCCTGATCTCTGATTGCAGAATACCGTCAAGCCGGAAGGGTTCAAGGCGATCTTGACGCGGATCCGGTTGCGACTCGTCATCTTAGGCCGCATCTGGATGCCCATGCCTGTTGGTCCCGTTTATCGCCCCGAACCCCGCGTCTTCGATCTGGGGGAAGATTACGGCGACGCTGTTCGACCCGCCGACTTTCCCGAGACGATCCCGCGCGTTCGAAACGACCGTGCGGCGGCGACCGTGGGGCTCGACAGTCTGACCGACGCCGAATGGATCACCCATTTCGGCCGGTTCGCCCCCCTGCCCGGCCAGCCCGGCCCGATCGCGATGCGCTATCACGGGCACCAGTTCCGCACCTACAACCCGGACCTCGGCGACGGGCGCGGCTTCCTGGCGGCGCAGTTGCGGGAGACTCCCGGCGCTCCAGCAGCGAACGACCGCACAGTCTACCCTCGGGCCGATCGGAGATCGGACCCGGGGGCGAGCGGTAGCGCCCAACAAGGGAGACTGCTTGATCTGGGAACCAAGGGTTCCGGGACCACCCCCTGGTCGCGTTCCGGGGACGGTCGCCTGACACTCAAGGGCGGGGTGCGCGAGGTCCTCGCCGCCGCCATGCTGGAGGCGCAGGGCGTTCCGACCAGCCGCGCCCTGTCGCTGATCGAGACCGGCGAACAGCTGGAACGCGGCGACGAGCCCTCCCCGACCCGGTCCGCCGTCCTCGTCCGGCTGCAGCACAGCCACATCCGTTTCGGGACCTTCCAGCGCGCCGCCTTCTTCGGCCGCGCCGACCAGATCGAGACCCTGGTCGAGCATGTCCGCGCTCTCTACCATCCGGCCGTGGCGCAGGGAGACGCGTCCGGCCTGCTCACCGCCATCGTTGCTGCCTCGGCCCGGTTGGCCGCCCGCTGGATCGCCGCAGGCTTTGTCCACGGCGTTCTCAACACCGACAATCTGAACGTCACGGGCGAGAGCTTCGACTATGGCCCGTGGCGGTTCCTGCCGTCCTACGAGCCCGGCTTCACCGCCGCCTATTTCGATTCCACCGGTCTCTACGCCTTCGCTCGCCAGCCGGAAGCGGTGTTCTGGAACCTGACCCAGCTGGCCGGCTGCCTGAAACTGGTCGCCGAGGCCGAGCCCCTGACCGAGGCGCTGAACGGCTTCGGCCCGGCCTATATCGGCGAGCTGCGCGCCGCCTTCCTGGACCGTCTGGGCGTCAAGAGCCTCGGCGAGGCCGCTGACCAGCGCCTGCTTGACACCACCTTGGCCCTGCTGCGCGAGAAGGGTGAGGCGATCCGCTGGGAGCCCCTGTTCCACGACTGGTTCGCCGGCTTCTCGTCCTCGGCCCGCGCGCTTGCCGGTCCCCGTGCGAACGCCTGGCAGGGCGAGGCCTTCGACGCCTTCCGTTTCGCCCTGTTCGAGCATGAGCCTGAGCGGCCGGAGCGGCTGGAGCACACCGTCTTCGCCCGCCCCGATCCGGAAGAGATGCTGATCGAGGAGGTCGAGGCGATCTGGGCCGCGATCGACGCGACCGACGACTGGTCGCCCCTGCACGACAAGATGGCCCGGCTGGAAGCGACCCGCGCCTCCCGCGCCTGAAATCTTACGAAAGTTTCATATCGTTTATCGGGAAAGTTCTTGATCGATAATCAATGAACCCATATCGACTATCGACATGGCCGCAGGTCGCGGCGGAGAGGTAGTCAAGTGAAGCTCATCGGTCGTCGCTCCGTCGCCAGCGCCCTGCGCTGGGTGCTGGGATTCGTGAACGTGTTCGTGACGTTCGCCGTCGTCGCCACTGGCGCTATGCTGCTGGCGTCGCTGGTCGTGCCGGGTTTCGGCGCCGGGTTCATCGACGGCCTCGCGGACAACGAGCCCGATTGGCACATGCTCATGCTCAATGAGCGCGCCACCTTCCTCGCCGCCTTCATCGCCACCCTCAGCACCTGGTGGATCCTGAACCGGCTGCGCCGGATGTTCCTGGCCGTGAACCACGGCGACGCCTTCGAGCGAGCCAATGTCGGACGGTTGCAGGGCGTCGGCGTCGGCCTGATCGGCGTGCAGGTCAGCGCCTTCATCCTGGCGTGGACCGTTCCTGAAGGGATCATCGACGACCTCGACTATTCGGTTGATCTCGGCGCCTGGCTCGGCATCCTGATCGTCTTCATGCTCGCCGAAGTCTTCCGCGAGGGTGCGGCCATGCGCGACGACCAGCAGATGACGGTCTGAGGGCGCCATGGCCATCATTGTTCAACTGGACCAGATGCTCGTCGAACGCCGCATGTCGCTGACAGAACTCAGCGACCGGGTGGGGGTCACCATCGCCAACCTCTCCGTCCTGAAGACGGGCAAGGCGCGCGCCATCCGCTTCTCCACCCTGGACGCCCTGTGCCGCGAACTGGACTGTCAGCCCGGCCGGCTGCTGGCCAACACGCCGGAACCTCAGCCGCTTGGGGAAGGTGGCGAGGATTGACCACGATCGCCCCGGCCCGTCGCGCCGGGGCGACGCAATTCAAGGGCCTTTGAACCCGCCATAGCGGCATTTCCGCCACGGGAAACATTAAGTCATCACCTGATGTCATCAATTGATGTCTACGGCTGATGACATTTCGGCCCAGCTCTGCCATACCCCTCTTCACGGCGGCCGTCCTCCCGGATTACCGACTTGTATGAATACGGCCACGCTACCGCCCCGTAGCTACGGCACAGCTTCTTCATCACCTTCGGTTACGGTGTGGCTTGCGACCTCTTGCGGAACCCGAAGTTCGATCTGATCTAGCCACTGTTACCAATTCATCCGTCCTCCCCGACGAAACGAACGATCCGATGTCCACGACCTTCACGCCTGCCGCCGCCCCCGTCTCCGCAGCCCGCGCTCGCGCGGTCGCCGGTTATCGCAACCTTGCGCTCTGGACCCTCCAGGGCTGGGCGGCGATGTTCTTCTTCGCCGCCGGCTACGCCAAGCTGACCGAGCCGCTGGACAATCTGGTGGCCCTGATGAACTGGCCGGCCCTGGTCAGCGAGAACCTCGTGCGCGGCGTGGGCATCGCCGAGGTCGTCCTGGCGCTCGGGATGCTGGCCCCGTTGGTCTCGTGGAAGCTCGGTCGCTGGCCCCTGCTGATCTCGGCCGCCGGCCTGACAGCGCTGGAAGTCGTCATGCTGTCGGTCCACGCCTTCAGCTTCGACATCGGCCTGGCCCTGACCAACCTCGCCCTCCTGGCGATCACGATCCCGGTCCTGCTGGGCCGCCGCTGACGCCCGCACGCCGACAGCGTTCGGAACAGAACTTCACCTGATCCCAGTCGCGGGCCCATTTGGCTCGCCACGCAAAAGGTTTGCCGCAGGAGACGCATGTCTTCTGCGGCAAATCGCGCTTGTCGGGCGCAGCGCCCTTGTTGACGTGCTTGCGCGCCATCGGTCCTGAAAAGCTTCCCTTTACGTCCGCGTCAAGTTTGGGCTATGTCGGCATATGGCGACCGCCGACGATCATCGCACCTATTCGATCCGCCAACTCTGTCGTGAGTTCGGGGCGACCGCGCGCGCTCTGCGCTTCTATGAGGACAAGGGCCTTCTGACCCCCGCGCGCAAGGGCCAGACCCGGGTTTACGACGCCCGAGACCGCGCCCGGCTGAAACTGATCCTCCGGGGGCGCCGTATCGGCTTCACCCTGACCGAGATCCAGGAGATGCTGGACCTCTACGATCGCAACGACGGCAACACCCATCAGATGGCTATCGCCCTGGCGCGCCACCGCGCCCAGATCGAGGCCCTGAAGCAGCAGCGTGAGGACCTCGACGCCGCCATCGAGATGGCCGAGGAAGCCTGCGCGGCGATGGAATCCCGCCTGTCCGAACAGCGTCCCGACCTCCTGCCCGGCGCCGAGGAATACGCCTCGGTGCTGCGCCAGCACCTCGACCAACACGCCCATCATCCGTTCAAGCTGAGAGCCTGACCCCATGGCCTACAAGGCGCCCGTCCGCGATCTGACCTTCATCCTGAACGAGGTCCTGGAAATCGACCGCTATTCCAACCAGCCGGGCTTCGAGGACATCTCCTCGGACCTGGTTGGCCAGATCCTGGAAGAAGGCGCGAAGTTCGCCGAGGTAGTGATCGCCCCGATCATCCACTCGGGCGTCTAGGAAGGCTGCCACTGGGACAATGGCGTCGTCACCG
>NZ_JANODA010000008.1:0-61248 GCF_031412435.1 Brevundimonas sp.
CCCCCAAGCTGATCGCGTTCGAGAGCGTCTATTCGATGGACGGCGACATCGCCGACCTGGCCGGGACCATCGCCCTGGCCAAAAAATACAACGCCATGACCTATCTCGACGAGGTCCATGCCGTGGGCCTCTACGGCGCGACCGGCGCGGGCGTGGCCGAGCGGGACGGGGTTCTGGCCGGGATCGACATCGTCGAATGCACCCTGGGCAAGGCCATCGGCGTCATGGGCGGCTATATCGCCGCCGACGCGGTGATCATCGATGCGGTGAGGTCCTGGGCCTCGGGCTTCATCTTCACGACCTCGCTGCCGCCGGCCCTGACGGCGGGCGCCCTGGCCTCGGTCCGGCATCTGAAGACGCATCCGGAACTGCGCGAAGCCCATCAGGAGCGCGCGCAGACCCTGAAGGACCGGTTCGCCGCCGCCGGCATCCCGGTGATGCCGAGCGAGAGCCATATCGTGCCGGTCTTCGTCGGCAATCCGGTCCACGCCAAGATGATCTCGGACATGCTGCTGGAAGACCACGGCATCTATGTCCAGCCGATCAACTACCCGACGGTGCCGAAGGGCACCGAACGGCTGCGCTTCACGCCCTCGCCGAACCACGACGACGGCATGATGGACGCCCTGGTCAGCGCGATGGACAAGCTGTGGACCCATTGCAACGTCGCCCGGATGCCGGTCGCGGCGTGATGAGCGACGGTCTCGGCGAGGTCATCGTCGAGGCGATCCGCAACGGGACCTATCTGAAGGTCACGGCCGTCCATGTCGCCACCGGGCGCGAGGCGACGGCGGTCGGGCCGGCGCATGAGCCCAAGGCCGTCGAACGCCTCGCTATCGCCAAGCTCAAGCGGCTTCTCGACGCGCCCTGACACAAGATGTTGTGGTGAACGGGCGCGGGGACTAGACAGGCGGCCTCCCATCCCGTCAGCCCGGACCTGCCCGTGACCGCTCCCTTCATCCACGACGCCTATTTCTCCAAGGGTCTGGCCGAGGCCGATCCCGAAGTGTTCGGCGCCATCCAGGGCGAACTGCATCGCCAGCAGGAACAGATCGAGCTGATCGCGTCCGAGAACATCGTCTCGAAGGCGGTGCTGGAGGCGCAAGGGTCGGTGCTGACCAACAAGTACGCCGAGGGCTATCCCGGGCGACGCTACTACGGGGGCTGCGAGTTCGTCGACGTCACCGAGGATCTGGCGCGTGAGCGAGCCAAGGAACTGTTCGGCGCGGCCTTCGCCAACGTCCAGCCGCATTCGGGGGCCCAGGCCAACCAGGCGGTGTTCCTGGCCCTCCTGCAGCCCGGCGACACCTTCCTGGGTATGGATCTGGCCGCCGGCGGTCACCTGACGCACGGCTCGCCGGCGAACCAGTCGGGAAAGTGGTTCCGGCCCGTGACCTATTCGGTGAGCGCCGACAGCCATCTGATCGACTATGACCACGTCGCAGAGATGGCGCTGAAGGAAAGGCCGAAGCTGATCGTGGCTGGCGCCTCGGCGTACAGCCGCCACATCGACTTCGCCCGGTTCCGCGAGATCGCCGACAGCGTCGGGGCATATCTGATGGTCGACATGGCCCACTATGCGGGTCTGGTTGCGGGTGGCGTCTATCCGAACCCGGTGCCGCACGCTCACGTCGTGACGACGACGACGCACAAGACCCTGCGCGGACCGCGCGGCGGCATGATCCTGTCCAACGACATCGAGCTGGGCAAGAAGTTCAACTCGGCCGTCTTCCCCGGCCTGCAGGGCGGCCCGCTGGAGCATGTCATCGCCGCCAAGGCCGTGGCCTTCGGCGAGGCGCTGAAGCCCGAGTTCAAGCTCTACGCGAAACAGGTCGTCCTGAACGCCCAGGCCCTGGCCGGGGTGCTGATCGAGCGCGGCCTGGCCGTCGTGTCGGGCGGCACTGACAGCCACATCGTGCTGGTCGACCTGCGGCCCAAGAGCGTGACCGGCAAGGCGACCGAACTGCAACTCGAGCACGCCCTGATGACCTGCAACAAGAACGGCGTGCCGTTCGACACCGCGCCCTTCACCGTCACCTCGGGCGTTCGGCTGGGCACGCCGGCGGGCACGACGCGCGGCTTCCGCGAGGTAGAGTTCAAGCAGATCGGTCACTGGATCGCCGACGTCGTCTCCTCGATGAACGGCGGGGACGAGGCCGATCCGGCCGTGATCGCCGAGGTCGCCGGACAGGTGCGGGCCCTGACCGCCCGCTTCCCGATCTACGGATGATAGGGACCTGAGATGAAGTGCCCGTTTTGCGGTAACGCGGACAGCCAGGTGAAGGACAGCCGCCCGTCGGACGACGGCGCGGCCATCCGTCGTCGCCGGTCGTGTCCCAACTGCAACGGGCGCTTCACGACCTTCGAGCGGGTGCAACTGCGCGAACTGGTGATCCTGAAGCGGAACGGACGGCGCACGCCGTTCGACCGCGACAAGCTGGAACGGTCGCTGGCCATTGCCCTGCGCAAACGCCCGATCCAGCCCGAGCAGATCGAACAGCTGGTCAGCCGCATCGTGCGCCAGCTGGAGAGCCTGGGCGAGACCGAGATCCCGTCCAGCGTCGTCGGAGACTTCATCATGAAGGGGCTCAAGGGCGTCGATGAGGTCGCCTATGTCCGCTACGCCTCGGTCTACAAGGACTTCCGGGCGACCGGCGACTTCGCCCGCTTCCTCGGCGACGAGGGCCTGGACGACGATCAGGGATCGTCGAGAAGCTGATGAGACCGCGTATCACCTGGAAGGTCGCCACGTCGCTGGACGGGCGGATCGGCACGTCGACGGGCGAGAGCCAGTGGATCACGGGGCCGGAGGCGCGCGAGCAGGGCCACCGGCTGCGGGCCGCGAACGACGCCGTGCTGGTCGGGGTCGAGACGGTTCTGGCGGACGATCCGCGCCTGACGGTGCGGCTGCCGAACGGAGAAACGGGCGCCGATCCGTTGAGGATCATTCTGGACAGCCGGCTGAGAACACCTCCGTTCGCAAGGCTGGCCAAGGCCGGCACGCTGATCCTGACGACGCGCGAGCCCATCGCGGTCGGAGAGGCGGAAATTCTGAAGGTGAAGGGCGACGCGCATGGCCGTCCCACCGTGGATGCGGTGCTGGCAACCCTGTCCGGACGCGGCGTGAAGTCCCTGATGATCGAGGGCGGCGGGCGCGTTGCGGCGGCCTTCGTCACGGCCGGCGTGGTCGATGCGATCGAGTGGTTCCGCGCGCCGATACTGCTGGGCGGAGACGGCCGTCCGGGGGTCGCTGCCCTCGCTCTGGCGCGGCTGGCTCACGCTCCGAAATACCGACGCCTTGCGGCGGAGCCCATGGGTGACGACCTGTGGGAACGTTACGAGAAGGCTTGAAGCATTGTTCACGGGAATCATCACCGACATCGGCCGCGTCCGGTCGGTTGCGCAGACGGCGCGCGATCGCCGCTACGAGGTCGAGACCCGCTGGGACGTGTCCGGCATCGATCTGGGAGCGTCCATCAGCCACGCGGGCTGTTGCCTGACGGTCGTGGAAAAAGGCGAGGGCTGGTACGCCGTCGAGGTGTCGGGCGAGACGCTGGACAAGACCACGCTCGGCGGGTGGACTGCGGGCGCCCTGATCAATCTGGAGCGGGCGACGAAGGTCGGCGACGAACTGGGCGGACATATCGTCTCGGGCCATGTCGACGGTCTGGGGACGGTCATCGCGATCACCCCTGACGGGGGCTCGCACCGGCTGACGATCGAGGCCCCCGCGCCTCTGCACCGGTTCATCGCCGCCAAGGGCTCGATCACCGTCGAGGGCGTGTCCCTGACGGTGAACACGGTCGAGGGACAGCGGTTCGGCCTCAACATCATCCCCCACACCTGGGACGCCACGACCCTGGGTGAGCTTCAGGTCGGCGACGCCGTCAATCTCGAGATCGACATGCTGGCGCGATACCTCGCGCGGTGGCAGGAGACAGCCTGATGCAACTGGCCGCGAACATGAATGACAGCCCGATAAGCCCCATCGAGGACATCCTTGAGGATGCCCGCAACGGCAAGCCCTATATCCTGGTCGATGCCGAGGATCGTGAGAACGAGGGCGACATCATCATTCCGGCCCAGTTCGCCACGCCGGACCAGATCAACTTCATGGCCCGGCACGCCCGCGGCCTGATCTGTCTGGCGATCACGGCCGAGCGCGCCCGCCAGCTGCGCCTGCCGCCGATGACCGCCGACAACCGGACCAGTATGGGCACGGCCTTCACGGTATCGATCGAGGCGCGCGAAGGGGTGACGACCGGGATTTCGGCCGCCGATCGGGCCCGCACGGTGCAGATCGCCGTGGATCCGAACCGGGGCGCCGACGATATCGTCTCGCCGGGCCACGTCTTTCCGCTGATCGCTCGCGACGGCGGGGTTCTGGTTCGGACCGGCCATACCGAGGCGGCCGTGGACATCAGCCGGATGGCCGGACTGACGCCGGCCGGCGTGATCTGTGAGGTCATGAACGATGACGGCACCATGGCGCGGTTGCCGGATCTGGTCGCCTTCGCCCAGTTGCATGGGCTGAAGATCGGCACCATCGCCGACCTGATCGCCTATCGCCGCCGGACCGAGCGGTTCGTCGAGCGGATCATGGACACGCCGTTCGACAGTGTTCACGGCGGGCCTTTCCGCCTGATGCTCTACAAGAACACCATCGAGGGCGCCGAGCATGTCGCCCTGGTCCACGGCCGGATCGAGCCGGGCAAGCCGACGCTGGTGCGGATGCACCAGGTGGACTTCGCCGCCGACCTGCTGGGCCATGTCGAAAACCGGCAGAGCTATATTCCCGACGCCCTGAAGACGATCACCGCCCATGACGGACCGGGCGTCGTCGTCTTCCTGCGCGATCCGACGCTGCAGGGTCTGGCCGAGCGGCTGGCCGGCGTCGACAAGCCGGCGGCGGTCGATCGCAGCCTTAGAAACTACGGCGTGGGCGCACAGATTCTGCTGGATCTGGGGGTCAAGGACATGATCGTCATGAGCTCCACCCGCCCCGAACCCGCCGCCATCGAGGGCTATGGCCTGCGCATCGTCGGCTGGCGTGACATGGACGGAGAAGACCAATCCTGAAGGATCCCACCCGCGTCCTCGTCGTCGAGGCGCGCTTCTATGACGAACTGGCCGACGCGCTTCTGGAAGGCGCGAAGGATGCGCTGCGCTCGCAGGGCGTTCAGTTCGACGTCATTACCGTTCCGGGTGCGCTGGAAATCCCTCCGGCGATCGCCCTGGCCGAGGAGGCCGGACGCTATCCCACCGCGCCGCGCTATGACGGATATGTCGCCCTGGGCTGCGTGATCCGGGGCGAGACCTATCATTTTGAGATCGTGTCCGATCAATCGGCCTCGGGGATCATGCTGCTGGGCATACGCGGAACGATCATCGGCAACGGCATCCTGACGGTCGAGGACGAAGACCAGGCCTGGGCCCGGGCCCGTCTTTCCGAGGGCGACAAAGGCGGCGGGGCGGCCCGCGCCTGCCTGGACCTCATTGCGCTGAAGAAGCGTCTGCGCGTAGGGCTCGGGGAATGATCGAACCCAACTCCATTCAGGCGGTCCTCGCCCAGCTGGCCGAGAACGAGCGGGCCCAGGCCGAACCGCAACTGACGAGCCGCCAGCGCCGTGCGCGCACCGTGGCGCGTCTGGCCGCCGTGCAGGCCCTTTACCAGATGGAGCTGGCCGGGGAGGGCGTCGAGACCGTCATCACCGAGTTCTCGAACCACCGCTTTGATTCCGATATCGAGGGCGAACCCCTGGCGGAGGCTGACGAGGCCTATTTCGCCGATGTCGTGCGCGGTGTGATCGGCGACCAGAAGGACATCGACGCCGCGGTGAAGGCGCGTCTGGCCTCGAACTGGCGGATGGAGCGTCTGGACGCGACCCTGCGGGCCCTGTTGCGCTGCGGGGCCTGGGAGCTGACCCACAAGGCCGAGGTGCCCAAGGAAATCGTGATCGACGAGTATGTCGAGCTGGCCAAGGCCTTCTTCGACGATGCCGAAGCCAAGTTCGTCAACGCCGCCCTGGACGGCGTCGCCCGCGACGTGCGCCCGAAGGCCTAGGCGTGGCTGCCGTCGACGCCGCCGGCGAATTCGAGACCATCAAGACGCTGTTCGCCCCGCTGGCCCATCCGGACCATGCCTGGGGTCTGACCGACGATGTGGCGGTGATGCCCACGCGACCCGGGGCCGATCTGGTCCTGACCAAGGACGCGATCGTCGAGGGCGTGCATTTCCTGCCTGACGACCCGCTGGATACGGTTGCGCAGAAGCTGTTGAGGGTGAACCTGTCGGATCTGGCGGCCAAGGGCGCCGAGCCGTTCGGTTACCTGCTGGCCTGTCACTGGTCTCCGCGCTGCGGCTGGCCGGAGCGGGAAGCCTTCGCGGCGGGGCTGGCGGCGGACCAGAAAACGTTCGGCATCCATCTGCTGGGCGGAGACACGGTGCTGACGCCGGGGCCGGCGTCGTTTTCTGCGACCATGCTGGGCTGGGCGCCGAAGGGCGGATCGGTGACGCGCGGCGGAGCCAGGCCGGGGCACGGCATCTATGTCACCGGGATAATCGGCGACGGCTGGCTGGGGCTGGAGGCGGCGCGGGGCCATCTGAAGCTGGAGCCGGAGCGGATCGACGTCCTTGCGGAACACTATCGCCGGCCCGTGCCGCAGCTGGCCTTCGGTCAGGCGGTGCAGGGCCTGGCGACGGCCATCATGGACGTTTCGGACGGTCTGATCGCGGACCTCGGCCATATCGCGGCGGCGAGCGGCGTGGCCGCCGAGGTTCAGCTGGAGTTACTGCCCCGGTCGGCGGCGGCGACGGCCTGGTTCGACACCCGGACCGATCCCGAGGCCGCGCTGGTGACCCTGGCGACCGGCGGCGACGACTATCAATTGCTGCTGACGGCCCATCCATCGGACGAGGCGGCGCTGAAGCGCGAGGCGGACAGGCTGCTGCTGCGCCTGACCCGGATCGGCACGGTCTCGGCCGGGCAGGGGGTCACCGCGACCTATCTTGGAAAACCCGTCGAGATCCGCAAGTCGGGCTGGACCCACGGCTGAAACGGCCCCGGCTCTCCGCTTCGCTCTGGCCGGGATGACAGGCTCACCACTCAGCAACGGAATCTCAATCGGTTCGCGCGATACAGGTCCCATGCGCCGCAGAGACATCTTCGCCCTCGGAACCCTGGCCCTGGCCGGAACCGCCGCCACCGCAGCTTCGGCGTCGGAAGCGCCGTCCGGCGGCGGAGGCGGGGCGACCCTGAACATCGCCGGCGTCGGGCTTCCGATCATCGCCGGCGGCCGGATACGCAACTACGTCTTCGTGACCATCAGCCTGACGCTTGGCTCCGGAACGACGCCCGAGCAGATGAGGGCCAAGGAGCCCTATTTCCGCGACGCCCTGGTCCGCGCCGCGCATCGCACGCCGTTCGTGCTAGCCGATGACTGGACCCAGGTCGACGCCCCGGCGGTCTGCGCCATGCTGATGCGTGCCGCGCCCTCGATCTCGGGAGCCGGCTCCATCGCCAGCGCCCAGGTCGCGCTTCAGGCCCCGCGCCGCCGAACGGGCGTCCGGGCGTCCTAGGGCTACCGCTCGCTGCTTGAGCGCAAGCGACTGCACCCCTGACAAAACGCCGGTTGCGTCGACACGACGCAGTTGGCAAGCTTCCGCCGCAATTCCCGCGGGACGCGCTACTGCGTCCAGACTGCGCACGGGGGGACCGGAAGGCGGACAGAGGCGAATAACGCCCGCCGCGCCAAGGGTCCGCGCGCCTATGCATTAGGTATGGAAACGCCAATGACAAACTATCTGTGGCTAGTGATAGCCGCCGGTGCGCTGGGGGTCCTTTACGGACTGATCCAGACCGCCAGTCTGATGAAGGCCGAAACCGGCAACGACAAGATGCGAGAGATCGCAGCCGCCATTCAGGAAGGGGCCTCGGCCTATCTGAAGCGCCAGTACACCACCATCGGCATGGTCGGGGTGGTCATCCTGATCGTCGCCTGGCTGCTGATCGGCCAGTATGCCGCCATCGGCTTCGTGATCGGCGCGGTCCTTTCGGGCCTGGCCGGGTTCGCCGGCATGCTGATCTCGGTCCGCGCCAATGTGCGCACGGCGCATGCGGCGTCGCAAAGCCTGTCCAAGGGGCTGGACCTCGCCTTCCGTTCGGGCGCCATCACCGGCATGTTCGTGGCGGGCGGCGCCCTGATCGGCGTGGCCGGCTACTACGCGGTGCTGACCGAAGGCCTGGGCCTGGAGTCGACAGGCCGCGAGGTCATCGACGGTCTGGTGGCCCTGGGCTTCGGCGCCTCGCTGATCTCCATCTTCGCGCGTCTGGGCGGCGGCATCTTCACCAAGGGCGCCGACGTCGGCGGCGACATGGTGGGCAAGGTCGAGGCCGGCATTCCCGAGGATGATCCCAGAAACGCCGCGACCATCGCCGACAACGTGGGCGACAACGTCGGCGACTGCGCCGGCATGGCGGCGGACCTGTTCGAGACCTATGCGGTGACTACGGTCGCCACCATGGTGCTGGCGGCCATCTTCTTCCGCGACCAACCCTATGTGGACGTGATGATGCTGCTGCCGCTGGCCATCTGCGGCATCTGCATCGTGACCTCGATCGTCGGCTCGTTCTTCGTGCGTCTGGGCAAGTCGAACAACATCATGGGGGCCCTGTATCAGGGCCTGATCGTCACCGGCGTCCTGTCGGTCGGCGCAGTGTACTGGGTCATCACGACCCTGGTCACCGGACCGGTCGTGACGACCAGCGGCCTGCAGATCGAGCCGATGGCTCTGTTCTGGGCCGGCATGGTGGGTCTGGCTGTCACCGCGGCCATTGTGGTGATCACCGAATACTACACCGGCTCGAACTTCCGTCCGGTGCGCTCGGTCGCCAACGCCTCGGTCTCGGGGCACGGCACCAATGTGATCCAGGGTCTGGCCGTGTCGCTGGAGTCCACCGCGCTTCCGGCGCTGGTCATCATCGTCGGCATCATCGCCAGCTTCCAGCTGGCCGGGTTGTTCGGCATCGCCATCGCCACCACGACCATGCTGGGCGTGGCCGGGATGATCGTGGCGCTCGACGCCTTCGGTCCCGTGACCGACAACGCCGGCGGCATCGCCGAGATGGCGGGTCTGCCGGCTGACGTTCGTCACGTCACCGACGCCCTGGACGCGGTGGGCAACACCACCAAGGCCGTCACCAAGGGCTATGCGATCGGTTCGGCGGGCCTCGGCGCGCTGGTGCTGTTCGCGGCCTACACCTCGGACCTGCAATACTTCGCCGCCAACCCGGCCGAGTATCCCTTCTTCGCCAACATGGGGGTGGTCGCCTTCGACCTGACCAATCCCTACGTCGTCGTGGGTCTGCTGTTCGGAGGGCTGCTGCCCTTCCTGTTCGGCGGCATGTCGATGATGGCCGTGGGCCGTGCGGCCGAATCGGTCGTCGAGGAGGTGCGTCGCCAATTCCGCGAGAACCCCGGCATCATGACCTATGAGGTCAAGCCGGAGTACGGACGGGCCGTCGACATCCTGACCAAGGCGGCGATCCGCGAGATGATCGTGCCCAGCCTGTTGCCGGTGCTGTCGCCGATCGTCCTGTTCACGGCCATCCTGTTCATCTCGGACAAGGCCAACGCCTTCGCGTCACTGGGCGCCATGCTGATGGGCGTCATCGTGACCGGCCTGTTCGTGGCCATCTCGATGACCTCGGGCGGCGGCGCGTGGGACAACGCCAAGAAGGTCATTGAAGAGGGCTTCACCGACAAGAACGGCGTCGTCCACGGCAAGGGCTCCGAGGCCCACAAGGCCGCGGTGACCGGCGATACGGTCGGCGATCCCTACAAGGACACGTCCGGCCCGGCGGTGAACCCGATGATCAAGATCACCAACATCGTGGCCCTGCTGCTGCTGGCGGTGCTGGCGAGCGGGAATATCGGCTAGCCAGGTGTCTTCCCCGTTCGCCGTCTGGCGGACGGGGAAGCTCAAAAGAGAAAGGCCCCGGAGATCGCTCCCCGGGGCCTTTTTCTGTGCGTGGGCGACAGCCTAGTCCGGACGGCGTTGCCCCGGGACGTCCTCGTCCGTGCGGGGCAGCTGGCCGCGGCCGACGTTGCCGAGCAGCTGTTCGATGATGGTCAGCTCGCGACCACGGGTCGGGGTCTCGCGACGTTCCATGGCGATCTGCTGACCGTCCTCGAGGCCGAGGTTGCGGACCTCGGTGACCTTGTCGTCCGTCTCGCTGAAGGTGATGGCGGTGACGCTGCGCTGGGACACCTGGGGGCGGTTGTAGGTGTACCGCTCCGTCGTCTGGGAGATGTAATACCAGATATTGTCCTCGAAGGTCGAAACGGCCGAGGGTGAACCAAGCTGGGCCAGGACGGTCGACTTGGTGTCTGTGCCGGTGACGATGTCCTTCGGATTGACGTCGATGACCTGGAAGCCGTGGTTGCCCACGACGGGCGCGCAGGCGACCGCCAGGGGCGCGAGGGCGGCCAGGACGGCGAGACGAACGACGAACTTATTCATGGAAGCGGGCGCCTGGGACGAAACAAGGTCTTTGACCTAACCGGACCTGACGCCTAGTTCAACGGCGCGGCGGAAAAGGGGCCGTATACCGATGCTGAAGAACCTGTTCCGAACCCGATCCGCCGAGCGCATGGGGCTGCCGTTGTATACGGCGGCCGTCGAGCAGGCCCGTGATCCGGGATTCTATACCGCCTTGGGCGTGACCGACGAGATCGACGCCCGGTTCGAGCTCTACACCCTGCATGTCCTGCTGCTGATCCTGCGTCTGCGCGACGAGACGGGCGCCGAGGCCGAACAGGCCGCCGAGGCGGCGCAGAACCTGTTCGACGTCTATGTGTCAGCCCTCGACAACGCGTTGCGGGAGCTGGGCGTGAACGACGTGACCATGGCCAAGAAGATGCGGCGTCTGGGCGAAGCTCTTTATGGCCGGATGACCGCCTATGAGACTGCGCTGCGGGCCGGCGATACGGCCGGACTGTCCGATGGACTGGCGCGCAACGTCTATGCGACCGAAGACGCCGGACAAGCGGGGGGGCTGGCGGCCTATGCCCTGACGGCGCGCGGGGTGCTGGCGAAACAATCGATCGACACGGTCCTGACCGCGCCGGTCTGGCCGGAGGTCAAGGCATGAACCCCGAGCAGCGTCTGCTTTTCAGCGAGGTCGTGCGCATCAACGAGATCGGCGCCGGGCTGGAGCGCCATCTGGTTCCCGACGAGGCGGCCCGGAAGCGGATCATCAAGGCGCTGGATCTGGCGTCCCTGTCGACGTTCGAGGCCGATCTGAGGGTCACGCCCGGCCGCGTAGGCTGGACCCTGACGGGACGGGTCATGGCGACGCTTGAACAAACCTGCGGCATCACTCTGGACCCGCTGCCGGTCGAGATCGACGAGCGGTTCTCGGTCGATCTTGTCGAGGCGGTCGAGCCGGAGCCGGACGAGATCGAGGTCACCCTGGACGATGACGCGCCCGACGTGATCGAGGACGGCCGGATCGACCTCGGTCAATACGCGGTCGAGCAGCTGGCCTTGACGCTGGACCCGTTCCCCCGGAAGCCGGGTGCGGAATTCGTCCAGCCGGCGGAGCCCGCCGAAATCTCGCCGTTCGCGGTCCTGAAAGCCTTCAAGCCGAAGGACGACGGCGGGAAATCTTGACGTAGCGTCGGCGCCGTTTGCATACGCGCGGCGCGGCGGTATCCTGTGATCAGCAGAACGCGTCGCAACGTCGGCGCACCGGAGTTTCCGACCCCTTGCCAGCCCCCACACTTATCTCGCTCGATGCCATGGGCGGCGACCATGGCCCGCCCGTCGTCGTCGGCGGCATCCGCGACTACATCCGCAGGCATGGGGGGGAGGGGGTCACCTTCCTGCTGCACGGGGACGAGCAGGCGATCGTCGCGGAACTGGCGAAGCACAATCTGGCATCGAACGTCTGCGACATCCGGCACACCGACAAGAAGATCGCGTCCGACGAAAAGCCGGCCACGGCCATGCGGCGTGGCAAGGGCTCCAGCCTGTGGAACGCCATCGAGGCCGTGAAGTCGGGCGAAGCCGGGGCAGTCGTTTCCGCCGGCAACACCGGCGCCCTGATGGCCATCTCCAAGCTGATCCTCCGCATGTCGGCGCCGGGGCTGGAGCGGCCCGCGATCGTGGCCAGCTGGCCGACGCTACGCGGCGTCACGGCGGTCCTGGACGTCGGGGCCAACATCGAGAGCGACGCCGAACAGCTGGTGGAGTTCGCCATCATGGGCGAGGCGTTCCACACGGCTGTGCATGGCGTGGCCAGACCCACGATCGGCATCCTCAATGTCGGATCCGAGGACATGAAGGGGCACGAGGAGGTCCGCGAGGCGGCGCGGATCCTGCGCGAAGGCGGGCTTGGCCTGAACTACCACGGCTTCGTCGAGGGCGACGACATCGCCAAGGGCACGGTCGATGTGATCGTCACGGACGGCTTCACCGGCAACATCGCCCTGAAGACAGCCGAAGGCGTGGCGCGGTTCATCTCCAGCCTGTTGAAAGAGGCCCTGACCTCCAGTCTGCAGGCCAGGCTGGGAGCGGTGATCGCCATGCCGGCGTTGAAGGCCATGGCGCAGAAGATCGATCCCAGCGCCATCAACGGCGGCCCGCTGCTGGGGCTGAACGGTATCGTGGTCAAGAGTCACGGCGGCGCCGACGCCAAGGGATTCGGAAACGCCATTCGCATCGCTGTCGATCTGGCCCGCAGCGACTATATGCAGACCGTCGGCGCCAATCTGGGTCGACTGGACGACGTCATGCACGCCCCCGCGCCCCCCCAATCCCAGTCCCAAGAGAGCGTTTCGTGAGCGTCATCCGTAGCGCCATAACCGGCGTCGGTTCCTTCCTGCCGGAACAGATTGTCACCAACACCGACCTGGCCGAGTTCGTCGACACCTCCGACGAATGGATCATCGAACGCACCGGCATTCGCCAACGGCACAGGGCGCGCGACGACCAGCCGACCAGCGACCTGGCCGCCGAAGCGGCGAAGCGCGCGCTCGCTGACGCCGGCAAGACCGCCGCCGACGTCGACATGATCATCGTCGCTACCACGACGCCCGACATGACCTTCCCGGCCACGGCCTCGATCGTGCAGCGCAAGATCGGCGCGCCGGTCTGCATCGCCTTCGATGTCCAGGCCGTCTGCTCGGGCTTCGTCTATGCGCTGAGCGTCGCCGACGGCTTCGTGGCGCGGGGTCTGGCCAAGTGCGCGCTTGTCATCGGCGCCGAGGAGATGACCCGGCTGATGGACTGGACCGACCGGACAACCTGCGTCCTGTTCGGCGACGGGGCAGGGGCCATCGTCGTCGAGCCGCGCGAAGGGCAGGGGACCTCGGCCGATCAGGGCCTGCTCGGTTTCGCCCTGCGCTCGGACGGGACCAAGACCGATCTGCTCTATGTCGATGGCGGGCCGTCCAGCACCGGGACCGTCGGCCACCTGCGGATGGCGGGCAACCAGGTCTTCCGCCACGCCGTGGTGAACATCGCCGAGGCCATCACCGCCGCTTGCGCCGCGTCCAACATCACCGTGCCCGAGGTCGACTGGTTCGTGCCGCACCAGGCCAATCAGCGAATCATCAAGGGCGTGGGCGACCGGCTGGGTCTGGACGAGCACAAGGTGATCTCCACGGTCGCCATGCACGCCAACACCTCGGCCGCCTCGATACCGCTGGCGCTGGACGCCGCCATTCGGGACGGCCGGATCAAGAAAGGCGATCTGGTCCTGCTGGAAGCCATGGGCGGCGGTCTCACCTGGGGGGCCTGCGCTTTCCGGCTGTAATTCCCTGACCTGCGGCGCGGTGTACTTTGACTTCGCCCGCTTTTCGCCCTTTATGGTGCTTCGGGATCAGAGGGGACAAACCTTGGGCGAACTGCAAACCTTGACCCGCGCGGACCTCTGCGAGGCCGTCCACGAAGAGGTCGGCCTGTCGCGACTGGAATGCTCCAGCATGGTCGAGCGGACCCTGGAGCTCATCGTCGAGAGTCTCGAGCGCGGCGAGACCGTCAAATTATCGGGCTTCGGCGTGTTCCAGGTGCGCGAGAAGCGCGCACGCATGGGCCGTAATCCGAAGACGGGCGAGCCGGCCGCGATCAATCCGCGCCGCGTCATCAGCTTCCGCGCCTCCCAGATAATGAAATCCCGCGTCCACGGCGCCGGCGCCTGATGGCCAAAGGCCCCGACGCCTTCCGGACGATTTCGGAGGCCGCCGAGGCTGTTGGCGCGCCGCAGCATGTGCTGCGGTTCTGGGAGACCAAATTTCCCTTCGTCGCCCCAGTAAAGCGTGCGGGCGGTCGGCGGTTCTATCGCCCCCAGGACATCGTGGTGCTGAAGGCCATCCGTCGGCTGCTGCATGACGAGGGTCTGACCATCAAGGGCGTGCAGCGTTTGCACAAGGAACAGGGGCTGGCGCGTCTTGCCGCCTACGGGGATGTCAACGCCGGCTTCAGCATGGACGCGGAACCGGGACCGGCGCACGCGCCGGCGAACGAACCGCTCGCGCCGACTTCCGGCCGCTCCGAGCGCGAATTGCGGGCGATTCTGGCCGATCTGGAGGGCGCCCGCGCGCGTCTCGACACCGTTCTGGCGGGCTGAATCAGGCCATCCGACGCAAGCTGCGTTTTCTCGTTTGCGGCGACGCCCACCCGCCGCTATAGGACCGGCCTCTCGGAGCGTGGCGCAGCCTGGTAGCGCACTTGACTGGGGGTCAAGGGGTCGCAGGTTCGAATCCTGTCGCTCCGACCATCTTCCTCTTCAGGAAAATGAGTCGGCTAAAGAGGGGTCGCTTTCGAGCGGCCCCTTTTTGCATATTGGTGCGCTACAGCTGGGCGACGCGGCCGCTCCCTGCTTGAGCGCATTTTGGTGCGCAGCCACTCGCCGCGCACCCTGCCGCTACCGCTTCTTCAGAAACGGCTTCCCCTCGGCCCACGACATCAGGGGCAGCAGCGGCACGCCCCAGGCGGTGCCGGCGATGCCGTAGAACAGCAGGGTCGCGACCGGATGGTCGGGCACATGGGCTCCGACGGCGATGAGCAGCCAGACATAGAAGCCCAGGAACACGACGATTCCGACTGAGGCGATCGCCCGACGCGCTCGCAACCCCATCAGCGGGTGTTCCGGAACAGATAGTAGGTGATCAGGCCCAGGACCGTGCCAGCGCCGGACCACAGAACCCAGCGGAACTCGTCCATCGTCGAGACCCCGAAGACACGCACGGCGAGGAACCATCCGCAGGCCGCGCCGGTGAAGGCCACCAGCGAGGCGGCGAACAACCCGCGCCTCCCGGTCAGCAGATCGGCGATCCACGCCAGGACGAAGGCGCCCAGTATGGCGATCACGATATCGGCGTATTCCAGCACTGATTCCAAAACGGGGCTCCAGGCAGGTCGGGTTGCGACCTTGCGTCATGACTTCGGACTTTGATCTCGCCACGATCGAAGTGCATACCGCCCCGGTCGTCACGAAGGGCGACACTGTATCCGTTGGAGCGTCGGGCGTCGAATGAGCCGTTTCGGAAGTCGGGACCAGTCGAAAACCGTCGCCATATGGCTGTTCGTCTGCGCCGCCATGGTGTTCGCCATGGTGGTCATCGGAGGGATCACCCGGCTGACGGGCTCAGGCCTGTCGATCACCGAATGGAAGCCGATCATGGGCGCCCTGCCGCCGATGAATGCGGCGGACTGGTCTGAGGCCTTCGAAAAATATAAAGCCATCCCCCAGTACCAGCAGGTCAACGCCGGTATGAGCCTGCCCGAGTTTCAGACGATCTTCTGGTGGGAATGGGCGCACCGGCTGTTCGGACGGCTGATCGGCGCCGCCTTCGCCCTCCCGTTCTTCGCCTTCCTGGCCTTCCGTCTGCTGCCGGAACGGTCGTTCTTGGGTCGGATGGCCATTCCGACGCGCCTGATCTGGCGTTGCGCCATCCTTCTGGCTCTCGGCGGCCTGCAGGGATTGATCGGCTGGTGGATGGTGTCGTCGGGCCTGTCAGAGCGGGTCGACGTCGCCCCCGAGCGGTTGGCGACCCACCTGGGGCTGGCCCTCATCATCTTCGCCGGCCTGATTTGGACGGCCCTCGAGGCCTGGTCGGGGGAAGAGCATTCGCGTTCGCCGGCGGGTTGGAGCCGGGGCGCGGCCGTCCTGCTGGCTGCGATCTTCGTGCAATGCCTGCTGGGCGGGTTGGTCGCGGGCGCCAAGGCGGGCTTCATCTACACCGACTGGCCGTTGATGAACGGCGATATCCTGGCCCCCGTCGACTGGGGTCTGGGTGGCCTGGCCTTCCTGCACGACCACGCCCTGGTCCAGTTCAATCACCGGATCTTCGCCTACGTCCTGCTGATCGGCGGGACAATCTATGCGGTTCAGGCGTGGCGCTGGCGGCTGGCGGAGGGGCTGGGCGTCTCGGCCTTCCTCCTGACGGCCGCTATCTGGCTGCAGGCGGCGCTGGGGATCGTGACCCTGATCCATGCCGTTCCCCTCTGGCTGGGCGGACTGCATCAGGCGGGGGCGGCGGTCGTTCTCGCGCTCGCGACGGCCAATCTTTGGCTGGTCCGGCGCTCACAACCCCGGCTTTTCATGTCCGGACCGCGTCTGTAGGGGCTCAATTCGTGCGGTATTTTAATACCGTTGCTGGAAACGCGTGTTAAAACAGCACGCTAGGCTGTTCTGCACGCTGAGGCCGGCATTGACGCCTGTGGACGTTTCCCCTACTAGCGCGCCTTCGCTCGCTTCGGCCCGTCCGGAGCGACCCCGTTTCGCCTCCTGTTCAGGAACCACCTCATGCTGAAGAGCACCACGGCTGCCTTGAAGCCGTCCGAGGTCACGAGAAAGTGGATCCACATCGACGCTGAAGGCGTCGTCGTGGGCCGTCTCGCGACCTTCATCGCCATGCGTCTGCGCGGCAAGCACCTGCCGACCTACACCCCCCACGTGGACTCGGGCGACTATGTCGTCGTGACCAACGTCGACAAGGTCGTGTTCACCGGCAAGAAGCTGACCGACAAGGTCTACTATCGCCACACCGGCCACCCGGGCGGCGTCAAGTCGACGACCCCGCAGAAGGTCCTGAACGGCCGCTTCCCCGAGCGCGTGCTCGAGAAAGCCGTCGAGCGCATGATGCCCAAGGAAAGCCCGCTGGCTCGCACCCAGATGACGCACCTGCGCCTGTTCGCCGGTTCGGCCCACGAGCACGACGCCCAGCAGCCCGAGACCATCGACTTCGCCGGCCGCTCGGCCAAGAACACCCGGAGCATCTGAGCATGACCGACGTCACTCAAGACACCGCGACCGGCTTCGACGCCCTGAAGGGCCTCGGCGTTTCGGACAACGGCTACGACAACTCGGCTCCGGTCTACGTCCGCAAGGTCGACGCCCAGGGCCGCGCCTATTCGACCGGCAAGCGCAAGAACGCCATCGCCCGCGTCTGGGTCATGCCGGGCACCGGCAAGTTCACCATCAACGGCAAGGATCAGCTGCAGTATTTCGCCCGCGAAATCCTGCGCATGATGATCGCCCAGCCGCTGGTCGTCTGCGGTCGCGAGACCGAGTTCGACGTCGTCTGCACCGTTGAAGGTTCGGGCCTGTCGGGCCAGGCCGGCGCCATCCGCCACGGCCTGTCGCACGCCCTGACGCACTTTGAACCGGCCCTGCGCCCGGTCCTGAAGCCGCACGGCTTCCTGACCCGCGACAGCCGCGTCGTCGAGCGCAAGAAATACGGCCGCGCCAAGGCCCGTCGTTCGTTCCAGTTCTCGAAGCGCTAAGCCGTTTCACTACGGTTTGGATCAGGGCGCTTCGGGAAACCGGAGCGCCCTTTTTCTTTGGTCGGGAGACACCCATGACCCACACCATCTTCATCGACGGCGAGGCCGGGACCACGGGGCTGGAGATCCGCCAGCGGCTGGAAGGCCGTGCGGACCTGGAGTTCATCTCCCTGACCGGCGACCGTCGGAAGGACCCGGCCGCGCGCGCCGAGGCGCTGAACGCCGCCGACGCCGTGATCCTGTGCCTGCCCGACGAGGCGGCGAAGGACGCCGTGGCCATGATCGAGAACACGACGACGCGGGTCATCGACGCCTCGACCGCCTTCCGCGTCGCCACCGGCTGGACCTACGGCTTCGCCGAGATGGACGCGGTCCAGCGCGGCGAGATCTGCGGGTCGCGCAGGGTGTCGAACCCCGGCTGCTATCCGACCGGTTTCATCGGCCTGATGCGGCCGCTGGTGAAGGCCGGGCTGGTGCCCGCCGACTGGCCGGTGACCGTCAACGCCGTGTCCGGCTACTCCGGCGGTGGAAAATCAATGATTGCCGAGTTTGAACAGGCCCCCCGGTCAAGCCGGGGGGTGACGATGGGGGCGCCGCCTTTCCGCGCCTATGGCCTGTCGCTGCAGCACAAACATGTGCCCGAGATGACCAAACACTCGGGCCTGCGCCACGACGTCCTGTTCGCCCCGGCCGTCGGCCACTACCGCCAGGGCATGCTGGTCGAGGTGCCGCTGCAGCTGTCCGCCCTGCCCGAGACCCCCTCGATCGACCGCCTGCACGGCGCCCTGGTCGAGGCCTATGACGGCTGCCGCTTCGTCGAGGTCGCGGGGCTGGATGACAGCGAGGCCATGACGGGGCTGGATCCCGAGGGGCTGAACGGCACCAACCGGATGCGGCTGCACGTCTTCGGCCATCGCGACGGCTCGCAGGCGCGGCTGGTCGCCTTGCTGGACAACCTCGGCAAGGGGGCGTCGGGCGCGGCGGTGCAGAACCTGAACCTGATGCTCGGGCTGGACGAGGCGACGGGACTGAGCTGAGGCTTGCAACCTCGTCTCGTGTGCCGACGTATGTAGTGCCATGACCCAAGCCCTCACGACCTCGCGCCGGACCCTCTTGCTGGGCGCCGCCGCGACCGCACTGGCCTCCTGCACCTCGGGGGAGGCCGACGCCTCCGAGGCCCAGTACGCCAACTCGCCGTTCCGCCGGGTCACCGACGCCCAGTGGCGACAGCGGCTGCCGGGCCTGAGCTATGATGTCCTGCGCCATGAGGGCACCGAGCGGCCCTTCACCAGTCCGCTGAATGACGAACACCGGGCGGGGACCTTCGTCTGCCGGGGCTGCGCCCTGCCGCTGTTCCAGTCTCGCACCAAGTTCGATTCAGGCACCGGCTGGCCCAGCTTCTACGACTACATCCCGGGCTCGCTGGGCATGAAGCAGGACTTCGCCATCGGCTTCCCCCGCACCGAATACCATTGCGCGCGCTGCCTCGGGCACCAGGGCCATGTGTTCGACGATGGTCCGCGTCCGACCGGCAAACGCTATTGCAACAACGGCGTGGCCCTGACCTTCAGGCCCGCCTAGGTCCGCCGAGCCTTCAAGGCCGACTCGACCGTCACCCCGGCCATGACCGAGGCGATGATGATCAGCAGGCCATAGTCGTGGCCGGCCCAGATCAGCGGGACCCCCGCAAACAGGATGACCAGCATCGGAAAGCCGCCGGCCCACGCCGCCGTCGCCGGGGTATCGAGGTTGATCATCGGCGGCGTCACCCGACCCGTCCGCCCCGCCATCATGCCGTTGCCGATCACGAAGGCGACGACGCAGATCACGGCGATGACCGGATATTTGATCGCCCCGCCCGGCGCCCCGAACACCGCCGCCGTCGTGATCAGCAGCACCAGGGCGATCAGGGTCGAGACGGCCAGCAGGAAGTTGGGCTCAAGACGCTTCAAGACTTCACTTTCACATAGGAGCCGGGGGCCGGCTCGATGGGCTTCAGCGGCCCCTTCTTCGGATCGCGGGCGGGGATCATGTCGCCGGACCTCTCGGCCAGCCAGGCGGCCCAATGGTTCCACCAGCTGCCGGGATGCTCGACCGCGCCCGCCTGCCATTCGGCAAGCGAGCCGGGCAGGGCGGCGTTGGTCCAGTGCTGGTATTTGTTGGCGCTGGGCGGATTGATGACCCCGGCGATATGTCCCGAGCCGGCCAGTGTCAGGGTCACGGCGGCATTCGAGAAGGCTCTGGCCGATCGATAGACCGAGTTCATCGGCGCGATATGGTCCTCGCGGCTGGCCTGGAAATACAGCGGGATCTTCACCTTCGACAGGTCGACCTTGATCCCCCCGATGGTGAACTCGCCCTGTGACAGCAGGTTCTGGCCGTACATGGAGCGCAGGTAGTCCATGTGAAGCTTCTTGGGCATGCGCGTCTGATCGGCGTTCCAGAACAGGAGGTCGAAGGCGGCTGGCGACTTGCCCATCAGATAGTTCGAGACGAAGAACGACCAGATCAGGTCGTTGGCCCGCAGCGCGTTGAACGTTTCGGCCATCGCGGCGCCGGGCAGAACGCCGCCCGCCGCGTCCATCTGCTGCTCGATCTCGTTCAGCCAGTGTTCGTCGGTGAACAGCAGCAGATCGCCGGCCTCGGCGAAGTCGTGCTGGGCCGCGAAGAAGGTCGTGGCGGCGACGCGTGTGTCCTTCTTCGCCGCCATATGCGCCAGGGCCGCGCCCATCAGGGTCCCGCCGATGCAATAGCCGACGGTGTTCACCGTCTTCGAGCCGGTCTGTTCCAGCGTCTTCTCGACGGCGCGATAGATGCCTTTCTCCAGATATTCGTCAAAGCCGAATCCGGCCTTGTCCTTGTCCGGATTGACCCAGGAACAGACGAAGACGGTGAAGCCCTGGGCCGACAGCCAGCGGATCAGCGAGTTCTCCGGCTGCAGGTCCATGATGTAGAATTTGTTGATCCACGGCGGGAAGATCAGCAACGGGACGGCGTGCTGTTTGTCCGTGGCCGCGTCGAACTGGATCAGTTCGAACAGTTCGTCGCGCCACACGACCTGGCCGGGGGCGGTGGCGACATTCTCGCCGACGACGAATTTGCCGTAGTCGGCCTGGCTGATCTTCAGCTTGCCCATGCCGCGTTCGAGGTCGGCGGCGAAATTCTGCATCCCCTTCACCAGCGATTCGCCGTTGGTATCGGCCATCGCCTTCAGCGCGGCGGGGTTGGACGCGAGGAAGTTGGACGGCGAGAAGGCGTCGGTCAGCAGTTTGGTGAAGAACTCGGCCCGCCGCTTGGTACGCGGATCCACATCCTCGACCGACGACACCAGCCCGTTCATCCAGTCCGAGGTGACCAGGTAGGACTGGCGCATCATGTCGAACATCGGGTTTTCGGACCAGGCGGGGTCCTTGAACCGCTTGTCCTTCGAGGGGGCAGGGGCCTCTTCCCCGGCGGCGCGGCGGGTCGAGGTGGCCCACAGGTCCATATAGCGGTTGAACAGATCGGCCTGGGCGGCGAACAGTTTGTCCGGGCGCGACGCGAGGCTGGTCATCACGGAGTTCATCGCCGGCCCGACGTTGAACGGGTCAGGCGACAGGGCGGCGGGACGATCCGCCTGCGACAGGGCCGCCTCGGCGATCGCCGACTGTGCCGTCATCGCCGCCCTGGCCAGGTTCAGCGACAGCGCTTCCAGCATCTCGCGCTGGTCGGCGCCGGGCAGGGCGAACGGATTGTCGGTCAGGGGCGGCGTCGGGTCGGCCTGAACCTTGGCGGCCCTTGGCTCGGGCGAGGGGGCGGCTTCCGCGACGACGGGCTCGCTCTCGGTCTTCTTCGCCTTGGGCGCGCGGGGCTTGGCGGAGGTCGGGCGGCCGGACTTGCGCGGCGCCTTGGCGGCAGCCAGAGGTTCGGGCGGCTTCGTCGGTGTCTTGGCCATCAGGTCCTCCGCGCGCTTTCGTTGTGACGTCGGCGTGTGCTCCGCCCTTCCGCCTGTCATGATCATGGCATATGACCGGGCACGAGATGAACGCGCATCAGGCGAAAAAGATATTCGGGGGTCTGGCGATCCCGGCGGCCGCGGTTGCCCTGAGCGGATGTGCGGGCGCGTTCAGCCCCGAGACAGACACCGCATCGCCCATCGCGCCGCGGGTTCAGGCCCTCGTCGACGCCAACCGCACCTATCCGCGCTGGGAGGACTTCCCCCGGTCGTCCGATCCCCTGCCGGAGCCCGTCGAGGTCGCCACAAGGGTGAACAGCCTGCGAGGCAGCGGGACGGACCTCGCCGCCGAAGCCGCGCGGATCGACTGGCAGACGGGCGACCCGGTCGCCTTCGCCGCCGAGGTCAACAGCCGCATCGACGGCCAGGCCGTCGCCCCGGTCACCGCCGAAACCCGGGCCGAGGTCGAGGCCTTCGCCGCCCGCACGCGGCAGCGCGGCACGGCCCCGCCGCCCGTAGACCGGGGCCCGGCGCCCCGCTGATTATCGTCCCTATCGCCCGGTCGAGAGAATCCGGGGATCATCCCTCCTCAGGAGTCTTTCGACATGGCTGACACGGCCCCCTTCGCCTCGACCCTCGCCGCTGACGCCGCCATGGTCACGGAACTGGCCGCCATCGCGTCCTGGGCCCAGATCGGCCGCGGCGACGAGAAACACGCCGACCAGCTGGCGGTCGACGCCATGCGCACGGCGCTGAACAGCCTCGATATCGACGGCAAGATCGTCATCGGCGAGGGCGAGCGCGACGAGGCGCCGATGCTCTACATCGGCGAGAAGGTCGGCACTGGCAAAGGGCCGGCCATCGACATCGCTCTCGACCCGCTGGAAGGCACCACCCTGACGGCCAAGGCCATGGCCAACGCCCTGACCGTCCTGTCGATGTCGGCCGGCGGCGGCATGCTGCACGCGCCCGACACCTATATGGACAAGATCGCCATCGGCCCGGGCTATGCGCCGGGCACCGTCGATCTCGACATGAAACCGGGCGACAACGTCCGCTCGCTGGCTGCGGCCAAGGGCGTGCGCCCGGAAGACATCACCGTCTGCGTCATGGATCGTCCGCGCCACGAGGCCCTGATCGCGGCCCTGCGCGAAGTCGGCGCCCGCGTCATGCTGATCACCGACGGCGACGTCGCCGGCGTGATTCATACGGCCGAGCCCGAGACCGGCATTGACCTCTATCTGGGTTCGGGCGGCGCCCCAGAGGGTGTTCTGGCCGCCTCGGCGCTGAAGTGCGTCGGCGGTCACTTCCAGGGCCGGCTGCTGTTCCGCAACGACGACGAGCGGGCCCGCGCCCAGCGCACCGGCGTCACCGACTTCGACCGGAAGTACGACCTGCACGAACTGGTCTCGAAGGACGCCGTCTTCGCCGCCACCGGCGTGACCAAGGGCGCCATGCTGGACGGCGTCCAGATGGGCAATGGCTTCGTCACCACCCATACGCTGGTGATGGATTCGTCGACCCGCACCGTGCGGCGTATCCGCACCACGCGCCCGCTCTGATGGCCGACGGAGCTCCCGCGTCCGGTTTGGCGCCGGGGTTCCTCGACGTTTCCCGGTCGCTTTCGGGCCGGGCCTGGCGGCAAAGGCCGGCCGAGGCCTCGATCATCCGCGCCCACATGCAGGGTCTGGGCCTATCCGAGCCTCTGGCCCGGGCTCTGGCGGCGCGCGGCGTGGCGGCCGATCAGGGGGCGGACTTCCTTGAGCCGACGCTGAAGCGGCTGTTCCCTGACCCGTCCTCCTTCATGGACATGGACGCGGCGGCCGAGGCCATCGTTTCGTCCATGCAGGCGGGCCAGAGCATCCATGTCTTCGCCGACTACGACGTCGACGGCGCCTCGAGCGCGGCCCTGCTGGTGCGCTGGTTCCGGTCGTTGGGCGCAGACCTGCCGATCTATGTGCCCGACCGGCTGACCGAGGGCTATGGCCCCAGCCCGCTGGCCTTCGACCGGTTGAAGACCTCGGGGGCCGATCTGGTCATCACGGTGGACTGCGGCGCGGCGGCCAACGAAGCCATCGCCCATGCCTGCGCCATCGGTCTGAAGGTCGTGGTCATCGACCATCACATGATGCGCGAGGAGCCGCCGCAGTGTCTGGCGGTCGTCAACCCGAACCGGCCGGGCGATACGTCGGGACAAGGCAATCTGGCGGCGGCGGGCGTGGTCTTCGTCCTGCTGGCCGCCCTGAACCGCGAGGCGCGCAAGCGCGGACTGTTCGCCGACCGCGCCGAGCCGGACATCCGTCAGTGGCTCGATCTCGCGGCCCTGGGCGCCATCTGCGACGTCACGGGCCTGACCGGCTTCAACCGCGCCCTGACCGGTCTGGGCCTGAAGGTCATGTCGAGCTGGGGCAATCCGGGGCTCAAGGCCCTGCTCGCTGTGGCCGGCAGCGAACCGGGCCCCGCCAAGTCGAATCATGCCGGCTTTATTCTCGGTCCCCGCATCAACGCGGGCGGTCGCATCGGTCGGGCCGACCTCGGGGCCCGTCTGTTGTCCACCGACGACCCGCTGGAGGCCCAGGCCCTCGCCGAAGAACTCGACGCCCTCAACGTGGCCCGCCGCGAGGTCGAGCGCGAGGTCACCGAGACCGCTACCCGCCGCGTCGAGGCCACCGGGCAGCATGCGGACGGTTCGGCCGTCGTCGTGGTCTCGGGCGAGGACTGGCACCCCGGCGTCGTCGGCATCGTCGCCGGACGGCTGCGCGAACGCTGGCGCAAGCCGGTCATCGTCATCGGCGTCGATGCGGTCGGCGGGGTGGCCAAGGGCTCGGGCCGCTCACAGCCGGGCATGAACCTCGGTCGCGCGATCCAGGCGGCCTGGCGCGAAGGCCTGCTGTTGGCCGGGGGAGGGCACGCCATGGCCGCAGGCCTGACGATCAGGCCCGACGGCATCGACGCCCTTCGAGACTTCCTCAACGCCGCCATGGCCGGCGAGCAGGTCGATGCGGAAGCCCTGGACTGGGTCGAGGTCGACGCCCTGATCGAGCCCGGCGCGGCTTCCCGCGCCCTGTTCGAGGATTTCGAACGCCTCGCCCCCTTCGGTCCCGCCAACCCCGAACCCCTGTTCGCCCTGCACGGCGTTCAGGCCCGCGAGCCGGTTCAGATGAACGGTGGCCACGTCCGTTGCCGCCTCGTCGGGGCCGACGGCGCCTCGGTAAAGGCCATCGCCTGGCGCTGCGGGGATCTGCCGACCGGGCGCGCGCTGCTGGCGGGGCAGGGCGGTCTGAGCGTCGTGGGTCGTCTGAAGGCGGACGACTGGAACGGTCGCAAGGGTGTGCAGTTCGAGATCGAAGACATCGCCGATCCCCGGATGGCGACTTAAGTCGAAACGGCGCTTGCGCCCCCCGGAATCGCCCGCTATATCGCCGCTTCCCCGCGCAGCGGTCCCTTCGTCTATCGGTTAGGACGTCAGGTTTTCAACCTGAAAAGAGGGGTTCGACTCCCCTAGGGACTGCCACGCGGGGCATTCCATTTCATCGCTATTCGCCGATCGCCGTCGCCCTTGTGACGCGCAGGATCGTGCTTTCGGTGTGTGTTCCCGGCGCGACCCCACGCGAGTTCGTTGCACGTTCTGCCCTGAATGGGATTGAAACCGGTGTTTTTCGATTGTCCCGCGTTCACAGAACCGTGGTAAACATGCCCGGTTCGCAGGGACTGTGCGGACGGGGGGGCTTGAAGTGTCTGACTACGAGGGGCTGGATGCACCGGACACGGTCCGGATCGCCGGCCGAGTAAAATGGTTCGATGCAGGCAAGGGCTACGGCTTTATCGTGCCCGACGACCCGGGCCAGACCGAGGCCAAGGATGTCCTGCTGCACATCAGCAGCCTGCGCGACGGCGGCTGGGAATCGGCCGGCGAGGGCGCCCCGATCGAGTGCGACTGCGCACGCCGTCCCAAGGGCTGGCAGGTGGTTCAGGTTCATGACCTCGGCGCAGGCGAGGTGGAAATTCCGACGCGGCGCTCCGGCTACGAAGGTCTTCGGGCTGATTCGCGGTCGTTCCGCGAGCCGATCGAACCCGAGGCGTCCGACGCCCTCGAGGCCGCGACGGTGAAATGGTTCAATCGCACCAAGGGCTACGGTTTCGTGGTGCGCGCGACCGATCCGGGGGATATCTTCGTCCATATCGAGACCCTGCGTCGCTGCGGACTGGACGACCTGGTCCCCGGCGAGACGGTCGCGGTGCGGTTCGCCGAAGGCCCCAAGGGCCTGGTGGTGGCGGAAATCAGACCGGGCGACTGATCGGTCGCCCCGAAAGGGCGATCATGCTGTCGAAACGCTTCCTCATTGTCGGGACCCTGGTCCTCGGGCTTGCCCTGTCCGCCTGCGCCAAATCTTCCGCACCGGTCGACGAGGCGGGAAACCCGCTCGAGGAACTGAAGGTCGTCACGGCTTCGGGAGAGCACGCGTTCTGGGTCGAGATCGCCGACGACGATGCCGAACGTGCGCGGGGGCTGATGTATCGTCCGCCGCTGGCCGATGACCGCGGCATGCTGTTCCAGTTCCCGGCGCCGGCCGAGCAGGCCTTCTGGATGCAAAATACGCCGAGCTCGCTCGACATTCTCTACATTGACCCGACGGGGACGATCGTCTCCATCGCCCACCACACCACGCCCTACTCGGAAACGACGATCCCTTCGAACGGCGCGGCCAACGGCGTGCTGGAGCTCAGGGCTGGCCGGGCGGAAGAGATCGGCGCCAAGGCCGGCGACAAGGTCGTACACCCCTTCTTCCGCCCGTGACGCCATTCTTGCGTTGCACCACGGCGCGGTTGCTGGCAGACCCCTCCGCCGGAGTGTAGCGCAGCCTGGTAGCGCATCTGGTTTGGGACCAGAGGGTCGGAGGTTCGAATCCTCTCACTCCGACCATTGTCTTGAGTGGCTACCGCTCGTCGCGCGGCGTCTCGCTACTTGAGCCAAGGGTTTGTTGGCGGCTACCGCTCGCGCCGCGGGCGCTCGCTGCTTGAGCCGCGGGGTCTCCCGCTAGCCCGAGTTCTTGCCATGCTGGCCCGCATCTATCGCCCCGCCAAGACCGCCATGCAGTCCGGCAAGGCCAAGTCGAAGGACTGGCGGCTGGACTTCGAGCCGGCGTCCGCGCGCACCATCGATCCCTTGATGGGCTGGACCAGCTCTTCCGACATGAACGGCCAGGTGCGTCTGAGCTTTGAGTCGAAGGAAGACGCTGTCGCCTACGCCGAACGGCACGGCATCCCGTTCCGTCTGCACCAGCCCCAGGAGCCCCCGGTGATCCTGAAGGCCTATGCCGACAACTTCGCCACCGCCCGCAAGCAGCCCTGGACGCATTGATTCAAGAGGGCGGCTATCGTTCGTCGCGCGGCGGCTCACGACTTGAGCCGCATTTCACTTGGCTATCGCTCGCGACGCGGTCGCTTGCTACTTGAGCCAGACACGCGCCCATAGCTCAACCGGATAGAGCACCCGCCTTCTAAGCGGGATGTTGCAGGTTCGAGTCCTGCTGGGCGCGCCATCTCCATCAGCAAGGGACATCCGCATGGCCGAAATCCGCAATCAGGTGCTCGAAGGCCGTCAGCTTCTGGACGGAAACACCTTCATCGACTGCGAATTCCGGAACGCCCAGCTGGTGTTCAAGGGCGTCGAACAGCCCGGCTTCGCCAACTGCCGCTTCACCGCGAGCGGGTTCGTGTTCGAGGACCATGCGGCGGTGACGGTGAACCTTCTGCGCGGCATGCTCCGTCCGGAGACCGGCATGCGATCCTTCGTCACCGGCATGATTCCCGAGATCGGCGCCTAAGCGAGGGCAGCCCGCCAGGCGGTGAGCCCGACCTCCAGATCCACGATCAGTTCGGCCGCATCCTCCAGCCCGACGTGCAGCCGCAGCAACGGCCCTTCCAGCGCCGGCGGAGCCTCGCGGAACGCCATCTGGGGCGTCTCGAAGGTGATGAGGCTCTCGAACCCGCCCCAGGAATAGCCCAGACCGAACAGGCTGAGGGCGTCGAGGAAGGCGTGGGCGGCCTTCGCATCGCCGCCCTGCATCACCACTCCGAACAGCGACGCGGCGCCGCTGAAGTCGCGCACCCACAGCGAATGCCCCGGATCGCCGGGCAGGGCGGGGTGAAGCACGCGCGCGATTTCCGGCCGCTGCGCCAGCCAGTCGGCGACCCTCATCATCGACCGCGCCTGTTCCCTGTAGCGAAGAGGCAGGGTCCGCAGCCCGCGCAGGGCCAGCCAGGCGTCATCCGGAGACACGCACAGGCCGATATCCTCTTGCGCCTCCGCGATGGCCTTGATGACCCCGGGGCCGCTCGCGGAGACGGCCCCCAGCATCAGATCCGAATGGCCGCCGGCGTATTTGGTCAGGGCCTGGACGCTGACATCCACGTCGTGAACCAGGGGCTTGAACGCCAGTCCGGCGGCCCAGGTGTTGTCCATGACGGTCAGGGCGCCGCGAGACCGGGCGGCGGCGGCGAGGGCCGGGACGTCGATCATCTCGAACGTCAGCGACCCCGGCGATTCGATCAGCACCACCCGGGTTCGTTCGGAGATCAGCGCGACTACCTCTTCTGCAGAGGCTTCTGCGGGATGGAACCGGGCCGTGACCCCGCGCGCGGCCATATGGCGGGTCAGGAAGCGCCGGACGGGCCCATAGACGGCGTCCGTGGTCAGGATCTCGTCGCCGGGCCCGGTCAGGGCCATCAGCGGCAAGGTCACCGCCGCGAGCCCCGACGGCGCCAGCCAGCAGGCCTCCGCTCCCTCCAGATCGGCGATCGCGCGTCTCAGTGCGTCCTGCGACGCCGTTCCGTCGATGCCATAGAGCGGGCCCAGCCGATCGTTGCGCATATCGCCGACCGCGTCCGACAGCATGGTCGAAGCGCGCTCGATCGGCGGATTGACCGGCCGGCGCCCGCCTCCGCGCCGGGTCGCCGCCGCGATCAGCCGGGTGCGGTCGGAAAGCGGATCCATGGCGGCCTCGACGGGTTGCGAACGAAGCCCCAAAGGCCTCTAAAGCAGCAGGGGCGCAAGGGGTCGTGACGGGCGAGTCGCGACGACAGCGAACGCGGGACGGACCATGGGCGAACGAGCCGGGGCTTTCTGGATGCGGATGGCGGGCCTCGCGGGCCTGATGTTGTTGGTCGCGTGTGGCGACCGCGATCGGGCGACCGAGGCGCCAGCGACGGAAGCGACGACCGGAACGACCCAGACCGCCGCCGCGCCTGTCGAAAGCCCGACCCTGACCGACGTCAAGCGTCGCGGACGGCTGAACTGCGGCGTCAATCAGGGTCTGGTCGGCTTCGCCTACACAGACAATCGGGGCGAATGGCGCGGCTTCGACGTGGACTTCTGTCGCGGTCTGGCGGCGGCCATCTTCGGCAACCCGGATGCGGTGCGGTTCGTGCCCCTGACGGCCGAAAACCGGTTCCAGGCCCTTGCGGACGGGCGGATCGACGTCCTGTGGCGCAACACCTCCTGGACCATGGAGCGTGATACCAGCGGTCAGCTCGCCTTCGCCGGCGTCAACTATTACGACGGCCAGGGCTTTCTGGTTCGCCGCTCTCTGGACCTGAACAGCGCCGCGGAGCTGAACGGCGCCCGCGTCTGCGTGCAGGCGGGATCCACCAGCGCTCTCAACGCCGAAGACTACTTCCGCAGCCGGGGCATCGACTATCGCGCCGTCGTCCTGCCGACCGAAGAGGCCGCGCGTCAGGCCTATCGCCGCGAGGACTGCGACGCCTTCAGCGCCGACGTCTCCGCCCTGGCTGCCGCCCGCACCACCCTCGCTGACCCCCAGCAGCACGTCGTCCTGTCGGACGTGATCTCGAAGGAGCCGCTGGGCCCCGTGACCCGGCGCGGCGACGAACAATGGACCTCCGTGGTGCGCTGGACCCTGAACGCCCTGATCCTCGCCGAGGAACTGGGCGTGACACAGGCCAATGTCGAGGAGCAGACGGAGACCTCGCGCGAGCCCCAGGTCCGACGCCTGTTAGGCGCGGAGGGCGACTTCGGTCCCCGTCTGGGCCTGTCGAAGACCTGGGCGGCGGACGCTGTCGAGGGGGTCGGCAACTACGGCGAAATCTTCGAGCGGAATCTCGGTTCGCAATCGCCTCTCGACCTGGCCCGCGGGTTGAATGCACAATGGACCGCTCGACCGGGCGGCCTGATCTACGGCCTGCCGGTCCGATAATGATCTGGCGCGAGCGCGGGAACGCGGTCGAAGCCTTCGGGGGACGAATGGATACGACGAAGAAGGGCGGCATTCCGCTCCACTGGCTGATGCTCTTTGGCTTCGTGATCGGGCTGGGAGCGGGGTTGTACGTCAACCAGTACGTCGGCCCCGATGTCTGGTGGGTCCAGTGGGTGACGTCGAACGTCACGGGCCCTGCCGGTCAGATATTCCTGCGCCTTCTGTTCATGCTGGTGATTCCGCTGCTCTTCTCGGCCCTCGTCGTCGGCGTGGCCGAGATGGGCGACCTGAAGTCTCTGGGCCGGGCGGGCACCAAGACCCTGCTCCTGACGGTTCTGGTATCGGGCATCGCCGTGCTGATCGGCCTCGGCATGGTCAACTATTTCCGCCCCGGCGACGGCGTCGATCCGGTGCTGGCCCAGCGACTGCTGGCGCAGGGCGCCGAGGGGGCCCAGGCCATCGTCGAAAAGGCGCCGGAAGGGGTCCAGTTCGGCACCTTCTTCCTCGACCTGATCCCGTCGAACGTCTTCACGGCGGCGTCGGAGAACCAGATCCTGCCGATCATGATCTTCGCCCTGCTGTTCGGCATCGGTCTGGTCATGGCCAAGAGCCCGAACACCGACAAGCTGCAGAACGTCATCGAGGGCATCCTCGAAGTGACGATGAAACTGATCAATCTGGTCATCAAACTGGCCCCGATCGCCATCGCCTGTCTGATGTTCAACCTGGCGGCCCTGTTCGGCTGGGACCTGATGGTGCGGCTTGCTGCCTATGTCGGCGTGGCCGTCGGCGCGATGGCGATCCATATGTTCGTGGTCTATCCGCTGGTCGTCTGGATCGGCGGCAACATGAATCCGATCACCTTTTTCAAGGGCGTCCAGCGTCCGATGATCGTGGCCTTCTCGACCGCTTCCTCCAACGCCTCGCTGCCGGTGTCGCTGAAGGCCGCCGAGGAAGAACTGAAGCTGCCGCGCAAGATCGCCCGCTTCGTCCTGACCGTGGGCGCCACCGCCAACCAGAACGGCACCGCCCTGTTCGAGGGTGTCACGGTCCTGTTCCTGGCCCAGTTCTTCCAGATCGAGCTGTCGTTGACCCAGCAGATCGTCGTGATGCTGGTCTGCATCCTCGGCGGCGTGGGCACGGCGGGTGTTCCGGCGGGCTCCCTCCCGGTCATCGCCATGATCCTGGTCATGGTCGGTGTGCCGGCCGAGGGCATAGGCCTGATCCTGGGCGTCGACCGCTTCCTCGACATGTGCCGGACCGTGCTGAACGTCACGGGCGATCTGGTCCTGGCCACCGTCGTGTCGCGCGGCGAGAAGGACGACCCGGTTGAGCCGGAGCCCGACGCGCCGCCGACCGTCGCGTCCGTCGCCTGATCGTCAGGGGCCGGTGACGACCTCCGTGTCGTCCCGGCCGCCCCATTCGGCCCACGACCCGTCGTAAAGGACGCCCTCGCGGCCCAGCAGGGCCAGGGCCAGCAGCGGCACGGCGGCGGTGACGCCGGAGCCACAGCTGGCGATGGGTCTGTCCGCCGGGCCCAGACCCCGTACCGCGAACGCCGCTTCCAGCGCCTCGGGCTCGCGCATCAGCCCCTCGGCCGTCAGCAGTTCTCCGAACGGCAGGTTCACGGCGCCCGGCATATGGCCCGCACGCAGGCCGGGGCGGGGCTCCGGGGCGGTGCCCGCGAACCGGGCGGCGGCGCGGGCGTCGAGCACGGGCTCTCCGGCGGCCAGCGCAGCACGTACCCTGGCAAGGTCTGCGATCATCTGCTGGCGGGGGTCGGGTTTGAATACGCTCGGGCGTGGCGACGCAGCCCCGGTCTCCAGCGATCCGCCCATCCGCTTCCAGGCGGGCAGGCCGCCGTCCAGCACCTGGACCCGGTCGCATCCCATGGCCCGGAACATCCACCAGGCCCGCGCGGCCGTGAACAGGCCGAAGGTGTCATAGACGACGATCCGGTCCGTCGCCGACACCCCCAGCGCGCCGACCTGTGCGGCGAACTGCTCGCTTGACGGCATCATGTGCGGCAGGGGATTGGCCTGATCCGAGATCGTTTCCAAATCGAAGAAGGCGGCGCCCGGAATATGCCCGGTCTCGAAGATCGGCGGGGCGGGCGTGCCATCCAGGTGCCAACTGGCGTCCAGAACGCGCAGGCGAGGATCGCCGAGCCCGGCGAGGAGTTCGGGTGCGGAGACGAGGGAAGAGATTGCGGCCATGACCCAGACTACCACGGCCGCGACGGGGACGCTGCGTCTGGTGCTCGGCGACCAGTTGTCCGACGGCCTGTCCGCCCTGACCGATCTCGACCCGGCCTGCGACCTCGTCCTGATGGCCGAGGTCAGGGAGGAGGCGACCTACGTCAGACACCACAAGCAGAAGATCGCCCTGATTTTCGCGGCCATGCGCAGCTTCGCCCTGCGGCTGGAGGGGCGCGGTGTGACCGTCCGCTATGTCCGCATCGACGACCCGGCCAACACCCACTCCATCGTCGGCGAACTGCACCGCGCGCTGGACGAACAGCCGATGGGCTCGGTCACGATCACCGAATGCGGCGAGTGGCGCCTGGCCGAGGCCCTGGTCGCCTTCGCCGGAGTCGCCCGCGTCCCCGTCGATGTCCGCGAGGACAGCCGCTTCATCTGCACCCATGATCGCTTCCGCCGCTGGGCGTCCGGCAAGTCCCAGTTGCGGATGGAGTTCTTCTATCGCGAGATGCGGCGCGAGACCGGCCTCCTGCTCGACGGCGCCCAGCCGGTCGGGAGCAAGTGGAACTACGACGCCGAGAATCGCAGGAAGCTGACGAAGGGGATGCGTCCGCCCAAGCGCCTGCGAACCCCTCCCGACGCCGTCGCGCGCGGAGCCGTCGCCGACGTCGCCCGGCTGTTCCCCGACCACTTCGGCGATCTCGACGCCTTCGGCTGGCCGACGACGACGGAACAGGCGGAGACGGTGCTCGCAGACTTTCTGGCGAACGTCCTTCCCGGTTTCGGCGACTGGCAGGACGCGATGGCGCGAGGCGAACCCTGGATGTGGCACGGGCTGATCTCGACCTCGATCAACCTGGGCCTGCTCGACCCGCTGGCTGTCTGCCGCCGCGCCGAGATCGAGTACCGCGCCGGCCGCGCGCCCCTGAACGCCGTCGAGGGGTTCATCCGACAGATCCTGGGCTGGCGCGAGTTCGTTCGCGGCATCTACTGGCTGAAGATGCCCGACTACGCGCGGCGCAACTTCCTCGACGCCGACCGCACCCTGCCTTGGTTCTACTGGTCCGGCGAGACCGACATGGCCTGCGTCGCCGATGTTGTGTCGATGACGCGCAGTCACGCCTACGCCCACCACATCCAGCGGCTGATGGTCACCGGCAATCTCGCCATGCTGCTGGGCGTTCATCCGGACGAGATCGACGACTGGTATCTGGTCGTCTACGCCGACGCCTATGAGTGGGTGGAGATGCCCAACACGCGCGGCATGGCCACATTCGCCGACGGCGGAATCATGGGGTCGAAGCCCTATGCGGCGTCGGGCGCCTACATCGACCGGATGAGCGACTACTGCGGATCATGCCGCTATGACGTGAAGGCCAAGGCCGGTGAAAACGCCTGTCCGTTCAATCGCCTGTACTGGGGTTTTCTCGAGCGGAATCAGCATCGACTGCGCGACAATATCCGCCTCGCCATGCCCTATCGCACCCTGGAGAACTTCGGCCCGGAGCGTCGCGCCCAGGTCCTGGCCGAGGCGGAGGCCGCGCGAACGATGCTCGGCGCCGTCCTCAGGCCGGAGTGAATGCGAACCGGCTCATGCCGGTCCGTTGTCAGTCATCCGGATAGGCTTCACCGTCCGACCTGATCGCCTTCAGCGCCGCCAGGGCCCGGGCCCGCGCCTCGGCGTGATCGACCAGCGGTCGGGGATAGGTTTTCCCAAGGCTGACGCCGGCGTCCCGCAGCACCTCGTGCGGCGCAGTCCATGGCGCGTGGACAAGGCTTGCCGGCACCTTGGCAAGCTCGGGAACCCAGCGCTTCACATAGCGGCCGTCGGGATCGAACTTCTGGCCCTGGGTGATCGGATTGAAGATGCGGAACCAGGGCGAGGCGTCGGCGCCCGAGCCCGCGACCCACTGCCAGTTCTGGCTGTTCTGGGCCAGGTCGGCGTCGACCAGGGTGTCCCAGAACCAGGCCTCGCCCCTGCGCCAGTCGATCAGCAGATGCTTGATCAGGAAGGAGGCGACGATCATCCGCACCCGGTTATGCATGATCCCGGTCGTCCACAGCTCGCGCATGCCCGCATCGACGATCGGATAGCCGGTCCGGCCGCGCGTCCATGCCTCGAACCCGGCGTCATCGTTGCGCCAGTCCATGGCGTCGTATTCCGGCCGGAACGCCTTGTCGGGCAGGGTCGGGAAATGATGCAGCAGGTGGGCCGAGAAATCGCGCCAGATCAGCTCGGAGGTCAGCTTGTCGGCCTGGGCGGCGGGGACCTTGCCGGAGCTCGCGGCGTCATAGGCCGCAGTCCAGATCCGCCATGGGCTGATCTCGCCAAAATGCAGCGCGGGCGACAGGCGGCTGGTTCCGGGGCGATCGGGCCGGTCGCGGTCGACGGCGTAGGTCGTCAGGCCTCCCGACAGGAAGCGCGCCAGTGTCGCGACGGCTCCAGCCTCGCCCGGCTCGTCCGGAAAGCCCCTGGACCAGTCGGGCCGGGTCGGGTGAAGGCCCCAGTCGTCGAGATCGTCGCTGCCGACCCCGGGCGCGCCCGACAGATCGTCGGGGGCGGGCAGAGGCGGCGGCGCTTCCGCCTGGGCGCGCAACGCCTTCATGAAGGGCGTGAATACCTTGTAGGGCCCGCCTGACCCGTTCAGCACCGAGCCGGGCCGGGCCAGGAGCGCGCCGTTGAAGCCCTTGACCTCGACGCCCTCGGCCTGGAGCGCGTGGGCGACGTCAGCGTCGGAGGCCCAGGCGTCGGGCTCGAACAGGCGGTTCATCAGCACGCAGGTCGCGCCGGTCTGCTCGATCAGATGCCGCAGTACGGCTTCCGAATCACCGCGCCGCAGAATCAGTCGGCCACCGCGCCCGGCGATCGAGGCGGACAGGGCGCGCAGCGACTTGTCCAGCCACCAGCGCGAAGCCCCACCCATCGGGCGCACCGCAGAACCCTCGTCGAGGATGTAGATCGGGACGATCGGCCTGCCGCTGGCCTGGGCGTGGCTCAGCGCCGGGTTGTCCGCCAGACGCAGGTCGCGGCGGAACCACAGGATGACGGGAGCCTCGCCGTTGGTGGTCACGCCTCAAATCTCCGTGGTAGGTTGAAACTTCCGGCGCGCGGGGCCACCTGACCGCCCCATAGGCGTGGCATCGGAAACGCGCCACCCGTCAGAATGTCCCAGAGAGAAGGCCCGCCCGTGAGCGCTCCCAATTCCGTCATCACCCTCTCCGGCAACGGCATCACCACGCCGGTCGTCATCGGCGGCGGGGCGCGCATCGCCTTCATCGCCGGCCCGTGCCAGCTGGAAAGCCGCCAGCACGCCCTGGAGATGGCTCATGCCCTGAAGGAAATCGGCCAGCGTCTGAAGGTCGGCATCATCTACAAGACCAGTTTCGACAAGGCGAACCGCACCTCCGCCAGCGCCGCACGCGGCCTGGGCCTCAAGGACTCCCTGCCGATCTTCGACGAGATCCGCCAGGTCACCGGCCTGCCGGTCCTGACCGATGTCCATTCCGAAGAACAGGCGCGCGAGGCCGCCCAGGCCGTCGACGTGCTGCAGATCCCGGCCTTCCTCAGCCGCCAGACCGACCTGCTGCTGTCGGCCGCCGCCACCGGCAAGGCGATCAACATCAAGAAGGGCCAGTTCCTCGCCCCCTGGGACATGAAGAACGTCATCGCCAAGGTGGTCGGCGCCGGCAATCCGAACGTCATGGCCTGCGAGCGCGGCGCCAGCTTCGGCTACAACACCCTGGTCTCGGACATGCGCGCCCTGCCGATCCTGCGCGAGATCGGCTGCCCGGTCGTGTTCGACGCGACCCACTCCGTCCAGCAGCCGGGCGGGCAGGGGACCTCTTCGGGCGGCCAGCGCGAGTTCGTGCCGGTGCTGGCTCGGGCCGCCGTGGCCGTGGGTGTGGACGCCGTCTTC
Organism: Brevundimonas sp.; assembly: GCF_031412435.1. Taxonomy (GTDB): domain Bacteria; phylum Pseudomonadota; class Alphaproteobacteria; order Caulobacterales; family Caulobacteraceae; genus Brevundimonas. The sequence goes on from NZ_JANODA010000008.1 coordinate 36,063, forward strand.
ATGGAAACCCATCAGGACCCCGATCACGCCCCGTCGGACGGCCCGAACATGGTTCCCCTGTCCGAGTTCGAGGGTCTGGCCGCCGAACTGCTGGCCTATGACGACCTGTCGAAGGCGCGGATGGCGAAGGCCGCCTGAATCCGATAGGCCAAGGCGATGGTTGACCGCACCCTGGACCTCGGCGCCCTGCAAAGCCTGCTCGACCGCGCGCGCGGGCAGACGGTGGCCTGCGTCGGCGACCTGATGCTGGACCGCTACGTCTATGGGGAGGTCAGCCGGATCTCTCCCGAGGCCCCGATCCCGGTTCTGCGCTCACGCCGGACGGTCTCAATGCCCGGCGGTGTCGGCAACGTGGCCCGCAACGTCGCAGCCCTCGGCGGACTGGCCCGGCTGGGCGGCGTCACAGGCGCCGATCCCTCGGGCGAGGAACTTGCCCGGCTGGTCGCCGCGGAAGACCGGATCGAGGATTTCATCGATCGCACAGGGACGGCAGGCGCCACGATCGTCAAGACCCGCTATGTCTCGGGCGGCCAGCAGCTGATGCGGCTGGACGAGGAGGAGGTCACCGTCGGCGCCTTCTCCCGCGAGGACGTGTTTTCAGGGGCTTCCGCCATTCTCCTGTCGGACTACGCCAAGGGCGTGGTCACCGAACGGCTGATCCGCTCGGCCCTGTGGCAGGCGCAACAGACTGGCGCTGTGGTCATTGTTGACCCCAAGGGCCGCGACTTCGCCCGCTACGGCGCGGTCGACCTGATCAAGCCCAACGCCTCAGAACTGGCCGGCGCCACCGGCCTGCCGGTCGAGACCGACGCCGAGATCGAGATGGCTCTGGAAGCCCTGCTGGCCGCGACGACTGCGAAAGCCATCGTCGTCACCCGCGCCGGCAAGGGCATGAGCCTGATGCGGCGCGGCGAACCGGCGCAGCATTTCCCCGGCCGGGCGCGCGAGGTGTTCGACGTCTCCGGCGCCGGAGACACCGGGCTGGCGGCCCTGGGTCTGGCGCTCGGCGCGGGCGCGTCGCTGGAGCAGGCGGTGCAGCTCGCCATCCTCGCCTCCGGCGTCGTGGTCGGAAAAAGCGGCACGGCGGTCGTCAGCCCCGCCGAGCTGATCGAGGCCGAGATGAGCCAGCACGCCGGCGCGGCCCTGGCCAAGGTTACGGCGCTCGACGATCTCGCGGCCGAGGTCGAGGCCTGGCGACGTCAGGGGCTGAAAGTCGGCTTCACCAACGGCTGTTTCGACATCCTGCATCGCGGCCATGTCGCCTATCTGGCCCAGGCCCGGTCGTGGTGCGACCGGCTGGTGGTGGCGCTGAACACCGACGCCTCGGTCCACCGGCTGAAGGGCGACGGCCGCCCCGTGAATGACCTCGACAGCCGCGCCGTCGTCATTGGTGGTCTTGCCAGCGTGGACCGGGTGACCTCCTTCGATGATCCGACGCCTCTGGCCCTGATCGAGCGCCTGCGTCCCGACGTGCTCATCAAGGGCGCGGACTACACGCGAGAGGGCGTGGTCGGCGGCGATCTGGTCGAGAGCTGGGGCGGGGAGGTACGCCTCGCGGAGTTTGCTGACGGCTATTCAACCACCCGGACCATCGAGAAGATGATCGACAGCAGCCTTGGGGAGGCCGGCTGATGCGGCGGATGATCGTGGTCACCGGCGGCGCCGGCTTCATCGGCTCCAACATCGTCTCGCGCCTGTGCGCCGAGGACCGCTGGGACGTCGTCGTCTGCGATCGGCTGGAGAGCGCCGACCTCGGCAAGTGGCGCAATATCGCCAAGTCGGCCATCGCCGACTTCTGGCGCCCGGAGGAGCTGTTCCTCCAGCTCGAACGCCACGCGGAGCGGGTCAGCGCCGTCGTCCACATGGGCGCCATCTCCTCGACGACCGAGCAGGACGCCGACCTGATCCTGCGCACCAACTTCAGCCTGTCGCGGGACATCTGGGACTGGTGCGCCCTGAACGAGGCGCGGATGATCTATGCCTCCTCGGCCGCCACCTACGGCGACGGCGAAGCCGGGTTCGAGGACGCAGACGACCTTGAGTCCATTTCACGACTTAAGCCTCTAAACGCCTACGGTTATTCGAAAAAACTGTTCGATCAGTACGCCGTGCGCGAAGCCTCCCGTGACCACGCCCCGCGGCAGTGGGCCGGGCTGAAGTTCTTCAACGTCTATGGCCCGAACGAGGGTCACAAGGGCGGGATGAAGTCGGTCATCGCCCAGATCTGGCCAAAGGTCGCGGCCGGAGAGACGGTCAGCCTGTTCCGCTCCCATCATCCCGACTACGCCGACGGCGGCCAGTTGCGCGACTTCGTCTTCGTCGACGACGTGGTCGACATCGTCGACTGGCTGCTGTGCACGCCCGGGGTCAGCGGGATCTTCAACGCCGGATCGGGCCAGGCGCGGTCCTTCCTCGATCTCGCCAAGGCCACCTTCGCCGCAGCCGGCAGGGACCCCGCGGTGGCCTATATCGACATGCCCGAGGTCATCCGTGACCGGTACCAGTATTTCACCGAGGCCCGCATGGACCGCGTCCGCGCCCTCGGCTTCGGCGGCCAGTCGACGCCGCTGGAAGAAGGGGTGCGTCGCTACGTCCAGTCCTTCCTGTCGCAACCGGACCCCTATCGGTGAAACCGCCCCGGCTGACCTTCTGGCAAGGGGTGGGCTGGGCAGGGTTCGCCGTGGTCTTCCTTATCGCCGCCGCCGTCGCAATCTGGCGCGGGGATATCCTGAAGGCCGGGCTGGATCCCCAGATTCCCTTCCAGACCTACGACCCGCCGGCGCCGCCGGACTACGCCTCGGCCGACGCATGGGCGATGCGGGACGTCCGGGCGCCGACCTCGGGGCCCGCCGCGATCTTCTTCCTGCATTCGACGACCTTCGACGGCGGTGCGGACTGGAACGGCCCCATCGGCGATCCGAAGGCCGACGCCTACCTCGAGCGGGTCGTCATTCCCAACTACGCCGGGCCGTTCGCGCGGGCCGGGGCCATCAGCCTGCCGCGATATCGTCAGGCCTCGCTTTACACCCGCCTGACTCTTCGCGACGACGCCCGCGACGCCCGCGCCTTCGCGTATGGCGACGCCCTCGCCGCCTTCGAGGTGTGGCTGGCCGCCCATCCGACCGGCCCTCTGGTCCTGGCCGGGGTGGAGCAGGGCGGCGAACTGATCGACCGGCTGGTGCGTGAACGGGTCGCTGGCGATGCCGCCTTGCGGAGCCGGACCGTCGCCGTCTATCTGATCGATGTCATCGTGGCCGCCGACAACCTGTCGCCCGCCGTGCCCGCGTGCGCCACCGCCACCAGCATCGGCTGCGTCGTCGGCTGGTCGCAGGTCGGAGACGACAACGACGGCGCCGTCTGGCGGCGCCTGCGACGCGCCCTGGTCTGGGATGACGCGGGACGGCTGGTTGATCTCGCGGGCCGCCCGGCCCTGTGCGTCAATCCGGTCAGCGGAGCCCGTAGCGACGCGGCCGTCCCCGCGCGATTGCACCATGGCGCCGCCAATGCGACCGGTCTGGAATGGGGCCTGCGGCCCGCCTTCATCGACCGAGCCGTGGCGACCCAGTGCAGGCTGGGCATCCTGCGTCACACCGAGCTGACGACCGAATCCTTCCGGGAAGTAGGCAACTGGGCGGATCGCCGAAAAGCCCGGCAGTACAATCTCTTCTATTCCGATATTGAGGGCGACGTTGAGCGCCGTCTGAACGTCTGGCAGGCTTCCATCACGCCCTAGTCGAGACCGGTCCGGTCGGTTCTCCAGTCGAACAGGGCCTCCAGAACCTTGACCGCCTCGCCGCGCGGGCTGGCCAGATCCGGGTCTCGCCCCAGAACCAGCCGGGCGTCATCCGCCGCCGCCAGAAGCAGCGATCGGTGCCGGATCGGATCAGCGAACCGATAGGCCGGGAAGCCGCTTTGCTTGAGCCCCAAGGGATCCCCGCCGCCGCGCAGGCGGAAGTCCTCCTCCGCGATCTCGAACCCGTCCTCGCTGCGCCTCAGGGTCTCCAGCCGCTCACGCGCCGTATCTCCGAGCCCGCCGTCTTGACCGCCGTACAGCAGGATGCAGGCGCTCGACTTCGCCCCGCGCCCGACGCGCCCGCGCAACTGGTGCAACTGGGCGAGGCCGAACCGGTCCGCGTGTTCGATCACCATGATCGTCGCGTTGGGCACGTCGACCCCGACCTCCACGACCGTCGTCGCCACCAGCACAGAAATCCTTCCGTCAGCGAAGTCGGCCATGACGGCCTCACGCTCCGCGCCCGGCATCTGGCCATGGGCCAGCCCGACCTCGGTCGTCAGGATGCGCCGCAGATCGCGCGCCCGCTCCTCGGCCGCCGCGAGGTCGCTGGCTTCCGATTCCGCCACCAGCGGACAGATCCAGTAGGCCTGGGCCCCGCTCTCGACCGCCGCCTTCAGCCGCTGCGCCACCTCGCCAATCCGCGCCAGCGGCAGAACTGCGGTCGAGATCGGCGTGCGGCCGGGCGGCTTCTCCATCAACCGGCTGACCTCCAGTTCGCCGTACTGGGTCAGCTCCAGAGTGCGCGGAATGGGCGTCGCCGACATGGTCAGCAGGTGGACGCCGCCGACGCGCGGATCACCCTTGGCCTGAAGCCGCGCCCGTTCGTTGACGCCGAACCGGTGCTGTTCGTCGATGACGGCCAGCGCCAGCCGGTCGAACCGCACGGCGTCCTGGAACAGGGCGTGGGTGCCGATGGCGACTTTCGCCTCGCCCGAAGCCAGGGCCGCCAGACGCTCGCGTCGTTCGGCCGGTGTGTCCCGGCCTGTCAGCAGGATGGTCGGCGCCCCGGCGGCTTCCAGCATGGGGGCCAGCCGCTGATAGTGCTGGCGGGCCAGGATCTCTGTCGGCGCCATCAGGGCGGACTGGAAACCCGCGCTCGCCGCATCGGCCAGGGCCAGGGCCGCGACCGCCGTCTTGCCCGACCCGACGTCGCCCTGCAGCAGCCGTCCCATCTGTTCGCCGGACGCCAGATCGCGGCGGATTTCGGCGATGGCCTGCGACTGGGCGCCCGTGAGCGTGAAGGGCAGGGCGGCCAGCAACGCCTGCGAAACCGGTCCGGGCAGGATCAAGGGCGCGGGGGTGATCTGGCGCGCGCGCTTCCGGCGGGCCAGCGCCAGCTGATGGGCGAACAGCTCGTCGTAGGCCAGACGCTGGCGCGGCGCGGCGTCGGGCGACAGGTCCGCCTCGCCCACCGGCGCATGCAGGGCCTTGATCGCGTCATGCCAGCCCGGCCACTTCTGTTTCGCCAGCCAGGCGGCGTCCTGCCACTCGTCCAGTTCCGGCGCGACGGCCAGCGCGCCCAGCGCCAGCTTGCGCACCACCCGCGAGCTCAGGTTGGCGGTCGCAGGGTAGACGGGCTCGACGGCGGGGATCTCCTCGCCCTTGTCCAACGGCACGATCCAGTCGGGGTGGACGATCTGCACCTCGCCGTTGAACCGTTCGACCTTGCCGGACACCAGACGCCGCTCTCCCCGTGGCAGCTGGCGATCGATGTGCTGGGGACTGCCGCCGAACCAGATCAGGTGGACGAAGCCGGTCTCGTCAGAGGCCCGGACCTTCAGCGGCACGCCCGGCCGGCCAGGCGCGATCATCCGGTCGACGATGACGTCGAAGACGCCGACCTCGCCCTCAATTGCATCAGCCGCGTTGGTTCTGCGTCGCGTGATAACCCCGGCCGGGGCCAGGAACAGCACGTCGCGCACCAGCGGCCCGGCCAGCTTTTTGATCAGCGGCTCAACCTTGGTCCCCACCCCTTTCAGGCTGGTGACCTCCGCGAAAAGTGGGAAGAGAATCTGCGGGCGCATCGATGCCGACATTAGACGGCCCCGCGCCGCTGGCGAAACAGTGTCGGGAACGCTATCTGGATCGCACTGTTGAACGAATGGACCGGGCAAGGATTCTTGTGGCCGATAACGATGCGCGTGCCGAAACCGGCATTGAAGACCTGGGGCGCCAGCAGCGGCTGGGCCGGATCACCTTCCGGGCGTGGCGGCGCGGCTTCCGCGAGGCGGACCTGGTGCTCGGCCCCTTTATGGAGCGCGAGGGCCCGACCCTGAGCGACGCCGACCTCAATGCGCTGGAGGCCCTTCTGGCCGAGGACAACGACCACGAACTCTACGCCTGGATCATCGAGACCAAGCCGACGCCGCCCGAGCACGACACGCCGCTGATGACGAAGCTGCGCCTCTTCATGCGCGCCCACGTCGCCGCAGCCGTGGCCGATGGAGCCGGCTGATGGACGGCGCACGGATGGACCAACGCACCGATCACGAACTGGGCGGCGCGCCCGAGGGGCTGGATGCGCTCGTCGTCGCCGATCGACTCAAGGCCACGGGCGGGATCGGGGTCTTCGTGGCGCGCGATTTCTCGCGCTCCGGCGCATTCGCCCAGGCCTTCCGGTTCTTCGCCAAAGACATCGAGATCGTAGAGTTTCCGGCCTGGGACTGCCTGCCCTACGACCGGTTGAGCCCGACCTCGGGCGTTTCCGCCGAGCGGATGGCGGCCCTGACGGCCCTGGCCAAACGCGGTCTCGACGATCAGGCCCCCATGTTGGTCGTCACGACCGTCGCGGCGGCGATGCAGCGAACCCCGCCGCGCGAGGCCACCTTCGCCGCCAGCTTCGAAGCCCGTGTCGGCCGTGATCTGGATACGAAGGCTCTCGAAACCTATTTCACCACCAACGGCTACATGCGCGCCTCGACCGTCAACGAGCGTGGCGAATACGCCATCCGGGGCGGCGTCATCGACGTCTTCCCGCCGGGCTTCGAGGAGCCGGTGCGGCTCGACATGTTCGGCTCCGAGCTGGAATCGATCCGCACCTTCGACCCGGCGACCCAACGTTCGTCCGGCCAGCGCAAGGAAGTGTCGCTGTCGCCCGTGTCCGAGGCCCTGCTGGACGCGGAGACTATCAGCCGTTTCCGCACCGGCTATCTGAACCTGTTCGGCGCGCCCGGCGACGATCCCCTCTATGGGACGATCAGCGAGGGCGCACGGCGTCAGGGCATGGAGCACTGGATCCCGCTGCTCTACGACCGGCTGGAGACCCTGTTCGATTATCTGCCGGACAACGCCTCGATCTTCCTGGACAACCAGGCCGAGGCGGCGCGCGGCGAGCGCTGGAACCTGACCCGGGACGCCTACGAGGCCCGTCAGGAAGCCTCAAAGACCAAGGGCGGGGCCGCCAACCGCGCCCTGCGGCCGGAGCGTCTCTACCTGCCCGACGCCGATTGGAACTCGGCCTTGGCCGGGCGCGCGGTACGTCGCCTGTCGCCGTTCTACGCGGCGGCCGAGGATGCTGGCGGCAACCTGGGCCGGACCTTCGGCGCCGAGCGGGCCCAGGACAGCGTCAACCTGTTCGAGGCCGTCGCCAATCATGCCGCCAGGCTGAAGGCTGACGGCAAGCGGGTCCTGTTCGCCTCCTGGAGCGAGGGTTCGTCGGATCGCCTCGGCGTCATGCTGGCCGATCACGGGCTGGAGCATGTCGTCGCCGTGCGCGACTGGGTCGATGTGCAGACGGCGTCGAAAGACCTCTATCTGCGCGCCGTCCTGCCGGTGGAACACGGTTTCACGACCGGCGACCTCGCGGTCATCTCCGAAACCGACATTCTCGGCGACCGGCTGGCGCGACCCAAGCGCAAGCGCCGGGCATCGAACTTCCTCGCCGAGGCCTCGGCCCTGACGACCGGCGACCTCGTCGTCCACCTCGACCACGGCATCGGCCGCTACGAAGGCCTCAAGACGCTCGAGATCCAGGAAGCGCCGCACGACTGCCTCGAGCTGCTCTACGCCGGTGACAGCAAGCTCTACCTGCCGGTTGAAAATATTGATCTCCTGACCCGGTATGGCTCCGAGTCCGACGGTGTCCAGCTCGACCGCCTCGGCGGCGCGGCCTGGCAGGGCCGCAAGGCCAAGGCCAAGGCCCGCCTGCGCGACATGGCCGAGGGGCTGATCGCCCTGGCCGCCAAACGTGCGCTGCGGGTCGGGGAGGCGATCACCCCGCCGGCCGGCCTGTTCGACGAATTCTGCGCCCGCTTCCCCTATGAGGAGACGGACGACCAGCTCAACGCCATCGGCGACGTGCTGGAGGATCTCGGCAAGGGCGTGCCGATGGACCGCCTGATCTGCGGCGACGTCGGTTTCGGCAAGACCGAGGTCGCCATCCGCGCCGCCTTCGTCGTGGCCATGAGCGGGCAACAGGTCGCCATCGTCTGCCCGACGACGCTGCTGGCCCGACAGCATTTCAAGACCTTCTCGGAGCGGTTCGCCGGCTGGCCGATCAAGGTCCGCCACCTGTCGCGGATGGTCACCGCCAAGGACGCGGCCGAGACGCGCGGGGGCCTTAGAGATGGCTCGTTCGAAATCGTCGTCGGCACCCACGCCGTCCTTGCCGAACAGGTCGGCTTCAAGGACCTCGGCCTCGTCATCGTCGACGAGGAGCAGCATTTCGGCGTCAAGCACAAGGAGAAGCTCAAGAGCCTGCGCGCCGACGTCCACCTGCTGACCCTGACGGCCACGCCGATCCCCCGCACCCTGCAGATGGCCCTGTCCGGCATCCGCGAGATGTCGATCATCGCCACACCGCCGGTCGATCGCCTGGCCGTGCGGACCTATGTCGCGCCCTGGGACCCGGTCATGGTCCGCGAGGCTTTGCTGCGCGAGAAATATCGCGGCGGTCAGGCCTTCTACGTCTGCCCGCGCCTGTCGGACCTGCCGGACATCGAGGAGTTCCTCCGCATACAGGTCCCGGAGATCAAGTTCGTCGTCGGCCACGGCCAGATGAGCCCGACCCAGCTGGAAGACGTGATGAGCGCCTTCTACGACGGCAGCTACGACGTCCTGGTCTCGACCACGATCGTCGAAAGCGGCATCGACATTCCGACCGCCAACACACTGATCGTGCACCGCGCCGACATGTTCGGCCTGGCCCAGTTGCACCAGATCCGCGGGCGCATCGGCCGGTCCAAGGCTCGCGCCTTCGCCTATCTGACAGTCGATCCGAAGCGACCGATGACCCTGTCGGCCGAGCGCCGGCTGCAAGTGCTGCAGTCGCTCGACAATCTCGGCGCAGGCTTCCAACTGGCCTCGCACGACCTCGATCAGCGCGGCGGCGGCAACCTGCTGGGCGACGAACAGTCGGGCCATATCCGCGAGGTCGGCGTCGAACTGTATCAGCAGATGCTGGAGGACGCGGTGGCCGAACTGCGCCAGAACGGCGAGGGCGGGGTTGTCGATCGCGGCTGGTCCCCCGCCATTAATGTCGGCGCGGCCGTATTGATTCCAGAGGATTATGTCTCGGACCTGAACGTCCGTCTCAGCCTCTATCGCCGACTGTCGGACGCCGAGAACACCGAGACGCGCGAGGCCCTGGCCGCCGAACTGATCGACCGGTTCGGGCCGCTGCCGGACGAGGCGAAACAGCTGCTGCGCATCGTCGGCATCAAGGCCAACTGCAAGACGGCCTCAATCGAACGCATCGACATCGGGCCCAAGGGCTGCGTCCTGACCTTGCGCGACAACACCTTCCCCAACCCGATGGGTCTGGTCGGGTTGATCCAGAAGAACCACGCCACCTGGAAGCTGCGTCCGGATCAGAAGATCGTCGTCAAGGGAGACTGGCCGACCCCCGAGGATCGTCTGAAGGTCGCCGAGCGGATCACCACCGATCTGGCGCGGGTGGCGGGAGCCTAGAGCCTGATCGGCTGAGGTGGAATCGCTTCGCGATTCCGCTGATGCCGTGCATCAGGCTCCAGATCCAGGCGAGAGCATGATTCACGCTTCGTGTCGGACCGGCGAAGCGGGTCCACCAGAAACGATCATCCTCTAGCGCTTCACGCGGAAATGCAGGTGGGTGGCAAACCGGGTCGCACGCGCGGAGAGGGGTTCCAGTTCCGCCGTCAGCCCGTCCCACAGCCGCTCGCCCGCACCGAGGACGATCGGTGCCATCTGCAGATGCAAATCATCGATGACGCCGGCGTTGAGATAGCGCCGCGTCGTTCCGACCCCTGTCTGGATGCGCGATACTATCGCGTTTCGACACGGACGATAGGCAGGCCTGGCGATGGCCTCTTAATCGCAGGACGGCATGGCCGCGCTGGTGAACCGTTCGTCCCACCATGCCTTCCAGCGCCCCTCCAGCGCCCCGAAGTCGGTGTCCGACAGACCGTAGGTCGTAAGAGTCAGGCTGGCCTCGCCTTTCGGATGTTTCTCGTCGCGCGATCGCTCGCCGGCGAGCAGCAGGCCGTCGCCGAACCCGGCCACCGTGACCCCGGTCTGATACCGGCCCAGGTGCCAGACTTCGCCGCGGGCCGAGGCCTCGGGTCCGAGCGGTCCGGCCCAGGGCTCGCCCGGCGCCGGCGTGTCGGTCAGTCTCAGCGCCAGCATCAGCAGGTCGTCGGACCTGGGAACGCCCGCCAGGAACAGGGTGCGGCGCTGTTCGCCGGGATGGCGCGCGAAGGCGAACCGCAGCTGTTCGGTGAAGGCGATCCAGCCCTCGGTCATCGGATCGAACGTATCGGACCAGGTCTCGTCGGCCGGCGCGGCGCGGACGACCCGCACGAGGCTCTCGCCGCCCTTCGCCTCGACCTCGTAGCGGTCCCGGGTGCCCTCGAAGACGATGGTCCGCGCGGCCTCGTCGGCGACGGCGTGTTTGACGAAGATGAAATCGATCTCGTCCTTCAGCCCCGGTGCGTCCCAACCGAACCAGGTCTTGATCCGCTCGGGATCGCGCAATGCGGCCCAGACGGCGTCGGCGGGAGCAGGCACGGTGACCTCGACCAGGACGCGGTCGATGGTCGGGCCGGATGCGGCGGCGGGCGGTCCTTCGGACATGGTCGTCTCCTCAGTTCTTCGAAATCGATTTGGCGGGAAGGGCGGGGTGGGCCCCGGCGACGAGGCGGTATCGACGCCCCTCGGCAGAGGCGTAGCGACGGGCGAGGGCGGCCACGGCCTCGGCCAGTTCCTCGGTGAAGGCGTCGAAATCGGCCGGGCGGCCAAAGGTCAGGTCAGCCTCAACGGTGAGGGTCAGCAGACGGGCGCCTTCGGCCTCGGCGTCCTGCCGCATCCGGGCGACGTCGCGAACGACGGCCGAAGCTGTGCGGATCAGGTGATCGGCGGCATGCCGATCCTGGGCCTCTACGGCGTCCGGGTCGGCGGGTGCATGGCCAAGCAGATCGGGATCGACGACGTAATCGGCCGAAACGAGAAGCCGTTCGGTGAATCCCCGCCGCCGCCGTTCTTCGGCGAGCCGCAACAGCCCGGCCTCTTCGAGCGCTCTCAGATGATAGCCGAGCTTCTGTCGTGGAATGCCAAGTTGTTCCGCCAACTGCGCGGCCGAGGCGGGGGTGCGCAGCGCCTCCAGCAACTGACGCCGCAAGGGCGTCAGCGCGGCGCGAAGCCGTCGGTCGTCGTCCAGAAAGGCTCGCGCAGGCTGGTCCATGCCCGGACGCTACAATTGGACAACTTATTTTGTCAAATGGAGAGAGTCATGCGCGTCGGCCCTGCATGTCAGCCGAGGCGCGTTCGAGAACGGCGGCGGCGCCCTCGCCCGGCATCAGCTCGGCGACCCCGACGCTGAACTCGACAACGAAGGGCGTCCGGTCGGGACCGGCATCGAAAGCGGTGCAGCCGATAACGGCGGCGATCCGCTCGACCGCCAATCGCGCCTGCGGACCCGGCGTGGCGGGCAGGGCGAGGGCGAAGACTTCGGGCGCCAGTCGCGCGGCGGTGTCCTCCACCCGGACCAGACGCGACACCATGGCGCCGATCTGCGGCATGGCGCGATCCAGCCAGCCGCCCTGCCGAGCGCGTGTCAGGCTGTCGCTGTCCAATACCCGCAGCATGCAAACCGAGAGGGGGCGCCGTCGGGCCGAGGCCGCCTCGGCCACGCGACCCAGGTGGCTGGCGAACAGATGCCGGGTGAACAGGCCGGTCGACGGATCCATGATTCCGGCGCCCCGCGCGCCTTCCAGCGCCTTGCGGATGGCCAGGTGGCGGCGATGGGTGTGGGCCAGGTCCAGCACGCGCGCCGCGGCGTCAGGCTCCGGCGTGTCGGCGGCCGCTACTTCCGAGAAGCCCCGGTTGAACAGTTCACTCAGATTGATCTCGCCCTCGGACCGCAGATAGAGGGCCAGCGGGATATGATAGAGGCGGGTGTTCCGCTTCATGCCCGAGGCGATGGACAGGGCCGGCGCGTGGTCCGGCGCGCCCCACAGGACCGCCGCATCAAAGGCGCTTTCGTGCAGATAGTCGAAGGCGGTGTAGGGCGTCGGCGCGGCCACAACCTCGGCGCCGCCGGCCGTCAGGATGTTCGACAGGGCGATGAACCGGTGATCGGGGGCCCCGGCGATCAGGATGCGGACGGGGCTGGCGTCCGGCAGGCCGGGATCCAGCGTCGCGCCGTGCAGGGCGAAAGTCGCCTGACGCAGGCGGAACTCCTCCTCGGCGATGGCCGCGCGAACCAGCTGTTCGATTCGCAGGGCGGCCTGGGCCGGATGCGGCGGCTCGACCATCGTCAGGTCGAAGGTCCCGGCCGGCAGTTTCGCCGCCTTGGCGCCGAGGGCGACGACCGGAAGCCGCCGCGCGCCGGCCGCGAGCCGCAGCGCCTCGGGCAGGGCCGAAATCTCGGGATGGTCGGCGTCCAGGATGGCGGCTTCCAGGTTGAAGTCTGTCAGGGCGGCCACCGCGCCCGCGCCGGACCGCGCCGTCATCGTGCGCCAGCCCAGCGAGTCCAGCCCGCGGCACAGGTCGCCGATCCGCTCATCTGTCTCCGCGACGACCAGAACGCGTGGTTCCAAACCCAAAATCGATGACTCCCCCTGCGCGACCTGGCGACCGCGGCTCCTGTCCGGAGCGGGCGGACCATACCGACGCGCCCCGGTGCGGCGCAACGGGCCAGATGCCCGCGACAGGGGAAATCGACGACGGTCGGCCGCTTCCCTATCGTGCGTTTTCCGCTAGAGTCCTCCGTTGGGCTACGGCGGGAACCGGCTTGAGCGGACAGACTAAGGAAATGGCGTCACCCGGCTTCTGGGTGCGGCTCTCGGGGCGGGCGTTTGCGCGCAGCTGGGGCCGGGACGTCATGCTCTATACAGGCGGGGTGTCGTTCTTCGCCCTGCTGGCGGTATTCCCCGCGATCGCCATCCTGATCGGCTTCTACAAGGCCGTGCTGTCGATCGCTCAGGTCAGCGAGCAGGCGGCGGCCCTGGCCGATGTCATGCCGCACGCCGCGCGCGCTATCTTCCGCGCCGAGATCGAGCGGCTGTCCAACGCCTCGGCGCGCGCCGTCTCGGCCCAGAGCGCCTTCGCCCTGATCGTCGGCGCCTATGCTGCGCATCGTGGATTCAAGGCTTTGCTGGCCGGACTGAACCTGATTCATGACGAGACGGAGCCGCACGGCTTCTTCAAGTTCAACTTCCTGGCCTTCATCGTCGCCGTGGTTGCGTTCGGGCTTTTCACCATCGTCTCGGGCGCCGTGGTCACCGCGCGACTGCTGGAGCACGCCGGGCCGGTCACGGGGCAGGGCGGGCTGCCGTTCAACGGCTTCCTGCCGGCGGCGGGCCTCGGCCTGGGGCTGACGCTGCTCTACCGCTACGCCATGTCGCACCGCGATCCGGTGGCCTGGGTCCCGTCGATCGCCGGCGGGGCGGTGGCGACCATCCTGTCGATGATCTCGTCCTGGCTCTGCGCCATCTATGTCGAGCAAATCGCCGAGCTCGGCGCGACCTACGGCTCGGTCGGCGCCGTCGTGGTGCTGCTGATCTGGCTGTCCTGGAACGTCAACGCCATCTTCTATGGCGGCGCCTTCGCCACCGAGATGGAGATCGCCTCGCGCTCCCGGGGCGCCCCTGACATCGCGCCGGAGGACAGCCCCTCGGTCGTCAATCTGTCGGAGCGTCGCGCGTCTCGACGGTAATCGTCAGGACCCCGTCCGCCTCTTCGACCGACACGACGCGTCCGCCCAGCTCCGTCATCAGAAATGGCACGTCGATCCGCGCCATCGGATCTGTGGCCAGCAGCACCAGACGGCGGCCGTCCAGACCCTCGGCCGCCTTGCGAAGCTTCAGGCTCGGGACAGGACAGCGGTGTCCCCGCGCGTCGACGACGACGGGCGCCTCGCTCACGTCGCCTCGCAGGCCGCGAGCAACAGACCCAGGGCGGCCCGCACGCTCTCCAGCCGCACCTCTTCGCGGCCGATCTCGCCGAACCGCCGAACCTCGTGCACGATGCCATCAGGACCGGCGCAGCCGAAATGGACCAGCCCGACCGGCTTCTCCGCCGATCCGCCGCCCGGGCCCGCGATGCCCGTGATCGACACGGCCAGGTCCACTCCGGCCGTCACGCGAGCGCCGGCCGCCATTGCGCGCGCCACCGGCTCGGAGACCGCGCCGTTCGCCTCGATGGTCTCGGCCGGCACGCCCAGCATCTCCGACTTGGCGCCGTTGCTGTAGGTCACGACGCCCCGGTCGACGACGGCCGAAGACCCCGGAACGGCTGTCAGAGCCCCCGCGACCAGCCCGCCGGTGCAGCTCTCTGCGGTCGCAATGGTCCAGCCTCGTGCCGTCGCAGCGGCGATCACGGCGGCCGCCAGTCGCTGGATATCGTCCGGGAACATGGGTCTTTCCGATCCGTGCGCGAGTCAGTCTAGGCTCGCCCTAGCGCGCCCGCCTGCCGATTGCACGCGCCTCAACCCGGGGATCCGATGACCGACGCAGCCCTGCCGGAAGGCGCCGCCCCCTCGAAAGAGGGCGGCGATCGCGTGACGCCGATCCTGTTCGCCGTGGCCATCTTCACCTCGGCGGCCCTGGTCTTCATCGTCCAGCCCATGGTGACCAAGCTGGTCCTGCCGATGCTGGGCGGATCGCCGTCGGTCTGGAATACGGCCATGGTCTTCTTCCAGACCGCGCTGCTCGCCGGTTACGCCTATGCCCACGGCCTGCAGCGCATCGGTTCGATGCGGACCCAGATGACCGTCCATCTGGTCCTCCTTCTGCTGGCGGCCCTGTTCCTGCCGCTGAAGATCAGCGGCCTGCTCGGCGATCCCGATCCCAACGCGCCCATCGGCTGGCTGCTCGCCACCCTGGCCGTGTCGGTCGGAGCGCCCTTCGCCGTCCTGTCGGCGACCGCGCCCTTGCTTCAGGCCTGGTACGCCCGGGTCCGGGCCGGCCATGCCGACGGCCAGAACCCCTATGTCCTTTATGCCGCCTCAAATCTCGGCAGCTTCCTGGCCCTTCTCGCCTATCCGCTGCTGATCGAGCCGCTGATGACCCTGTCGGGTCAGCGCGGGACCTGGAGCGGGGGCTACGCCGCCTTCATGCTGATGGTCGTGGCGCTCGCCTTCGTCGCCTGGCGGCGCGGCCAGATCGGCGATGCGCCCGTCGCCAGCCTCGAGACCAGTCCGCCGATTCCCTGGCGTGAGAAGATCATCCTCGTCCTTCTGGCCGCCGCCCCGTCCAGCCTGATGCTGGGCGTCACCGCCCACCTGGCGACGGATGTGGCCTCCGCGCCCTTCCTGTGGGTCATACCGCTGGCGCTGTATCTGCTGACCTTCGTCATCGCCTTCCAGGACAGGCCCTGGATACCGCTGCCGATCACGCTTGTGATCGCGGCGGCGGTCAGCCTCGCCTGCATCAGCTTCACGGCCTTCCGCACCGGCGACTGGATCCTGATGTTCGGCCTGCATCTGGGGGCCTTCTTCCTGCTGGCTTTGATGTGCCACCAGAGGCTGGCCGCCCGGCGTCCGCCGCCTGACCGACTGACGGAGTTCTACCTCCTGATGTCGCTGGGCGGGGTCGTCGGCGGCGCCTTCACGGCCCTGCTGGCTCCGGTGCTTTTCAACGGCGTCTGGGAGTATCCGCTGGTTCTTGTTCTCGCCGGTCTGGCCCGCCCCCTGAACAAGGCGCCGATCAGAAATTGGGAAGTCTATCTGTTCGTCGGCGCGGTGCTGGCGACGGGTATTCCGCCGCTGCTGTCGGCGGTGTTCCAGGCCGACTGGGGCTTCGCCTGGTGGTTCAACAACAATGTCTCGGACAACATGCCGGGCCTGACCCAGTTCATCATGCTGGGCCCGATCCTCGCCGGATTCCTGCTCAGAGACCGGACCCCGGCCTTCGTCGTCATCGCCGGCCTGATCGCGCTTTCGACCGCCTATATCGCGCGCGGCTATGAGGCAGCCTTCACCGACCGCAGCTTCTTCGGCGTGATGAAGATCGGCGTGACCCAGGACCCGCGGCTGGGCGGTCAGGTCAACATCCTGATGCACGGCACGACCCTGCACGGCGCCCAGCCGCGCAACCCCGCCTTCGCCTGCATGCCGACCCTCTACTACGCCCCGGCCAGCCCCATCGGACAGGCGACCCAGATGCTGCAGCTTGGCCGTTCTGCCATGAAGATCGGCGTGGTGGGGCAGGGGTCCGGCGCCATGGCGGGCTACAAGCGCGCCGCCGACGAAATGAAGTTCTTCGAGATCGATCCGATGGTCGACCGGCTGTCGCGCGATCCCCAGTGGTTCACCTTCATCTCCGACTGCGCCGACGGGCCGATCGAGACGGTGCTGGGCGACGCCCGCCTGACGATGGCGCGGGAGACGGCCGGGACCTACGATCTCCTCCTCATAGACGCCTTCTCGTCGGACTCGGTGCCGACCCATCTGCTGACGGTCGAGGCTATCGAGGGCTATCTGAAGCTGCTGAAGCCCGACGGCGTTGTGATCCTGCACCTTTCGAACCGCAACCTCGACATCACCATGCCGGCGGCAGCGGCGGCGCAAGCTCTGGGCGCGGCCAGCCTGCACCAGCTTTATCAGGAATCGCCCCAGGCGCCCGACATGGCCGAGGCCTCGACCGAGGCCCTGATCCTGTCGCCCACTGAAGAAGGTCTGGCCGAGTTCCGCGAACAGCAGCAGTGGCGCACCCTGGCGGACACAGAGGTCCGGCCCTGGACCGACGACTATGTGAACCTCTTCGGCTCCCTGTGGCGTCACTTCAGGCGGTGACGTCAGATATTTGATCAGGCAGGCAATTCGATCGTCGCGATGGCGGAGGCGGCCAGCCCTTCCTCGCGCCCCGTGAAGCCCATCTTCTCCATCGTCGTCGCCTTCACGCTGACGGCGTCGAGCGGCAGGTGCAGGATCTCGGCGAGCCGTTCGCGCATCGCCTGACGGTGCGGCTTCACCTTGGGGCGCTCGCAGATCAGGGTGACGTCCACATTCACCAGCCGACCGCCGCGCGCCGCCAGCCGCTCGACCGCGTGGACAAGGAACTGGTCCGAGGCCGCGCCTTTCCACTTCGGATCGGTCGGCGGGAAGTGATCGCCAATGTCGCCGTCGCCCATGGCGCCCAGCACGGCATCGGTCAGGGCGTGCAGGCCGGCGTCGGCGTCCGAATGGCCGATAAGGGTCTGGTCGTGCGCGATCTCGACCCCGCAAAGCCATACGCTGCCGCCCGGCCCCCAGCGGTGGGCGTCGAAGCCCTGGCCAACCCGGGTTTGAAGGGGTCGGGTCTGTCCGGCGATCAACGCTTCGGCCATGGCGAAATCCTCGGGATAGGTCAGTTTCATCAGGCGCGGGTCGCCTTCGACCAGCCGCACCACGCCGCCGTCGCGCGTGACGACCTCCGCCTCGTCTGTGGCGCCTTGATCCTGCGCCTGCGCCGCGAAGGCCGCGCGCAGACGTCCTAGCCGGAAGGCCTGGGGCGTCTGCGCGCGCCACAGGCCGTCGCGATCCACGGCGCCCGAGATCCGCCCGCCAACGCCGCGTCGCAGACTGTCGGCCACGGGCAGCGCGAGGATGGCGCCGTCCGCGCCGTCCAGCGCCTCCAGCAGTCGCCGGACGTGGTCGGGGGCGAGCAAGGGGCGCGCCGCGTCGTGGACCAGGACGGGGAGGAAGTCATCGCCGGACAGAGCCGCCAGGCCCGCCTGGCTCGAAGCGGCCCGATCGGCGCCGCCCTGGACCGTCCGCCAGCCGCTCAGGCCGGAGAAGGCGGCGGCGGCAGCGGCGGCCTGGCCCTCGGCGATGACGACGACGACCTCCTGCGCGCCGGCGGCCAGCAGAGCCTCCAGCGACCATCGGGCCACGGGTTTGCCGCCCAGCAGGCGCCACTGTTTTGAGCCGCCGGCCCGGGTCCCGGACCCGGCGGCGACGATGACGGCGGAAAAGCTCATCCGCCGCTTCTAGTCGGCGCACCGTCGGATGACGAGGGGCCGCCGCCGGGTTTGACGGCCAGACGCGCAACGCTCAAGCTTGCGGCTGAGCGGGAGGAAATGATGATGGACCAAAACATTCTGGCGCCCGTGGTGGCGCTGGCCGGCTGGTCCCTGGTGATGTGGGTGTGGATGTACGCCACGCGTCTGCCGGCCATGCTCAAGGCGCGGATCAAGCTGGACCCCACGGTCCCGCCCGCCGTCCTGACGTCGACCCTGCCGCCCCGGGTGCGCTGGAAGGCCGACAACTACAACCATCTGATGGAGCAGCCGACGATCTTCTACGCCCTGGCGCTCACCCTCGCTGTGGCCGGGACGGAGGACGCGCTCGGCGCCTGGATCGCCTGGGCCTATGTCGGGCTGCGGATCGCGCACAGCGGGGTACAGGCCCTGATCAACATCATCGCCGTCCGGTTCTTCCTGTTCGTCGTCAGCAGCCTGTGCCTGATGGCCCTGGCCGTTCGTGCGGCGATGGCGGTGTTCTGACGACCCGTCCGGGCCAGGCGCCTCGCCCGGCGCCGATGGACCCGGGTGTCGAGACGGCCTATTCGCCTGAGCGATGAAACGGACGCTGCAGATCGGCGATGTGACGATCCCCGGACGGGTTCTGATGGCGCCCATGACGGGCATCACGGACCTGCCGTTCCGGCTGCTCGCCAGCCGTCTGGGCGCGGCCTATGTCGCGACCGAGATGGTGGCCGCCGCGGAACTGGCCCGAGCCCGGCCTGATGTCGTCCGCCGCGCCGCCGTCGGCGAGGGCCTGCCCCTGACCGTGATCCAGCTGGTCGGCCGCGATCCGGCCGCCATGGCCCAGGGCGCGCGAATGGCCGAGGCTGCCGGCGCCGACATCATTGACCTGAATTTCGGCTGCCCGGCCAAGGAGGTCACCGGATCTGCTTCCGGGTCTGCGCTGATGCGCACGCCCGATCTCGCCGGTCGGATCATGGCGGCCACGGTCGCGGCGACCTCCCGCCCCGTCACGGTCAAGATGCGCCTCGGCTGGGACGACGACACCAAGAATGCGCCGGAACTGGCCAAGCGCGCCGAGGACCTCGGCATCAAGGCCGTCACCGTCCACGGCCGCACCCGCCAGCAGTTCTACACTGGCGCCGCCGACTGGGATGCGGTCGGTGCGGCCAAGGCGGCGGTCTCCATCCCCGTCATCGTCAACGGCGACATCATCACTGCCGAACAGGCGAGAAAGGCGCTGGATCAGTCCGGCGCAGACGCCCTTATGCTGGGACGCGGCGTCTACGGCCGCCCGTGGCTGGCGGCCCACCTCGACCAGGCCCTGCGCGACGGAACGGTTCTGGTTGAGCCTGATCGTCAGGAGCGGTTCGACATCGTCGTCGAACACATGCGGGCCTCCTGCGACTTCTACGGCGCGCACCTGGGGCTTCGGATGTTCCGCAAACACCTCGGCTGGTACGTCGAACAGGCGCCATGGCCCGCCGATCCCGTCGCGCGTCGCGCGGCCAAGGGCCGTCTCTGCCGAATGGATGAGCCCGCTCTGGTAGCCGAGGCCCTGGCCGAGGTGTGGGATTTGCCTCCACCCTCGCTGTATTTCAGCAACTCTGCTGTTGAAATTTCGCCACAGGTGGTCGAAGCTTCGGTGGCATGACGGACACGCCCGCGACGACCCCGGCGACAGAAGGCGACCCCTCCTTCTGGGGACGTCTCGCGGCAGGTCGCGCGCGGGCCGCTTTCGGCGCCGCCTATGTCATCGCCTTCCTGATCACCGCCGCCGCCATCTGGTTGGTCGCCGTGGCCCCGGGCGCCGGGGCAGGCGACGACGCTCGCGCGACCGCCAGCCGCGCCATCCTTTTCATCCTCCTGGCCAATCTGGTGCTGATCGTCGGACTGGCGACCATCATCGGCGGCCGGGTCATGCGCCTGTCGCAGCGCAGGAAAGAGGACCCCGGCGCTCGCCTTCACCTGCGCTTCGTCGCCCTGTTCTCGCTGGTCGCCGTCGTCCCCGCCGTCCTGATCGCCCTGGTCTTCGGCCTTCTCGTCAATCGTGGCGTGGACCAGTGGTTCAGCCAGAACGTCAGCTCCGCCGTCGACAACGGCGCCTCCATCGGCAAGGCCTACGTCGCCGACGTGAATGTGGGGCTCCAGCGCGACCTTGGCACCATGGCGAACGAACTCGGCGGCGTGCGTGACGCCTTCGACAATCGCATCCAGTTCTCCAGCGCCCTGACCCAGATCGCAGACTTCTTCGGTTACCCTGCCGTCTATATCCTGAATAGCGAGGGGCAGGTTCTGGCCCAAAGCGACCTGCCGGACGCCCCGGCCTATGTCGCCCCGCCGCGCGAGGCGTTCGAGACCGCGGCCGAGGGCGAGAATGTTCCCCTCGCGGTCACCGAGCATCCGGACACGATCCGCGCCCTCTATCCGCTGCCGGACTACGGCGAGGCTTACCTGTATGTCGTGCGCCCGCTGGCTCCCGGTCTCATCGCGCGGATGCGCAACGGCGAGGAATCGATCCAAGCCTATCGTGTCGCCGAGGAAAGTCGCGCCCGCATCCAGGCCGCCTTCGCCCTCAGCTATCTGGAGACGGCTCTGCTGGTTCTCGTCGGCGCGGTCTGGCTCGGGATGTCGGCGGCCAGCGCCATCTCGGCGCCCATCGGCCGTCTGGTGATGGCGGCGGATCAGGTCGCGGCCGGCGATCTCAGCGCGCGTGTCGAGCCCGACGGCGCCCCCGGCGAGATCGCCACCCTGTCCCACGCCTTCAACCGCATGACCGGCGACTTGCAGGCCCAGCAGGCCGCGCTGAAGACGGCCAGCGAAGACGCGCAGGACCGCAGCCGTTTCATCGAAACGGTCTTGTCGGGAGTCAGCGCCGGCGTCATTGGTCTGGACAAGCGCGGGAGAGTTTCCGCCATTAATGACAGCGCCTTGCAGCTGCTTTCGATCTCGGAGGTTGAGGTCCGAGGCAAGGCCTTGGGCGTCATCGCGCCCGAGCTGGCTGAACTGGTGAAACGCGTCGAGGCCCATATCGAGGAGGACCTCGACGTGGCGCGGGAAGGCGAGACCCGGCGTCTGCGCGTCCGCATCGAGGGCGGCGTCGGCGGCGAGATGGTGCTGACCTTCGACGACATCACCCGCCTCGTCACGGCCCAGCGCAACGCCGCCTGGCGCGACGTCGCCCGCCGCATCGCTCACGAGATCAAGAACCCCCTGACCCCGATCCAGCTATCGGCCGAACGGCTGAAGCGGAAATTCCGCCCCGGCATCACCGAGGATCTCGAAATCTTCGATCGCTGCACCGACACCATCATCCGCCAGGTCGGCGACATCGGCAGGATGGTGGACGAGTTCTCTTCCTTCGCCCGCATGCCCGCGCCGCGCTTCACCAACGAAAACCCTGCCGAACTGCTGCGCGAAGCGGTTTTCGCCCAGCGTGTCGCGGCCCCCGACCTGCTGGTCGAATTGGTCGAACCCCTGCCCAAGGCGAAGATGAAGGCGGACGGCCGCATGGTCGGTCAGGCCTTGGCCAACATCCTCAAGAACGCAGGCGAGGCCGTCGCCGCCCGTCGCCTCGCCACGCCCGCCGACGAGGATCAGGTCGCCATTATCGCCCGGCTGGAAATCGAGAACGACATCGCGACCTTCATCATCGAGGACGACGGCAAGGGCCTGCCGGTCCGCGACCGCGACCGTCTGACCGAGCCCTATGTCACCACGCGCGAGAAGGGCACCGGCCTCGGCCTGGCCATCGTCAAGCGCATCTGTGAAGACCACGGCGGCGAGCTGAAGCTGTCAGATGCCGACAGCCTGCACGGCGCCAGGATTTGCCTGATCTTTCCCCTCAACCCCACCGGCAAGGCCGGGCGTGAAACGGAGCCTCGCGGCGCCGGCGCCCCGGCGGCCGAATAGTAGCGAGGCGTCATGCGTTCCACCGGAGCCGACATCCTGGTCGTCGACGACGAGGCCGACATCCGCGACCTGGTCTCGGGCCTGCTCGAGGACGAGGGCCATTCGGTCCGGGTCGCCTCGAGCTCCGAGGAGGCCCTGGCCGGCATCCGCGCGCGCAAGCCCAGCCTGATCGTCCTCGACATCTGGATGCAGGGCGGCGGCATGGACGGGCTGGAACTGCTCGACCTGGTCAAGACGCTCGACGCCGACCTGCCCGTCGTCATGATCTCGGGCCACGGCAATATCGAAACGGCCGTCAGCGCCCTGAAGCGCGGCGCCTATGACTTCATCGAAAAGCCGTTCAAGTCCGACCGCCTCGTCGTGGTCATCGAGCGCGCGCTGGAATCCGCCCAGTTGAAGCGCGAGAACCGCCGCCTGCGCACCGTGGCCATGACCCCGACCGGCCTGATCGGTCGCTCGGCCGCCGCCCAGGTCCTGCGCACCACCATCGTCAAGGTCGCCCCGGCCAACAGCCGCGTCCTGATCTCGGGCCCGCCGGGCTCCGGCAAGGAACTGGTCGCGCGCCAGATCCACGAGGCCAGCCCCCGGGCGCGCGGCGAGTTCGTCGCCATCTCCGCCGCCGGCATGACGCCGGAACGCCTCGACCTCGAACTGTTCGGCGAGGAGGGCCACGACGGCCGTCCACGCAAGATCGGCGTGTTCGAAAGGGCCCACAACGGCACCCTCTATCTCGACGACGTCGGCGACATGCCGCGCGAGAGCCAGAGCCGCATCCTGCGCGTCCTTGTCGAACAGCGCTTCCGCCGGGTCGGCGGCGAACAGGACGTCCAGGTCGACGTCCGCGTCGTCACCTCGACCTCGCGCGACCTCAAGGTCGAGATCGCCGAGGGCCGCTTCCGCGAGGACCTGTTCCACCGCCTGAACGTCGTCCCCATCCGCGTCCCGCCCCTGTCGGAGCGCCGCGAGGACATCGGCGAACTGGTCGAATATTTCATCGAGACGCTCAGCGTGTCCCAGGGCCTGCCGCGCCGCCGACTGGGCGACGACGCCATCGCCGTGCTCCAGGTCCACCCCTGGCCAGGCAACGTCCGTCAGCTGCGCAACAACGTCGAACGTCTGCTGATCCTGGCGACCGGCGACCTCAACGACCCCATCTCGGCCGACATGCTGCCTCAGGAGGTCGCCTCCTCGAACAGCAGCGGCATGGGCGCCGAACGCACCATCGCCCTGCCTCTGCGCGAGGCCCGCGAGGTGTTCGAGCGCGAGTATCTGGCGGCCCAGATCATGCGTTTCGGCGGAAATATCTCGCGCACGGCCGCCTTCATCGGCATGGAGAGATCGGCCCTGCACAGGAAGCTGAAGTCGCTGGGCGTGTCGCCCTCGCGCGGCGGGGAAGAAGACGAAGGAAGCATCGACTGATGTCGCGGGTCGCCTATGTGAACGGGGTCTATCAGCGCCACTCGGAGGCGACGATCCATGTCGAGGATCGCGGCTTCCAGTTCGCCGACGGCGTCTATGAGGTCTGGTCGGTGTTCGACGGCCGGATGGCCGATTTCGACGGCCACATGACCCGGCTGCACCGCAGCCTGAACGAGCTGCGCATCGACATTCCCATGTCGGTCGAATCCCTGACCCGGGTGCTCAAGGAAACCATCCGCCGCAACCGCGTCCGCAACGGCATCGTCTATCTGCAGGTCACCCGCGGCACGGCGCGCCGCGACCACCCGTTCCCCGCGCCCGGCACCCCGCCCAGCGTCGTGGTCACGTCCAAATCGCTGAGCTCGCGCAAGTCCGACGCCCAGGCCGCCAAGGGCGTCGCCGTCGTGACCCATCCGGACATCCGCTGGGGCCGCTGCGACATCAAGACGGTGGGTCTTCTGCCCAACGTCCTCGCCAAACAGGCCGCCCGCGACAAGGGCGCCTATGAGGCCTGGATGGTCGACGAGATGGGTCTGGTCACCGAGGGCTCCTCGACCAACGCCTGGATCGTCGACAAGGCCGGAAAGCTGCGCACCCGCGACACCCAGGCCAATATCCTGAAAGGCGTCACCCGCACCGCCATCATGGCGATGATCGAGGAGGAGGGGATCGAACTCGACGAACGCCCCTTCAGCGTCGACGAGGCCAAGGAGGCGAAGGAGGCCTTCTTCACCGCCGCCGGCGCCTTCGTCATGCCCGCCGTCTCGATCGACGGCGTGAAGATCGGCGACGGCAAGCCCGGCCCGATCGCCACCCGTCTCCGCGCCCGCTATCTCGAAGAGGCGAAGCGGGACTCGGTCTGACCGCTGCCGGACACCGCCTTGAGGGTGTCGCCGACCAGAAATCCATTGCGCGCTGAAATCGGTTACCGCGACTGTTGCGACGCGCGAGCGCAGGGCGCTAAGGTGGTCAGGCCGGGCGTTCGATCCGGAGCCGTGATCTCCCCGACGCGGTGAAAACCAAGAAAGAACAGGATTAACCTGCCATGTCGCAAGACAAGCGTCAGAACCTTCAGGACACCTTCCTCAACTCCGTCCGCAAGACCAAGACCCCGCTGACCATCTTCCTCGTCAACGGCGTCAAGCTGCAGGGCATCGTCACCTGGTTCGACAACTTCTGTGTGCTGCTCCGTCGCGACGGCCAGTCCCAGCTGGTCTACAAACACGCCATCTCCACCATTCAGCCCGACGAGCCGGCCGCGGCGGCATCTCCGCGGAGCATGGCAGAGGCGGTGGAATGAGCGGGTTCGACGGCAATGGCGCACTCGATGTGGCGCGCGGCGAGCGGGCGCTCGTCATCGTTCCGGAATTGCCGCGGCAGGCGGCCCGGCGCTCGGCCGACGCGCGGATTGAGGAGGCGCGAGGCCTCGCCGAAGCGATCGGCGTGGTGGTTGCCGAAGCGCGCGCCTATCGCGTCCGCACGGTCCGCGCGGCGACCTTGCTGGGCAAGGGGCAGGTCGAGGAAGTCGCCGAGGCGGCCCGGTCCGCTGATGCGCGCCTGCTGATCGTCGATGCAGCCCTGACTCCGGTCCAGCAGAAAAATCTCGAGCAGGAGAGCGGCGCCAAGGTCATCGACCGCACTGGCCTCATCCTCGAGATTTTCGGCGAGCGCGCCGCAACC
>NZ_JANODA010000009.1:0-29501 GCF_031412435.1 Brevundimonas sp.
GCCTGACGGATCCACCAGGTGGCGTAGGTCGAGAACTTGTAGCCGCGGCGGTATTCGAACTTGTCGACCGCCTTCATCAGGCCGATGTTGCCCTCCTGGATCAGGTCCAGGAACTGCAGGCCGCGGTTGGTGTATTTCTTGGCGATGGAGATCACGAGGCGCAGGTTGGCCTCGACCATTTCCTTCTTGGCCTGACGGGCCTCGCGCTCGCCCTTCTGGACGGTCTGGACGATGCGGCGATAGTCGTCGATCGGCAGGCCGGCCTCGGTCGCCACGGCCGCAACGTCGCTGCGGATGGTGGCGATCTGGGTCGACTGGTCGTCACTGAACTTGGTCCAGCGGACGCCCATTTCCTTGACGGTCTCGGACCAGTTGGGGTCGAGCTCGCGGGTGAAATAGGCCTTCAGGAACTCGGGGCGCGAGATGCCGTAGCTGTCGGCCAGGCGCAGCAGACGGCCTTCCAGACCGATCAGGCGCTTGTTGATCGCATACAGCTGCTCGACCAGGGCCTCGATACGGTTGTTGTTGAGCTTCAGCGTCTTGAGCCGGCCCGAGATGGCCGCCGACAGGGTGTCATAGGCCTTGCGGTCCTTGACGCTCAGGTCCTCGCCCTTCAGCCGGGTGTCGACCAGCTTCTCCTGCAGCTTGCGGAAGGCGTCGAAGTCCGAGGCGATCGCGTCCAGGGTCTCCATGACCCCGTCGCGCAGCTCCGCCTCCAGGGCCGAGATCGACATCCCGCCGCCGTCGTCGAAGTCTTCGTCCTCCTCGTCCTGCTCGGCCTTCTCGGCCTCGGCGGCCTCCGCCGAGCCGGGTTCGGGCTCCGGCTTGGGCGCGACGGGCTGGCCGGGGATCGGGGGCTGGGGCTGGTTGTGCGGCAGGGACGACGGGTTCAGCACGCCGTAGGTGGCGTCCAGGTCGATGACCTCGCGCAGCAGGATGCGGTTGTTGGCCAGTTCGTCGCGCCAGACCATGATGGCCTCGAACGTCAGGGCGCTTTCGCACAGGCCGCTGATCATGGCGTCGCGACCGGCCTCGATCCGCTTGGCGATGGCGATCTCGCCCTCGCGGCTCAGCAGCTCGACCGAGCCCATCTCGCGCAAGTACATGCGCACGGGATCGTCGGTCCGGTCGTAGGTCGGCTTGGCGTCGCCCTCGGTGACCGAAGTCTCCGCGCGTTCGGCGACTTCGCCGCCCGTGGTCTCCGCCGCGTCTTCCTCGGCCTCCACGACATTGACGCCCATCTCGCTGAGCATCGCCAGGGTGTCTTCGATGGCGTCAGGCGTGACTTCTTCCGAAGGCAGAACCTTGTTCAGCTCCTCCATCGTCACATAGCCACGCGCCTTGGCCTGTTTGATGAACTTCTTGACGCCAGCATCCGTCAGATCAAGCAAAGGCCCGTCTGTGGACGTGGACTCAGGCGGTTCCTGCGTATCCGTCATTCAGTCAAATTCTCCGCGCCGTCAGGACCCCGCCGGCCCCTCGGCAAAAATGCAACATATGTTCCGAAATAGAACGCACAGCCGCGGAGTTCGTTACGAACCCGCCTCGTCGTCCCAGATCGTCCCGGTCTTGATGGCTCGTCGCAATGAGTCGCGCTCCGCCTTCAGACGACTGAAGGCGGATGCGTCGAAGGCGTGATCCGCCCCCGACTTCGCTGACGCCAGCGCCGCGTCCAGTCCCGCAACGCGGGTCAGGGCGTCGAAGCCTTGCGACCACCGGACCCTTGCTTCGGCGAGGGGCGCACTTGCGGCCAGGAAAGGCGCGCCGGACTTTGCCGCCGCCTTCTCGACCTCGCGCACTAAAGCATCGTGTCCGGAGGTCGCGAGATGGCGACGCAACGCCGCGCTGTCAAGCGTTTGACCGCCAAACCGCAGCCGAACAAGCTCCTGCGCCAGCCCGTCCAGGGACGGATCGCCAAAGCCGTGCGAGGCGATGGCTTCCAGATGATCGTCCATCCGCTCTGGGTCTTCGATGGCTCCGTGCGCCAGGGCCGCCGCGATCGGCTCTATCGACCGGCTCAGCGCCTGCATGGCAGAGGCGCCCTCTGCGGTCTGGCCCAGCTTCGGCGGAGGCCCCGGCTTCCAGCGACTACCCGCCTGCTGCGGCCTTTGCTGGGGCGCGGGCCGGCTGGGGAACAGGGCGTCGAACCGGTCGAACAGTTCACGCCGATACTGTTCGGCCAGATCCTTGTCCTGAATCGCCGCCGCCGCCGTGCGCAGTCGCCCCTTCAGCCCGGCGCGACGTTCGGGCGTATCCAGCGGCTCGGCCTCGGCCTCCCGACGGAACAGGACCTCGGCGAACGTCCGTGTCTCGGTCATCGCCTGACGCAACGCCGGGGCGCCCTTGTCGCGAAGGATATCGTCTGGGTCCTGCCCGCCCTCCAGCAGGGCGAAGCGGAACGACCGGCCCGGTTTCAACAGCGGCAGGGCGCGTTCGATGGCGCGATAGGCGGCGCGCTGCCCGGCCCCATCGCCGTCGAAACACAGAACCGGCTCTGACGACACCCGCCACAACAGAGCCATCTGGTCCTCGGTCAGGGCTGTGCCCATCGGAGCCACGGCCGGCAGGCCTGCGCGCTGGCAGGCAATGACGTCCATGTAGCCCTCGACCACGATCACGGCCTGGGTCGACTTCGATTCCGCCCCCAGTATCCGCCGCGCCTCGGGCAGGCCGTACAGGGTCGCGCCCTTGTGGAAGAGCGGGCTCTCCGGCCCGTTCAGATATTTGGCCCGGTCGTCGGGGTTCATCGCCCGGCCGCCGAAGCTGACCAGACGTCCGCGCGCGTCGAGGATCGGGAACATCAACCGGTCGCGGAACCGGTCGTAGGGCGCGCCGCCGCCTTCGGGCGAGATCAGCATCCCCATCTCGACCAGGTCGCCCGGCTTGGCGCCCCGCTGGACCAGGGCCTGCTTCAGCCCCTCGCGGTCGTTCGGCGCATAACCCAGACCGAACCGTTCCCACTGATCTTCGGGCAGGCCGCGCCGTTCGAGGTATTCCCGCGCGGCCTTACCGGTCGACCGGCGCAGATTGGCCGCGAACCATTTCTGGGCCAGGTCCATCCAGTCGGCGAGGCCCTGCTTCTTCGCCTCACGCTCGGCGGCCTGCGGATCCTCGGCAGGCATCTGCATCCCGGCCTCGGCGGCCAGACGTTCGACGGCCTCCGGGAAGCTCAGTCGCTCGGTCTCCTGCAGGAAGGAGATGACGTCGCCGTGCTTTCCGGAGCTGAAATCGTGGAAGAAGCCCTTGTCGTCATTGACGAAGAACGACGGCGACTTCTCCTTGGAGAAGGGTGACAGCCCCACCCACTCGCGTCCCTGACGCTTGAGCTTCACCGACCGCCCGATCACGTCGGACGGGCGAAGGCGGGCCTTCAGTTCTTCGAGGAAGCGGTCATCGAAACGCACCCGCCCTCTATAGCGTGCGACGGGCGGGCATGGCGGTTAACCTCTCATTAACTAAAAAGGCCAAATCACGACCTTAAGTTCATGTTTTGTCATGACATTTTTTGGACCGATTGGGGAACTATCCACAGGAGACAGGGTTAATCCACTGTTCACGCCGGCGCAGAATAGCCGACCACCCTTTCGAGCCAGAGCCGTTTCCATGTTCATCGCCATCGCCCACCCGGCGGTCGAGCCCATCGGACCCGATCCCGTCGCCGTACCCTACGCCCCTGCTGTCCATGAGCTGAACCCGCGCGCACTTCACGCCCGCCTGCTGGCCAACGCCGCCCAGCGGCGCCTGCGTGGCCTGGAACGAAAGCGCGCCGACCGCCCGGAGGACGCCGCCTACTGGCTGCATGCCGCCCCGGTCGCGGTGCGCAAGGCCTGTGCGCTGCGCGAAGAGCGCAGTTTCGCGCCGATTCCATAGATCCCCGTCATAGGATTTTATTCCGCGCAAGGCCTTGAGTTCGTCTGTGCGCTCCCCATCTCCGGTCTTGGGGTCTTTGACAGATGAATTGACTTGATGGCCGGGCGCGAGCCCGGAGCTTTGCCGCACTCTGCGAAGGTTCGTCCGTTTCGTCCGCTGTGTTTCGTCCGGACAAGCCGCACGCGCAGGGAGCCTAGCGCCAGGCATCGCCGGAAATCGCACCCTGACGGCCAGCCTCGTAGACGGCGCTCATCGACTCCACGCTGAAGTCCAGGGCGGAGGCCTCGGAGTCATCGGGCAGGGCGGCGTACCTGAAGAACAGATCGTTGCGGTCGGCGAAGGCATGGTTGCCCGCCAGCGTCGTCAACATGGAGGCGCGCAACAGGATGTCGATACTGCGCCCCAGAACCCCCTGCGGCGTGTCCTTGGTGATCCCGAAGGTCGGGTTCGTCCGCCCGTTGACGACCACATAGAAGCGGGCGCCGCGCAGGGTGTCAGACGGCTCCTTGAACGACCACAGAGTCTCCGGCACCGCGAGGAAGGGCGTCGTCACCCCACCGTCGACATGCATCTCCTCAAAATAGAGGCCTGCGTTATCGGACTGGATCAAGACGGGCGGGAAGGCGCCGGGAATGCTGGCGGAGGCGACCAGCACGCTGCGAAACAGCTCCAGGGCTTCCGGCGTGCCTTGCGTGGCTATCGCGCCCAGATCCCAGCTGACCCCGCGCTGGGAGTCCAGATCCGTGGTGGCGACCAGCAGCACCCTCCCCCTGGCGTACTCCGCGGCGACCGCGCGCAACAGTTCCTCATCGACGAACCGTTCGACCAGGGCCCGCAAGGGCTCGGACCTGTAGATACCCGACCCGATCAGGGCGCCCAGCCCCCGGGACTGCAGCAGACCCGCTGCAGCGCCGCCGGTGTAGGCCTCGGCCAGTTCGTCGTCGTAGTCCGGTCCCATAAAGACGAACGGCGCTGCCAGCGCTCCTGTCGACACGCCCGTTACGACCTCGAAGTCCGGCCGCTCGCCCGTCTCGCTCCAGCCCTTCATCAGTCCGGCGGTGAAGGCTCCGTTCGAGCCGCCCCCGGACAGGGCGATGAAGTCCAGCCGGCCGTCGGCGCCGACCGGCACGCCCTCACGGAACGCTTGCTGGAAGATCGCGGCCCGGTCCTCGGCGTCCAGATAGACGCGGATCGGATGGTTGGGCGCCGACGTCAATCCCATCGGCCGCGCGCCCTCCCGGTCTTGCATATCGAACGACGAGCGCGCGCCGCTGGCGCAGCCGCCGAGCATTAGGACGAGGGCGATGAGGATCAGGCGAACGGGCATGACCTCACCCTACCACGTCAGCGCAGTTCGGGCAGGCGGCGCATAAGCGACTGGCGCAGACGACGGCCTCGTTCGGCGACGCCCTTGGGTCGGACCCGCTCGCGGACCTCCAGCCCTCCCCCCCAGCGGCGATGCGTCGCCTCGGCCAGATGCGGATGGCGGTCGTGCTGGTGGACGATGGCGCTTACGGAACCGTCGGGATTGACCACGTCGCCATTCACGAACGTCAGGGTGTCGCCAGGCGTCAGGCCTATGGTGGCCACCCGGCCGTAGTTTTCGCGAACCTGAGCGTCGACCAGCCCCAGATGCACTGCGATATTGCAGGCCGCCTGGTCCGCACCGAACGCCCCGCCGATCTCCGAACGCGGGATAGCCGCCAGCATCAGCACCATGCGACAAAACCGGG
Source organism: Brevundimonas sp. (assembly GCF_031412435.1). Taxonomy (GTDB): domain Bacteria; phylum Pseudomonadota; class Alphaproteobacteria; order Caulobacterales; family Caulobacteraceae; genus Brevundimonas. The sequence continues at coordinate 5,604 of NZ_JANODA010000009.1, forward strand.
CGACCTCACGGGCCGGCCCCATGACGGTGCCGACGCAGATGGCCGGAGCCGAAGCGAGCTCGGTCGCCATGCCGTCTCCGGCCAAGGCGCGCAGGTATTTCATGTTGAAGGCGTGGTTGCCCAGGGCGTCGCCCTCGACGAAGACCTCCAGTCCCGTCGGCGCCGGCGAGAACGGCGGCCGCTGGAACAGGACGTCGCGCACGTCGGTCAGAAGGACGTTCCTCGCCCCGGGCCAGTCCGCCAGGCAGCGATCGAAGGCGGCGAACCGGGCCACGACGGCATGGGGCTCCCAGCCGTCGACGGACTCAGCCGGCAGGCAGCGCGCGTCATGCTCTTCCAGCAGATCGCGGACATCAGGCCGGTCATCCACGACCAGGGCGATCTCGCCGTCGAAGACGGCGCGCAACGACCTCAGGAAGGGCGCGATGTCTTGAGAATCGTAGCCGGTCGCATACCCCAGCACGAGGTCGTCCGGAGCCGCCGTGAAGGTTCGGGACGCCCCCCTATCCTTCCCCAGCGCGACGGCGAGCCAGCCCAGATAGGCCGAGGTCGCCGTGGAACTGGTCATGCTAAGCCTTCATCAACTCACTGAACCGGTCGAACAGATAAAGGCTGTCGGTCGGCCCCGGAGAGGCCTCCGGGTGGTGCTGGACGCTGAACACCGGACGGTTCTTCAACTGGATGCCGCAGTTGGTACCGTCGAACAGTGACACATGTGTTTCGACCACCGCGTCGGGAAGGCTGTCGCGATCGACCGTGAAGCCGTGGTTCATCGACACGATCTCGACCTTGCCGGTCGTCAGATCCTTCACCGGATGGTTCGCACCGTGGTGGCCCTGGTCCATCTTCACGGTCTTTGCGCCGAGGGCGAGGGCCAGCATCTGATGACCCAGGCAGATGCCGAAGACCGGCTTGCCGCTCTCGACCAGCTTCCTGATTTCCGGCACCGCATATTCGCCCGTCGCCGCCGGATCGCCAGGCCCGTTCGACAGGACGACGCCGTCCGGCGACCGGGCGAGGATCTCCTCGGCCGTGGACGTCGCCGGCACCACGGTGATCTTCGCGCCGGTCGAGGCGAGCGCGCGCAGGATGTTCCGCTTCACGCCATAGTCGACGACGACAACATTCTTGCGCCCGTTGGTCTTCGGGTGACCTTCCGGCCATTCCCACAGACCCTCGTCCCACTCGAACGCCTGCAGCGTCGAGGCGGGCTTGGCCAGGTCGAGGCCGACAAGGCCGGTCCACTCGCGCGCCTGGGCGACCAAAGCGTCGAGGTCGAAGTTCCCGTCAGGATCGTGCGCGATGACCGCATGCGGCGCGCCGTGATCCCGGATCCGCTGGGTCAGCGCTCGTGTGTCGATTCCCGCGAGCCCAACGACGCCGCGCCGCTTCATCCAGACATCGAAGCTGGCGTCGGAGCGCCAGTTGGCCGGGTCGGTGGGCAGGTCGCGGAAGATCGCGCCCCGCGCCGAGGTATCCGAGCCGCCGCCCATCTGTTCGATGTCTTCGACGTTCGTCCCGGTGTTGCCGACATGCGGGAAGGTGAAGGCCAGGATCTGGCTCATGTAGGACGGGTCGGTCAGGATCTCCTGATACCCGGTCATGGCGGTGTTGAAGACCACCTCGCCCAGGGCCGAGCCGGTCGCGCCGACCCCGATACCCTGGAAGATTGTGCCGTCGGCGAGAGCGAGGACGCCGGTCGCGCCGGGAAGAAGCTGTGCGGTCATGGCCGTCCCCTTACACCGAATCCCGGCGAACAAACGGCGGCGTGACTAAAGGGATGCCGGGATGCGGTCAACGCTGCCGGTCGAAGCCGTCATGACCCTCCGTTCGCGAAACCCGCCTCCGCAGCCCGAAGCCGTCCTGCTGCCGAGGCAGGCGCACCCGAGGTCAGGTCGACGCGGTCCGGTATCGTCAAGCGGACGGTTTCCTGAAGGCTAGCCTGGAATCCGCGCACCATCCCAGGCGAAGACACCACCGCTGTCCGCCGGGTTCAGGCCGTCGAGGACGCCAAGCAGATGTTCCGCAGAGACGGCCGGTGAGAACAGCTTCGCTGCCGCGACCCCTCGCTGGAACGGCTCGCTCAGCCCCGTATTCACGGTCCCCGGATGCAGGCCCGCCACGATCGTCTGGGGATGGGAGCGCGCCATCTCGATCGCCAGGTTGCGCACGATCATGTTCAACGCCGCCTTGGACGCCCGGTAGCTGTGCCAGCCGCCCAGTCGGTTGTCGCTGATCGATCCAACCCGCGCCGACAGGGTGGCGAACACGGCACGCCGGTCGCGGGGCAGCAGCGGCAGGAAATGCTTGGCGACAAGCGCCGGACCCACCGTGTTGACGCGGTAGTCGCGCAGCAGATGGTCCGCCGTCATCGTCCTGAACGAGCGTTCGGGGGTCTCCCCGTGATGCAGCACGCCGGTCGCCACGAAAATCAGCGTCGGCGCGCCGGCCCCGGCAACTCGCGCCGCGGCTGTGGCGATGCTCTCTTCATCCTCCAAATTCAGTCCCGTCATCGACCGGGACAGGCGGCGCACCGTAGCGAAGCGTCCGGAAGCCTCCAGCAAATCGGCCATGGCCGCGCCGATGCCGCCAGAGGCGCCGATGACCACAGCGGAAGCGACGTCTTGATCGAGGGGATGCATGCCCATGATCAACGCCCTCCAGAAGAGAAGAGCAATCAGACATCACGCCGCGCTCTTGCATTCCCATACACTTTGTAATACAAAGTTCTTTTACGTGGGAGAACTTGCGATGTCACTCTCTACCCCAACCGCCCTGCTCGCTACACTTCTGCTCGCCTGCAGCGCCGCCGCCGCCTGCGCCCAAACCCCGGCCACTGCCTCTGCCTCTGTCGCCTCGGCTGCGCCGGCAGAGGAGGTTCGCAGGGAAGATCTCGTCGCTGACTATTTCGCCGCCGATCCGGCCATAGCCTCGCGCGGCGCAGTCATCGTGCTGGGCGGGTCCGAGGGCGGGCTGGGCGGCTCGCGCAACCTCGCCCGACGTCTGGCGGCCGATGGGTTCAACGCCATCGCCGTCTCCTACTTCGGCGAGGCGGGACAATCCCCACGCCTGAACGAAATCCCGATCGAGCCCGTCGGCGCCGCGCTGGTTTGGCTTCAAACGAGACTCGAGGCCACCGGTCCTGTCGCCATCGTCGGCGTATCCAAGGGCGCCGAACTGGCCCTGGTGGCCGCCAGCCGCGACCCGCGCATCAAGGCCGTCGCCGTCGGCGTGCCCTCGCATCTGGTCTGGCAAGGCATCGACCAGACCGGTGGGGCCACGGGTTCGTCCTGGACGGTCGGAGGCCAGCCGCTACCCCATACCCCCTACGACTTCAGCCGGGGCTTCATCAGCATCTTCGCCCTGTACGCCGGCGCCATGGACGCGGCCCCGGCCGAGGCGGAGATTCCGGTCGAGCGTATCGCCGGACCCGTCCTGATGATCTCGGGCCAGGCCGACACCCTGTGGCCGTCCGCCGACATGGCCGCGCGCATCGAGCGTCGCCTCCAGGCCCATGACTTCGCCTTTCCGGTCGTCAACCTCGCCTATCCGGAGGCTGGCCACGCCGTCTTCGGCCCGCCGATCCGCGATCCCAACGCCCCGGCGCTGCAGACGGTGCTCAGTGTCGGCGGCACGATCCCGGCCCTGGTCTCCGCCCGTGCCGACGGTTGGCCCCGCGTTTTGGCCTTCCTGCGCGAGGCGCTGTCGCACTGAGGTCAGACGCATCAGGGACTTGCGTCCCCCGATGCCTTGGGCGAGACGGCGGCATGACCATCACCACGGTCGGCCTCGATGCCGACGACACCCTCTGGCACAACGAGACCATCTTCCGCCTGACCCATGCGCGGTTCGTGGACCTGCTGGCCGACCACGGCGACGAGGCGACGATCGAGGCGCGGATGGCCGACACCGAGCGCCGTAACCTTCGCCTTTATGGCTACGGGGTGAAGGGCTTCACCCTGTCGATGATCGAGACGGCGATGGAATTGTGCGACGGCGGCGCACCGCCCGAGGTCGTGCGCGAGATCCTCGCCGCCGGACGCGAGATGCTCGGCCATCCGGTCGAGACCCTGCCCGGCGTCGATGAAGCCTTGGCGAAATTGTCTGAGCGGTATCGGTTGATCCTGATCACCAAGGGCGACCTGATGGACCAGGAGCGCAAGGTGGCAGCCTCAGGCCTGGGCGACCTGTTCGCCGCCGTCGAGATCGTCTCGGAGAAGGATCGCGGAACCTACGACCGCGTCTTCGCCCGTCACGGCACAGGGGCGGACGAAGCCGTCATGGCCGGCAATTCGGTGAAGTCGGACGTCATCCCCGCCATCGAGGCGGGCGCCTTCGCCGTGCACATCCCGTATCATGTCACCTGGGCCCACGAGATCGCCGAGCCGCCGGTGGATCACCCCCGCTTCGGCCTGTTGACGACGATCGCCGACCTGCCCGCCTGGATAGAGAAAACGCAGATGAACGTGGATTGACTGATTAAGTTCCCGATATCGGATTGTCCCAGTTAAAGATCTCCGATATTTTGAACTGTGTTAGTATAACAACGAAATAGCGTCCTATTTTCTCCTGCAACGCTTGACCTCGATACTGCCTGACGGTTTCTGACTCGCTCAGAAGCGCACGCCCTTGGGGGCGAAAAAGCGTTTGTTCAGTGAGATCTTTAATGTCCGTCTTGCGTTCCCGCCTCCTCGCGACCTCCATCATCTCAGGCGCACTCGCTTTGGCGAGCCCTGTTCTCGCCCAGTCCACGCCCCCTTCGACCGCCCCGACCGCTGTTGGGCCTCAGGACACCTTGGCGCCCGTCGACGTCACGGCCCAACAGGAAGAAGAGTCCGCCCAACTTGACGAGATCGTCGTCACGGGCTCGCGCATTCGGCGCGATCCGGTCAACGCGCCGACGCCGTTGATCCAGGTCTCGCGCGAGCAACTGCTGACGACCGGTCAGGCGACTGTGATCGACTATCTGGCCACCATTCCTGCCCTGTCGAACTCGCAGGTGCCGTCCGATACGACGGGCGTGCTGGGTATCGGCGGCCTGTCGTTCGCCAACCTTCGCTCGCTCGGTGCCGGTCGCACCCTGACCCTGGTCGATGGTCGCCGTCACGTCGGCTCGGCCGGCGGCACCCTGTCGGTCGATGTCGACACCATCCCGCGTCTGCTGATCCAGAACGTCGAAATCATCACTGGGGGCGCCTCGTCGGTCTATGGCGCAGACGCGGTCTCGGGCGTGCTGAACTTCGTGCTGCGCAAGGATTTCGAAGGTCTGGAGATCGACGCCAACTACGGCCAGATCAACCAGGACGGCGAGGCGTCGCAGCGCATCTCCGCCCTGTTGGGGCACAACTTCTTCGACGATCGCTTGAATGTCTACGCCTTCGCCGAATACGAGCAGCTGGACGCCGTCAACTCATTGGACATCGACTGGCTGCGCGACTCGACCACCCTGCTCGGCGTCGATGCCGACCCGGCCGCATCCCGCTTCGACGGCCAGCGCGACAACGAGTTGTTCCGCGGCTACGTCACCCTTCAGCGCCCGCGCTGGGGCCAGACGACCCTGGCCAACAATCAGCAAGCCTCCGCGCTGAACGATCCTGACGTGCCGTTCGCCAACTGCGCCGCCGTCACCAGCACCACCTGCTATTCGGTTCAGCCCGGCCTGACCTATGTGTTCGACGGACCGGCGGCGCGCCTCGCCAACTTCGGCACACGCATCGGCAACACCGGCGCCAACCGTCCGAACAACATCGGCGGCGACGGCGACAACCCGGCGACCTTCAGCACGATCACCCGCGTTCCGCAGTCCGAATCCCAGCGCTACCAAGTCGGCGCGACCTTCGACCTGAGCAGCAGCATCACGGCGACCGCCGAAGCAAAATACGTCACCGAGGACACCGAGTTCTCGTCTCAGCCAGACTTTTACGATTTCATCCTGGGAGACGGCCTGCCGAACACGTTCTACGGAGGCCCTACCACCGCGAACCAGATCGGCTCGAACTACAACTTCTTCAATCTGCAAGGTCTGCGGATCGCGGACAACGCCTACATCCCCGACAACCTGCGTCAGGCGATCTACGCCAATCGCATCACCACCTACGCTCCGCCGACCGCCGGCTCCGCCAGCGTCGCGACAGGTACGGCGGCCGCGCCCTACGCGCGCCATACCCTGTTCGGCGAAGACCGTGACCAGATCTCGACGCGGGAATTGCAACGCTACGTCGTCGGGCTCGAAGGCAACTACGATCAGGTCAGCTTCGTCAAGAACCTCAACTGGACCCTGTCCTACACCTACGGTCAGGTCGAGGTCGAAGAGACCGAGACGGGCACCGACGCCCTGCGCGTCAACCTCGCGGCGGATGCGGTTCGCGACACAGCGGGCGTTCTCGGTACGCCCGGCGCCATCGTCTGCCGCTCGCGTCTGCTGGACGCCCGCGGCCTGCCGCTTGACGACTACTTCCTGCCCTTCAACGACCTGGGTGACAGCCAGGTCGGTCGCGATGCCGTCGCTCAATGTCAGCCGCTGAACATCTTCGGCGTCGGCAACCAGAGCCAGGCGGCCCGCGACTACATCAACGCCTCGGTCAACTACACCGAGCGCAACGAACAGGAAGATTTCATCGGCTCGGTCTCCGGCCAGCTTTGGGACTTCTGGGGCGCCGGCGCGATTGGCATCGCCCTGGGTTACGAGCATCGCCGCGAATACACCGAAGCCGTGGGCCGCGACGCCTCGGCGGCCGGCCGCGCACTGTTCCTGAACGGCGGACCGGACTTCCCAGGGTCAGAATACCAGAGCGACGAGTATTTCGGCGAACTCTCCGTGCCGCTGTTCCGCGACTCGTTCCTGGGTGAGTATGCGGAGCTGAGCGGATCCTACCGGACCTTCGACTACACCACCGCCGGAACGGGCGACGTCTACGGCGTCAATCTGGTCTATCGGCCGATCGCCGACATCACCTTCAAGACCAGCTTCAACACCTCGTTCCGGGCGCCGGACCTGAGTGAGAATTTCGGCCCCCTGGGCGAGACGTTCGCCAACGGCTTCGTCGATCCCTGCGCCACCGCCAGCATTATCGTTCAGAACGCCGACATCAGGGCCAACCGCGTCGCCAACTGCACCGCCCTAGCCCAGCAGCAGGGCCGGACCTTCGACTTCAATGGCGTCACGGCGACCAACACCGACGATTTTAACCCGATTTACTCCGGCGGGGTTTCGGGCCTCACGGGCGGCAACCCGCTCCTGACCCCGGAGGAATCCGAATCCTTCACCTTCTCGGTGGCGCTCCAGCCCCGTTTCATCCCGAATTTCAGCCTCGTACTCGACTACTATGAGATCGAGCTGGATCAGGTCATCGCCTTCGTGTCGGCCCAGACGGCGGCCAACAACTGCGTCAGCGGACCCAGCCTGAACTCGACCGCCTGCGCCAGCATCTTCCGCAACAACCCGGACATCCCGTTCGGACTGGGCGCCCCCGCCAACGACCCCGTCGGCGGCTTCATCGAAGGAGCCGGCAACTATGCGGCCCTGACCACGCGCGGTCTCGATTTCACGGCCCGGTACGGGTACGACTTCGACGAGATGATGGGCCGTGCCTGGGGTCGTCTGGATTATTCGATCGCTGGCTCGTGGTTGCTGGAGCAGGAGAACTTCCTGGACCCGGCGGTGCCCACGAACTTCACCTCGGACCGTGGCAACCTGTTCTATCCGAACGTCCGCTTCACCTCGTCGCTGACCTACACCCCCAACGACATCTGGAGCGTGAACTGGACGGCGGACTGGCAGTCGGCCAACAACATCCAGCGCAATCGCGACTTCGTGCTGAACGCCGACAACCGCGACACTCAGTACAACGACACGGGGAACTTCGTGCGGAACGACTTCACGGTCCGCTACAATGTCCGCGAGGACACGACGGTGCGGTTCGGCGTGGTCAATGCCTTCGACGAGGAGCAAAGCCCGGCCCTGGGCCAGACGCTCTATTCCAACTTCGACCCGTACGGCCGCCGGTTCTTCGTCGGTGTGAACTTCCGCCCGTTCTAGATCCATGAGCAGGCCAGACTGACAGGGCGGCCCCGCGAGGGGCCGCCCTTTTTTCGTTGCCCCCCCGGCTCGCCGTCTTTAGACGGGCCGCTTAGCCGACAACCTGAACCGAACCTGCCGCGCAGCCTCCTGCCGACGGGCGTTCGCGCGCGAAAGAAAACGACCCTGCACGACGACGTCATCAGCCACGAAGACAGGGATGCAATGATCCGCGCGTCCTTGCTGACGCATGGCGACAGCGGGATCACGCCGCGCCACACTTTGTTCTACTTCTACGGCGAAGGCGACCATGACGACCTCAACGAGGTCGCGCGTCGGGCCGGGTTCCTGACCAAGGGTCATGACGACAGCACCATTCTTGAAACGACCATGGCGGTCGACGAGGCGTCCTTCGCCCCCGTCAGCGCCATGATGCAATCCTGGGCCGCGGCCTTTCAGCTGGACTACGACGGCTGGGAGTGCGCGGTCGTGACGAACTAAGACCAGAGCGCCATGCCCAAACGTACAGACTTGAAATCCATATTGATTATTGGGGCGGGCCCCATTGTCATCGGGCAAGCTTGCGAGTTCGACTACTCGGGGGTGCAGGCGTGCAAGGCGCTGAAGGCCGAGGGGTACAGGGTCATCCTGGTCAATTCGAACCCGGCCACGATCATGACCGACCCGGACATGGCGGACGCGACCTATATCGAGCCGATCACGCCGGAGATGGTCGAGAAGATCATCGAGAAGGAGCGGCCCGACGCCCTCCTCCCCACCATGGGCGGGCAGACGGCGCTGAACACGGCGCTGGCGCTGGATGCGAACGGGGTGCTGGAGAAGTACGGCGTCGAGATGATCGGGGCCAAGGCCGATGTCATCGACAAGGCCGAGGATCGCCAGAAATTCCGTGACGCCATGGACAAGCTGGGCCTGGAATCGCCCAAGTCCAAGGCCGCCCACAATATGGAAGAGGCGCTGGACGGGCTCGAGTTCGTCGGCCTGCCGGCCGTGATCCGTCCGTCGTTCACCCTCGCCGGCACGGGCGGCGGCATCGCCTTCAACCGCGAGGAGTTCGAGGAAATCGTGCTGCGCGGGCTCGACCTCAGCCCCACCACAGAGGTGCTGATCGAGGAGAGCGTGCTCGGCTGGAAGGAGTACGAGATGGAGGTCGTCCGCGACAAGGCGGACAACTGCATCATCATCTGCTCGATCGAGAACATCGACCCGATGGGCGTGCACACCGGCGATTCGATCACGGTGGCCCCGGCCCTGACCCTGACCGACAAAGAGTACCAGCGCATGCGCACGGGCTCGATCAATGTGCTGCGCGAGATCGGCGTCGAGACCGGCGGATCCAACGTCCAGTGGGCGATCAACCCGGCCGACGGCCGGATGGTCGTGATCGAGATGAACCCGCGCGTGTCGCGCTCGTCGGCCCTGGCCTCAAAGGCCACCGGTTTCCCCATCGCCAAGGTCGCCGCCCGTCTGGCCGTCGGCTACACGCTGGACGAACTGACCAATGACATCACCATGGTGACGCCGGCCTCGTTCGAGCCGTCGATCGACTATGTCGTGACCAAGATCCCGCGCTTCGCCTTCGAGAAATACCCGGGGTCGGAGCCCCTGCTGGGCACCTCGATGAAGTCAGTCGGCGAGGTCATGGCCATCGGTCGGACCTTCCAGGAATCGATGCAGAAGGCCCTGCGCGGTCTCGAGACCGGCCTGTCGGGCTTCGACGAAATCGAGATCGAGGGCACCGTCGATGTCGAGGACGACGCCTCGGCGCGCGCCGCCGTCATCCGGGCCCTGGGCCAGCCGACGCCGGACCGGATCCGCGTCATCGCCCAGGCCTTCCGTCACGGCCTGTCGGTCGAGGAGGTCAACGCCGCCTGCTATTACGAGCCGTGGTTCCTGCGCCAGATCGCCGACATCGTCCGCACCGAGGGCCACGTCCGAGTCCAGGGCCTCCCGACCGACCCGACCGAGTTCCGCAAGCTGAAGTCCAAGGGCTTCTCTGACGCCCGTCTGGCCCAGCTGACCGGCGCTACCGAAAAGGCCGTTCGTCACGCCCGCCGCGGCCTGAACGTGCGTCCCGTGTTCAAGCGGATCGACACCTGCGCGGCCGAATTCGCCTCGGCCACCGCCTATATGTATTCGACCTACGAGACCGGCGCCCTCGGCCAGATTCCGCTCTGCGAATCCGAGCCAACTGACAGAAAGAAGGCGATAATTCTGGGCGGCGGGCCGAACCGGATCGGGCAGGGAATCGAGTTCGATTACTGCTGCTGCCACGCGGCGTTCGCCTTCGCCGACATCGGCGTCGAAAGCATAATGGTCAACTGCAATCCGGAGACCGTGTCCACCGACTATGACACGTCCGACCGTCTGTATTTCGAGCCGCTGACGGCCGAGGACGTGCTGGAACTGATCGAGGTCGAGCGGTCCAAGGGCGACCTGATCGGCGTCGTCGTCCAGTTCGGCGGCCAGACCCCGCTGAAGCTGGCCCATGCCCTGCATGAGGACGGCATTCCGATCCTCGGCACCTCGCTGGACTCGATCGACCTGGCCGAGGACCGCGAGCGGTTCCAGGTCATGCTCAACGACATCGGCCTGATGCAGCCGCCGAACGGCCTGGCGCGCTCGGCCGAGGAGGCCGCCCAGAAGGCCGAGGAGGTCGGGTATCCGGTCGTCCTGCGTCCCTCCTATGTGCTGGGCGGACGCGGAATGATGATCGTCCACGACCGCGAGCAGCTGGACCGCTATGTCGGCGAGGCCATGCGGGTGTCGGGCTCCGATCCCGTCCTGATCGACCACTATCTGAACCGCGCCACCGAGGTGGACGTCGATGCCCTGTGCGACGACGAGACGGTGTTCGTCGCGGGCGTTCTGGAACACATCGAGGAGGCCGGCGTCCACTCGGGCGATAGCGCCTGTTCGATGCCGCCGTGGTCGCTGAAGCCGGAGACCATCGCCGAGCTGAAGCGCCAGACCGAGGCCATGGCCAAGGCGCTGAAAGTGCGCGGCCTGATGAATGTGCAGTTCGCCATCGAAGAGCCGCACAGCGAAAGCCCGCGCATCTTCGTGCTGGAGGTGAACCCGCGCGCGTCGCGCACCGCGCCCTTCGTGGCCAAGACCATCGGCCAGCCGGTCGCGGCCATCGCCGCCAAGGTCATGGCGGGCGTTCCCCTCGCCTCCTTCGGCCTGACGGACGTTCCCTATGACCATATCGCGGTCAAGGAGGCGGTGTTCCCGTTCGCCCGTTTTGCAGGGGTCGACACCATCCTGGGCCCCGAGATGCGCTCGACCGGCGAGGTCATGGGCCTGGACTTCAAGCGTCCCGGCGAGGTCGACATGGCCCCGGCCTTCGCCCGCGCCTTCGCCAAGTCACAGATCGGAGGCGGCACCGTCCTGCCCACCGAAGGCTGCGCCTTCGTGTCGGTCAAGGACGACGACAAGCCCTTCATCGTCGAGGCCGTGACCCTGTTGCTGAAACAGGGCTTCGAGGTCATCGCGACCGGCGGCACCCACGCCTATCTGGTCCAGCAGGGCCTGCCGGTCGGCTTCGTGAAGAAGGTGCTGGAGGGGCGTCCGAACATCGTCGACGCGATCAAGAACGGCGACGTCCAGCTTGTCATCAACACGACAGAGGGCAAGCAGTCGCTGCAGGACAGCTTCAGCCTGCGTCGCTCGGCCCTGATGACCAAGGTGCCCTACTACACGACCTCGGCGGGGGCGCTCGCCGCCGCCCAGGCTATCGGGGCGATCCAGGCGGATACGCTGGAGGTCCGGCCGATCCAGGACTACGCGCACTGAGATCTCCGGGCCGGATCGTTCCCGTGAGCAATCCGGCCCCGATCTGAACTATCCTGGCCTTGCGAACCTTGGCCTTAGGAACGAACAGGGCGTCTATCTCTTCCGGTTGAGCAATCTTGGAAGGGAATGCTCAATGTTGAAAACCATCCTCGCCCTCTCGGCGACATCCATTCTGCTCGTCGGCTGCGGCAATAGTGACGGCGCCGATGCGCCTGTCGAAGGCCCCGCCGTGTCCAGTGCGGAAGCCCCGGCCAATCCCGCCATCGATACGCAGGAAAACGCCGAAAAGGCCGCCCTTACGCCCGGCGCCAACTCCTTCACCGAAGGCCAGGCGAAGGAAGCGATCGAGAAGCAGGGCTATGTCGTTTCGGGCCCGCTGACCCAGGACGAACAAGGCATCTGGAAAGCCCAGGCCACCCGTTCGGGCGGCGCCTCGACGACCGTCTCGGTCGATTACAAGGGCGTCGTGACGCCTCAATAGGCCGCGTCGACCCCTCCTCCCCCCAACATATCCAAGGAGCCATACATGGCCACCGTCACACGGCTGTTCGACAGCCACACCGAAGCCCTCGACGCCGTCGCCGAACTGGAAGCCGCCGGCGTTTCCCACGACAAGATCAGCATCGTGTCCAACAACACGGACAACTGGCATTCCGGCTCGGCCGGCGGCAGCGAAGGCCCGCTGGGTGACCGCAACGGCGACGGCGAGAATGACGTCGCCGACGGCGCCGGCAAGGGCGCGACCACGGGCGGCGTACTGGGCGCAGGCGCAGGCATTCTGGCCGGATTGGGCATGCTGGCGATCCCGGGCCTGGGTCCGGTCGTCGCTGCAGGCTGGCTGGCGTCCACAGCTGTCGGCGCTGCGGTCGGCGCGGCTGCCGGCGGTGCGACCGGCGGTCTTCTCGGCGCGCTGAAGGAAGCCGGACACAGCGACGACGAGGCCAATGTCTATTCCGAGGGCGTTCGTCGCGGCGGGACCCTGGTCAGTGTCAAGGCCGATGGCGACGAGAAGGAGCGCTTCGAGGCCATCCTTCAGGGACGTCGCGGCTACGATTCGTCCGCGCGCGGCGACGCCTATCGTCAGACCGGCTGGTCCGGCTTCGACGCCGGCGCCCAGCCGTACACGTCCGAAGAGATCAACCGGGAACGCGGCCTTTATCGATAGGCCTCTTCGCAGCTGAATACGGTCGATGACGGCGGTCCGGAGCCTGGCTTCGGACCGTCTTTTCACGCCCGGCGGAGATCTCGGAAAGCGGGTTTTGCCGTGATTGCGGCCCGCGACCAGTTCCCGACGATTTCGACCAGTCATTGTCCGCAGAAACGGGCCAGTTTGACCAGACCGGCTATGCCGTTTCCCTGCACACTGCGCCGACTGCGCAATCGAGGGACCGGCGGCTACAGGGCGCGGGCCTGGAGGCGGGCCTGCCAAAGCGCGGCGCGGCGTTTCAGCTCCCCGTCGCGCTCCAGGCTGGAAAGGTCGGTCGAAAGCCGATCGAGCTCTTCGAACCTGAAGCCGTCCCCGCCATGCAGGCGCCACGCCGTCTGAAGCCCGGGGTTGGGATAGCCGCCCATCCTGAGCGAGAACCACAGCCCGTTCCGGTGCGTCTCGACATGAACACTGCGTCCCACCCAGACCTCGCCAGTGGCGTTGCATATGACGGCGAACACGCCGGCGACGGTCTTGCGCCCCTTGTAGGCCGCGATCAGGGCGTTGCGATCCGACTGGGTCATGGCGACCTCCTTTTAATCCGGATATATATACGCCGGTTTTTTACCCGGGTAAATAAGAATCGGTGCTGACTTTCCTGCGATCCCGTCGCAGTTCCACCTGCGACCGCTTCCGACGCAGACGCATGGCAGGCTGTGCGGATGGAACACCATCGTCTGCGCAAATATCGTGGGCCGGAGACCTGGGCGCGGGTCCGGCAGGCCTATATCGCCGGGGAGTCGGCGCCGTCCGTGGCGCGTCGGTTCGACGTCGGCCTGGCCAATCTGCGGCGTCGCGCGATCATCGAGGGCTGGACGCGCAAGACCTATGCCCGACAGATCGACCTGAAGCCGATCCGGGGCGGGGCGGATGAGTGGGACGGGGGTCTGGAGAGGCTGGTCGAGACCGGGCAGATCCGGCCCATGGATCCGCATCAGGCACTACGCGAGACCGTGCGCCTGGCAGCCGGGTTGCTGAGTCGGGGCAAGACCGAAGAGGCGACCGCATTGCTGCGCGCCGCGACCGCGTTGCAGAAGCTGAGGTGGACGGCGGGCTAGGGGCGGAGGGCGGCTAGATGCCGGCGCCGGGTTCCGGGTCGGCGGCGGCGTCACGGCCCTCGACGATCCGCGCCGCCGCCAGATCGGCGGTGACGTTGCCGACGGTGCGGAAGATGTCGGGCACGACCTCGACCGCCAGCAACAGCGGCAGGACCTCCAGCGGCACGCCCATGGCCAGGCAGATCGGGGCGATGGAGGCGAAGAAGCTGACCTGTCCGGGCAGGCCCACGGTGCCGACGCTGACGGCCAGGGCGGCGAGGCCTCCGGCGAGCATGGCGGCTGTGGTGATCTCGGTCCCCGTCAGCTTCGCGACATAGATCACGACCGCCAGGTTGGCGACCGGCGAAGTGATGCGAAAGACGGCCACGGCCAGGGGCAGGACGAGACCGGCGGTGGCGGCCGAAACGCCGAGGCGGTCGATGGCCCGCTCCACCATGATGGGCAGGCAGGCGAGGGAGGACTGGGTCGAGAAGGCGACGACCTGGGCCGGTGCGATCCCTTGGGCGAACCGTCCGAGACCGATGCGGCCGGCGAGGGTGGCGACGACATAGATCAGCAGGATCAGGCCGATCAGGCTGAGACAGACCAGTGCGATGTAATGGCCCAGCACCCCTGCGGCGCCGAGGCCGGCGCGCAAACCAACACCGAAGGCAAGGGTGAAGACGCCGAGCGGCGCCACGGCCAGCACCCACTGGACAATGACGATCATCGTATTGGCGACCGCCTCGAAGAACAGGGCGACGGGCTGGCGCAGGCGGGCGTCGAGCCGGGTGGTGGCGAACCCGAAGACGATGGCGAAGACCACGATGGCGAGGATCGCGTCGTCGGCCGCGGCCCGGATCGGGTTGGCGGGCGCAAGGCTGGTCAGGAAGGCGCTGAAACCTCCGCCGCCGACATTCTCGGCCACCTGGCGCGCGGCCTCGGGCGGGGCGCCGGCCAGCAAGGCAGTCGAGCCCTCGGCGCCGATGGGCCACAGGGCGTGGAGGCCCAGCGACGAGGCGAAGGCGTAGGCCGTCGCGGCCAACAGCAGCAGGGCGAAGACGAGGATCGCCTTCAACGCCAGACGGCCGGTCGCCGCGGCGTCGGCGATCGAGGCGATGCCGGTGACCAGAAGACTGAAGACCAGGGGAATGATCGTCATCCGCAGGGCGTTGAGCCACAACTGGCCGAGGCCGTCGATGACGGCCACCGCGCCGGTTCCGCCGGGGATGCCCCAGGCCTGGGCCGCCGCGCCCGCCGCGAGACCGCACACAAGGGCGACCATCACCCAGAGGCTGAGCGAGGTGAAGAGGACGGCGGTACGGGATCGGGTCATGGGGCCGACGCTAAGCACCGGCGTCGCCAGACGCCAGCGCGAACCTTCACAGGGGCGTGCTAGGGTTGGCCATGCCTCCCCGAGTCGTCATCGCCGCCGCCGGATCGCTCGGCGACCTTCACCCGTTCATCGCCCTCGGGCTGGCGCTGAAGGCGCGGGGGGTCGAGGCCGCTATCGCCTCATCGGCCGAGTATCGGCCGAAGATCGAAGCCGCCGGACTGGTCTTCCACGAGGTCGGTCCCAGCCTCGCCCGGCTAGAGACAGACCTGGGGATGACGCTTGCCCAGATCACCGAGGCCATCATCAACTCCGACGTCTTCGTGTTTCAGCGAGTCGTCCTGCCCTATCTGGAGACCAGTGTCCGGCAGATGGTCGCCGTGAGCGAGGGGACATCGGCAGTCGTCGGGGGGACGCTGACAGTCGGGGCGGGATTGAGCGCCGAGCGACTCGGCCTGCCGTTCGTGTCCGTCCTGCTTCAGCCGACGCTGGCCTTCTCGGCCTATGATCCGCCTTATCTGCCCAAGGCACCCTGGCTGGCTCCGGCCGATCGCGGATTCGGCCTCTGGCGCAACCGCACCACGATCGCTCTGGCGCGGCTGATCGCCGCCGGTCTGGGACGGCCGCTGAACCGGGTTCGCGCGCGTCTCGGCCTGCCCGCGACCAAGGCCAACATAGTTTTCGACGCGGGGGCCGGGGCGGACCTGGTGCTCGGTCTGTATTCGCCGCTGCTCGGCACCGCGCAACCGGACTCGCCACCGGGCTTTTTCGTCACCGGCTATGCGCCTTACGACAGCGAGACGGGCGGTCCCGCCGCCATGCCGACCGCACTGGAGGCCTTCCTCGCCGCCGGTCCGGCGCCGATCGTCTTCACCCTCGGCAGCGCGGCGGTGCACATCCCGGGCGACTTCTATCTCGAGAGCCTGAAGGCCGCGCGCCGGCTGGGCCGACGGGCTGTGCTGCTGGTGGGCCCCGATGGCGACCTGTCGGTAGGCGACGGACCGGACGTCCTGGCCCTGCCCTATGCGCCCTTCTCCAGCCTGTTCCCGCGCGCCGCCGCCGTCGTGCACCAGGGCGGGGTGGGCACGACGCAGCAGGCCCTGCGGGCGGGGCGACCGCAGCTGGTAGTCCCGTTCCTGGGGGACCAGTTCGACAATGCGGCGCGGATCGTCCGCCTCGGCTGCGGAGCGACGCTGGGGCGGGGCCGCTACCGGGCGGACCGGGTCGAGGCGGTGCTGGAGCGGCTGCTGGCGGACCCCAGCGTCGAGGCGACCGCGACGCGGCTGGGTGTCGTGGCGGCGCAGGAAGACGGGGCGGCGGTGGCGGGGGAGCGGATCATCGAGATGCTCACCCTCTCCCGCTAGATGAGCGCCGCCACCGCATCAGCCGCGCGGTCGAGTTCCGCGTCGGACACTTCCGCCATCTCCACCCGACCGATCACGGGTCGATCCCGCCGCGCGGACATACGGCGGTAGGCGGGGTCGTAATGGTCGGCGATCAGGGCGGCGGCGAGCTTGATGGCGCGGCCGTCGCGAGCCATCGCTTTCCAGCCCGCGACGGTCTCTCTGGAATGATGCGGCGGGAGGCGGCCGAGGGCGATCTCCAGAGCGCCAACATCGGCGGCGATGTCGGCATAGACCCGGGCTGAGAAGGCGGCGCGTGCCTCGACCGGGGCTGAAAGCTCGATCACCGAGGCCCGGCCCATGGCGGACCAGAGGGCGGGCGGGATGGTACGGGCGCCGATACGGCTGGACTCGGCCTCGACGACGACGGGGCTGGCGGGATCAAGGCGTTCAAGGGCTTCGAACAGACGGCTCTCGAACAGTTTCTGGGACGGCTGGGCGCGGCCGGTGGCGCCGAACAGGGAGCCGCGATGACCGGCCAGCCCTTCAAGGTCCAGGGTCTGGACGCCGCGTGCGGCGAGGCGCGTAAGGAGGGCCGTCTTGCCCGATCCGGTGCCGCCGTCGAGCAGGATGACGGACAGGGTGGGTTCGCCATACAGGACCGCCTGCACCTTGCGCCGCCAGGTCATGTAGCCGCCGTCCAGCACCGTCACCGGCCAGCCGATCTGGTCCATGACCGCGACCATCGCCCCCGACCTCTGGCCGCCGCGCCAGCAATGGACCAGGGGGCGGAAGCTTCCGTCGCGATCCTTCAGGGCGCTGTCGAGGTGGGCGGCGATGTTGCGGGCCACCTTGGCCGCGCCGATGCGGCGGGCGAGGAATTTCGACTGCTGAACGTAGATGGTCCCGATCTCCGCCCGTTCGGCATTGTCGAGGACCGGGAGGTTGATCGCGCAGGGAATATGGTCCTCGGCGAACTCGGCGGGGCTGCGGACGTCGATGATGACGTCGAAGCCGGCGCGGGCCCCGGCCGAAAGATCGGTCGTGTGGCGGATCAAACGACCCTCACCCCGACGCCCTCAACCACCCGGCCGACGACGGCGGCCTGGTCGAAGCCAGCCGCGCGAATCGTCGCCAGCACGGCGCCGGCCGCCCCGGCCGCCACGGCGACGAGCAGGCCGCCCGAGGTCTGGGGATCGGTCAGGAGGTCACGGCGCCAGTCCTCGAACCCGGTCGGGAGGGTGATCGCCTCGCCGTAGCTGGCCCAGTTGCGGCCCGAGGCGCCGGTGCGCATCCCGCCCCTGGCGAACGCCTCGACACCCTCCAGCAGGGGCGCGACGGCCGCTTCAAGCTCGACCCCCAGACCCGAGCCGCGCGCCATCTCCAGCGCGTGCCCCAGCAGGCCGAAGCCGGTCACGTCGGTCATGGCGTGGACGCCCTCGACCCCGGCCAGACCGGCGCCGACGGCGTTCAGCTTCGTGGTCGAGGCGATCAGGACGGCGTAGCCGTCCGCGGCCAGACGCTCCTGCTTGAGCGCCGCCGACAGCACGCCGACGCCCAGCCCCTTGGTCAGGATCAGGACGTCGCCGGCCTGGGCGCCGCGATTGGTCAGGACCCGGTCCGGATGGACGAGGCCCAGGGCGACGAGCCCGTAGATCGGCTCCACGCTGTCGATCGAATGGCCGCCGGCGACGGGGATCCCGGCCTCGGCGCAGACGCTCGCGCCGCCCGCCAGGATCCGGCCGATGGTCTCGGTCGACAGGACGTTCACCGGCATGCCGACCAGGGCCAGGGCGAAGATGGGACGGCCGCCCATCGCGTAGACGTCGGACAGGGCGTTGGTCGCCGCGATGCGGCCGAAATCGAACGGATCGTCCACGACCGGCATGAAGAAGTCGGTTGTCGCCACCAGCGCCTGGCCGTCATTCAGCCGCCAGACGGCCGCGTCGTCCGAGGTCTCGTTGCCCACCATCAGATCGGCGAAGACGGCGGCCTCGGGCGTGCCGGCGAGGATGTCGCGCAGCACGCCGGGCGACAGCTTGCAGCCGCAGCCGCCGCCGTGGGCGAGAGACGTGAGGCGAGGTTCAGTGATCATGGAAACAGGTCCGGCAACATGACGATCCGGGATGCCAGATCGGATTTCTCCACGACGACCCGCCGGAACTTGTCGTCCGAGGTCAGCAACCGGCAATCACGGTCGATCGCCAGAGCGAGGAACAGGCAGTCATAGACCGGATGGCCGAGCGCGATGGCGAGGTCGAGCCCCTGTCTGAGTACGCTCGTCGTGGCTACGTCCTGCACAGGGGCGTCGTCGAGGATCGAAAGCCATTCTCGCGCCTCGGCTTGTGTCCCCACGCCTTCGAGAACCGCCCGACGGATACCGTTCGCAGCTTCAACCCGCCAGACGTCGGGGGCGATCAGCGGCAGCTGCAGTGCGTCCTTCGCCAGCTCGGCGCCCGGCTCCGGCAACACCCATTTGAGCGCGACCGAGGTATCGATGACGATCAATTGTCGTCGCGCATCTCGCGGACCACGACTTCCGACGGCGTGAAGGTGCGACCCTTCATCGTCTCATGCAGAGCGTCGATGCGGGCGCGAAACCGCTCAACCTGCTTCAATCGCTCCGTCTCGAGGGCTTCCTCAAGGAGGGCGCGATGCTCGGCCTCAACGCTACGCTGATTGGCGATCGCGCGACGCTTCAGCGCCTCAACCGTGTCGTCGCTGACGTTTCTGACGAGGAGTTGGGCCATACGCGGATGATAGCATATGCTATCGCTCGTCTCAACGCGGAGTGAACCTCGGTGGTATCCGGCCGTTCAGTTCCCGAACTTGAGGAGAACACCCATGGCCCTGTCCCGTATCGCCACCGTCATCGGCGGCCTTCTGCTGTCAAAGAGCGGACGCGGGTTCGCCGGTCGGCATGCCGGAAAGCTGGCCTTGGCCACCCTGGCCTATGAGCTGTGGCAGAGCCGACGGACAGGGACGTCGCCGAACCTGAACCGCGCAGGTCGACAGTCTCAGACCGGGGCGCAGGCTCAAGGGCATCCGCGTCAGCGCTGGAGCCGTCGAAGCCGCTGACGGCCCTTGCCCTCCCCGGCGTCAACCCGCCAGGGTGATAGAAACCTGGGGAGAGCCGCGCCATGATCGTCGTCCACCACCTGAACAATTCCCGCTCGCAGCGGGTGCTGTGGCTGCTGGAGGAGATGGGGCTGGATTACGAGGTCAAGCGGTACGAGCGGAACGCCGACACGATGCTGGCCCCGCCCGAGCTGCGCGCCATCCATTCGCTGGGCAAGTCGCCAGTGATCCAGGACGGCGACATCATTGTCGCCGAGACGGGTGCGATCATCGAGTATCTGCTGGCGACATACCCGGGGCACGGCTTGAGGCCGACGGCGGGTACGGAGGCGGGGCGGCGGTTCACCTACTGGCTGCACTACGCCGAGGGGTCGGCGATGACGCCCTTGTTGCTGAAGCTGGTGTTCGGCGCCCTGCCGACACGATCGCCGGGTCTGGTGCGGCCGCTGGTCAAGGCGATCTCGAACAAGGCGCAGGCAAGCTTCATAGACCCGCAGATCGCGGCCCACACAGCCTACTGGGAGGCGGAACTGTCCAGGTCGCCGTGGTTCGCGGGGGAGGCCTTCTCGGCCGCCGACATCATGATGAGTTTCCCGCTGGAGGCCGGGGCGAGCCGCGCCCCCTATGGGCGGGACAAGCCGAAGCTGAAGGCCTTCCTGCAGACGATCCATGCCCGGCCGGCCTATCAGCGGGCGCTGGAACGGGGGGGACCCTACGCCTACGCCTGACGCGCCAGGAGACGCGCAACCGGCGGCCGAGGCGTGCGTTAAGTCGTCCATGCAGTTGAAAACAATCCAGATCGCGGCCGGCCTCGGCGCGGCCATCGCCTTTCTCCTCGCCTTCATGGCGGCGGGGGCAATGGTGGCGTCGCTGCTGTTCGCCGTGATCGGCGCCGGATTGATCGCCTGGATCGTGTATGGCCTGGCCAGGACGATGCTGGACCGACGTCTGTCGCACGCCCGTCACCCCGCCGTGCGACCTCCTGCGGGCTGATCCGCTAGGGCGATTCCCGACCGGACCTTGAGTTTCCGCGCCGGGCGCCCTAGCTTCTTCGGCCGGTCGCGTGCGCCCAGCGACCAGCGTATTCGCCAGAGTTTCTCTTAAGTCCCCTCTCCGGTTTACCGGGCGACAAGTCAGAAAATCACGACCACATGGAAAAAGTGCCGATGACGGCCGAGGGCTACCGCTCCCTCGACGATCAGCTTAAGCAATTGAAGTCGGTGGAACGTCCCAGCGTCATCGCAGCGATTTCGGAGGCCCGTGAACACGGCGACCTGTCGGAAAACGCCGAGTATCATGCCGCCAAGGAACGCCAGGGCTGGATCGAAGGCTCGATCGCAGACATCGAGGACAAGATCAGCCGCGCCCAGGTCATCGACGTGACCAAGCTTTCGGGCGACCAGGTCAAGTTCGGCGCCACGGTCACCGTGGTCGACGAGGATACCGAGGAAGAAGGCCGCTACCAGATCGTCGGCGAGCACGAGGCTGACGTGAAGCAGGGCAAGATCTCCATCTCCTCGCCCATCGCCCGCGCCATGATTTCCAAGGCCGTCGGCGACACCGTCGAGGTGAACACCCCCGGCGGCGTGAAGGCCTACGAAATCCTCAAGGTCGAGTGGAAGTAGGGCTAAAGCCCCTTCGTATCGCGGTCGTCTCGGACGGCCGCGCCGGCATGGAAAATCAGGCGCTCGGCCTCGCCGAAGCGGTCGCGCGCCTGATTCCGGCGATCATCGACATCAGACGCGTGCGCTGGCGGCCTGCGTTCGACTGGCTGCCGGTCGGGCTGAAGAAGGCGTCGTGGATGCTGGCGTCCGAATCGCCCGTCCCCGCCGACGGCGAGATCTGGCCCGATCTGTGGATCGCCACCGGCCGCGCGACCCTACCCCTGTCTCTGGCCGCAAGACGTCAGGGTGGCGGCAGGACCTTCGTGGTCCAGACCCAGGACCCGCGCCTTGAACCATCGCTGTTCGACTTGGTGGTGGCGCCTGCCCATGACGGGCTGACCGGAGACAATGTCGTTTCCATCACGGGGTCGCCTCATCGCGTCACCCCACAAGCTCTGGCCGAAGCGGCGCCGGCCTTTGCGGGCCGGCTGGACGCCCTGCCCCGCCCACGCGTGGGGGTCCTGATCGGGGGGAAGTCGAAGGCCTTCGACCTGACGCCCGATCATGCCGCAGAACTGGCCGGCCGGATCGCCGACGCGGTGCGAGCCTCCGGCGGATCGTTGATGCTGACCTTCTCGCGGCGCACGCCCGCGGCGGCGGCGGCGGTGATGACCGAACGGCTGGAGGGGCTGGCCGGCTGGATCTGGGATGGCGAGGGACCGAACCCGCTGTTCGCCTTCCTTCACGTCGCCGACCACATCCTCGTCACCGAGGACAGCGCCAACATGGCCGCCGAGGCCGCATCGACCGGCAAGCCCGTGCACATTCTGCCGATGGTCGCGCTCAAACCGCCCGGAAAGTTCGCACGGCTTCACGCCGACCTCGAAGCAAAGGGCGCGGCGCGTCCCTTCGACGGGGCGCTGGAGACCTGGAGCTATGCGCCTCTGGCCGAGACGGACCGGGCGGCGCGGGCGATCCTGAAGGCGATGGGCCGGGAGGCCTCAGTCGCCGCCACCCCCGCCGCCATCTCCACCCCCGTCTGACCCCCCGTCGCCGCCGTCGTCAGACTTCGACCGGCCGCCGCCGTCACCCGTGAAGGGTAAGACGCCACCGTCTCCGTCGCCCTTCCGCTTGGCCTTGTCGCGGACGTCCGCCGCCGCTCCGATGACGATGCCCAGGGCAAGGCCTACGGCAATGCCGATCGCCAGATTGCCCATCGCCACCCCGACGGCGGCGCCGACGCCGACGCCGACGGCGAGGCCGATCCCGATGAAACTGCGTTGCGGTTGGGTAGCCATGTCGCGTCCTTCCACGATTTCCGTCACGCCTGACATCGCACAGGGCGGAATCAGCGACTAGATAGCACTCATGAGCACTCCGAGAACGATCCGCGTCGCCATCATCGGCTCCGGCCCTGCCGGCTGGACCGCCGCCATCTATGCGGCCCGCGCCAACCTGAACCCGGCGGTGATCGCCGGCATCCAGCCGGGCGGCCAGCTGACCATCACCACGGACGTGGAGAACTATCCGGGCTTCGCCGAGAGCATTCAGGGCCCCTGGCTGATGGAGCAGATGAAGGCCCAGGCCCTGCACGTCGGCACGGAGGTCATCGAGGATATCGTCGTCTCCTGCGACCTGTCGCAGCGGCCGTTCCGGCTGAAGCTGGACTCCGGGACCGAGCTGCTGGCCGAGACGGTCATCATCTCCACCGGCGCCCAGGCGAAATGGCTGGGCCTGGAATCGGAGCAGAAATACCAGGGCTTCGGCGTCTCGGCCTGCGCCACCTGCGACGGCTTCTTCTATCGCGGCAAGAATGTCGTGGTCGTCGGCGGCGGTAACACGGCAGTGGAAGAGGCGCTGTTCCTCACCAACTTCGCGGCCAAGGTCACCGTCGTTCACCGCAAGGACGAGTTCCGGGCCGAGAAGATTCTGCAGGACCGATTGTTCGCCAACCCCAAGGTCGAGGTGATCTGGAACCACACGATCGACGAGATCCTGGGCCAGTCGGACGGCATGGCGTCGAACGTCACGGGTGTGCGGCTGAAGCACGCCCAGACCGGGGCGACGCAAGAGACGCCGGCGGACGGCGTCTTCATCGCCATCGGCCACGCGCCGTCGTCGGAGCTGTTCCAGGGCCAGCTTGAGACCAAACAGGGCGGTTACCTGGTGGTGAAGCCGGGCACGACGGCGACCAATGTCGAAGGCTGCTACGCTGCGGGGGACGTCACCGACGACGTCTATCGCCAGGCGGTAACGGCGGCGGGCATGGGCTGTATGGCGGCGCTGGAGGCCGTGCGGTTCCTCGCCGAGGAGGACCACGCCAAGGCGCACCACCCGATCAGCCACCACGAGGCCGAGAAAATCGGCGCTTGGTGAGCGCCCGCCAGCCGCTAAGTTCGCTGACATTCCAACCTAGACGAGGCCGCGCGCGCCCATGACCAACCTGATCGTGCGAGGCGGTCG
>NZ_JANODA010000010.1:0-14013 GCF_031412435.1 Brevundimonas sp.
CTGTGGGCGGCCCTTGCGGTTCCGATCTGGATCGCCTCCTTCACCCTCGGCGACGGCATGGTGGGCGCGACCGACGGCCGCGCCTGGCACATCCACGAGATGCTGTTCGGCTACCTCGGCGGCGTGATCGCCGGCTTCCTGCTGACGGCCGTGCCCAACTGGACCGGGCGTCCGCCGATGACCGGAGCCGGCCTGGCCGGGTTGTTCGCCCTGTGGGTCGCCGGCCGCGCCGCCGGGTTCGCCCCGGCCGCCCTCGCGACACCCGCGGCCGTCGTCGATTGCGCCTTCCTGATTGTCTTCGCCGCCGTCGTCTGGCGCGAGGTGCTGGCCGCGGGCAATCGCCGCAACCTGCCGATCTGCCTGATGGTGACGGTGCTGGCCGCGGCCAATGTCGCCTTCCACCTGCAAAGCGTCTTTCCGGCCATCGGGCCCGGGGCTGAACGTGCCGCCGTGGCGGTGATCATCGGCCTCGTCGCCCTGATCGGCGGCCGGGTCACACCCAGCTTCACCCAGAACTGGACAAAGGCGCACGGGATCGCCGAGGGGCCGGCCGCCTTCAATCGCTTCGACGCCGTCGTGCTGGCGCTCACCGCCGTGGCGCTCGGCGCCTGGGTGGCGGCGCCCTGGTCGGCCCTGACCGGCATGGCCATGGTCCTCGCGGGCCTGTTCAATCTTGCAAGACTGGCGCGCTGGCGCGGCTGGCTGGCGCGTCGCGAGCCGCTCGTCTGGATTCTCCACGCGGGGTATGCATGGCTCGGTGTCGGCCTGATCCTGCTCGGACTGGCCGCTCTGGTTCCCGACGCCGTCCCGTTCACCGTCGGCGTTCACGCCCTGACCACGGGGGCCATGGGCGTCGAGACCCTGGCGATGATGACGCGGGCGACGCGGGGCCATACCGGCCGGCCGCGTGTCGCCGATCGCTCGACAATGGCCATCTACGTGCTGGTCCTGTCGGCGGCGGTCGTGAGGGTTTCGGCGCCCTTCCTCACGGACTGGACGGGCGCCCTGCTGGTGGTGTCGGCGACGCTGTGGGCGCTGGCCTTCGCGGGCTTCGTCGTCGCCTACGGTCCGATGCTGTGGCGCCGGTCGCTTTGACATTGCGCCCGCGCAAGGCGCCGGCCCCGGGACATGGGACGGGTCGGTCATGACCCGTCCCGCCACCGACTGCTGTGACCTGGCGATGTGTCCGACCGACCTCTGCTGTCATGGGGAATGCCACTGCTCGCCCTCCGCCCCCCGCGGGGGCAGGCTGATGCTGCAAGCCCTCGGGCTGGGCTCGGCCGGGCTGGCCATCGCCGACGCCCTCCGCCGGCGTGAACCTGTATTTGCTGGACCAGATGTCGGCCGCGAGCGGATTGTCGAACGCCATGGGAAATCTCCTTCGCGCGGAGGTTGGCTGATTCTCGCCGACGGGGGGTTGTCCAGGCGCAAGCACGGCCGTCCGGCCAAGTCTTCGCATAGGGGGCGGGCGGGTCGGATTTGCGTCCGCCTTGAGACACAGCGTTAGAATTGAAGTCCGTATTCGCCGCCTATCCGGTATTCTACGGAGGCCTGTGTTTGTTCGCCCGCAATGTTCCGGTGCCGGCAAAGGTTAGAACGGGACCATGCCGCGAACATCTCGCGCATTCACCTCCCAAGGACCTCGTCATGTTCCTGAAACTTCTCCCCATGGTCTGTGCAGCCGCTGCGTTGATCGCCGCCGCTCCGGCCGACGCCGCTGAACATACCGTACAGATGCTGAACCGCGGACCCGGCGGCGCAATGGTCTTCTCGCCGTCCGTGGTTCAGGCTCGGCCTGGCGACACGATCCGGTTCGTCCCCACGGACCCGGGCCACAACGCCGAGACCATTGCCGGGATGATCCCGGCCGGTGCGACCGTCCAGCGGGGTCCGATGGGGCGGGAGTTCGTCCTGCGGGTGACCGAGGCCGGTGTCTATGGCGTGAAGTGTGCGCCGCACTACAGCATGGGGATGGTCGCGCTGATCCAGGTCGGCCCGGCGGGTTCGAACCTTGCGGCCGTCCAGGCCGCTGCGGCGCGGACGCCTCCGATCGCACGCCGGCGGTTCACGGAGATGCTGACCCGGGTCCGCTGATCCGGTCGAGGGGCGCGGGAGGCCGGCTTCAGGGCCGGCCTTCAACCTTCCCGGCGGGGCCGGCGGATCAATCGGCGCCGCTTTCGGCCAAATGGCCCAGAGCGCGGGGATCCCGCACGATGATCCTGCGTCGCGTGCTGCCGGTCACACCCCGCTGGTCCAGCGCCGCCAGGGTGCGGCTGACCGTATGCAGGGTGGAGCCAGCCATTTCGGCGAGATCCTGACGGGTGATCGGAAAGTCGATCTCGATGCCGCCGTCAGTGGGCCGCCCGGCCTTCTCCATCAGGCGCAGCAGGGTGCGCGCGATGCGCTGTTCCACCCTTTCGCTTGTGAGTTCTCCCATACGGCTCTGTAGATCCAGCAGTCGCGTTCCGGCCGCCGCGGTCGAACGCAGGCCGATCTCGGGATACTTTCGGATCAGTTGCCGAAGGGCGGGGATGCTCCACCAGACCTCGACGCTGTCTACCACGGCGACCGCGTCCGCCGGAAAGGCCTGGTTCATGAGTGCGGCGACCGTGCCGTACATCTCGCCCGGGCCGATGAAGCGGAGCACAGACTGGCTGCCGTCAAGACGGGTCTGGACGATCTTGATTCTGCCTTCGAGCAGACTGTGACCGGTCACGCCCGGGTCCCCCTGGGCGAAGATGCGGACGCCAGCCGACAGCCGCCGGACTGCGCCCGCGGAGACGACGGCCTGAAGCGCCCCGGTGTCGAGGCCCGCGAACATTTCCGAGCGCCTCAGGATCTCGATGTCGAAGGCTATGGGCATGGAGCGGTTCTGCGGGCCGGCGAGGGTGACGGCATTTCACCAGAGCCCCCGCCGGGAGCGCGGTCGACTCCGGTAAACCCCCTAGGGGGCACTCCGGAATACCGGCGCGCAGGAGACGCGTCCTAAAAGTCCGGCCTCAAGTTCATCGGATCGCTCCATGCCTGCTCTCCGCATCTGCGACATTACGGCCCGGTCGATGCCGACGGCGCGAGAGGAAACGCCGGATTGCCATCTGTGCGCGGTCTTCACGAACGCTTCGCCGGCCCCTCGATCACCGTTCGCTCCGGGTGACCAGTTGTTCCGGCAAGGCGATCCGGCGCGGCTCGTCTATCGCGTCCTGAAGGGGGCGGTGGTCAGCTACCGTCTTCTCAGCGACGGGCGCCGTCAGGTCACCGCCTTTCATCTGCCCGGTGACTTCGTCGGCATCGAAGCCGGGGTCGAGCACGCGACCGCCGCCGAGGCTTTGAGCCTTGTCCAGGCGTCAGCGATCGAACGCGGCGAATTGGCCGAACGCGCCGTTACGGACATGGGGCTGGCCCGCGCCCTTTGGCAGATCACCGTCCGCGCCGTGCAGCGAAGCGAGGGCCACGCCCTGATTCTCTCCCGTCAGGCTGCAACCGAACGTGTCGCCGCCTTCCTGCTCGATTTCGCGGCGCGACTTGGACACCCGGAGGTGATCGACCTGCCGATGACCCGGCAGGACATCGCCGATCATGTCGGTCTGACCATCCACACCGTCTCGAGGACCCTGTCCCAACTGCAGGCCGCCGGCCTGATTGAAGCGCGCTCGACCCGCCAGGTTCGCCTTCTGCAACGCGGCCGCCTGGACGGCATCTGCGCGTGACGCCCGTGGCTTCCAGTGCGGCTCCGGCTGTCATTCTCGTCGACGATGACCCGGCCGTCGCTCACGCCGTAAAGTTCTCTTTCGACCTTGAAGGGCTGAACGTATGCAGCTTCAGGGATGCCGAAAGCCTGCTAGAGTCTGGCGAGCTGCCGAAACGGGGGTGTCTGGTCATCGACTACCACCTGCCGGGCCTGAACGGCCTGGATCTGCTCGACCGACTTCGTGCGAACGGCGTAGGCCTGCCGGCGGTTCTGATCACCACCAACCCGCGTCTGCATCTGCGGGCGCGGGCGGCGGCCTCGGGCGTGCCCATCATAGAGAAGCCGCTGCTTACGGACGCCCTGTTGACCGCCGTACGCAGCGCGCTCGTCTACCTCGACTAGCCCCGCCGCTGATCGCCGTGTCGCGCGGCGCAGTCAGCCGCGCGGAAGCGGCGCCTGGTTTCGCGGGCTCGCAGCGGACACAGCTTTCTGCGGAGCCGTGCGGTCCGCAAACAACACGACGCCCGAGGTGATGACTCCGGCGGACGCCAGCAGGCTGCCCGCAGACGCGACACACAGAATGCAATGGCGGGCGACCGGTCCGCACAGGGCCGCGGCAAAGGCCATATGTTCGGCCGCCGCGAAGGCGCAGGCCGCCGAAAGGGCGAACAGGGCGGAGCCGACCGTCATCAGGCCGATGCCGTACCCAGCTACATCCGCAGTGTCGTTGTGTCTCATTTGAACCTCTGGAACGGTTTGAGCCACGATTTTCAATCGACCGCTTTGCGCTAGCGCAAAGCGGTGGGCGGCGAGTGGGAGCAGGCAGGGCCCTCTCATGCCGGAGCCCAGCCGAATGCCGATCACTGTCTCACAGGACGCCGATACCTCGGGCGACGTGGTGGCCCTGTACCTGTTCCTGGGGGTCGCTGCGGTGGCGGCCCTGCTGGCGACCGCCTTCACCGACGATGCTGCCTTCCGCTTCCATGGCTATATTCTGATGGCGGCCTCGGTCGTGGCGCTGGCCGCCATGACCATCGGTGTCGCCAGCGGACGCTTCCGGTCGGATCCCGGCCGCTACGAGGACGGAGTGATCCGCGCCGGCGTGATCGCCACCATGTTCTGGGGCGTGATCGGCATGACGGTCGGCGTCTTCATCGCCGCCCAGCTTTCGTGGCCGAACATCTTTTATCTTCCCGAGCACGGCTGGCTCAATTTTGGGCGGCTGCGGCCCCTGCACACCTCGGGCGTGGTCTTTGCGTTCGGCGGCAACGCCCTGATCTGCACCTCCTTCTGGGTCGTACAACGGACCTGCAAGGCGCGGCTGGCGGGGGGAATCTGGCCGTGGTTCGTCTTCTGGGGCTACCAGCTGTTCATCGTGCTGGCGGCCACGGGCTATGTCTCGGGCATCACCCAGTCGCGCGAATATGCCGAGCCTGAATGGTACGTCGATATCTGGCTCACCATCGTCTGGGTCGCCTATCTGCTGGTCTTCCTCGGCACGATCTGGAAGCGCAAGGAACCCCACATCTATGTGGCCAACTGGTTCTATCTGGCCTTCATCGTCACGGTCGCCCTGCTGCACCTGGTGAACAATGCGGCCGTGCCGGTCGGCCTGCTCGAGGCGCGCAGCTATTCAGCCTTCGGCGGCGTCCAGGATGCGCTTGTTCAGTGGTGGTACGGGCACAACGCCGTCGGCTTCTTCCTGACCGCCGGCTTCCTGGCCATGATGTACTACTTCGTGCCCAAGCGGGTCGAACGACCGGTCTATTCCTACCGTCTGTCGATCGTCCACTTCTGGTCGCTGATCTTCATCTACATCTGGGCCGGCCCGCACCACCTGCACTACACGGCCCTGCCGCAGTGGGCGCAGACCCTGGGCATGACCTTCTCGATCATGCTGTGGATGCCTTCGTGGGGCGGCATGATCAACGGGCTGATGACCCTGTCAGGCGCCTGGGACAAGCTGCGCACCGATCCTGTCGTGCGGATGATGGTGGTGGCTATCGCCTTCTACGGCATGGCGACCTTCGAAGGGCCGCTGATGGCGATCCGCACGGTCAACGCCCTGTCTCACTACACCGACTGGACCATCGGCCATGTGCATTCCGGCGCGTTGGGCTGGGTCGGCTTCATCAGCTTCGGCGCGATCTACTGCATGGTGCCATGGCTGTGGAAGAAGGACCGGCTCTACTCCAACGCCCTGGTGGAGTGGCATTTCTGGATCGCGACCACCGGCATCGTTCTCTACATCAGCGCGATGTGGGTCTCCGGCATCATGGAGGGCCTGATGTGGCGCGAGTACACGCCCGACGGCTTCCTCGCCAACAGCTTCATCGAGACCGTGTCGGCCAAACACATCCAGAACGTCATCCGCACCGTCGGCGGCCTGATGTTCCTGAGCGGCACGCTCATCATGTCCTACAACCTGTGGCGAACGATCCGCATGCCGTCCTCGCGCACGTCCGCGAACGTGCCGGCGACGACGATCGAGCCGCAACTCCTGCCGGCCGAGTGAGGATCGCACCATGTGGAAGAAACACGCGAAATTCGAGCGTCACTCGCTCTGGCTGGTGATCGGCATCGTCATCGTGGTGTCGATCGGCGGCATCGTCGAGATCGCCCCCCTGTTCTGGGTCGAGAGCACCATCGAGGAGGTGGAGGGCGTCCGTCCCTACACGCCGCTCGAGCTGGCTGGCCGTGACATCTACATCGGCGAGGGCTGCTATAGCTGTCACTCGCAGATGATCCGCCCCCTGCGCGACGAGGTCGAACGCTACGGTCACTACAGCCTCGCAGCCGAGAGCATGTATGACCATCCGTTCCAGTGGGGGTCCAAACGCACGGGCCCTGATCTGGCGCGGGTGGGCGGCAAATACTCCAACGAATGGCACGCCGAGCACCTGGGTGATCCCCGATCCGTGGTGCCTGAATCCAATATGCCTCCCTACCGGTTCCTTGCTGATCAGGATCTGGATCTGCACGCCATTCGCGCCAAGCTCGTGGCGATGCGGGCGGTCGGGGTGCCCTATACCGATGATCAGATCGAGAACGCCGATGCCGACGCCCGGGCCCAGGTTGACGTCTACGCCAGCGAGACCTCGGCCCTGCGTGGACGCTACGGGCCCAAGATCGTCCAGGGGGATTTCGACGGCGATCCCGAGCGTCTGACCAAGATGGACGCGCTGATCGCCTATCTGCAGCAACTGGGCACGATGGTCGATTTCAGCACCTATCAGGCCGAAGATCCGGACAACATGCGATGAGCGGCCTCGACTACGAAACCGTGGCGCGGTTCGCTCAACAGGGCGGCCTGATCTACTTCGGTGCGATCTTCATTGCCGGGCTGACCTATGCCCTCTGGCCGAAGAACCGCGAACGCTTCACCCGACTTTCCCGCCTCCCGCTCGAAAAGGACGAGGACGACCATGTCTGAGAACGAGCGCGACGATCACACCGGCGTCGAGACGACCGGTCACGAATGGGACGGCATCAAGGAACTGGACAATCCCCTGCCACGCTGGTGGCTATGGATCTTCTACGCCTGCATCGCCTGGTCTATCGTCTACTGGGTCCTGATGCCCGCCTGGCCTGGCCTCAACGGCTACACGCGCGGGCTGCTGAACCAGTCTGACCGCGGCGACGTCGTGAGCGAGCTCAACGCGCTTCAGGCCCAGCGCGGCCGGGGCGAGGCCATGCTGGTTTCGGCCAGCCTGCAGCAGATCGAGGCGGATCCCGACCTTCAGGCCCATGCCCTGGCCATCGGTCAGTCCGTCTTCGGCGACAACTGCGCCAGTTGCCACGGTGTTGGTGGAGCCGGGGCCAAGGGCTATCCGAACCTCAGGGACGATGTCTGGCTGTGGGGCGGGTCGCTGGAAGAGATCGAACACACCCTGCAGGTCGGGATTCGTTCCGGCCATGCCGATACCCGGATGTCCATGATGCCGGCCTTCGGCCGCGACGGGCTGTTAACGGGTGCACAGATCGGCGACCTGACCGAATATGTCGTCGCGCTTTCGGGGCGTCAGGCGGACCGTGCCGCTGTCGCCCGTGCCGCCCCGCTCTTCGCCGAGAACTGCGCGGCCTGCCACATGCCCAACGGGACGGGCATACGTGAGCTGGGGGCCCCCAACCTGACCGACCGCGAATGGCTGTATGGCGGGGAGCGGTCGGCGATCACCGGACAGCTCACCAACACCCGCAACGGTGTCATGCCCATGTGGGGAAACCGGTTGTCGCCGGGGGTGATCAAGGCCTTGGCCGTCTATGTCCACGTCAATGCGGGCGGGGGGGAGCCCTCGCTGGTCAAGGTTGAAGCCCCCGCGCCATGACCATCATCATCGACCGGACCCGTGAGAAGCCCGCGTCTGCGGGCCCGGTTTCGGTCGCCGAGCGGCAGCGCGAGAAGGCCAGGCCCAAGGGCCTTTATCAGCCTCGGGCGCCGATCTATCCGAAGCTGGTCCATGGCCCGTGGCGCTGGCTGAAGTGGGTTCTGCTGATCGTCATGCTGGCGATCTACTACATCACGCCCTGGATCCGCTGGGAGCGTCCCGGCGCCTTGCCGGACCAGGCGGTGCTGGTCGATTTTGCCGGTGGGCGGTTCTACTTCTTCATGATCCAGCTCTGGCCGCAGGAGGTGTATTTCATCACCGGCCTGCTGGTGATTTCGGCGCTGGCCCTGTTTCTGGTGACCGCCCTGTTCGGGCGGCTGTGGTGCGGCTACGCCTGCCCGCAGACGGTCTGGACGGACCTCTACATCTATATCGAGCGTATGTTTGAGGGCGACCGCAACGCCCGCATGCGGCTGGACGCCGCCCCGATGTCGTTCAACAAGCTGTGGCGCAAGGCCGGCAAGCACGCCGTGTGGATCGGCGTCGCCTTCGGCACCGGCGGGGCGTGGATCTTCTACTTTCACGATGCGCCGACACTGATCCGGACCTTCTGGGTCGGGACCGCGCCGATGACGGCCTATGTCTCGTGCGCCATCCTGACCTTCACGACCTACGTCTTTGCCGGTCATATGCGCGAGCAGGTCTGCACCTATATGTGCCCGTGGCCGCGCATCCAGGGGGCCATGCTGGACGACGAGTCGTTCCAGGTGACCTATCGCTACGACCGGGGCGAGCCCCGTGGCCCGCACAAGAAGACCGAGACCTGGGAGGGCCGGGGCGACTGCATCGACTGCAATCAGTGCGTCGTCGTCTGTCCGATGGGCATCGACATCCGCGACGGCGCGCAGCTGGAGTGCATCAACTGCGGCCTGTGCATCGACGCCTGCAACGAGATCATGGACAAGGTCGGGCGGCCTCGCGGCCTGATCGCCTATGACACCGACGCGGCGGTCGCCGCCCGAAGCTGCGGTCAGAAGCCGACGCACAAGCTGGTGCGGCCGCGGACTCTCTATTACGGCCTGGCTCTGGCGCTGGTCGCGGGCCTGATGATCTGGGGCTTCGGCACGCGTCAGCAATTCGGCGTCCATGCCCTGCGAGACCGCAACCCCGCCTACGTGCGGCTGCACGATGGCGCCGTTCGAAACGGCTACACGCTGAAGATCGCCAACCACGGGTTCGAGCCCGCGACTATCGAAATCCGCTACGTCGGCGTTCCCGGAGCCGTGATGCGAATTCCGGGTCAGTCGGGCGCCGATCCGCTTCGCGTCGAAGTCGAGCCGAACCGCATCACCTCCCTACGCATCTTCGTCACCGCTCCGGCCGACCGGATCGCCGACGCCGGTCGTCCGGCGGCGTTCGAAATCCGCTCGGGCGATCAGACGCTGACCGTCCGAACCGCCTTCGACTATGGGGACCAGACCCGATGACCGCCTCCGCTCGCCCCGCAAGGCCGCCGTTCACCGTCAAGGGCTGGCACGTCGGCGCGGCCGTCACGGCCTTCTTCGCCCTGGTGATCGGCGTCGACGCGGGCTTTCTGGTGCTGGCCTACCGGTCGCACCCGGGTCAGGTGGCGGCGCGGCCCTACGAGACCGGGCTGATCTATAACGCCGAGCTCGAACGGCTTCGGGCCCAGGATGCTCTGGGCTGGCGCGCGGGGGCGGCGGCGCGAGCGGGCGGACTGGACGTGCTGCTGCAGGATCGGAGCGGCCGGCCGCTCACCGGCCTGCGGGTTTCCGCGACCCTGCAACGCCCGGCCACCGAGCAGGGCCGCACCGAACTTTCGCTGAACGAGGGTGAGGCGGGTCAGTACGCCGTCGACCGCACCCTCTCAGGAACCTGGGACGCGCGCATCGTGGCCGTTGACGGAGCCGGCCAGCGATTCATCGCCGAGCGGAGGCTGACATGGCCCTGACCTTCGACGCCGCCCATGCCCCGGACATGTCCGCCTTCCTGCGGCGGCTGGACGACGGCCGGGCGAGTCTCGACCTGCTGGTCACGGGCGCGCGCTGCGCCGGTTGCATCTCGAAGATAGAACGCGTGGTGTCAGGCCTGCCCGGAGTTGAATCCGCGCGCCTGAACCTGTCGACCGGCCGGCTCGCCGTCGGCCTCGCCAACGCCCGGGTCGATCCGGCGCGGATCATCTCGGCGCTGGACCGGCTCGGCTATCCCGCGACGCCGTTCGATCCCGGCGCGGCCACGGTCCAGCGCGATCGGGAAGGCCGCCGGCTGATCCTCGCCCTGGCCGTCGCCGGCTTCGGCGCGATGAACGCCATGATGTTCTCGGTGCCGATCTGGGCCGGCCTCTTCGATCAGGAGCTCGGCCCGGCGACACGGACTATGATGATGTGGATGTCGGCCGCGGTCGGCGCGCCGTGCGCCATCTTCGCCGGCATGCCGTTCTTCCAGTCGGCGTGGCGGTCCCTGCGCTCCCGGCGGGCCAATATGGACGTTCCGATCTCCGTCGGCGTGATCCTGACGCTGGGGATCAGCTTCTCGGAAACGATCCTGAATGGTCGGGACGCCTATTTCGATGCGGCCGTCTCTCTGCTGTTCCTGTTGCTGATCGGACGCTGGCTCGACCATGTGCTGCGCGCGCGGGCGCGCGGCGCGGCCGGCGATCTTCTGGCGCTGCAGGCCTCCGCCGCCCGCGTCATCGATGCCGAGGGCCGCGAACGGTCCGTTCCGCTCGGCGACATCCGGCCGGGCGACATCCTTCGCGTCAGGCCCGGCGACCGCATTCCGGTCGACGCGACGCTGGAGGAGGGAGAGGCGCTCCTCGACAACAGCCTGCTCACCGGCGAGGGCGTCCCCGAGCGGGTCAGGCCGGGCGAGCTGTGCCGCGCCGGCGCCGTCAACACCGCAGGCCTGCTGACCGTGCGCGCCCGCGCCCGGTCGGAGGACTCCACGCTCGCGGCGATCGCCCGGCTGGTCGAGGCGGGCGCCCAGTCGCGTTCGCGCTATGTCCGGCTCGCGGATCGGGCGGCCGCCCTCTATGTGCCGGTGGTTCACGCGGCGGCCCTGGCGACCTTCGCCGGCGGCTGGGCCTTGGGTCTGGACCCGCGCGAGGCCCTGATCCGGGCCGTGGCGGTCCTGATCGTCACCTGCCCCTGCGCTTTGGGTCTGGCGGTGCCGGCGGTGCAGGTCGTGGCCTCGGCGCGGCTTTTCCGCCGGGGCGTGCTGGTCAAGTCGGGAGCGGCGCTGGAGCGGTTGGCCGAGGTCGATCACGTGGTCTTTGACAAGACCGGCGTGCTGACCGGGGGGCGTCCGGCCCTCGTGGGCGCGTCGCCGGCGGTCATCGCCCTGGCGGCCCCTCTGGCCCGCGCCTCCGGTCATCCGATGGCCCGCGCGATCGCCCGGGCGGCGGGGGACGGTCCGTTGGCCACCGAGGTCGTCGAACACGCCGGACTGGGCGTGGAAGGGCTGATCGACGGGCGCCGGGCCCGACTTGGCCGCGCGACTTTCGTCGGCGTTCCGACCCTGCGTGCGGGCGAGACGGAGTTGTGGTTCGGCTTCGAGACCGGAACAAAGGTCCGGATGGAGTTTTCGGACGTGGTCAGGCCGGACGCCGCCGCCACGATCGAGGCGCTGCGGCGTCGGGGGATCACGGTGGAGATCCTCTCGGGCGATCAGGCCGGAGCTGTCAGTGCGGTGGCCGATTCGGTCGGCGTGCCGGACTGGAAGGCCGGCCTGCTGCCTCACGAGAAGGCCGAGGCGATCGACGTCCTGGCCGCAGCCGGCCGTAAGGTGCTGATGGTCGGGGACGGCCTGAACGACACCGCCGCGCTGGCCCGGGCCCATGCCGCCATCGCGCCGGGCTCCGCGCTTGAGGCCAGCCAGAACGCCGCTGACATGGTTCTCACCCAGGACGGGTTGATGGCGGTGGTGGAGGCGATCGACGTCGCCCGTTCGGCCCGGCGCCGGGCGCTGGAGAATTTCGGCTTTGCGGCCCTCTACAATCTTGTCGCCGCGCCGGCCGCGATGCTCGGCCTCGTCAATCCGTTCGTCGCCGCCCTGGCGATGTCTGGCTCGTCACTGGTGGTCACGCTCAACGCGCTGCGGGTGAGGGGGGGGCGATGAACATCATCTTGCTGCTTGCGCCGTTCTCGGTGCTGCTCGGGCTGGCGGCTGTGGCCGCCTTCGTCTGGACCCTGCGCTCGGGCCAGTATGACGATATCGAAGGAGCGGCGGTCCGCATCCTGATCGAGGATGAAGCCGACTCAGAAGCGGGCGGGCCGTAAGCCGGTCCGGAGCCGCACCGTGTCGGCTTTTTCCCTGCCCTGGAGCGTCCCTTTGGCTACGACCACACCGGCAGGGGCCCTTGAGACATGCCGCGTTCGTCGGCGCACCCGACTCCCAGCGCCTGGACGTCGGCCATGTCCAGCTGATGGGCCCATATGGAATTCAGCAGTGGGTCCCATGTGGACACCAGGCTTTCGCCTGCAGCAGGGATGGCGAACCTCATCTGGGTTGCCGCCCTACCTCCAATCGGGGTGAACGCGACGACCCACCCATGACAGTCAGCCAAGCCTTGGAGCAGGCGGCGGGAATCGAACCCGCACGAAAAGCTTGGGAAGCTACGCGTTTGGTAGTGAGGTCAATATGTTACGATCAAAACTGGGTTGGGAGCTGCTTGGAAGATCAATAACTTGCCCGTCCGACGCAAAACTTTTCGGGCTCTGTTCTGAGCTGTAGGACAGAAAGTTTCGCGGGGACGTTCTCTCGCTGATCGGCGATGGCAAGCGCCCGATGTCTGTCTGACTTCGCTGCCGCAACCGGCTATCGGGTGAATGGCTAACGGGCCCGTCGGCCCGTGAGCATAGACTTCGGGCCGGTGCTGCTCAAAGCGACCTCCGGCGCTCGCGGATCAACAAGTCGGAGCAGGGCAGGTCTGCGGCCTGCTTGTTGACTGGAAACAATCGGAGACTAGGCGGCCCCAAACCGGGGTCAATCCGATGTCTACCACCTCACCGTCCAAACTCACCGCTCATCTCGGTTACTGGGTCCGTCATGTGTCCATCCATGCAACCCACGGCCTAGGCGTCCGACTCGCCGGGGACGGGGTGACGGTCGCTGAATGGACAATTTTGCGCGAGTTGTTCGGTGTCGAAGCCGTCGCGCCAGGCAGACTGGCTGACGGGCTTGGACTGACTCATGGCGCGATCAGCAAATTGGCGGACCGCTTGATCGACAAAGGACTGGTCGCCAAACGTGAACACCACTCCGATGGCCGTACCCACTCGCTTTTTCTCACCTCCGACGGCGAGACATTGGTCCCGCGACTGGCTGCGATTGCCGACCAGCATGACGCCGACTTCTTTGAGAGCTTCTCCGACGAGGAACGGGAGACGATGGAACGTCTCCTGAGACGCCTTGTCGAGCGTCGCGCCCTTCGGCCGATGCCAGGTCCGCAATGAGCCTCGCGCCCAGACCCCCCCCACATTCCCGCCGCCCGATACTCCACCGTTCGCTGACTTTTTTACGCGATCCGTAAAAGGCCGCTTGACCGGAAAGCGCCCCGCGCCTAAATCCCCGCCTCCGCCGCGCACCGGCGTTAAACAGTGCGGCCCGGCAGAGCCGGCTCGGTCTTTGACATTGTAGATTTGGAAAGAGAAACGCAGGCGGCGGTGTCCTAGCGATGACCAGTAATGGTCATTATGACGATACTGACACTCTGCGGTCTTTTTGAAAGATACAACCATGTCGGTTGGCCTTCGGGTCGACCGAAGTGGTTCTCGTCAAGAATACGTAGAACTAATGCCCACCGGCCTTTCGAGGTTGGTGATGCTTTAGTCAGATAGTCAACTCAACCTGAGAGTTTGATCCTGGCTCAGAGCGAACGCTGGCGGCAGGCCTAACACATGCAAGTCGAACGGACCCTTCGGGGTTAGTGGCGGACGGGTGAGTAACACGTGGGAACGTGCCTTTTGGTTCGGAATA
>NZ_JANODA010000011.1:0-33073 GCF_031412435.1 Brevundimonas sp.
CAGCGCACCCACACCAACGCCCGCACCCGCAAGGGTCCCGCCAAGCCGATCGCCGGCAAGAAGAAGTAAGACAGACACATGGCCAAGGAACCGGGTCGCGTAAAGAAGCGCGAGCGCAAGAACATCACCTCGGGCGTCGCCCACGTGAACTCTTCGTTCAACAACACCATGATCACGATCACCGATGCCCAGGGCAACGCGATCTCGTGGTCGTCGGCGGGTCACATGGGCTTCAAGGGTTCGCGCAAATCGACCCCTTACGCCGCCCAGATGGCTGCCGAAGACGCCGGCAAGAAGGCCCAGGAACACGGCGTCAAGACGCTGGAAGTCAACGTCTCGGGTCCGGGTTCCGGCCGTGAGTCCGCGCTCCGCGCCCTGCAGTCGGTCGGCCTGACCATCACCACCATTCGCGACGTCACGCCGATGCCGCACAACGGTTGCCGTCCGCCCAAGCGCCGCCGCGTCTAAGCGAACCCGACCGCCGCCGCCGACCCTATTCTCCGCCGGCCCTGTACGCACCTGACGAGGAGCGAGGGGCCGGCGAACTCCATTCGAGGGACACCCATGATCGAACGAAACTGGCAAGAACTGATTCGTCCCGAGAAGCCGCAGATCGAGCTCGGCTCGGACGCCCAACGCAAAGCCCGTCTGGTGGCCGAGCCTCTGGAACGCGGTTTCGGCGTGACGCTCGGCAACGCCCTGCGCCGCGTCCTCCTGTCGTCGCTGCAAGGCGCGGCCGTTACCGCCATTCAGATCGACGGCGTCGTGCACGAATTCTCGTCGCTGGAAGGCGTCCGTGAAGACGTCGTCGACATCGTGCTGAACATCAAGCAACTGGCGCTGCGCATGCACGCCGAAGGCCCCAAGCGCATGACCCTGCGCGCCACGGGCCCCGGCCCTGTGACCGCCGGCCAGATCGACGTCCCCGCGGACATCGAGGTGCTGAACCCGAACCACGTGATCTGCACCCTGGATGACGGCGCTTCGATCCGCATGGAACTGACCGTCCAGAACGGCAAGGGCTATGTCGCGTCGGAGTTCAACCGTCCGGAAGACGCGCCGATCGGCCTGATCGCCGTCGACGCCCTGTATTCGCCGGTCAAGCGCGTCGCCTATCGCGTCGAGCCGACCCGTCAGGGCCAGTCGCTGGACTATGACAAGCTGGTGCTGGAAGTCGAAACCAACGGCGCCGTGTCGCCTGTGGACGCCGTGGCCTATGCCTCGCGCATCCTGCAGGATCAGCTGCAGATCTTCATCACCTTCGACGAGCCGAAGAAGGCTGTGGAAGCGACGGACGGCAAGCCCGATCTGCCGTTCAACCCGGCGCTGCTGAAGAAGGTCGACGAGCTGGAACTGTCGGTCCGTTCGGCCAACTGCCTGAAGAACGACAACATCGTATACATCGGCGACCTGATCCAGAAGACCGAGGGCGAAATGCTTCGCACCCCGAACTTCGGCCGCAAGTCGCTGAACGAGATCAAGGAAGTGCTGACCTCCATGGGTCTGTCGCTCGGCATGGATGTGCCGAACTGGCCCCCGGAGAACATCGAAGACCTGGCCAAGAAGTTCGACGACCAGATCTAGTTTCAACCCTCCGCCCGGACCGATTGTTGGTCATCGGAGCGGTTAGAATGAATGCGGTCCAAGGTCCCTGAAGAGGGAAACCCGGGCCGGAGTAGGAGAGACCCCGATGCGCCACGGCGCCGCCTATCGCAAGCTCGGCCGCACGGCCAGCCACCGGACCGCCATGTTCGCCAACATGGCTGCGTCGCTGATCAAGCACGAGCAGATCACGACCACCCTGCCCAAGGCCAAGGAGCTTCGCCCCTTCGTCGAAAAGCTGGTCACCCTCGGCAAGAAGGGCGACCTGCACGCCCGTCGTCAGGCCATCAGCCACGTCCGTGACGTGACCCAGGTCGGCAAGCTGTTTGAAACGATCGGCCCGCGCTACGCCGAACGGAACGGCGGCTACATCCGCATCATGAAGGCCGGGTATCGCCACGGCGACAACGCCCCGATGGCCGTGATCGAGTTCGTCGATCGCGACGTCGACGCCAAGGGCCAGGACTCCGGTCCGGTCTATGCGATCGAGGGCGACGACGAAGCGTAAGCTTCGGCGCCACGGTTGAGCTATTGAAAGGGCGGCCCGAGCGATCGGGCCGCCCTTTTGCTTTCTCGCTTGCCGGTGCACGGTGACGTCGATGAACATCGCAATCGTCCCCTACCGCCCCGACCATGCCGCCGCCTGGATCACGCTCAACGAATACTGGATCCTGGCCGGCGGTTATGCGCTCGAGGCCAAGGACCGGCTGGTGCTCGACGATCCGGACGGCTCGATCCTGTCGAAGGGCGGGGTCATCTTCATTGCCGAGCGGGACGGCGAGGCGGTCGGCTGTTGTTCCCTGATGCTCATGCCGGATGGCGGCTACGAGGTCGGCAAGATGGCGGTCGCGGCTTCAGCCCAAGGTATGGGTCTCGGCCGCAGCCTGCTCGACGCCTGCGAGGTCCACGCCCGCGCCGCCGGCGCGCCGCGCCTCTACCTGGAGACCAACAGCTCCCAGACCCACGCCATCGCCCTGTACAACCGGTTCGGCTTCGTCGACCTGCCGCCGCAGCCGACCCCCTACGCCCGCTGCAATGTCTGGATGGAGAAGCGCCTGTG
Source organism: Brevundimonas sp. (assembly GCF_031412435.1). Lineage (GTDB taxonomy): Bacteria > Pseudomonadota > Alphaproteobacteria > Caulobacterales > Caulobacteraceae > Brevundimonas. Next base: position 2,663 of record NZ_JANODA010000011.1, read on the forward strand.
AGCCTGATCCTCTACAGCCACCCCTTCTCCTCCTACTGCCAGAAGGCCCTCGTCGCCTTCTACGAGAAGGATCTGCCGTTCGAGCAGCGGATGCTGGAGAGCGAGGGGGCCATGGCCGAACTCCGCGCCCTGTGGCCGTTCGGGCAGTTTCCGGTGCTGAAGGACGGCGATCGTCACTTCGCCGAGACCTCGATCATCATCGAGCGGCTGGACCAGCTCGAGCCGGCGACCCCGATGATCCCCTCCGATCCCGATCTGGCGCTGGAGGTGCGGTTCATGGACCGGGTGTTCGACAACCACATCCAGGCCCATCAACAGAGGCTCATCTACAACGCCCTGCGGCCGGAGGCGGACCGCGATCCCCTGGCCGACGCCGATGCGCGCAAGAAGCTGGAGATCGCCTACGCCTGGCTTGACGCCGTCATGGCCGACCGGAAATGGGCGGCGGGCGAGGTCTTCACCCTGGCCGACTGCGGCGCCGCGCCGGGCCTGCTGTACGCCCACTGGACTCACGCGATTCCGAAGGACCACGTCCATCTGTGGGCCTATCGTCGTCGCCTGCTGGCGCGGCCGTCCTACGCGCGGGCGCTCGATGAGGCCAGGCCGTATCGGAGCTATTTCCCCCTCGGCGCGCCCGACGAGGACTGACACCGTTTCCTTGTGACAAAACGACGACGCCGCTCGAAAATTCGCGTTCGACAGGATCTTGCCTGTGGGCGACTCCCCCGCTTGCGGCATAGCTTGCCGACAACAAAAAAACTCAGGGAGGCTCCAGTGCTCGCATTTTCAACCAGGACTATGACGCGATCCAGGCTGCTGACGGCGGCCTGCGCTCTCGCCTTGGCGACCTCTTCCGGCGCCGCCATGGCCCAGGACGGCCAGGACGCCACGAATCTGGACGAGATCATCGTAACCGGCACCAAACGTGCCTCGACGATCCAGGACGTGCCCTTCTCGATCAATGCCCAGACCCAGGAGGACATCCAGCGATCCGGCGCGGTGACGCTGGAGGACCTGTCCCGGAACGTGGCGGGCCTGTCGATCCAGAATCTTGGGCCGGGTCAGAGCCAGGTGTCTGTGCGCGGCGTTTCCGCTGGCCAGGTCGTGCGCGACCAGCCGGGCGTGAAGGAGCAGGTGGGCGTCTATCTGGACGAAAGCGTGATCTCGCTGTCGCTGTTCACCCCGGACCTGGACCTGTTCGACCTGAACCGGGTCGAGACGCTGCGCGGTCCCCAGGGGACGCTGTTCGGCTCCGGATCGGTGGGCGGCACGGTGCGCTACATCACCAACCAGCCCATCCTGGGCGTGACAGAAGGCCTGCTCGAGGCCAACGTCAACGTCGTCGAGGAAGATGACGGCGGCGGCCATCTGAAGGGCGCGATTAATCTGCCGCTCGGCGATACCGCCGCGCTTCGGATCGTGGGTTATCATACCGAATACGCCGGCTTCATCGATGCCCGGCGCCAGGGCGGCGCGATCGAGAACAACATCAACGACGGCAGCCGGACGGGCGGGCGCATCAGCCTGCTGTTGCAGCCCAACGACTCCATCTCGATTATGCCGCGCCTAGTCTATCAGGAGATCGAGACCGGCGGCTTTAACCGGCAGGAGGTGTTCAACATCTTCGCCAATCCGTTCACCACCACCCGTCCGGCCGTTGCCTTCGACGAACGCGAGCAGTTCCTGCTGCTGGACGAGTCGTTCAATGATGAGACCTTCCTCGCCGACCTGACGGCCAGTGTCGATTTCGGCGGGGTCGAGCTGACCTCGGTCACCAGCTACATCAACCGCGACATCCTGGTCAGCCGCGACGCCAGCGCCTTGACGGGTTCGGTGTCGGTGGACCTCGGGTTCCCGTCCGCCGCCGTACTCCTGCCTTCCAATCTGCGCGACACCACGGAGCTTGAGCAGAAGTCTCAGGAACTGCGCATAGCCTCAACCGGCGACGGCGCCTTCCAGTGGCTGGTCGGCGCCTTTTATTCCCAGGTCGATCGCGTCTATGAGCAGACCCTGCCGACACCGGGATATGACACCGCCACGGACACGGCTCTGGGCGCGGGGACTTCGGCCTCGGTTCGTAACGGCTTCGGTCTGAACTCGCCGTACAACGCCTTCCTGCCCTATGACATCGAACAGATGGCCGTGTTCGGCGAGGCCAGCTATGACTTCGGCCAGCTGACCGTCACCGGTGGCGGCCGGTTCTACGACTTCTCCGAAACGCGCAGCTTCACCTCCGGTGGACTGTTCGCCAACGGCGACCGACGCACCGATACGACCGAGTCCAACGGGTTCACTCCGCGGATCCTGGTCAGCTACGAAGCCTCCGAGAACGTCACCCTCAACGCCCAGGCGGCTCAGGGCTTCCGCCTTGGCGGAGTCAACGATCCACTCAACGTTCCCCTCTGCTCGCCTTCGGATCGCGCCATCTTCGGCGGTTTCCAGGCCTATGAGGATGAAACCCTGTGGAACTACGAGGCGGGGGTGAAGTCGCGCTTCGGCGCCGTGACCCTGAACTCGGCAATCTTCTACACCGATATCGAGAATCTGCAGACCACGCTGGACGCCGGCTCCTGCTCCTCGCGGATCGTGTTCAACGTGCCTGAGGCCCACACCGCCGGGGTCGAACTGGAACTCTCGACCCTGCTGAGCGACAATTTGGAGGTCGGCTTCTCGGGCAGCTTCGTCCAGGCCGAGTTCGATTCGACCGTCCGCGACGGCACGGGCGCCGTGATCGGCGGCATCCGTGAGGGCAACCGCCTGCCGTCGGTGCCGGAGCTTCAGCTGGCTCTGAATGCCACCTACAGCTTCAATCTGGCCGGTGGCATGCCGGCCTATGTCACGGCCTCGTTCCAGCATGTCGGAAGCCGCTACACCCAGGCCAGTGACCAGGAGAACAATCCACGCTCTTTCACCTCCGGCCTGCCGTTCGGCGGGGCGACGGGCACGCGGGCCACTATCGTCGATCTGGAACTGCCGAGCTACGAGCTGTTCAACATCGCCGCCGGCGTGGAGTTCGACAACGGCGTGGAGGCGGTCGTCTATCTGAACAACGCCTTCGACGAGAACCCTCTGCTGTCGTTTGACCGCGAACGCGGCGGCCGGGCGCGCCTCGGCTATTCGGTGGGAGCGCCGCGTACTATGGGCCTGACGCTGCGCCGTTCGTTCTAGGACTAACCGGGGCGGGCCGCGCTTGCGGACCGCCCCGACTCACCCGAGCGCGCAGTAGAGGACGGCCGCCCAGATGGCGACGGCGGCGGTGACATAGAGGAGGTGGTCCCAGAGGGTCCGGCGGGGCGGGGGCGGGTCTTTGTCGAACAGCGGCATCGATCAGGTTCAACCCGAATTGCCTCCGCGCCGAAATCGATTAAACGGGCGGCAGTCTGTGAGCTGAGATCACATGAAGTCCGCCGCCCCGCCGCCGCTTAGCGCCCTTCGTGCCTTTGAGGCCTTCGCACGTCATGGCGGGATGACAGCCGCCGCCACTGAGCTCTGCGTCACCCACGGCGCGGTCAGCCGCCAGGTCGCGGCGCTTCAGGACCACCTCGGCGTCTTCCTGGTGGCCGGGCCGCGTCATCGGCTGACGCTGACACCGGCCGGGGCCGAACTGGCGGCGCGGCTTTCGGGCGCCTTCGCGACCATCACGGACGCCGTCGAGGCTGCCCGCCTTGATGATCGGCGCGAGATCGAGATTTCCTGCCTCGGCACCTTCGCCTTGAAATGGCTGATTCCGCGCCTGCCCGGGTTCATGGCCCTTCATCCCGAGATCCGGGTGAAGGTTTCGGAATCCTATGCCGCCGTCGACTTCGCCCGTGGCCGGCTGGACGGCGCCATTCGAATCTTCAATCCGGGTCAGGAGGCGAAACGGCAGGAGATCACGCCCTTCCTGCCCCAGTATCAGGGGCCGGTCGGGGCCCCGGCCGTCACCCCGCCCGGCATGACCTTCGAGGCCCTCGGTCGGCTGCCGCGTCTGCATGCCTCGACCTTCCGTGAGAGCTGGGCCGTCTGGAGCGAATTGGTCGGGGTGCCCTTGCCGCCGGCCCCTCAGGAACGGGAATTCCAGCACAACAACTCGATGGTCGAGGCCGCCGCCGCCGGCATGGGCGCCGCCATCGCGCCCTGGGCCTTCGTGGCGCCGGATATCATGGCGGGCCGGCTGGTCGCACCCTTCGGCTTCGCCGAGCGGCCCTCGAAGTTCGTCTTTCTCAGGCCCGAGGGGCGAACCGACGCCTCGGTCGACGCCTTCCGCGACTGGTTGGTGGCGGAAGGGTCGATCAGTCCGGGGCCGCCTATTCCTTCGACAGGTCCTGCCGGTTGAACCAGGCGATGGCGCCCGCCAGCGGGGCCAGCGTCCACAAGGCGAGGCTGACAAGGGCCTTGATCACCATGCCGTCGGGCATGCCCGCAGGTGCCCCGTCCGGACCGACGACCGCCTTCAGGGTGTCGAAGGCCAGGCCCGGCAACAGCAGCTGCGCCGGCCAGCCCGTCGGCTCCCAGCCGAGCAGGGCCAGACCTGGTCCGCCAAGAAGGGTCTGGGCGAAGCCCAGAACCACCGGCACGAACAGGGCGGCCAGCAGCGACCGCGTCATGACCGCCGCCAACAGGGCGATCATCGCGTACTGGATGATGCGGATGTAGCTGAGCAGCAGGGTGAGGGCGAACGATCCGGCGTCGGCGCCGTCGAAGGTGAAGGCGAAGCCGGTGCCGTTGATCAAGGCGCCGGAGATCGCGAAGATCAGGCCTGCGACGATGAAAACCGCGATGGCGATCAGGGTCAGGATCTTGAACACGCCGACCTTGCCGAGGATCAGATTGATCCGGCTGTTGCGGGCGCTCGTCAGGCGCCAGGTCTCCCAGCGGTAATCCCCCGCATAGAGGGTCGAGGCGCCGATCAGCATGAAAACCAGGATCGCGCCGTTCGCCGTGATGCCGGCGATCTTCAGCAGATCCTGGCCGAGATCCTCGGCGGCTTTGGCCTGCACTGTCGCCGCTATGCCGGTGGCCGACAGGTCACCCGTCATCTCTTCCATGCGCGACTTGGTCACGAGGTGGAAGACGATGCCGCCCGCTACGAACAGAAGCGGAACGAACAGGACGGACCAGAACACCGCCATGCGGTTCCGCATCAGGCGATAGAATTCGGAGAGGACGGAATCAGCGAGCATGGCCCACCTCCTGAATGACTCTCTCCGGGTGTTGCACGGAGCCGGTCTCGCTCATGAAGACGCTCTCCAGATCGGCGCCGATCCAGCGGGCCTCGTCGATGTCGACGCCGCCCTGGACCAGGGCGCGCAGCAGACCGGGCACGTCGGCGCGGGAAAGGGTGGCCATGACGGCGTCGCCTTCCAGCACGCCCGAGGCGCCCGGCAGGCTGGACACGATCTCCAGCGTCTTCGAGATCGGCGTCACCGACAGGCGCAGTCGCTCGCCCGAGGCGGTCAGTTCCGAGACCAGGCCTTCGCGGACCAGCTTGCCCCGGTTCATGATGGCGACGCGGTCGCAGACGCGCTGGACCTCCAGCAACTGATGGCTGGCCAGGACCACGGTGATGCCGTCCTTCTCGGACAGGGAGCGGATCAGGGCGCGCATTTCCTGGATGCCGGGCGGATCCATGCCGCTGGTCGGTTCATCGAGGATGACGAGCTCCGGCTCGGTGATCAGCGCGGCGGCGACGCCGAGCCGCTGCAGCATGCCGACGGAAAAGCCCCGCACCTTGCGATCGGCGGCCTCGGTCAGGCCGACGCGTTCCAGCCATCCGGCGACACGGGCGGCATCGGGTTTCAGGCCGTGGGCTGCGGACAGCCAGACCAGCACCTGCCGCGCCGTCATGAAGGGCGGGAAACGCGGCGTCTCGATCATCGAGCCCATGCGGCGTGACGCCGCGACGTCGCCGATGCGCCCGCCCATGACCGTGGCCTCGCCGTCGGTCGGCCGGATCAGGCCCAGAAGGATGCGGAACAGGGTCGACTTGCCGGCGCCGTTCGGCCCGAGCACGCCGTACACCCCGCCGCGCGGAATGGTCAGGCTGAGCCCGTCCAGCGCGCGGACTGCGCCGTAGGTCTTGGTCAGGTTCCGGGTTTCGATCACTGCGGTCATGCCCGACCATCGCCCGGCCAATCCCGCACGGCAAGCGTGTGGAGGATTAAGCTTCCGACAGGTTCGGCGGACCGGATTTCACCCCTCGGGGTCGCGATAGACCGTCTGCCGACGCAAAACAGGAACGCGCACGGTTACTAGAAACGCCATCCTCGTATAGGACCCCCTCCCAACGCGTCGATGTGACGGGTTTCAGGCGGTGCAGACTTCAGGAGTGCATGAGATGAGCAGGGTTCTCGTAATCGGGGCGGGGGGCGTTGGCTCCGTCGCCGTCCACAAGATGGCGATGAACGCCGACATCTTTTCGCACATAACCTTGGCCTCGCGGACGAAGTCCAAATGCGACGCCATCGCCGTCTCGGTGAAGGAACGCACCGGCGTCACCATCGACACGGCGGCCATCGACGCCGACGACGTGGCCGCGACAACGGCCCTGATCAAGGCCGTGCAGCCCACGCTCGTGGTCAATCTGGCCCTGCCATACCAGGACCTGAACATCATGGACGCCTGCCTCGCGGCCGGGGTCCACTATATGGACACCGCCAACTACGAGCCGCGCGATGAAGCGAAGTTCGAATACAAATGGCAGTGGGCCTATCAGGACCGCTTCAGGGAGGCCGGTCTGATGGCCCTGCTGGGCTCGGGTTTCGACCCCGGCGTGACCTCGGTGTTCACGACGTACACGAAGAAGCATCTGCTGGATTCGATCGAGACGCTCGACATCCTGGACTGCAACGGCGGCGATACCGGCCTGCCGTTCGCGACCAACTTCAATCCCGAGATCAACCTGCGCGAAGTGACCGCCCCGTCGCGTCACTGGGAAGACGGCCAGTGGGTCGAGGGCCCGGCCCTGACGCACAAACAGGTGTTCGACTTCGACCAGGTCGGCGAAAAGAACATGTACCTCATGTACCATGAGGAGCTGGAATCGCTGGCGAAATTCTACCCGGAGATCAGCCGCATCCGCTTCTGGATGACCTTCGGCGACTCCTATCTGAAGCATCTCGAGGTGCTCGAGAACATCGGCATGACCTCGATCGAGCCGATGATGTTCCAGGGCCGCGAGATCATTCCGATCGAGTTCCTTAAGGCCCTCCTGCCGGAACCGTCGTCTTTGGGTCCGCTCACCAAGGGCAAGACCAACATCGGCACCATCGCCACCGGCCTGAAGGACGGCGTGCAGAAGACGGTCTACGTCAACAACGTCTGCGACCACGAAGAGGCCTATGCCGAGACCGGCAACCAGGCCGTCAGCTACACCACCGGCGTCCCCGCCATGATCGGCGCCGCCATGATCCTGACCGGCGCCTGGAAGGGCGCGGGCGTGGTCAACATGGAGCAGCTGGATCCCGATCCCTTCATGGACATGCTGAACAGGCACGGCCTGCCCTGGAAGGTCCAGGAGCTGGACGCGCCTCTCGCGTTCTGACGGGGACAGTCCGATGCACACGCCTTCCGGCGCCATGGAAACGAAGGCGGGCGGTCCCGGCGCCTTCGCCCGCTTCGATCTCGGCCGCGTGCCGTCGCCCTGTTTCGTCGTCGACGAGGCGGCGGTGCGTCGCAACCTGTCGATCCTGAAGGGCGTCGGGGCGGACGGTGGCGCACGGGTCCTGCTGGCGCTGAAAGCCTTTTCGATGTGGTCGGTGGCCGATCTGGTGGAGGAGTATCTGGACGGCGTCTGCGCCTCCGGCCTGTGGGAGGCGCGGCTGGCCCGGGAGTTCTACAAGGGACACCTGACCACCTACTCCCCGGCCTACAAGCCCGCGGATCTGCCGGAAATCCTGCGCCTGTCGGATTCGGTGATCTTCAATACCCCGGCCCAGATCGCCCGATTCGCCGACCTGATCGCGGATGCCCGCGCGGCCGGCGAGACCTTCGACATCGGCCTTCGCCTCAACCCGGAACACTCCGAGGCCGAGGTCGCCAAATACGATCCCTGCCAGTTCGGATCGCGCCTCGGATTCCCGGTGTCGCAGCTAAAGCCCGAACATCTGGACGGCGTCGACGGCCTGCATCTCCACGCCCTGTGCGAACAAGGGTTCGAGCCGCTGCAGCGCATCTGGACCTCGCTGGAGCCGAAGATCGCGGACGCGCTCGCCTCGCTGAAATGGCTGAACCTCGGCGGCGGACACCATATCACCCGCGCCGACTACGATCGCGACGGCCTCGGCGCCTTCCTCAAGACCATCGGTGAACGCCACGGCATCGAGGTCTATATCGAACCCGGCGAGGCCATCGCGCTCGACGCCGGCATCCTGGTCGGCGAGGTCCTCGACACCTTCGACAACAGCCTGCCGGTCGCCATTACCGACATCTCCGCGACCTGCCACATGCCCGACGTCATCGAGGCGCCCTACCGGCCGGCGATGCTGGGCGAGACGGAGGAGGGTGTCGCCTTCCGCCTCGGCGGGCCGTCCTGCCTGGCCGGGGACATCATCGGCGACTACCGGTTCGCCACGCTGCCGACGGCGGGAACCCGCATCGCCTTCCTCGACCAGGCCCACTATTCGATGGTCAAGACCACGACCTTCAACGGCGTCCCCCTGCCGGCCATCGCCCTGTGGAACTCCGAGACGGACGCGCTGCGACTGGTCCGCCAGTTCGACTATCCGGACTTCCGCGACCGGCTGTCCTGAAGGGGCGACAAGAGACGGGCCGCCACGCCTTGATCCAGCCCGAAAGCGGGACAGATATAGGATCCTGACCATGGCTGACTCCCGGACTGCAATGAAGACCTCGATGATCGCCCTCGCGGCGGCCCTGACGCTGGCCGCCTGTGGCAACGCCAATTCCACCAAGGCCCAGGACGGCGTCTTCGCCGAGCCCACGGACCGCCAGACCCCGACCGACGCCTCCACCATGAAGCAGAGCTTCGCCCCCGTGGTGCGCGAGGCGGCTCCGGCCGTGGTCAATATCTCGGCCCGCTCGATCCAGCGGGTCCAGGCCGATCCCTTCTTCCAGTTCTTCGGCGGCGGCATGCCCCAGCAGCGGGTGGCGGAATCTGCGGGCTCCGGCGTCATCATCCGCTCCGACGGCATTGTGGTGACCAACAACCACGTCATCCAGGGCGCGACCCAGATCCGGGTCGTCCTCAACGACCGCCGCGAATATCCGGCCGAGGTCATCCTCGCCGACGAACGCTCCGACATCGCGGTGCTCCAGCTTCAGGGCGTGACTGAACAACTCCCCGTCCTCGCCATCGATGATCGCGAGGAACAGGAGGTCGGCGACCTGGTCCTGGCCATCGGCAATCCGTTCGGCGTCGGCCAGACCGTCACCAACGGCATCATTTCGGCCCTGAACCGGACCGAGACCGGCATCTCGGATAGCGGCTCCTTCATCCAGACCGACGCGGCCATCAACCCGGGCAACTCCGGCGGGCCTCTGGTCGACATGGACGGCGACGTCATCGGCATCAACACGGCCATCTTCTCGCGCTCGGGCTCGTCCGCGGGCGTGGGCTTCGCCGTGCCCGCCTCCATGGTCCGCCGCGTGGTCGATTCCGCCCTCGGCGGCGAGACGGCGGTCGTGCGGCCCTGGCTCGGCGTGAAGGGCGACACGGTCTCGTCCGAGATCGCCCGGTCGCTGGGCATGGCGCGGCCCCAGGGGCTGATTGTCACGGACCTCTACGACGGTGGTCCCGGCGCACGCGGCGGCCTGCGTCAGGGCGACGTCATCACCGCCATAGACGGCGCCGAGGTCCACGACCAGGCCGGTCTGAACTTCCGCGTCGGCACCAGGAGCCCGAACGAGTCGGTCGCCGTGACCGTCCTGCGCGACGGCCGCAGCCAGACCCTCAACGCCCGCGTCCAGCCGCTTCCCGGCGACGCCAGGGGCAATGGCGAGATCATCCAGCAGGGCCCGTTCGCGGGCGCCGAGATCGCTGTGCTGAACCCCGCGCTCGCCGACCGTCTGGGCGGCGATCCCTTCGCCAGCGGAGCCATCGTCACCAATGTCGGAGGCCGCACTGCGGCCCGCGCCAACGGCTTCCAGCCCGGCGACGTGGTGACCCAGATCGACGGCCGACCAGTGCGCGATATCGCCGCCGTCCGCCGGGGCGCGCGAGGGTCCGAGGTCACCATCCAGCGGCAAGGCCGGGTGATGACCGGCCGGGTGGGCTATTCCGGCTAGGCTTCCGCCTTGGGCGCCTTGATCGGAGATCCGATCGACCAGCAGTGGCCGAACGGATCCTTCACCTGACCGTATCGGTCGCCCCAGAACTGGTCGGCCAGCGGCTGGATCGGCACGCAGCCGGCGACGATGGCCCGCGCCCACCATTCATCGGCGTCATCGACCTGCAGGTGCAGGGTCACCCCCTTGGGCACGACATCGGCCTCCATCCCGTACTCGGGGAATTCGTCGGACAGCATGACACTGCAGCCGTTGATGCGCAGGTGCGAATGGACCAGCCGTTCACCGTCCTCGGCCAGCATGCGTCGAACCTCGACCGCTCCGAAGGCCCGGGAATACAGTTCGACCGCCGCCTGGCCGCCGCGCGAGGCGATGCTGAGATAGGGGGTCACGCCGGTCAGGGGCGGGGGGGCATCGACCTGTTCCACGTCATCTCCTCGGTTCCGGGCCACTGTAACGCGTGAAATCGCCCGTGCGAACAGCCCGCCTTGATCGGATGAGGGAGGATCGCTTCGCGATCCTGCTGATGCCGTGAATCAAGGTCCAGCTTCAATGTGGGGCCTGATCCGGACCGAAAACCGCTCACACTTTTCCGGGTCAGGCCCTACATCTGACCGTCCATGACCGATCTGTTCGAAGCCTCCGGCATCCATCCCCCCGACGCGCCGCTGGCCGACCGTCTGCGCCCGGCCACCCTCGACGAGGTGGTGGGCCAGGACCATCTGCTGGGCGAGGGTGGGCCGATCCGGCGCATGATCGAGGCCGGGCGTCTGGGGTCCATGATCCTGTGGGGGCCACCCGGTACGGGCAAGACCACCATCGCCCGGCTGCTGGCGAAGGCCGCCGGCTACCAGTACCAGCAGATCTCGGCCGTCTTCTCCGGCGTCGCCGACCTGAAGAAGGCCTTCGAACAGGCCCGCGTGCGCCGCGCCGCCGGCCAGTCGACCCTGCTGTTCGTCGACGAGATTCACCGCTTCAATCGTGCCCAGCAGGACGGTTTCCTGCCGTTCGTGGAGGAGGGGGTCGTCACCCTCGTCGGCGCCACGACCGAGAACCCGTCGTTCGAACTGAACGGCGCCCTGCTGTCCCGCAGCCAGGTCTTCGTGCTCAAGCGGCTGGACGACGCTGCTCTCGATCAATTGTTGATCCGGGCCGAGGCGCAGGAGGGTCAATCCCTGCCGCTGACGCCCGAGGCGCGACAGGCCCTGACGGCTTTGGCCGACGGCGACGGCCGCTATCTGCTGACCATGGCCGAGACCCTGTTCGCCCTGCCACCCGAGCCCCTGCTGGACGTCCAGGCCCTCGCCGGAACCCTGCAGCGCCGCGCCCCCGCCTACGACAAGTCGAGAGAAGAACACTACAACCTCATATCCGCCCTACATAAATCGGTTCGCGGCTCAGACCCGGACGCGGCCCTCTACTGGCTGGCCCGGATGCTGAACGGGGGGGAGGATCCCCTGTATCTCGCGCGCCGGATCGTGCGGATGGCGGTCGAGGACATCGGCGAAGCCGACCCCCTGTCGATCATGGTCGCCAATGCGGCGAAGGACACCTACGACTTCCTCGGCAGCCCCGAGGGCGAACTGGCCCTGGCCCAGGCGGTGGTCCACCTCGCCACCGCGCCCAAGTCGGTCGCGGTCTACGAAGCCTTCAAGGACGCGAAGCGGGCGGCCGCGGAGACGGGTTCCCTGATGCCGCCGGCCCATATCCGCAACGCCCCGACCAAGCTCATGAAACAGCTCGGCTACGGCAAGGGCTACCAGTATGACCCGAGCACGGAGGAAGGCTTCTCCGGCGCGAACTTCTTCCCCGACGAGATGGAGCGCCGGACCTTCTACAAGCCGAAAGGCGAGGGCCACGAGGAGAAGATCAAGGGCCGGCTGGAGCGGTGGGCGAAAATGCGGGCGGAGTTGCAGCGGGACAGGGAATGAATCTCAACCAGGTCACGCTGGACGTCAGCGATATCGAACGGTCCAGAGCATTTTACGAGTGACTGGGTCTGATCCTGATCGTGTCGAGCGATCACTATGCCCGGTTCGTTTGTCCAGCCTCTCCAGACGAACGCCCGGCGACATTCTCGATCCATCTCTCTCAAACGGTACGGCCCGGCCAGATGGGGGTCTATTTCGAGTGCGACGATCTCGATGACCGTGTAGTGCGGCTGAAGTCGGCGGGCGTGAGGTTCGATAACGACCCCGTGGATCAACGCTGGCTGTGGCGAGAAGCCTGGTTGCGTGACCCGGACGGAAACCGGCTCTGTCTGTATTTTGCGGGGCGGAACCGGATTGATCCTCCCTGGAAGGTTGGCCCCCCATCTGAGTGATCAGCGTTCATTGTCGAGTGCGCCCCATCGTTCTAGCTTCGCCGTTCAAGCGATCCTTGGGAGGGGACGATGGCTGACGCAACGAAGACGCCCTGGCACCTGTGGCTGGTGGGTGGGCTGAGCCTGCTGTGGAATGGGTTCGGCGGTTTTGACTTCATAATGACCAACACCCAGGGCGAGAGCTATATGCGCGCCTCGGGCATGACCCAGCCAATGATCGACTACTTCATGGCCATGCCGACGTGGATGTATGTGCCGTGGACGCTCGGGGTCTGGGGCGCGGTCGCGGGGTCGGTCCTGTTGCTGCTGCGCATGAAGTGGGCGGTCCACGCCTTCGCCCTGTCGGTGATCGGCGCGGTCACCAGCCTGATCTTCGGCCTGATGAACCCCATGCCCGGCCTGCCGCCGGAAATGGCCGTCATGGCTTACATGCCGTGGATCATCGCCGCGATCGCCGCCTTCCTGCTGTGGTACGCCTGGACCATGGGCAAGCGCGGCGTTCTCCGCTAACCGGCGGGGGTGTCCGATCGCACCCCCGTCACCCTGTCGCCTGAAGAGATCGAGGCCGTCCGTTCGTGGGTCATCCACGAGGACGCCTCGACGATCGCCTTCGCCAAGCCCGCGGGTCTCTCCAGCCAGGGCGGCCGTATCCAGGCCCACACCTTGGACGACCTGCTGTGGGCCTTCGCGCGGTCGAACGGCAAGCGCCCGGACCTGGTTCACCGGCTCGACCGCGACACCTCCGGCGTCATCCTGGCCGCAAAAACCAAGCCCGCCGCCGGCTTCCTCGGCAAGGCGATCCAGGCCCACAAACTGACCAAGACCTATCTGGCCCTGGTCTCGGCTGCGCCCGAGCCTGCCAGCGGCGATATCAATGTCCCTCTGGTGCGTCAGGAGATCGGACGCGAAAGCTACATGCGCGTCGCCGCCTTCGACGCGAAAGGCGCCCAAGGCTCCCGCAGCAAATACCGCACCCTGTCGTCCAGTGACGACGGCGCCCTGGTCGAGCTCCAGCCCTTCACCGGCCGCATGCACCAGCTCCGCGTCCACATGGCCCATATCGGGCGTCCCCTGATCGGGGACGTCCGCTACGGCGGCGCCCTGACGGCGGCGGGCCGGGCCGCGCCCCGGCTGATGCTGCACGCCGTGTCGTTGAAATTCCCCCATCCGGACGGCGGCGAACGCACGGTGACCGCCGAACCGCCCGAGGATTTCCGGATGCTGGCCGAGGCGATGGGGCTCAAGATCTAACGTCTTCTCCCGCAGGGGCGAGAATGAAGGCAGGCGATACCCATCAACGGATCGTCCGAATTCGCCCTTGAAATCAATGGCCGGCTCTGACGAGAGGCCTTTTATCCATCACGCCCTGAAACGCCCCCATACTGACCCGTTTCAGTCAGAGAGGATCATCATGGGCGAACGCTTCGGACGCATCGGACGCTTCGGACGGTGTTTTCGCGTTCGGGCCGGCCGGACTCAGTGGACTATCTGTACTGAATTCTCCGGAGTCCCGTTCATCGGGAACGGCTCGCCCGCCTTCAGCGCTTACCGTGCGAAAGGACGACGCCCATGATCCGCACCCTCGTCATCGCCACGGCCGCCCTGTCGCTTGCCGCTTGCGCCAGTCTCGCCCCCTATGGCCCCCAGCGAGGCCCGAACGCGCAGGGATACTCCGAACAACGCATCGAGACCGATCGCTACCGGGTCAGCTACAACGGCGTCGGCGCGCCTGGACCCGTCGCGGACATGGCCCTGCTGCGGGCTGCCGATCTGACCGTCGAGCAGGGCTATGACTGGTTCGAGGTGACCCGGCGCTATGTCGACGGCCGCCCGGATAGCGCCGGCGGCTTCCGGCCCAGCGTCTCGGTGGGCTACGGCGGTGGTTCGGGCCGCTACGGCGGTCACCGCTACTCGTCTTCCGGCGTGGGCGTCGGCGTGGGCCTGAACTTCGAAGGGCCGTCAGCGACCTCGACCGTACTGGAAATCCGCCTGGGCCGAGGCGTCCGCCCCGACCGGGGCGAGGCCTATGAAGCCCGGGAGGTCCGCTACTCGCTCAGCGGCCGCGAGTGAGGGCGCGGTATTCGACCAGCCGTTCCTTGTCGCGCCGGACCTGGTCGCCGATCGTGTTGTCGACGTCCAGAGACGCGTAACGGACCCAGCCTTCCACGCCGAGCTTGTCCTTCACCGCCGCCGTCGGGGTCCGCCAGTTGAAGTAGGACAGCCAGGACACCAGCAGCCCCATTCCCAGGGCAACCAGCTGCAGAATGCGGAAGCCGACCTCGTTGGCCGCGGGGGCGGGCCAGAAGGCGAAGACGGCCATCCAGACCAGCAGGACGAAAGGCGTGGTAATCCGCGCAACCCAGCGCATCCAGTAGCGTTCGCGGCGCACGCGCCACAGCTCCATCTGGGCAAATTTCTCAAGATATTCCATGCGTGCCGCGATCCACATCACCAATCGCGTGAGGAACAGGGCCCGCTGGCCCCAACCCTTGCCGTCCATCTGGAACTGGGTCTCGGCCTGATCTGACAGGGCCCGGGCGTTGGTGAACAGGTTCTGCAGCTCGCGCGTCCGCTGAACCACCTCGCGTGACAGTTCGTAGGAATCGTTCTCCAGCCGGAACCGGTACTGGACGAACAGGATCGAGGAGACGCCGAAGAAGATGCCGACGGTGATCAACATGCCCAGAACCGCCAGACCCAGTCCCTGCGGCTGCCCGCCGGTCCACTCCGCGAACAGGCCGGGGCCCAAGATCGCCATGGCGGCAAAGGCGATCAGAGCAATGCCTTGGGTCAGACGTTTGGTGATCACATGCACGCGCAAAGCGTTGAAAACACGTCGGCCATAGCCGTGGATTCGGCCTCGGATATCCTCGTCGGCGGGGAAGCGTTCCTCGATCTGACGTGTGAACAGGACGTGGAACCGGTCCGGCTTGTTCTCGGTCTCCCAGAACGGGAAGATATCGAGCGCCTGGTTGAAATACTGGTCGATATTGGCCGAGATGATCCGGATCGCCTCCGGATCCAGGGTGAAATAATCGCTCTCCTGGATCGGACGCAGGATGCCTTCCTGGGCCGTGATCGGCTCGGGCGCCGGGGCGGGCGTGGCCGCTGGAATCGGGCGATCGGGAATATCGGCCGCGCCCGACGGCGGCGCCGACGGCGACACCGGGATCGTCAGGCCGGGACCCGGCTCTGGGGTATGATGATCGTCGTGCGACATGGCGGACGGTGGAACCCTTGCGACCTTGACCCGGCACTATGGCAGAACCGGCCGCCGGACCGACCGGGTTCTCTCCCAACGCGAAGCTCGGGTATCGCCGTTAACCGTGCAACGCGGCAAGTGAAGTTTCGGTCAGGTGACGCAAGCGTGCATCGCGCTATAAGGCCCCGATCATGACAAGACTTCTTCTGGTCGCCCTCGGCGGAGCGCTGGGCTCCATGGCGCGCTACGGCGTGGGACTGGGCGCCGCGCGCCTGTTTCCCGCCTCGACCTGGCCCTGGGGTACGCTGACGGTCAATGTCGTCGGCGGCCTGGTCATGGGTCTGCTGGTCGGCTGGATGAGCCTGAAGGCCGGGGCCGGGCATGAGTCAGTGCGCGCCTTCACTGCGGTCGGCGTGCTGGGCGGCTTCACGACCTTCAGCGCCTTCTCGCTGGAGACGGCGCTGATGATCGAGCGGCGTGAATATGGTCTGGCGGGCGCCTATGTCCTGCTGTCGGTGGTGCTGGCCGTCGCGGCCCTGATGGCCGGACTGATGCTGGCTCGCCGCGCATTCGGAGACACCCTGTGAGCTACGATCCCAAGGAAGACGCCGCTGAAGCCCCGGCGCCCAAAGGTCCGGTCGGCGCCCGCGAGGCCCAGATCCTCTATGTCGCCGAGGCCGAGGACGGGATCCGCCTTGACCGCTGGTTCCGCCGGCGCTGGCCGCACCTGTCGAACATTCAGGTGCAGAAGATGGCGCGCGGTGGTCAGATCCGCGTCGACGGAGCCCGCATCAAGCCCGAAGGCCGCCTGACCGCGGGCGCGGCCGTGCGCGTGCCGCCAATCCCTGAACCGATCGTCCGAGCGCCGGGCGAGCACATGGCTCTGACGCCAGCCGACATCGCATTCGCGAAATCAATGGTCATCTATGAGGACGACCTGGTCATTGCCCTGAACAAGCCCTGGGGCCTGGCCGTGCAGGGCGGGACCAAGACCACGCGCCACGTCGACCGGCTGCTGTCGGCCTGGGGCGAGGGGATGGACCGGCCCCGTCTGGTGCACCGGCTCGACCGCGACACGTCCGGCGTGCTCCTGCTCGGCAAGGGGCCTGAAGCCGCCAAGCGGCTGGCCGGGGCGTTCGCGAGGCGTCAGGCCAAGAAGACCTACTGGGCCATCGTCATGGGTCTGCCCAAGCCGAACGCCGGCCAGATCGACATGCATCTGAAGAAGTCCGGCATCAACGACTACGAGATCATGCGTCCGGCCGATCCCAAGGAGAATGGGGCCGAGCCGGCCGAGACGGCTTTCGCCCTGATCAGCCATGCAGGTCAGCGGGCGTCCTGGATGGCGCTTCGACCGTTCACCGGGCGGACGCACCAACTCAGGGCGCACATGAAGGCGATCGGCCATCCCATTCTGGGCGACCCGAAATACGGCGACGAGAAATCCACCGAGCTCAGCGGCCCGCTCAAGCTGCAACTGCACGCGCGGCGCATCGAGCTGGACCATCCGTCGGGCGGCAAGCTCATCGTCGAGGCGCCGATCAGCGCAGAACTGCGCGCCGGCTTCCAGCATTTCGGCTTTGACGAGGGCGAGGCGGATTACGACCCCTTCGAGGGCGTGAAACGTCAGCGATGACCCGTCCGCTCGCAGTCTTCGACATCGACGGGACCCTGGTCGACAGCCGCGCCTCGATCCTGCGGGCGGCGACCGATGCCGCGCGCGACATGGGTCTGCCCGATCCCGAATACGACCGGGTGCGCCAGATTGTCGGTCTGAGCCTGCCGCACGCCCTGGCGGTGCTGGAGCCGGGTCTGACGCCGTCGGAACTCGAGCGGTTCACCGAAGGTTTCCGGGCCAGCTTCAACCGCCTCTATGCATCCGGCCACGAGGAGCCGCTGTATCCGGGGGCGATTGAGACGCTGCGGCGACTTCACAAGAACGGCTGGCGGCTGTCGCTGGCGACGGGCCAGAACCGGCGTGGCGTCGCGCGCAATCTCGCACGGGCGGGATGGGCCGAACTGTTTGTGTCCTCCCACTGCGCCGAGGACGGGCCGGGCAAGCCTGACCCTGCCATGCTGCACGCCGCCATGCACGCCTGTTCCGTCGAGCCCGCCTCGACCGTGATGATCGGCGACACGGCCCACGACATATCGATGGCGGTGGCTGCCGGGGTCCTGCCGCAGGGCGTGGCCTGGGGCTTCCATACGCCGCAGGAACAGATCGCCGCCGGGGCCGCTCACGTGGCCACGGACTTCGACGACCTGGAAGCCGCCCTCGACCGTTTCGCCGCCAGAGCTTTTGCATGAGCCATATCCCGCCGCTTGACCCCATGGTCGCCGCCAAGAAGGGCTTTCGGGAATCCGAGGAGCGTCTGAAGCGCTTCTGGAAGGAGGCCTCGGTCGCAGCCGAGGACGCCGGAGGTTGGGTCGTGCTGCTCGATGGCCGCGCGCCGAAGACGCCGGCGCACAATCGCTTCGTACTGCCGACCGAGGTGGCCGCGCGCATGGTCGCCGGCGAGTGGGCGGCGCAGGGGGAGTTCCTCGATCCCGGGACGATGCCGGCGACGCGGATCGCCGCCACGGCGATCGACCGCGTGGCGCTAACGCGCGAACCGGTCGCCGAGGAGATCGCGGCCTATGTCGGGTCTGACCTGCTCTGCTACCTCGCCGAACACCCGACGCCGCTGGTTGCGGAACAGATCCGCAAGTGGACGCCGTGGCGGGAGTGGGCCGGGCGGGAGCTGGGCATCGTCGTCCAGCCGACGTCGGGCATCATCCATGTAGCCCAGCCGCAGCAGAGCATCGCCCGGGTGCGCGAGCAGGCGCTGGAGCTGGACGACTTCCGGCTGACGGCCCTGGCCATGGCCGTGCCGCTGCTGGGCAGCGCGATTCTGGGCCTGGCGATGCAGCGGGGAGCAATCTCGGGCGAAGACGCCTTCGAACTCAGCCGGCTCGACGAAGCCTTCCAGGAGCGTCAGTGGGGCGTGGACGCCGAGGCCGAGGAACGAACCGCAGCACGCCGCGCCGAGGCGGTGCTGATCGACCGCTGGTTCCGCGCCCTCGCCTGAGGAAGTGACTAGACTTGGGCCTTCGCCTGAGTGATTCGACCGCCCATGACCATCCACGCCCCTCCGCCCGAAGGCGGCCGCATCGTCGACGAGCCGATGGGCGACGCCCTGTCGCGCCGCTATCTCGCCTACGCCCTGTCGACAATCACCAACCGGGCCCTGCCGGACGTGCGCGACGGGTTCAAGCCGGTGCACCGGCGGATCATGTACGCCATGCACCAGATGCGGTTGAACCCGCAGGCGGCGGCGCGGAAATGCGCCAAGGTCGTCGGCGAGGTGATGGGCACCTATCACCCGCACGGCGACGCCTCGATCTACGACGCCCTGGTCCGCCTGGCCCAGGATTTCGCCCAGCGCTATCCGCTCGTCGACGGGCAGGGGAACTTCGGCAATATCGACGGCGATAATGCCGCCGCCATGCGCTACACCGAGTGCAAGCTGACGGCGGCGGCCGTGCTGCTGATGGACGGAATCGATCAGGATTCCGTCGACTTCCGCCCCACCTACGACGATCAGGATGAGGAGCCGATCGTCCTGCCGGCCGGGTTCCCGAACCTGCTGGCCAACGGGTCGTCGGGCATCGCCGTGGGCATGGCGACCTCGATCCCGCCGCATAACGTCGGGGAGCTGATCGACGCCTGTCTGCTGTTGCTGGACCGGCCCGAGGCGACGACGACGGAGCTTGCGGAGATCGTGCCGGGGCCGGATTTCCCGACAGGCGGGGTAGCGGTCGAGGGGCATGCCTCGATCCTGGAGGCCTATGAGACCGGGCGAGGCGGGGTGCGGTTGCGAGCGCGCTGGGAGCGGGAGCCGCTGGACCGGGGCGGCTATCAGATCGTCATCACAGAGGTTCCGTATCAAGTCCAGAAGGGCAAACTGATCGAGGCCCTGGCCGAGCTGATCGAGCAGAAGAAGGCGCCGTTGCTGGGGGATGTGCGCGACGAGTCGGCCGAGGACATCCGCGTCGTCATCGAGCCCAAGAGCCGCAATATTGACGCCGACAGCCTGATGGAGAGCCTGTTCCGGCTGTCAGACCTCGAGATCCGCTTCCCGGTCAACATGAACGTCCTTGATGCGACCGGCACGCCGCGCGTCATGGGGCTGAAGGCCTGTCTGCAGGCCTTCCTCGATCACCGGCGTGAAGTGCTGAACCGTCGCTCGCAATGGCGGATCGAGCGGGTCGAGAGGCGGCTGCACCTGCTGGAAGGCCTGCGGATCGTCTTCCTGAACCTGGATGAGGTGATCCGCATCGTCCGCGAGGAAGAGCAGCCCAAGGCCGTCCTGATCGCCCGGTTCGGCCTGTCGGAGATGCAGGCGGACTACATTCTCGACACCCGTCTGCGTCAGCTGGCGCGGATCGAGGAAATGGCGATCGAGAACGAATACAAGGCGCTGGCCGAGGAGCTTGCGAACCTGCAGGCGCTGTCGTCCTCGCCCGCGAAACAGTGGAAGAAGATCGGTCAGGAACTGGCGGCGACGCGCAAGGCCCTGGTCTCGCCGCGCCGGACGACGATCGCCGAGGCCGTGGATGCGTCGTCCTTCGTTCCCGCCGAGGCCTTCATTCCGAGGGAGGCCATCACGGTGATCCTGTCCGAGCGGGGCTGGATCCGGGCGGTGAAGGGCAAGGTTGAGGATCCTTCGGAGCTGAAGTTCAAGGAGGGCGATACGCTCGGCTTCCTCGTGCCCGCGTTCACGACCGACAAGCTGCTGGTCGCGACCTCGGACGGGCGGGTGTTCACCGTGGGCGCCGACAAGCTGGCCTCCGGGCGGGGACATGGCGAACCGCTCAGACTGATGATCGACCTGGAGGAAAGCGCGGGGATCATCGCGGTTCTGGCGCATCAGCCGGGGTCGAAGCTCCTGATGGCGTCGAAGGCCGGGTACGGCTTCATCGCGCCGGAGGATGAACTGCTGGCCCAGAAGCGGGGCGGGAAACAGGTGCTGAACGGCGACCTGCTGGCCGTGATCCGGGTCACCGGCGATCATATCGTGACCATCGGCGAGAACCTGAAGACGCTGATCTTCAGGGCCGAGGAACTGCCCGAGATGGGCCGCGGCAAGGGGGTCAAGCTGCAGTCGTTCAAACAGGGTGGTCTGACGGATATCGCCGTCTTCATCGGCGAGGCCGGGCCGGAGTGGGTCGACGGCGGCGGGCGTCGTCGCAACTGGCCCGACTGGAAGGACTGGCTGGGCAAACGCGCCGGCGCCGGTCGGATGGGGCCGCGCGGCCTGAGGAAGTTCCGGTGATCCCGACCCTCTACGGCATCCCCAATTGCGACACGGTGAAGAAGGCGCGGGTCTGGCTGGACCAGAATGGCCGCGCCTTCGTCTTCCATGACTACAAGAAGTCAGGGATCGATCGGGCGTCGCTGGAAGGCTGGGTCGCCGAGCATGGCTGGGAGGTCGTGCTGAACCGGGCCGGGACGACGTTCCGGGCGCTGGACGCGGCCGACAAGGACGGGCTGGACGCCGAAAAGGCCATCGGCTTGATGCTGGCCCTGCCGTCGATGATCAAGCGGCCGGTGCTGGATCTGGGTGACCGGACAGTCGTCGGGTTCAAGCCCGCGATCTATGAGGCCGCATTCGCAGGCTGAGGACCCTGCCGGGCTGGGACGTTGCACTGTTTTCGAATTTCGAGTGCAAGACAGGGCAATGCCGATCCAGGAAAATCAGCGGCTTAGAAAACTTCCGCGACGATACAGTGCAAGCATTATCGGAAATTCCGTCCTGCCCCCCGGGATGAGGTGAGGAGACTCGACGGTGTCAAAGATCGACCGTCGACATGGTGCGCCGGACGAGCTGCGCAAGGGGTCTTTAGGAAATAAATCCGCCTTCCGTGTTTCGCGGGGATGAGCGGGAGAAGAGGGGTTTTACCCCTCAACGTCGGTCTCCGGCCGGTCGTGGCCGTCGGCGCGTTCGGTGATCCAGTCGCCATTGATGTCGGCGTATTCGATCATGGCGTTGTCGTCGGACACTTTCTGTTCGCGCGCGGCGCGGACGGCGGCGGCCTTGGCGTCGTCGTGGGCGGGGAATGTCTCGGAGAAGGTGTCGCCAACCTTGTAGGCCCAGCCGCCGTCGTGTTCGACGATGCGATAGGTGACGTGGCTCATGGGGCTTCTCCAGGTGGATTTGCGCCTAGATGACATTTTCTGCGCCGCCGTGCATCCATTCACGCGGCCGGCGCCGACTATCTCGTGAAAGCGCGGGCGATGGGCCGACGCGCAAGGGGTGAATGACGATGGTCGAACTGTTCCAACAGTTTTGGTGGCTTCTGTTTCCGCTGTCATGGTTCATTTTCGGCGGCTTCAACGCGATGGTGAACTATTACCGCCAGAAGAACGTCCTCAGCATCATCAAGACCTACGCCGACAGGGGCGAACAGCCGCCTGAGGCGCTGCTGAAGATCGTCGAACAGCCAATTGACGACCGTCATGAGTATCAGCCGGGTACGAAGATGGACGACGGCAATTGGTTTTCGGTCGTGCTGTTCGGGGTCATGGCCGCGGGCTTCGGCTACGCCAGCTGGTCGAACATGTACGGGGCGGGAGACGCCTTCCTGATCGTGGCCTTCGTCATGGGAGCCCTGGCCGCAGCCTCGCTGGTCTCGAGCCTCATCGGCCGCCGCCGCCGCCGGGACTGATGTCGGTCCGTGGGCGACAGGACAGTGGAGGGCGCCTCGACGGACTCGGCGCTGGTCGCGGCCGCGCGCGCCGGCTCCGACGCGGCCTTCGCGCGGCTGGTCGAGCGGCACCAGGCCCCGGTGCGGGCCTTTCTGAGGCGGCTGCTGGGGCGCAACTGGGACGAGGCCGACGATCTGGCGCAGGACGTGTTCGTGACCGCCTGGGGCTCGCTGGGACGGCTCAAGGATCCGGCGGGGCTGCGGTCGTGGCTGTTCGGCATCGCCTGGCGCAAGGGTCAGGATCGGATGCGGTCGGGACTGAGGTCGCAGGCGCGCGACCGGTCGTGGCTGGACGAGACGGCGCCGTCGGGCGGGATACCGGAGGAAGACCGGCTGGCCCTGGCCGATGCGATGGCCGGGCTGCCGGCCGATCAGAGGGCTTGCGTCGCCCTGTGTCTGGCCGACGGCTGGTCACATTCGGAAGCGGCCGAAGCGCTGGGGCTACCGCTCGGGACCGTGAAGTCCCATGTCACGCGGGGCAGGGCGAGGTTGCTCGCCGTGCTGACGGGAGGGTCCGATGAAGCCTGAGGACCGGCTGAACGCGTTCTTTGCGGAGGCGACGCCACCCGCGCGCGACCTCGCCTTCCAGGCCGGGGTGGCCGAACGGGTCGCCCGGCGTCGCGCCTTCGCCACGGTCGCCACCCTGATCCCCTGGACCATCGCGGCCATCGTCCTGTGCTGGGCGGTCGAGCCGATGATGGGGCCGGTGATCGAGGGGCTGGGCCAGACGCTCGCGCCCGCCGCCGCAATCCTGGGGCTGACGGGGCTGGGCGTGGTCGGCCTGATGGCGGGCGCGCGTCGGTTAATGCCGGCCTGACGCGGGTTTGCGGCTCTACTCCGCCAGTTCCGGCTCCGCACCTTCGAAGTAGCGGATGCATTCGGCCTTCGCCGCCTGCAGGGTCGGGACGGTGACGGCGTCGACGGCCGCACGCCCTGCGATCATCCGGGCGTCCGGAGGACTTGTGGCGCCGCAGACGAAATAGGCGTCTGCGTGGTCAGGGATCAGGGCCAGGACGCCGGGCGCATTGTGCGTCAGGGCGTCAGCCAGCGCGTCCTGCAGACCCTCGGCATACATGCCGTCCGTCTCCGGCTGGATCGTGGGGACCAGGGCCAGCCATTCGGGCGCGCCGGTGGCGATGCCGGCGAAGACCTTGTCGATGCCGGTCGGATCGGCCGGGCCGGTCAGAACTGCGACCGTATGGGCCGCGCCATCGGCGGCGATGAGGTTGGCGACGTGCTCCGCCGTCAGGGCCTGCGGCTCGGAGGCGGCCGCGCTTTCTGCCTCGGCGCTGGTCTCGGCCTGGGAGCAGCCGGCAGCGAGGGCGGCGCCGAGGACGAGTGGCAGAAGGCGGATCAACATGAAATTCTCCAGAGGCGCAAAGCCTGCGGCGGGACGCTAGGGGAGACAGGGCGGCGACACCAGCCGTCCGCGGGTGGGCGTCAGGACGGATCAGGCTTCACCTTACGAAGATTTCACGTCGCTCATCGCATCTGTTGGGCGTCGCCGGCGCCTCTTGTGATCAGAAGGCCCGGGCATCAGGCTCGGCCTCATCATCGAAAGAGGGGACACCCCATGGAAGACTTCATTCCGCTGTTCGCGATTTTCGCCGTGTTCGGCACCATCACGGCCATCATCGTCGGCCCGACCTATCTCAAGTCGAGGGAACGCCAGGAAATGCAGGCGACCGTCCGCGCCGCCATCGACAAGGGTCAGCCCTTGCCGCCGGAAGTCATCGAGGCCCTCGGCCGGGAAGCCACGAAGAACATCCCGTCGCGCACCCGCGACATTCGCCGGGGCATCATCTGGCTGGCAACCGGCATCGGCATCGCCGCCTTCAGCCTGATCAACGACCTGCGTGGCTTCGGCGACGACTGGAACGACGGCCCCAACTTCGACGGCGGCCTGCTCGGCATCGCGGCCATCCCGGTCACCATCGGTCTGGCGTACATCGTCCTGAGCTTCTTCAACAAGAACAAGGACTGAGCCCGGTCAGACAGGGGGAACTGTCATGCCCAAGGCCTTGATGGACCATCACGACGTCGAACTCGCCGCCCTCGCGGCGGCGGGTGGGCGGCGTGAATTCGGCGAACTGGTCCGCCGCCACGGCTCGGTCGTGCGGTCCCTGCTGCGACGCATGGGGGCGCAGGGCGCAGAAGCCGACGATGTCGCGCAGGACGCCTTCCTGCAGGCGTTCGAGAAATGCGCCGAGTTCCGGGGCGAGGGCACCTTCGCCGCCTGGGTCAAGCGCATCGCCGCGCGCCTCTATCTGAAGCGCAAGGCCAGGGACGCCCGCTACGTCGCCGAGATCGAACCGGGGGAGGAGGATTCCGCTCCCGCCCCGGATCAGGCGGGCCTGGTCGACCTCGACGAGGCGCTGAAGTCGCTCAGCGAAACGGAACGTCTCTGCGTGTCCCTGTGCCATGGCGCGGGGCTGTCTCATCCCGAGATCGCCACGGCCATGAATCTGCCGCTTGGAACGGTGAAGTCTCATGTCAAACGTGGTCTGGATAAACTCCGCGCCCGGCTTTCGCCGGATGTCGGACAGTCGGGGAGGTCGACCCATGTCGGTTGATGAATTCGATCCGATGATCGAGCGGCTGTTCGCGCGCTCGCCCCAGATGGCCGACGCGACCCTGTTCGCCGCCGATGTGGAAACGAAGCTGCATTCCTCGAACCGGGTGCGCACCCTGGCGCTGACCGTCGCCGGCCTGATCGGCGGGGTGATCGCGGTGAAGGAATCGATGAACCTGAACCTGCAATTGTCCGACAGTCAGGCGCCCGTCGCCGGGCGGGTCATCGGCCAGGGCCTTCAGAACGCCAGCCTGAACGTCCAGGACGCGGTCAGCTCCGGCCTGTCGCAGCTGGGCCTGGCGAACATGACGGTCGGGTCGATGGGAGCGATGCAGATGTTCTGGATCGCCGCCGGAGCCCTGATCGCCGTGGCCGCGGCAGGCGTGGTCAGGCTGTCGCAGGACGTGTGAGTTGTGAGGGTGTCCGGGTCGACGGGATCGATCCGGACGCCTATCTCTCCGCCGCCACACGCGGAGAGACCATGTCGAGCCAGAAACAGGAAGTCGTCAAACGGACCACGGTCCCGGACATCGCCGCCCGCAAGGGTGGGGAGCCGATCGTCGTGCTGACCGCCTATGACGCCCCGACGGCCGAGATCCTGGATCCGCATTGCGACATCCTGCTCGTCGGCGACAGCCTTGGCATGGCGGTGCACGGCATGACCTCGACGGTCGGGGTCACGCTGGAGATGATGATTCTGCACGGCCAGGCGGTGATGCGGGGTTCCAGACGGGCCCTGGTGGTCATCGACATGCCGTTCGGCAGCTATGAGGCTGGGGTCGAGCAGGCCTACGCCAACGCCGTCCGCATCCTGAAGGAGACCGGCGCACAGGCGGTCAAGGTCGAGAGCGGACCGGAAGTGCCGGCCACGATCGAATATCTGGTCCGGCGCGGCGTGCCGGTGATGGGCCACGTGGGCCTGTTGCCGCAGTCGATCAACATCGACGGCTCGTTCAAGGCCAAGGGACGGGAAGCGGCGGAACACGCGCGTATCCTGCGGTCGGCGCACGACACCGCGAACGCCGGCGCCTTTGCCGTGGTCATCGAAGGGGTGGCCGAGCCGCTGGCCCGCGAGATCACCGAAGCGATCGCCAGGCCCACCATCGGCATCGGCGCCTCGGCTGCCTGCGACGGGCAGGTGCTGGTCACGCCCGACATGCTGGGTCTGTTCGACTGGACCCCGAAGTTCGTGCGGAAATACGCCGATCTGCGCGGCGAGATCAGCCGGGCGGTCGAAACCTATGCGGCCGATGTGAAGGCCCGCCGTTTTCCTGCCGAAGTCGAGACCTACTTCTCGAAAAAGCCGGCTCTGCCGTAGTCCCCGTCTTGTCTTCAAGAGGCGTTGCGAGGGCGAGGGCGACCCTCTAGGGTCCGCGCCGATTGGCTTTTCAGCGTTTTTTGGGGCGGCTCCGCTAGTGACTGATGTCTTTGAAGAGGTCGAGGAGGACATCCGCTCCGAACGCCTCAAGCGCCTCGCGCGTAATTGGCTGCCCATCGCGGGCGGAATTCTGCTGGTGGCCCTGGTCGCCGCGCTGGCCTGGTGGGGCTGGCAGAGCTTCCAGACCAGCCGCGCGAACGCGGGCTCCATCGCCTATCAGCGCGGCCTAGAGGCCCTGCAGACCGGCAACTCGGCCGGAGCGGAGACCGCCTTCGCCGAAGCGGAGAAGGTCGGCAATGGAGCTTACAAGGCCCTCGCCCTGCAGCAGCGCGCCGGCCTCGCGGTCGCCGCCAACCGCATTCCGGACGCCATCCAATTGTTCGACGACGCCGCCAAGGCCTCGGGCGAGCCGCTGCTTCACGACACAGCCGTCTACAAGTCGGTCCTGTTGATGATGGACAACGGCGCGACCCTGGAAGATCTGGAAGCCAGGCTGGAGCCTCTGACCAAGGAAGGCCGGCCGATGTTGCCCTTCGCCCAGGAAGCGCTGGGCATGGCCCGCCTGCAGTTCAACAAGCCCGCAGAGGCGCGCGAAGTGTTCGTGCTGCTGACGCTCGGTCAGGACGTGCCTGATTCTGTGCGTCAGCGCGCCCAGGCCGCCATCGGCATGATCGATGCGGGGGGCGCCGGGGGCTTGCCGGCCATCGTTGCTGCCCAGTCCGTGACGCCGCCGGCCGCTCCGGCCGGTCCGAGCCCTGAACAACTCGCCCAAGCCGCTCAAGTTCAGGCCGCTCCGGCTGCCCAACAGTGAAGACCCGCCTGATGACGACCGGAGTTCGGATGACGACCGTAACGCGCGTACTGAAGACCGCCATCGTCCTGGGGCTGGCCGCCTCTCTGGCGTCCTGCGCCTCGGCCCGGCGCATCCTGCCGTTCGGCCTGGGTCAGGACGACGAACCCCAGGCCACAGCGAGCGAGGGACAGCGAATCTCGATCCTGTCCTTCGAGCAGCAACTGGCCCCCTCGGCCGGTCTGGCCGGACGCGACTTCTTCCTTCCCGGCCCCGTGGCCGCGACCTCCTGGCCGATGCCGGGCGGAAACGCCGAGGCCTCGATCGAGCATGTGATCGCCGCGCCGCAGTTCACCGTCGGCTGGCGTCGCCGGATCGGCGAAGGCTCGACCCGCACGCGTCAGGTGATGGCGCCGGTCGTCGCCGACTCCGGCAAGGTCTTCGTCATGGACGGCGAATCGACGGTCACGGCCGTGGACGCCGCGACGGGCGAGGTGGTCTGGAAGGTCGATGTCAAGCCGACCGGTCGGGAAGCGGCCGGCGGCGTCTCCGCCTTCGGCCTGCCGATTCCCTTCGTCAGCCAGGGCGGCGGATCGCTGAGCGGCGGCTTCGGCGGCGGGGTGGCCGTCGGCGGCGGCAAGGTGTTTGTCGCCTCGGGCTATCGCACCATGACGGCGCTGGACGCCAACACGGGCGCGGTCGTCTGGGCCCAGCCGGTCGATGTGCCGATCCACGGCGCGCCGACGGTCGCGGGCAATCGCGTCTATGTCGTGGACGTCGACAACCAGATCATCGCCTTCAACACCACGACCGGCCTGCAGGACTGGTCCTACCGCGGCATCGTCGAGCCGGCCCGCGTCATGCGCGCGTCGAGCCCCTCTGTCAGCGGTGACACGGTCATCGCACCCTTCTCGTCGGGTGAAGTGGTCGCCTTGCGCGCCACCAATGGCCAGCCCGTCTGGAACCAGGTCCTGTCCCGCACCAGCCGCACCAGCGCCCTGTCGGAGATCCGTGACATCGCCGGGCGTCCGGTGATCTCGCGCGGCTTCGTCTACGCCGTCAGCCACTCCGGTGTGCTGCAAGCCATGGACATCCGCACCGGTCAGCCGAAGTGGACCCTGCCGGTCGCGGGCGTCAACGCACCCTTGCCGGCCGGAGACGTCGTCTATGTGGTGTCCAAGTCGGGGGAACTGACTGTGATCAACCGCGACTCGGGCGCCGTCTACTGGACCCGCGACCTCAACGAGGGCCGCGTGCGTCAGGAAGGCGGATTCATGGGATTCTTCGACCGCACCGTGCGGCCGGAATGGTCGGGTCCGATCCTGGCCTCCAACCGTCTGGTTCTGGTCAATTCGGACGGCGAGGCCGTGGCCTTTGATCCGAAGACCGGCGCCTTGACGGCTACGTTGAACCTCGGCGCGCCGGCCTATATCGCCCCGGCCGCCTACAACGGCGCCCTCTACGCCCTGACCGACGACGGCGAACTGGTCAGCATTCGCTGACTACACGCGGCCCTCCGCTCGTCCCCGCGAAAGCGGGGATCCAGTGCTTAAGCGACGCACGAGTGTTGGATTTCTATCGGCGCTCAATGGCGGCTATGATCGCCCAAAGGACTGGGTCCCCGCTTTCGCGGGGATGAGCGGAATTAAAATGGCACTGAAGCTCGCCATCGTCGGCCGCCCCAATGTGGGCAAGTCGACACTGTTCAACAGGCTGGTCGGCAAGCGCCTTGCGCTTGTCGATGATCGCCCGGGCGTGACCCGCGACCGTCGCTATGCCGACGGCAATATCGGCGACATGGACCTGACGCTGATCGACACGGCGGGCTACGAGGATGTCACCGACGACAGCCTTGAAAGCCGGATGCGCGAGCAGACCGAGCTGGCCATCGAGGACGGCGACGTCATCCTGTTCATGATGGATGCGCGCGAAGGCGTGACCTCGCTGGACGAGATCTTCGCCGAACGCCTGCGTCACCAGTCCAAGCCGGTCATCCTGCTGGCCAACAAGTCCGAGAGCCGCGAGAGCGGCGGCGGTGTGGGCGAGGCTTACCGGCTGGGCTTCGGCGAGCCGGTCGCTATCTCGGCCGAGCACGGCGAGGGGATGGCTGACCTCTATGCCGCCATCCGCGACGCCTCTGTCGACATCTTCATCGAAGAGATCGACGAGCCTGACAAGCCGATCCGCATCGCCATCATCGGCCGCCCGAACGCCGGCAAGTCGACCCTGATCAACCGTCTGATCGGCGAGGACCGGCTGCTGACGGGCCCCGAGGCCGGGATCACGCGCGATTCCATCTCGGTCGACTGGGAGTACGAGGGCCAGAACATCCGCCTGGTCGACACGGCCGGGATGCGCCGCAAGGCGCGGGTCCAGGAGAAGCTGGAGAAGCTGTCGGTCGCCGACACGATCCGCGCCATCACCTATGCCGAGGTCGTCGTGCTGGTGATGGACAAGGACAACGCCTTCGACGTCCAGGACCTGCAGCTGGCCGATCTGGTCGAGCGCGAGGGCCGGGCGCTGGTCTATGTCGCCGCCAAATGGGACCTCGAGGAGAGCCCGCAGGCCAAGCTGGCCAAGCTGACCCAGATGGCCGAGGACAAGCTGCCCCAGCTGAAGGGCTCGCCCTTCGTCGCCCTGTCGTCGCACAGCGGCCGCGGCGTTGAGCGTCTGATGCCCGCCGTGCTTCAGGCCCACGCGACCTGGTCGGTCAAGGTCAAGACCAAGGACCTGAACACCTGGCTGTCCATGGCCACCCAGAGGCATCCGCCCCCCGCCGTCGACGGCAAGCGGATCAAGCCCAAATACATGGCACAGACCAAGGCCCGCCCGCCGACCTTCGTGCTGATGGCCAGCCGTGCCGAGGCCATGCCGGAACAGTACAAGCGCTATCTGGTCAACAATCTGCGGGAAAGCTTCGACCTGCCGGGCACGCCGATCCGTCTGATCGTCAAGTCGGGCAGCGAAAACCCCTATGCTCCGGGCGGCTCCAAATCGGGCCCTGAACGCTACAAGGGCGACGCCAAGACTGCCCCGCGCAAGGTCATCAAAAAGGCCGAACGCGCCGAGATGCTGTCCAACCTGCCCGGCAAGGCTCTGGAGCAGAAGAAGGCCGGCAAGACGAAGCTGAAACCGCTGGCGGGGCTGAAGGCTAGCGCCAACAAGAAGGCCGGCT
>NZ_JANODA010000012.1:0-33538 GCF_031412435.1 Brevundimonas sp.
GCGTAGAGGGCGCGGGCCAGGGGCACGTTCTCGACGATCGGAACATTGTGCTCGCGGCCGACCTCGCGGATGCGCAGGGCGACAGCGTCGACGCCCTTGGCGACGCAGATCGGCGCGGCGTCACCCTTGTCGGGCTCGTAGCGCAGGGCCACGGAATAGTGGGTCGGGTTGGTCACAATGACGGTGGCCCCGGGCACGTTCTGCATCATCCGCTGGCGGCTGCGCTGCATGCGGATCTGCCTCAGCTTGGCTTTGACGTGCGGATCGCCCTCGGTGTTCTTGTACTCTTCCTTGACCTCTTCCTTGGTCATCCGCTGGCGCTTGGCGAAGCGCATCTTCTGCCAGATGAAGTCGGCCCCGGCGCCCAGAACCAGGAAGACCAGGGTCGAGGCCATCAGGGCGATCATCATGTCGCGCGCCAGCGGCAGGATGGTCAGCGGCGACATGGCCGCCATGTTCTCGAACTCGCGGGCGTGGGGCTTCAGCACCATCCAGCAGATGACCGACACGGCGCTCAGCTTGGCGAAGGTCTGGGCGAACTGCATCAGGCCATCGGGGCCGAAGATGCGCTTGAGCCCGCCCATGGGACTGACCTTCTCCCACTTGGGCTTCATCTTCTCGGCCGAGAACAGCAGGCCGGACTGGAAGACGTTGCCGCTGACGCCGCCGATGATGGTGGCCAGCATGACGGCGCCCAGGAACGGCGCGACGGCCCAGATGGCGTTCATGCCGATCTCGACCCCGGCGCCCGCCTCCAGCCCGCCGAGCAGCAGGTGAGGCGAGGCGATATAGGGGATGAAGGACTCAGCGATCGAGGTGGCGAAATAGCCGCCGCCCATGACGATGACGGCGGTGGCTCCAAGCAGACTGAGGGCCGGGGCGACGTCGGCGGATTTTGCGACGTCGCCCTTCTTTCGCGCTTCCTCGAGTTTCTGGGGTGTCGCCTCTTCTGTCTTCGAGTCGGGATCCTTGTCGTCAGCCACCGACCGCTCCCGAGACGAACAGGTTGGCCAGGGCGCGGTAGCGGTCGATGAAGACCGTTCCCAGCACGCCGAGCGACAGGGCGAAGATCGACAGACCCAGGATGATGCTGAGCGGGGCGGCGGCGAAGAAGATCTGGAAGGCCGGCATCACCCGCCCGACCAGACCCGCCGCGAGGTTGAAGATCAGGGCGAAGACGATGACCGGCGCCGACAGCTGTATGCCCAGCATGAAACTGTCGCCCACGGTCCGGATGGCAAGCTCGGCGAAGTCGGCGGCGATCAGGGGTCGGGCCGGGGCGATCAGCTCGTAGGATCCCACCAGCCCGGCGATGAACAGGTGATGGGTGTCGGTGGCGAAGACCAGGACCGTGCCGAACAGCATCAGGAAGGCGGCGATGGTGGTGTTCTGGCCGCCCATGAGCGGGTTGGCGGTCTGGGCGAAGCTGAGCGTGGTCTGCAGCGAGACGATCTCGCCGGCGGTCGACAGGGCGCTGGTGAATATCCGCAGGATGGTGCCGATCATCAGGCCGGTGATGACCTCCCGAATGACCCAGCCGACCGTGGCGCCCAGGCTGTCGGGCAGGGCCGGCAGGGCGCCGCCGATCACGGGCCAAAGGCAAAGCGAGATGACGAGGGCCAGCGACAGGCGGATGCGCGGCGGGACGTAGGTCTCGCCGATGCCGGGCAGGGTCAGGATCATGGCGCCGATGCGGGCGAAGATCAGCCCGCCGGCCCAGACCTGATCGGCGGTGGCGTAGGGCTCCATGCGGCCCCGCTACATGCCCGAGATGCGCGCCGCGATGGTCCGCATGAAGGCGCCGAGCAAGCCCCCCATCAGCGGCAGGAACAGCAGCAGGGAGATGAAGATGGCGATGATCTTGGGCGCATAGACCAGGGTCTGTTCCTGGATCTGGGTCAGGGCCTGGAACAGGCCGATGCCGACGCCGACGATCAGGCCGACGAGGAGCACGGGGGCGCACAGCTGGATCGTCAGCCACAGGGCGTCGCGGCCCACATCCAGAACTTCCGCGCCGCTCATCGTCCAACACCCCGGGGATACTCGGCAGAAAATGCCGGGAGCGTGGTTAACGGGGGGTTAGCGGCGGCGTTGGGTCAGCACAGAATTCCCTTCTCCCCTTGCGGGAGAAGGTGGCCGCGGAGCGGACGGATGAGGGGTGTGCGTCACCAGACCGGCTCTCATCGGCCAGACTGGAGAGGTGGAAACATACCCCTCATCCGACTTCGCTTCGCTTAGCCACCTTCTCCCGCAAGGGGAGAAGGACCTTAGGACGCCGCCTTCTCGATCTGCTCTTCGGCCTCTCTCCGCCGCCCGAGCCGTTCCAGCGCCGCTGCGTGGGCGAGGTGGAGTTCGGACCACCGCGGGGCGAACGCCTCCGCCTCGGCGTATTTGGCGGCGGCCTGGGCCCAGAGACCCTGGGCGGCCAGGGCGTCGCCCCAGCCCTTCAGCGGGTCGGCCCAGCGGGGACCGCGTGCCGCCGCATCGCGAAAGCGGGTCAGGGCGCGGGCGCTGTCGCCACGCGCAAGCAGGGCCAGGCCCCGGCGCTGGTAGGCGAACGGCAGGGACGGCGCGAGGCGGATGGCGACGCCGTACTGGCGGTCCGCTTCGGCCTGCAGACCCCGCGCCTCCAGCACGTCTGCGCGGAAGGCGGCGCAGGCGACGTAGCGGTCCCCGCGCACGAAGGCGGCCTCGGCTTCGGCGTAACGGCCCGACAACCCCTCGGCCAGACCGAGGAAACAGGGCGCCTCGTAGAAGGTGAAGGCGACGTCTTCGTCCGCCTGCCACAGGACGTCGAGCGCCTCGGCGGCGACCCGGGCGGCGGGGCGGTCGTTCAGCGCCAGCGCCCGATAGGTCTCGATCATCTGGCGGGCTGCGTGGGTCAGGGGATCATCGGGCGTCGCCCCCGCGAGATGCCGCAAGGCGCCGGCGTAGTCGTGACGGCGGCCTTCGGAATCGGCCAGTGTGATCTCCTGTCCGCCCAGGACCCCCTCCCCGCCGGTCTCGGCGACGTCGGCTTCGGCGATCTCGATCGCCCGGGTCCAGTCCTGAAGCAGCAGGAGGTAGTTGGCGCTCTCCATCGGCGCGCCGTTCGCGAGGGAACTGGCCGTCATCTGCCGTCCCGCCCGCGCCGCGGCCTCCTCGCCCTCTGCATCGAACAGGGTGGCGATCAGCATCTCCCAGACTTCCTGATCGTCGGGCAGGTACTGCAACGCCAGCCGCAGCTTCTCCACCGCCTCTGTGGGCCGCCCCAGCGTCGCCAGCAGCAGCGCCCAGTCATAGGCGAGCTCTCCGCGCGATCCCGGGTGGCCGGCATAGGCGCCGGGAATGAACCGCTCTGCATCCTCGTACCGCTGGGTCGCCAGCAGATAGCTGGCGAACAGCTGGGGCTCGAACCGGCCGTAGATATATTCCGCCGCCTCGGTGATCAGGCGCGGCATCTCGGATTCCGGCCCCGTGAAGGTGCGGCCGCGCACGCCGTCGGCGCGGATGGTCAGGGACACCTCGCCGTCGACGCTGACTGTGAGGGCGCCGCCGATATGGGTCTCCTTGCCGCACCAGCCGCGCAACAGCTTGTCGATCTCGCCGATCGACACGCCGGTCGAGGGCACGACGACCGCCACGTCGCGGGTCCAGTTCAGGGCGACGGCGCGATTCTCCGACGAATTCCGGGCGTCGGCGCCGATGGTCTGGACCACATCCGATACGTTGCGGGCGATGACCTGTCCGGTGTGACCCCGCCGGGTCAGGCCGTAGGGGCTGTCGAACGGATCCACGACCACCGCGCGCGAATTGGCGGCGGTCCAGACCATCATGGCCAGGCCCGCCACAAAGGCCACGCCGACCAGGGCCGTCATGACGCGCAGGACGAAGCCCATCCGCTCGTTGGAGACCTGGGCCTTGATCAGCCGGCGCTGTTCCTCGACCAGCAGGACGGCCGGGTCCGGCGGCCCCATGGTTTCCTCGACCGCCTCCATGGCGTCCTCGGCCATTTCGATGGCGTCGAGGCTCTCGGTCGCCTTCTCGCGGCGCCGGCCCAGCCGGATGCGTCCCTCGCGCGGATCTTCGTCGGTCATCCAGCCCCCTGAAGCCGGCAGCCTAGACCGATGTTCGCCGAGGGCAAAGGCAAGCGGTGGACCTCCTTTCCTTTCGTCATTCCGGGCGCAGCGCAGCGGAGACCCGGAACAAGGCGGCGCCGAAGCGGAGCGCAGGCGAAATGTTTCAGCAGACGCGTGCGCGGCAATTTCGCGCTTTCGCGCGCCGCCTTGTTCCGGGTCTGCGAGGCTTCGCCTCTCCGCCCGGAATGACGAAAGAAGAGAAGGGCAAAGCGGCCCGACCCTTGCGGATTTCCCCTCAGAAGAGAGATTTCCCATGGCCTGGACCGCGATTTCGACCCGAAACGAGACACCACCCATCGCGCGCGGCGGGTGGCTGGACGCCCTGCGTTTCATTGTGGCCTCGCTGATCATCCTGCATCATTTCCAGGCGGCGGGCCCGGTTCCGCTGGCGGAAAGCCTGCATCCGGTGTTCGAGCATGGCGGCTTCCTGCTGACCAACTTCTTCCTGATCGACAGCGGCTATGTGCTGATGCGCGTCTATGGCGGGGCGGTCGGACGCGGCGCCATGTCGCCCGGCGACTTCTTCATCAAGCGGTTCCTGCGCGTCTATCCCGCCCATCTGATCATGGGTCTGGCGCTGGTGGCGCTGGTGGTGTTGAGCGCGGCGATCGGCGTCGCGCCGCGCAATCCGGAATGGTTCGCCTGGGACCAGCTGCCCGCCCAACTGACCCTGACCCAGGCCTTCGGCATCCACGGCGGCCTGGGCTGGAACGCGCCGAGCTGGTCGATTTCGGCCCTGGTGGGCTGTTACATCCTGTTCCCCTACATCCTGCGGGCGCTGGTGCGGATGGGGCCTTGGACGGCGCTGGCCTCGGCGGTGCTCGTCTATCTGCTGGCCAATGCGGCGTGTCACCAGTTCCTCGGCTATCCCGTCTATCAGATGCCGATGAAGTTCGGCTTCCTGCGGGCCCTGCCGCTGTTCGCCCTGGGCATGGCTCTGGCGGTCCTGTCGGAGAAGGTTTTCGTGGCGCCGCGTCTGGCCCGGATCGTCGGGGTGTCGGCGGCGGTGGGTCTGGCGGTGGTCCAGTTCTACGGCAAGAACGCCCTGATCTCGCTGACCTTCATCTCGCTGATCATCCTGGCGGCGGGCGCCATTCCCGTACTTCGCCCGTCGAAACTGGTCGAACGCGCCAGTGTCGTCTCCTTCTCGATGTTCATCAGCAACGAAGTGGTGCGCATCGCCTGGTTCGGCGTCGCCAATGTCCTGATCGCCAGATACGCCGTGTCGACGGAGGTGCAGTGGGCGATCTGGGGCGCGGGCGTCCTGGCCGCCGTGGGCTTCGCCTTCGCCTTCCACGCCGTGATCGACGATCCGATCCAGCGCCAGATCAAGCGCTGGCTTGCGCGCGGCAAGACCCGCCGCCGCCCCGTCGAACAGGGCGCGGTGGTCTCGATCGAGGGCTGATCCCTTCTAGTGGGCGGACGTCTTCGAAAAGACGTTCATCACCACCACGCCTGAGATGATCAGCGTCATGCCGATGACGGCGGGCGCATCCAGCTTCTGGCCGTTGAAAGCCCAGGCCGCGGCAGAGATCAGCACGATGCCGACGCCCGACCAGATGGCGTAGGCGATGCCCGTCGGAATCGATTTCAGCGTGATAGACAGGAACCAGAACGCGACCGCGTAGCCGACGACTGTGACCACGGTCCACAACGGGCGACTGAATCCATCCGACTGTTTCATGGCTGTCGTGGCGATGACTTCGGCGACGATGGCTGCGGCGAGCACGATGTATTTCATGCCTGTCCGGCTAGCACACGCAATGGGGCGCAAATCGGGTTGAAGTCGGAATCAGGCTGCGCTGTTCAAGTGCAGGATGTTGCCGTCCGGGTCCTTGAACCAGACCATGCGGAAGTCGCCGATCCTGTGGACTCCGTTCTCATAGGTCGCGCCGTCCATGTCGTACTGCTCGAAGACGACGCCCCTGGCTGCGAGGTCGGAGGCGATGGATTCGATCTCCTCCCCCACGCTCCAGACCACCGCATTGGCCTTGTTCGACCCGGCGAACTCCGAGACGTAAACGACCAGACGGGTGTCGCCCGTGTGGAAGATGGCGACGTCTCCCTCGCTCTCCGGCGACAGGTTCAGGCCCAGGGTCTCGCCATAGAAGGCACGGGCGCGGGCGAGGTCGCTGACGGCGACGGTGGCGGACGAGTTTCGAGCCTTGAGCATGCGTCGGTTCCTGAGGTGTCAGCGGGATAGCGTTCGGCCCGCGCCCAGCGTTCCGCTCACGGCCTCGTCAGACTTCGTCTGCTTGCGGCGCCGGGGGCATTTGTGCGCATTGAGCGCCATGTCTCCGGGTACGCTTCGCGACGTCTACATCACCGGGACCGGCGCCTTCCTGCCCGGTCCGCCGATCGGCGTTGAGGCGATGGAGGATTTTATCGGCCGCATCGGGGGGCGAAGTTCGGCTGTGGGTCGCCGCGCCCTGCGCTGGAACGGGGTCGAGACGCGCCATTACGCTCTGACGCCCGAGGGTCGCCCCCTGCATTCCAACGCCGCGATGACGGCGGCGGCGACGAAGACCGCGCTGGACCACGCTGGACTGTCGATCGGCGACCTCAAGCATCTGGCCACGGCGACGACCCAGGGCGACTATATCGTGCCTGGCCACGCCAGCGCTGTGCATGCCGAACTCGGCGCCGGCCCCATCGAGATCGCCAGCTATCAGTCCGTCTGCGCCTCCGCCCTGATGGCGGCCAAGGGCGCCTGGCTGCAGGTCCGGGCTGGAGAAGCCGAGGTCGCGGCGGCGGCGGCCGGGGAGTTCTCCTCCCGCTGGTTCCGGCCTGAATTCTATGAGGGCACCTCGCTTCTGGACGCCAAGGGTCGGGCGCGGGTCGAGGCGGACTTCCTGCGTTTCACCCTGTCGGACGGGGCGGGCGCGGTGGTGATGGAGCCGAGGCCGAGACCTGACGGCCTGTCGCTGAAGGTCGAATGGATCGACCTGACCTCCCTGGCCGGTCGGTTCGATCCCTGTATGTGGGCAGGCTCCACCTTCGCTGACCGGGCGGACATGACGTCGGCCTGGAGCCACGCCGGACCGGTCGCCGCCCACGCCTCCGGATCGGTGGCCCTGGTGCAGGACTTCGAGCTCTTGAAGATCGTCATCCGCGCCTGGATCGGGGTCTGGCTGGAAAAGGTGGATCAGGGGCGGATCGTCCCGGATCAGGTCGACCACCTGCTGTGTCATTATTCGGCCCGGTCGCTGCGGGAGGAGATCGTCAGTGTCCTCAAGAGCACCGCCGCCATGATCCCGGAGGAAAAGTGGTTCTCGAACCTGCCGACCGTAGGCAACATCGGCGCGGCCTCGATCTGGGTCATGCTGGATGAGTTCATGAAGTCGGGCCGGGCGAAGCGGGGCGAGAAGGTCCTGCTGATCGTGCCCGAGAGCGGACGGGCCATGGTCGGGTTCATGATGTGCGAGGTGGTGTGATGGCGGATGGGGCGCGTGTGGACGATCAGGTCGCGGACACCCTGCGAAAGCTCGCGGTGGTCTTCGCCGACTTCGAACAGCGGCTGGAGGCGACGCCCCTGATCCGCAAGCTGACGCGCGGCCGGTTCGAACTGGCCGACTACCAGCTGTTCCTCATCAACCTGCGCCAGCAGGTGAAGGACGGTGCCCTGTGGATGTCGCGCGCCGCGTCGAACGTCGGCGAGGGACATCTCGAACTGCGCTCGACCCTGATGCGCCATGCGGTCACCGAGCATCGCGACTTCCGCCTGCTGGAAGCCGACTTCGTCTGCTCAGGCGGCGAGGTCGAGGTGATCCGCTCGGCCCCCAAGAACGTCGGCTCCGAGGCCATCTCGGCCTGGATGTTCCATGAGGCGTCGAAGCCCGACCCGTTCGGCCTGCTCGGCGCCATGTTCATCATCGAGGGGCTGGGCTCGATCAAGGCCGCGCCCTGGGGCCGGCTGGTCAAGGAACGGCTGAACCTGCCCGACGAGGCCGTGCGGTTCCTGCTGTACCACGGCGAGAACGACGCCGAGCATATGCAGGAGTTCGAGGAGATGCTGCGGATGGTCCTTCCGGACGCCGCCGTCGCCGAACGCATCGTGAGGACGGCGAAGGTGACCGCCCGCCTCTATACCCTGCAGATCGAGGAGATCGCCGCGTGAGCCTGTCCGACGGCGGCGACACGGCGGCGTGGAAGACCGATCCGTTCGACGCGCGCCGCTATGACGCCAACGATCCCGACCCGTGGCTGGCGCTCTATCTCGACCACTCCCTGCCGATCGACCCGCAGGCCAAGCGGGCGCTGTTGCTGGGGGCGCGGTCGTGGTCGCGGCGCTGGCTGTTCCCGGTCTCGCGACCGCTCGTCTTCCTGTTCTTCGGCCTGGTGAAGGTGCTGCGGGCGATCTCGCCGCGCTATCCGAACCTGAACGGCCTCTTGCACAAGTCCATCCACTGGGGCCTGCGCACCTTCGGGTCGCCGGAGTGCAACACCCTGATCCTGCGGCATTTCCACGTCGGGACGGAGCTGCTGGCCTTCCTCAAGGCCAATGCCGGGATCGATCCGGCCCTGGTCAAGACCGTGCCCCTGAAGCCCCTGACGCTCAAGGATCTGGAGGACAATGTCTTCCTCCAGCACGACCTGAACATCTTCAACTTCATCATCGAGCTCAACATCGCGCTGCGGGCCGCCGGCAAGGAGATCACGTCGCCGGAACGGGTCGATTTCTCCATGCTGTCGGACATCGAGCCGGATTTCGAGACCTTCCCGACCGGACCGCTGAACCGCATCGACATCCAGACGGCGGTGGAGTTCTACACGCCCCTGTATGCCCTGATGCTGCCCCGCGCCGACTTCATGCGGGCCAGCCATTCGCTGCAGCTGGACGAGATCGTCGGCATCTACATCGGGCGCATCCTCGGCACCGACTACCACATGCATTTCGTCAAGAACGGCCACCCCCTGGTGACCCTGTCGACGCTGCAGGCGGGCTTCCGGCTGATGATGCACGGCCTGGATTGCGAGGCCATGCACGGCTGGCTGCGGGTGCTGAAGGCGCGTCAGGAGGCGGGGCTGCCGCTCGATCCCCGCGACCCGACCGGCGGGCCGGAACTGGCATGACGGACGCGGCGATCGACGGGTGGCGGTTCTGGATCGACCGGGGCGGCACTTTCACTGACATCGTCGCCCGCGCCCCCGACGGCGCCCTGACCACCGCCAAACTGCTGTCGGACAACCCGGACCAGTATGAGGACGCCGCCGTCGAGGGCGTGCGCCGCATCCTGAACGCCCCGCCCGGCCCCCTGCCCGCCGGTCTCGTCGCCGACATCCGCATGGGCACCACGGTCGCCACCAACGCCCTGCTCGAACGCAAGGGCGAGCCCACCGTCCTGGCCATCACGCGCGGCTTCGGCGACGCGCTGCGCATCGGCTGGCAGGCGCGCCCCGACATCTTCGCCCGCCACGTCGTCCTGCCCGAGCCGCTGCATGAGCGGGTCATCGAGATCGACGAACGCGTCCGCGCCGACGGCGCCGTCGACCGGCCGCTGGACGAGGCGGCCGCCCGTGCCGACCTGGCCGCCGCCTTCGCCGACGGCTACCGCGCCCTCGCCATCGTCCTCGTCCACGGCTGGCAATTCGCCGACCACGAGACCCGCCTCGCCGCCCTCGCCCGCGAGATCGGCTTCACCCAGATCTCGGTCAGCCATGAGGTCGGCGCCCTGATCAAGCTGATCGGACGCGGCGACACGACCGTGGCCGACGCCTATCTGTCGCCGGTGCTCGACGCCTATGTCGCCCGCGTCGGCCGGGCGCTCGGCCCCGACGTCCCCCTGATGTTCATGCAGTCCTCGGGCGGGCTCGCCAGCCCCTCGGCCTTCCGCGGCAAGGACGCCATCCTGTCCGGCCCGGCCGGCGGCGTGGTCGGCATGGCCGCGACGGCGGAGGCCGCCGGTTTCGACCGCGTCATCGGCTTCGACATGGGCGGCACCTCGACCGACGTCTCCCACTATTCCGGTTCGTTCGAGCGGACCTCCGACGCCGTGGTCGCGGGCGTGCGCCTGCGTGCGCCCATGCTGTCGATCCACACGGTGGCGGCCGGCGGCGGCTCCATCTGTCGTTTCGACGGCTCGCGGCTGCGGGTTGGCCCCGAGTCCGCCGGCGCCGTGCCCGGCCCCACCGCCTATCGGCGCGGCGGCCCCCTGACGGTGACCGACTGCAACGTCCTGCTGGGCAAGCTGCGTCCCGAGTTCTTCCCCGCCGTCTTCGGCCCGGACGGCGACCAGCCGCTTGACCACGCCGCCGTCACCGAAAAGTTCGACGCCTTGGCCGCCCTGGTCGCCGCCGCCACCGGTCGCCCGACGAACCCGCAGGACCTCGCTGAAGGCTTCATCGCCATCGCCGTCCAGAACATGGCCGAGGCGATCAAGTCGATCTCCATCCAGCGCGGCCACGACCTGACCGGCTATGTGTTGAACTGCTTCGGCGGCGCGGGCGGCCAGCATGCCTGTCTCGTCGCCGATGCGCTGGGCATGACGACCGTGATGCTGCACCCCTTCGCCGGCGTCCTGTCCGCCTACGGAATGGGCCTGGCGTCCGTCCGGACGATCCGCCAGACGACCGTCGCCGCGCCCCTGGCCCCCGCCTCCGACACGGCCTTCGCCGACCGCATCGCCGCCCTCGACGCCGAGGCCCGCGCCGACCTCCTGGCCCAGGACCTGCCCGCCGCCTCCATCGCCACCGAGGCCCGCGCCGAGATCAAGTTCGCCGGCAGCGACACCCCCCTGACCGTCCCCTTCGGTCCCGCCGCCGGGATGGCCGCGGCCTTCGAGACCCTGCACCGCCGGCGCTTCGGCTTTTTCGCCGGGGACAAGGCGCTGGTGGTCGAGACCCTGGAGGTCGAGGCGATCTCGGCAGTGGAGGCGCCGACGATCCGGACTGACGCCACTCCGACTGCGGGCCCGCCTCACATCGAATCCGTGTCCGTCCGCCTCGCCGGCGCCGACCACGCGACGCCCGTCCACCACCGCGAAGCCCTCTCCCCCGACGCCCGCATCCCCGGCCCCGCCGTCATCCTGGAATCCACCGGCACCACCGTCGTCGAGCCCGGCTGGTCGGCCCGCGTGGACCCATCGGCCAATCTGATCCTCGAGCGCACCACCCCGCGCGCCGGCCGCGCCCCCATCGGGACCCACGCCGACCCCATCCTGCTGGAGGTGTTCAACAGCCGGTTCATGGCCTGCGCCGAACAGATGGGAGAGGCCCTGCGCGCCACCGCCTACTCGGTGAACATCAAGGAGCGGCTCGACTTCTCCTGCGCCATCTTCGACGGCTCCGGCGCCCTGATCGCCAACGCCCCGCACATCCCGGTGCACCTCGGCTCGATGGGCGAGAGCATCCGCGTCGTTCTCGCCTCGCGGGGCGAGACCCTGCGACCCGGCGACGTCGTCATGCTGAACGCGCCGTACAACGGCGGCACCCATCTGCCCGACATCACTGTCATCATGCCGGTCTTCCTCAACGGCGAGCGCACGCCCGCCTTCTTCGTCGCCGCGCGCGGACACCATGCCGATGTCGGCGGGATCACTCCGGGCTCCATGCCCGCCTCCTCGACCACGGTCGAACAGGAGGGGGTGCTGATCGACGACTTCCTGCTGGTCGAGGGCGGCCGTCTACGCGACGCGGAGACCCGGACCCTGTTCGCCTCTGGCCCCTGGCCGTCCCGCAACGTCGATCAGAACATGGCCGACCTGAAGGCCCAGGTCGCCTCGTGCCAGCGCGGCGCCGACGAGCTCAATCGCATGGTCGCCGAGTTCGGGCGCCCCGTCGTCGAGGCCTATATGGCCCACGTCCAGTCGAACGCCGAGGAAGCCGTCCGCCGCGCCATCGCCGCCCTGAAGCCCGGTTCGTTCGCTTACGAGATGGACGACGGCGCCGTCATCCGCGTCCAAATCGACGTGGACCCCGACGCCCGAACGGCGAAAGTCGACTTCACCGGAACCAGCGACCAGCGCCCGACCAATTTCAACGCCCCCCTGTCGATCACCCGGGCGGCGACCCTCTATGTGTTCCGTACCCTGGTGGACGACGCCATCCCACTGAACGAGGGCTGTATGAAGCCCATCACCCTCATCGTGCCGGAGGGGTCGATGCTGAATCCCCGCTATCCGGCGGCGGTGGTGGCCGGAAATGTCGAGACCAGCCAGGCCGTCGTCGACACCCTGTACGGCGCGCTCGGCATCCTCGCCGCCAGCCAGGGCACGATGAACAACTTCACCTTCGGCGACGCCACCCGCCAGTACTACGAGACCATCGCCGGCGGTGCGGGTGCCGGTCCCGACGCCCCGGGCGCCGACGCGGTCCAGAGTCATATGACCAACAGCCGCCTGACCGACCCGGAGGTGCTGGAGACCCGTTTCCCCGTCCTGCTGGAGGCCTTCGCCATTCGCCGGGGCTCCGGCGGGGCGGGTGCGGCGAAGGGGGGCGACGGCGCCACCCGTCGGGTGCGTTTCCTGGAACCCATGACGGCGGCGATCCTGTCCGGTCACCGCCGAATCGCGCCCTTCGGGGCGGCGGGCGGCGAACCGGGAGAGGTCGGGGCGAACAGTATCGAGCGCGCGGACGGCTCGGTGGAGGTGCTGGGGTCCACCGCCGAGACCTCGATGGCCCCTGGCGACGTCTTCGTCATCCAGACCCCCGGCGGCGGCGGGTTTGGATAACGCTCCCTCTCCCACTGGGAGAGGGAATAAGGCACGGTGCCCCCCGACACTCGGGGGGAATCGTCGATGCTCGTGCTGCTCGGAATACTGGTCGTGGTCGCGGGCTTCGTGGCGCGGATCAATCCGCTTCTGGTCATCCTGGCCGCCGCCATCGTCACCGGCGTCTGCGCGGCCATCGCCCCCGGCGTCAGCCTGGCCGCCCTGTTCCAGGCAGGCGTCGCGACCCTCGCCGCCTTCGGGGAGGCCTTCAACGACAACCGCTATTTCCACGTCGTCTGGCTGATCCTGCCCGTCATCGGCCTGCTGGAACGCGCCGGTCTGCAGGAGCGCGCGCGGATGCTGATCGCGAAGGTCAAAGCCGCCTCGGCAGGGCGCCTGCTGCTCGTCTATCTCCTGATCCGTCAGGGGACCTCAGCGCTTGGCCTCACCTCGCTCGGCGGCCACCCCCAGATGGTCCGGCCGCTGGTCGCCCCCATGGCTGAAGGCGCCGCCGAGATCGAGGCCGGC
The DNA here is from genome assembly GCF_031412435.1 of Brevundimonas sp. GTDB lineage: Bacteria > Pseudomonadota > Alphaproteobacteria > Caulobacterales > Caulobacteraceae > Brevundimonas. Next base: position 13,295 of record NZ_JANODA010000012.1, read on the forward strand.
GGGACCCTGCCCGACGCCGTCCGCTTTCGCATTCGGGGCATGTCGGCCGCGACGGACAACATCGGCCTCTTCTTCGGCGAGGACATCTTCATCGCCATCGGCTCGATCATCCTGATGGTCGGCTTCCTCGAACAGGCCGGCATCATCGTCGAGCCGCTGCAGCTTTCGGTCTGGGCCATCCCCACCGCCATCGCGGCCTTCCTCGTCCACGGCGCGCGGCTGCTGATGTTCGACCGGGAGGTGCGCAAGGCGATCGCCGGCGGCCAATCCGGGCAAACCTCGGAGGCCGGAAAATGATCACCCTGGATCAGGTCTACATCCTCGTCGGGCTGATGTTCCTCGCCTTCGCCATCCTGACCCTGCGCGATGCGAGCCATCCGACCCGGATCCGCAGCGCCCTGTTCTGGGGTCTGCTCGCCGGATCCATGCTGTTCGGCTCGTACCTTGGCGGGCTGGGCAACGGTCTGCTGGTCGTGGCCCTCGTCGCCCTCGCCGGCCTGTCGAAACTCGGCGTCGGCAAGCCGGAGACGACCACGCCGGATCAGCGACGCGAGAGCGCGTCCCGGCGCGGCAATGCCCTGTTCCTGCCGGCCCTGATCGTGCCCGTCGTCGCGGTCGGCGGGACCCTGGCCGCCAAGCACACCGGCTGGGGCGCGGCCCTGTTCTCCTCCACCCAGACCACATTGATCGCCCTGGCGCTCGGCTGTCTGATCGCGCTCGGCGCCGCCATGGCCTGGCTGCGGCCGCCCGCGACCGCGCCGCTGCACGAGGGTCGCCGGCTGATCGATTCCATCGGCTGGGCCGTGCTCCTGCCCCAGATGCTGGCCGCGCTCGGCGCCATCTTCCTGGCGTCCAATGTCGGCGGCGTGGTTGGCGAAGTGGTGACCCAGGCCGTGCCGATGAGTTCGCCGCTGGTCGCCGTCATCGCCTACTGCCTCGGCATGGCGCTGTTTACCGTCATCATGGGCAACGCCTTCGCCGCCTTCCCGGTCATGACGGCGGCCATCGGCCTGCCCTTCGTGGTGGGACAGTTCGGCGGCGATCCTGCCATCGTCTGCGCCATCGGCATGCTGGCCGGCTTCTGCGGCACCCTGCTGACGCCCATGGCGGCCAACTTCAACGTGGTGCCGGCCAACCTGCTGGAGCTGCCCGACCGGAACGCCGCCTTCAACGGCGTCATCCGCGCCCAGGCCCCGACCGCCCTGATCATGCTCGGGGTCAACATCGCCCTGATGTACGCCCTCGCCTTCCGGTTCTGACATGTCCCACACCCTCGACGCCGCCACCGCCGCCCGCTTCGCCCGGGCAGCGCTCGGTCATGTGACGAAGGAGTATCCGAACAAGCTGGATCACGTCCTGAACGGGCCCGAGGACGCGCTGGGTCCGCGCGCCCTGCACCCGATCTTCTTTGGCAGTTTCGACTGGCACTCCTGCGTCCACGGCTGGTGGACCCTGTTCACCCTGCGTCGCCTGCACCCGGACATGGCCGAGGCCGCAGCTATCGCCGGCCTCGCGGATGACCTGTTCACGCCCGCAAACGTCGCCGACGAGGTCGCCTATCTGGCCAAACCCTCCAGTCGCGGCTTCGAACGCCCCTATGGCTGGGGTTGGCTGTTGAGGCTTCAGGCCGAGCTCGATCGACACCCCGACCCGCGCGGCCGCGTCTGGGCCGATGCCCTGCGCCCTCTGGCCGAGGCCTTCTCCGACCGGTTCAAGGCCTTTCTGCCGATCTCGACCTATCCGGTGCGGACGGGGACCCACTACAACACAGCCTTCGCCCTGAGGCTGGCGCTGGACTACGCCGAAAGCGCCGGCGACACCGGGTTGGCGGATCTCTGCCGCTCCGCCGCCGTGCGCTGGTATTCCGCCGACCGCGACTGTCAGGCCTGGGAGCCGTCGCAGGACGAGTTCCTGTCGCCGACCCTCATGGTGGGCGAACTGATGCGTCGCGTGAACGGCGAAAACGGCTTCGGATCCTGGTTCGATCTCTATCTTCCACGGCTCGATCAGCGCGAGCCTGCGACCCTGTTCGCCCCCGCCACGGTCAGCGACCGGTCGGACGGCAAGATCGCCCATCTGGACGGTCTGAACCTGAGCCGGGCCTGGTGCTGGCGAGGCATAGCCTCGGCTTTGGCGCCAGACGACCCGCGCCGCGTCGTCGCGCTGACGGCGGCCAAGGATCACCTCGACGCCGCCCTGCCTCATGTGACCGGCGACTATATGGGCGAGCACTGGCTGGCGAGTTTTGCCTTGTTGGCGATTTTGACGCCCGCCGACTGATCGGTTTGACGTCCCCGGCGGCCGCCGTCGGCGCCGCGTTCCGGACAAAAGAAAGGGGCGGCCGATACGCTCGGCCGCCCCGGACTTTTTAGCTTTGACGCGCCTTAGAAGCGGGCGGTCAGGCCGACGTAGTAGCGACGGCCCAGCAGGTCGTAGGTCGACGGGTCGGTGTTGGACGCGACCGACGGCGAGTAGACCGGGGCCAGCTCGTCGGTGACGTTGTTGACACCGGCGCGCAGGGCGATGGCGTCGTTCACGTTCCACGAGGCGTTCAGGTCGAAGTAGTGGATGCCGTCGATGACATTGGCGCGGTTGTTGAAGTTTTCAACCGAGCCCTGGTAGCGCCAGCGCATGCCGACGCCGAACGCACCGTTGTTCCAGTTGACCGAGGTCAGGGACTTCCACTCGGGCAGTGTCAGGCCGAACGAGTTCGAGATCGTGCCAGTGCGCTCCGTGAAGACGGCGCCCGGCAGGTCCTGACGTTCCCAGTTCTCAAGCCAGGTGCCCGTGACGTTGAGGGACAGTTGACCCCAGTCCGGAGCACCGAGGTCGGCGAGCGCTGCGCGCCAGTCGATCTGGAAGTCCACGCCCGAGGTGCGCAGGGTGCCGAGGTTGGAGTTGGTCTCGAACGTGTTGGTCAGCTGACCCGTGCCCGGATCGCGCTGGAACAGCAGGCAGTAGGTGTTCGTGGGCGAGTAGGTCGGGTTCGAAGCGCCGTCGAAGTTGTAGCAGCGACGGAGTTGTTCGGTGACCGACACGGTGCCGACCACGTCCTCGATCTCGATCTTGTAGTAGTCCAGCGAGCCGGACAGGTTCGAGAGCCAGGGGTTGGAGAACGGCGACTGCCACACGATGCCGCCCGTGACCGAGTCAGCGGTTTCCTCGAACAGGTTCGGGTTACCGCCGGTCAGGCCCTGGGTCTGCTGGTTCGGGAAGGTGTAGGTGGCGATGATCTGGGTCGGAACGCCCTGCGCGATGCAGAGGGTCTGGACCGAGGCCGCACCGGCGGCGCCCGGAGCGCGATAGGCGCCGCGGATGTCGCAGGGGTCACCCGAGAACTGACGGGCGCCGGCGGTCGAGACCGGGGTGCCGACGTTCGGGAAGTTCACGTTCTGCGGGCCGAACAGCTCGCCGATCGACGGTGCGCGCACGGCGCGCTGGACGCCGCCGCGAACACGCAGGCCGTCCACGATTTCCCAGTTCAGGTCCGCCTTGTAGGAGTCGACCTTGCCCACCGAGTCATAGCTGGAGACGCGGTAGCCGAGGTTGGTCTCCAGGCTGCGGATGAAGGGCAGATCGGCCAGCAGCGGGATCAGGATTTCGCCGTAGCCTTCATAGACCTGGTCCGAACCCGACAGCGACTGACCGGCGTTGAAGCCTGCGTTGTCGAACTGGTTGGTCAGGGCGCCCGAAGCGGTCGGGAGCAGGGCCGTGGCCGAGAGGCCCGAGTCGGCGACGAAGCGGTAGTCCTGTTCGCGGAAGCTGCCGCCCAGGGCGACGCGGACTTCACCGGCCGGCAGGTCGAACATGCCGCCCTGCAGGTTGACTTCGAAGACGCGCTGGTCGGTGACCGTCGTGTTCTTCGACAGACGACCGATGTAGGCCGCGCACGCCGCGCTCAGGGCCGATTCGCCGAACGGGTTGAAGCCGCCGGCGCAGAGCGATGCGCCGCCGTCAGCCGCGTCCAGCAGACGCTGGACCGCCGAACGCGAGACGTTGCCCGACTGGGTCGTGACGTTGTCGACACGGCCGTAGGACAGATAGGCGTCGTAGGTCCAGTCGCGGGTTCCCGCCAGGTCGCCGCGGATGCCCGTGGTGATCTGGTAGACGGAGTAGGATTCCGCACCCTGGCGCGGGCCGAGAGCGTTGAAACGCTTGTTCAGCTGGAAGTTGGCGGTCGGGTTCGGACGGCTGTTCAGAACGGAGCGCAGTTCGGCCGAGATGAACGGGTTGGTGGTCGGAACCCGGAAGCCCGTGCCCGTCGCGGCGGGCGTGGCGGCCAGGACGTTGGCGGTGTCGTACTGCGAGAACAGGAACTCGGTGTAGACTTCCGCGGCCGGGTTGATCTCGTAGCTGGCCGACGCGAACGCATTGTAACGCGTCTGCGGCAGGATCATGTAGTTCAGGCCGGCCGTGGTGTAGATGAAGTCGGTCTGCTGCAGCGGGCCCGGGGTCCGGAAGCCTTCATAGTCGCTGCCGCCCGGGCTGATGAAGTCGCGCGCGCCCTGGTAGGCGAACAGCGTGCCGTTGTTGTTGAAGCCGAAGGTGTGGCTGGGCAGGGCGCCCGTGATCGCGGCCGTGACAGCGGCGGCGCTGGGCAGGTTGGTGCCTTCGAAGACGGTCGAACCCAGCGGCGAGGCGCCCGAGAATCCGCCGATCGAGGAGAACTCGCGGTCACGGTTGAAGATGAGCTCGCGGTTCGAGTAGCCCAGCGACAGAACGGCGTGGCCACGACCATCTGCGACGTCGCCGCCGACGGTCAGGCTGACCGAGTCGGTGCCGGCGTCGTTACGGTCGGATTCGCCGTACTGGAAGTCCAGCTGGACGCCTTCGAAGTCGTTGTTGAGCAGGAAGTTCAGCACGCCGGCCACGGCGTCCGAGCCGTAGGTCGACGAGGCGCCGCCCGTGATCGTCTCGATGCTCGAGATCAGGGCGGTCGGCAGGATGTTCAGGTCGACAACCGAAGAGGCGTTGGACGGAACGACGCGACGGCCGTTCATCAGGACCAGGGTGCGACCGACGCCGAGACCGCGCAGCTGCACGTTGGCCTGACCACCGGCCGAGGGGTTGTTCGACGAGGCGTTCGCGGCGGGCGTGAACTGCGGCAGGTCGTTGATCAGGGTGTCGATGTTGACCGAACCCGTCGCCTGGAAGTCTTCCTGCGAAACGGTCACGATCGGCGAGTTTGCGACATAGTCCTGACGGACGATGCGCGAACCCGTGACGACGATGTCGTCAACGGAGTCGTCTTCCTGGGCGTCCTGCGCCATGGCGGGCGCGGCCATCAGAGAAGCAGCGGCGACCATGGCCGCGCCGGCGAACATCGAGGTGCCGAGAAGTCGGCGGCGATAGGTGGTGTCGGTCAAAGGGGCTTCTCCATGAGCAGTTTGTTTTCAGGTCGGACCTTTGGCCCGCCCGTCCCGGACTCGCGCGGACGCAGATCTGGAACTTGGCGAAAGCGTTACCGCACCCCGGGGATCGGTCAATGCGGATGGCCAAATCGCGACGCTTTCGTGAAAGAATGTCACATTCAGACCACGCACCCGCCTCATTGCCGCAGTGACGAAAATATCGCGTAAGAAGCCGGTGACCGCGCTTCTTGAGGAGACCGACCATGAGCAAGAGATTCTCGTTTCCGCGACTGTCAGGCATGGCCTTGGCTGCGGCGGCTTTCGCCGCTCCCATGGCCGGCCATGCGCAGGACACAGCGCCCGCCAGACCCGCGCTGCTTGAGGGTCTTCTGTCCTGCCGGGCGATCACGGCGACCGATGCGCGGCTGGCCTGCTTCGATGCTGCAGCAGCCGCGTTCGACACCGCTGAACAGCAGGGCGAGGTCACAGTGATCGACCGCGTCCAGGCCCGCGAAACCCGCACCCGGCTGTTCGGCCTGGATCTCGACACGGCCGACCTGTTCGGACGCCTGCGACAGGATGACCCGGTCGACGCGATCGAGACGACCCTGACCAGCGGACGACAGGATGGCCGGGGCCAGTGGACCTTCGTTCTGGCCGACGGTTCGACCTGGCGCCAAATCGACATGGAGCGGGTCACCGCGCGGGTCGCGCCCGGCGCCTCGGTGCGCATCCGTCAGGGTGCGGTAGGCAGTTATCTGCTGAGCGTGGGCGGGGCCCGGTCCGTTCGCGCTCGTCGTGAGCGCTGAGCGCGCCGCAAAAGCCGTGAAGCCTCATGGTCCCGAATCGGCAGCGCGCCTTCAGACCCTGAGACAGACGGTCGCGGCCCGTCCCGCGAGCGCCGTGGCTGAGCACAACCTGGCCGCCGCTCTCGGGGACATGGGAGATGCAGAAGGGGCCCTGGCGGCTGTCCAACGCGCCTTCGCCAAGGGCGGCGACGCGCCCGAGACCTGGCTGGTGTTCGCCCGCGCCCTGGTGTCGTCGAGCCGACTGACGGAGGCCGAAGAGGCCCTGCGCCAGACCCTGATGCGGCGCCCGGACTATGCTGACGCCCTGCGTGACCAGGCCCAGCTGATCTGGATGCAGAGCGGGGACGTTCATGCGGCTCTGGCGGCGATCGACGCCCGGATCCAGCTCGCGCCGACCGCGGCGCTGGTCGGCCTGCGCGCAGGCATCGTGCGAGACATCGTAGGCGACGAGGCTGCCTATCAGGGGCTGGCCCCGTGGCTGAATGGATCCCACCCTTCCTTTCTTGATTCGAGAGCTTCGGTCGCCGCTTCGGGCTTCGATCCGGCTCTGGCGCTGAAGCACGCCGAGGCTGCTGCAGCGGCCGCGCCGGGCGATGCCGAGGCGCGGGTGGCGCGGCTGGCGGCCCTGATGGCCTGCGGTCGATCCGGCGACGCTCTGCCGGAGCTTGACGGGCATCTGGCGGCCGCGCCGGACGATCAGTACGCCCTGGCGCTGCGCTACGCCGCCTGGCGGGTGGTCGGCGACCGGCGCGCCCTGTCCGCGGAGGACTATCGCCGGCTGACCGCCCCGTTCGATTTGGCCACGCCTGCCGGTCAGGGCCGCGAATCCTGGCTGGCCAGGGCCGCGGCCGGTCTGCGCGGTTTGCATCCCTTCCAGGCTCAGCCGTTCGGCCAGTCGATCCGCTCGGGCGCGCAGGCGGCGCTCGATCCGCGTTTCGCCGGCGATCCGGCCATTGACGCCATCTTCGACGCCCTGATCGACCCCATCGAGCGGTTCATCGGCGCCATGGCCGGCGGGGACGACCCGATGAGCCGCCGTGCGGGCGGGGGCTTCGAGATCATCGGCGCCTGGTCCGTGCGGCTGAAGGCCGGCGGCCGCCACAGCGATCACATCCATCCCAGGGGCTGGGTGTCGTCGGCCCTCTATGTCGAGACGCCGGAGCCCTCGCCGGATCAGCCCCGGGCGGGCTGGTTGCGGTTCGGGGCCTGTCGGCTGGGCGTCGGGCTGGAATTGCCGCCCGAACACTGGATCGAGCCGAAGCCGGGCCGCGTGGCTCTGTTCCCGTCATGGATGTGGCACGGCACCGAGCCGTTCACCGGCGGCGGAGAGCGGCTGACCGTGGCGTTCGACGTCCAGCCCCGCTAGCGGTGGCTGGTGACGGCTGGCTGAGAAAAGTCAGACGGCCGTAGCGCGCCCGGTCACGAGCCACCAACCACCATCCCCCCCTTAAATGGGCATCCGCATGATTTCCTGATACGCCGAGATGACCTGATCGCGCACCGCGATGACGGTCTGCAGCGAGGCCTCGGCGCTGGAAATCGAGGTGACCACGTCGATCATCGAGCCCTGACCCTGGACTGCCTGGGTCATGTTGGCCTCGGCCACGCGGGTCTGCTGGGTCATGTCGCCCATGACGTTGGACAGCAGTTGCGAAAACTCGGGCCCGCCCGCGACTGCGGCGCCGGCCGTCGCTCCGCCGGTCCCCTGCGCCTGAGCGTAGGCGCGTGCCGCCATCAGCGGGTTCATCGACATCGGTCAGGCCCTATCGTTTCAGGATATCGAGGGTGCGGCTTTCCATCGACCGCGCCGTCTCGATGACGTTCAGGTTGGCTTCGTAGGCCCGCTGCGCCTCGCGCATGTCCATGGCCTCGATCAGGGTGTCGACGTTGGGCCGCAGGACATAGCCCTCGCCGTCGGCCGCCGGATGGGTCGGGTCGTACTCGCGGCGGAAGTCGCTCTGGTCCGGCCGCACCTCGGCCAGGGACACGCCGGTCGCCCCGTCGATGCCACGCGCCTCGAACACCGGGATCTGGCGACGATAGGGGTTGCCCCCTGCCGTCGGGGCGGTCGAATCGGCGTTGGCGATGTTCTCGGCGATGATCCGCATGCGCGACTGCTGGGCCGTCAGGGCGGAGGCTGCGACCGCCATGGCGCTGTTGCGCGGCGCGCCGTTGCGGCCGTTGATGGGGTCGGTCACGCGGCGCTTCCCTTACGGCTCATCGACCCGGGACCTTGGCCGCGAGGCCGATCATGGCCATCGACTTGGTGTAGAGGCCGATCGCGGCGTCATAGGCCATGCGGCTCTCGGCCATCTTCAGCATCTGCTCCTCGACCACCACCGCATTGCCGTCCAGCGTGGTTTCGGAATCCGGCGAGGCCTGCGAGGTGAAACGGGCCGCAGGCGCGCCGTTCGGGCCGCCGATGGGCATATGTCCGGCCGAGGTCTGGACCATGCGCAGCCCCCCCCCGTCCCGCAGAGCGGCGGCGAAGTCGGTCGGCGCCCTCAGGTCGCGGCCCACGTAGCCCGGCGTATCGGAGTTGGCGACGTTCTGGGCGATCAGACGCTGGCGCTCGTCCAGCCAGGTCATGCGGCCCTTGATCTGGCTCAGAAGTGGGATGTCGGCGACGCCCATCGGGATCGTCCTCGTTCGCGATAGGCATAAAATGCCGCCTGCATGGTTAACGAGGCCTTATCTAAACGAGCCATTAACCACGTTGGTTAAAGGTCCTCGCGTCTGCCGGGGCCCTTCCAGAATGAACTTCCTCGATCTCGCGCGCGCCATCTTCGGCCTCGCCTTCACCCTGGGCCTGATCGGCCTGGCGGCCTGGGCCGCGCGTCGCTATGCGCCGCAGCTCATGGCGAAGCTGAACGCCGAGCGCGGCGAGCGGCGGCTGAAGGTCGTCGAGACCCTGGTGCTGGATCCCGCCCGCCGTCTGGTCCTGGTCAGGATCGACGACGAGGAGCGGCTGCTCCTGCTGGGCGAGGGTCGCGAGCTGATCGAGCCCAGGGGCGTCGAGAAATGAGCCCCCCCGTCGCCGCCCCTGACCGCCGGGCGAGGGAGAAGCTCTTCGCCATGCCCACCCGCGCGGAGTTCCTGAACGCGCTCAAGCTTTCCGCGATCACCACCCTCCTCTGCCTGCTGTGGCCGCTCGCCGCCTTCGCCCAGGATGCGGCCGCCGCCGGAGGCGCGGGCGCGGCGATCAACGTGGATCTGGGCACCGGCGCCGGCCTGACCGAGCGGGTCGTCCAGCTGGTCGGCCTGATGACCGTCCTGTCGCTGGCGCCGTCGATCGTGATCATGACCACCAGCTTCGTGCGCATAATCGTGGTGCTCAGCCTGCTGCGCACGGCCCTGGGCATGCAGCAGTCGCCGCCGAACGCCGTCCTGGTGTCTCTCGCCCTCTTTCTGAGCGCCATCGTGATGGCTCCGACGTGGCAGGACGCCTATGATTCGGGCATCCGACCCCTGATGGATCAGCAGATGGAGTTGCCTCAGGCCTTCGATCTGGCGTCGGAACCTGTGAAGACTTTCATGCTCGCCCAGGTGGACCAGGGGGACCTCGCCCTGTTCACCCGACTGAGCCGGATCGAGGCCCCGACGACGGCTGCGGAACTTCCCCTCCGGGTCATCGTGCCAAGCTTCATGATCTCGGAGCTGAAGAAAGCCTTCGAAATCGGATTTCTCCTTTTCGTTCCGTTCCTTGTGATCGATCTCGTGGTCGCGAGCGTGCTCATGTCCATGGGGATGATGATGCTGCCGCCAGTGGTGATTTCACTCCCGTTCAAGCTGATCTTTTTCGTGCTCGTCGACGGCTGGAGACTGGTTGCGGGAAGCCTGGTCGAGAGCTTCCGACAGGCGTCCGGGGCGGGCTAGGTTCCCACCCTCAAAGGCTTTGCGAGCCATTGGCGCTTGCCAAGTCGCCCAAAAGGCGTGTTGATCCCCCCGTCGTCGCCCGGAATCACGGGCGAGCTTTTCGGGAAACGACCCATAATGACCACTCAAGCTGAACTCATCGCCGCCGTCGCCAAGGACGCGGGCGTTTCGCAGGCCGACGCCGGCCGCGTGCTGGAAGCCATCGTCAAGAACATCCACTCGTCGCTGACCGGCGGCGGCGATGTCCGCATCTCCAACCTGGGCGTTTTCGACACGGCCGCCCGCGCCGCCCGCGAAGGCCGCAACCCGGCGACGGGCGCGACCATCAAGATCGCCGCCTCCAAGGCCGTGCGCTTCCGCGTGTCGAAGCCGCTCAAGGATGCGGTCAACAAGTAAGACTGCAGGCCGTTAGCCGCCCGCGGGAGCCGCGGCGGCTGGAGCACTCGGACGGGCGGGCGTCGCGGCAGCGCGATTCCCGCCCGTTCTTTCTCTGAGCTGGGTCTTCATCTGGTTGACCCAGCCGGTGAAGGTGTCGGCGCCGGCGGTCAATCCGGCGAAGTCCTGGGCGTTGGCCGCCCCCTCCATCCCATCCAGACCGTCGAGCGCGATCCTCAGCGCCGCCCCCGATCGCGCCCGGTCCTTGAACGGCGCATAGTTCCGCGACAGTCGCGACAGAGCGCCTGTGTCGCGCGCCAGTGAATAACCGACGCCGGCCCGGATCACACGGCTCTCCTCGTCCGGCGTCAGGGCTGCGGCCGTATTTGCATGGCGATCGCCCAGTCGCGCTTCATAGAGCGCCGCCGCCCCCGCCCAGTTTTCCTGCTTCCAGAAGATGTCTGCCCGAACCTGTTGCGCCTCGGCGCTGCGGTCGTCGTCGAGCGTTTCCAGAGCATGGTCGTAGCGGCCCAGATCCATCAGGGCTCGGGCCTCCAGCGCCCTGCGTTCCGCATTCAAGGCGGTCGGCAGAAGCGTTGTGCGCGACGACCACAGGGCCTGCAGAGCCGGCTCCGGCTGGCGATCCATCAGCAGGACCGTGGCCAGGGTCGTCGCGACCTGGGCCTTGGCCACGCCCTCGAGGCGGTTATCCACCTGGTATTTCAGCAGTTCGGCGGCCTGGTCGAGCAGGTCGACGTCGACCAGACGACGGGCCAGACGGCGCACCATCTCGTCCCCGTCGGCGCCCACGGGCGTAAGGTCTCGGAAGTCGTAGAACAGGGCCAGGGCCTGCACCGGCTGAAGCCCGTCGGCGGCGCCGTCGAGGAAGAGGGCGCGGAAGGCGTTGGACAGGTCGGCCTGCAGCTCCACCGCCCCAGGCAGGTCGCCCAGCCGCTTACCGGCGCCGCGCAGCGTATCCAGCGCCTCCCGATAGCGGCCCTGCGACAGATACAGGCCGCCCAAGGTGCGGATCACCGACAGTTCGGTCGCGTCGCCGCGCCAGCGCCACTTCAGCTGCTCGAGCTGGGCCGCGGCGGCCGTCGGCGTCATCGTGCCCTTGGCCAGCTCGATGCGGATCACGCCCAGCTTCGCCGGGGTCGCGATCCCGTCCAGCGGCGCGCGGCCGACAGCCTTGTAGACGGCCAGCGCGCGGTCGGTGGCGCCTTCCAGTTCGAACAACCGCGCCTGCACGAGGCGGGCCGTCAGCTGATCGGCGGCAGGCGCGTCCTGCGAGAAGCTGTAGGCCAGCAAAGACTTTGCGGCGTTCAGGTCGCCGGTCTCCAGCGCCGCCATGGCATGGGCCGCGCCGAACCGTGCGCGCCAGACCGGCGGGAAGCCGTCGATGGCGGCCGCCCCACCCGCGAAGGACCGCCGCGCCTCTTCCCAGTCGCCCTGTTCGGCGGCCAGCCAGCCCTGCCAGACCTTGGTCGAGGGGTCGCCGGCGAGCGCGCCCGACGAGAAGTCCAGCGTCGCCTCTTCCAGCCGTCCGATGGAGGCGCGCGCGGCGCCGCGCAGGCCGCGCAGCTCCGGCTCGCCCTGCAGGGACGGAGTCTCGGCGAACATCGAGTTGACCACGCCGATGGCCTCGAACCCCAGACCGGATCCGACCAGGAAACGCGTCAGGGCCAGCCGCGCCTCGATCGGCGCCCGCGGATTGTCGGAGGCGGCGATGGATTCCTGCGCCGCCGCGTCCTGAAGTTTGCGATAGCGGGAAGAGAAGCCCTCCTCGCCCGGATCGGCCCATTCGGAGAGGATCAGGGCCGGAAACTCGGCCTTTCGCGGCGCATGGTCTTCGGGCGGCGCGGCCGCCTCGAGCGCCATCGACGGCGGCGACAAGGTCAGTCCGCCGGGCCGTGTCAGGGTGACCAGATCGCCCTCGGCCTTGATCGACAGGTCATCGGTCGGGGTCTCGACCGCCAGGCCCTGGGCCGTCGGCAACAGGGTCAGGTCGACCGTGCGGCGCTCGTCGGCGAACCCCTTGCCGGGCGCCAGGGCCGTGACGGCCGCGAACCGGTCGCCGACCATCGGGTCGGTCAACCAGACGGTCCTGGTCGCCCCGGCCATGTTTGCGACCAGGCTGGCCTCGGCCGTGTCGTCGCGATCGACCTGGACACTCTGCGTCGCCGCGGTCGGGCCGCCGATAACGATCCTCCAGGTCGCGCCCTCCCCGACCGCCGAGACCGCGAGGCCTGCCGGGGCGGAAATGCGGACGGCGGTATAGTCGGGCCCCACGGCCCAGCGCGCCTCGCCGGCGGGACCGAGGTCGCGCGCCTTCGACATGTCCATGCGGGCGGCGGTGTCGAACACGACCCAGACCGCGTCCCCGCGGCGGAAGACGGCGGCCCCGACAGGCGCGCCCCAGCCGAAGGACAGGCTGACCTGTTCGGCGGTCTTCGTCGCCACGACCGGCACCGCGCCGCTCGCGGGCACGGCGGCGCCCGCGGGGGCAGCGGGCGCTGCTCCTGCGGGATAGAGGTTCAGCCACACCGCGCCGTCGTCGGTGCCGGTGCGGGCGTCCGCCCCCTCGGCCAGGGTGATGACCAGTTCGGTGGCGTCCAGCGCCGCGCGCGTCTCGACCTTCTCCACTCCGGGCGGCGGATCGACCTTCAGCCGGCTGACGTCCGGGGCGGCGGTCGAGCCGATCCGCACGACGACGACCTGACCGTCCCGGCGTACTCGCGAGCGCGATCCGACGATCCCCGCGAACTCGACCCGGGTGAAGCCGTCATTGGCGCCGACGCGGATGGTGATGGGGTCCAGGGCGGCTGCAGCCTCCTGGGCGAAGGCGGGGAGGACGGCGCCTGCGATCGGGGCGAGCGCGATCGTCCCGGCGGCGCCGAGAGCCGCCGTGGTTCGTCCGATCGCGGTGCTGGTGCGCGGGCCTGCCATTCGCGCGCACACTCGCGTGATCGCCCTTTAGGCGCGGTTAACGGGGTGTGACGATCCGGCTTTTGACCGGGTGGGATGCGGCGTGTGAGGCTGACCCGTTCGGAGGAGGAATCCATGTCGCTCAACGCACTTGTCGCCGTCGTCCTGCTTCAGGCCGCTCCCGTCGATCCGGCGCAGCTGGCGGGTGCGTGGACGGTGGATCTCAGCGTCGACCCCGCCCAGCCCTACACTCGCCCGATGCATCTGACCCTGGCCGAGGACGGGACGGTAACCGGCGACTTCTACCAGTCGGATATCGAGGCGGGCCGCTGGCGCCGGCAGAATGGTCGGCTGTGCGTCGTCTTCCGCACCAGCGACGGCGTCGGCCCCTACCACACCTCCGCCTGCCTCGAGGGCGACCATGTCGTCGGCCAGACCTGGGCCGAGCATCGTGATTTCATCTTCCTGTGGAACGCCGCGCGCCCGACGGAGTAATCAACGGCGACGATCCGTCGCCTTGAGTACGGGTCCTGTCGCACCCATCTGCGAGGGGTCAGGAGCCACCATGACCACCCCTCACGAACCCGCCTATCCCCGCCTGTCGACTCTTTCGACCGGTCTGCGCTGCCGATGCCCGCGCTGTGGCGAGGGGCCTCTGCTCAAGGGCTACCTGACCATCCGCCCGTCATGCCCGGCCTGTGGTCTCGACTACGGTTTCGCCGAACCCGCCGACGGCCCGGCCTTCTTCGCCATGTCGGCCATCGGCATCCTCGGCATGATGGCCTTCATGGCCTTCGAGTTCACGATCCACCCGCCGATCTGGGTCCATTTCGCCCTTACCTTCCCCCTGATCGCAGCGGCCTGTCTGCTGGTCCTGCGCCCCTTCAAGGGTTGGCTGGTCTCCGAACAATACGTCCACAAGGCCGCCCCTCCCGAGTGGGAGAGCATCGGCGGCCACGGCGAAGGGTCGAAGTGGCGGTAGCGGGCTAAGAGGCTGGCGACCCCGGAGGGACTCGAACCCCCGACCTCTGCTTTAGGAAAGCCTTGCTCTATCCGGCTGAGCTACGGGGCCACGTGGGCTGTCCCTAGCGGGTTGGGCCCCGCTCCGTAAACCCGTCGAGCGTCAGTCGCCGCGCCCTGCCGAAATCTGTTTGTGGTTAATCGGTCTTAAGATACAATATCTTGGGGTGAACAAATCCCGAATCTGGCCATGTCGCCGATTCGGTCATGATTCGTTTCGCGCCTGTTCCACCACATTGTCGTCCGCCGTTAAGCGCCGCCCTCCCTCGGCGCCCGCCCCCGCGTTGACGACTTAGTTTTGATATGAAACGGTCTTCTCCTCCCGGGAGGTCGTCATGTCGTCCAAACCGTCCTGTCTGATCGTCGGCGCCGGAGACGGGGTCGGAGCGGCCATCGCCCGCGCTTTCTCCCGCGAGGGTCTGGCCGTCTGCGTCACCCGCCGCCCCCGTCATCTGGATCAGCTTGAAGCGCTCGCCGCCTCCATCCGCGCCGACGGCGGTCGGGCCCACGCCTTTGGCGTCGACGCCCGGAACGAGGCCGAGATGATCGCCCTGTTCGACCGGATCGAGGCCGAGGTCGGTCCGCTGCAGGTCGTGGTGTTCAACATCGGCGCGAACGTCCGCTTCCCGGTCCTCGAGACCACGGCCCAGGTCTATTCCAAGGTCTGGGAGATGGCGGCCCTGGCCGGCTTCTTCACGGGACGCGAGGCGGCCCGCGTCATGGGGCCGCGCGGCAAGGGCTCGATCCTGTTCACCGGCGCCACCGCCTCGACCCGGGGCGGGGCGGGCTTCTCCGCCTTCGCCGGGGCCAAGGCGGCCCTGCGCCAGCTGGCCCAGAGCCTCGCCCGCGAGCTGGGACCACAGGGCCTCCACGTCGCCCACGTCGTGGTGGACGGCATGATCGATGGGACCTTCGCCCGCTCCATCGCCCCCGACATACAGACCCTGCTGGACGAGGATGCAATCCTCAAGCCCGAGGAGATCGCGAAGAACTACGTCTGGCTGCACAATCAGCAACGCAGCGCCTGGACGTTCGAACTGGATCTGCGCCCTTGGAAGGAAAACTGGTGACCCAATCCTCGCCTGGAAAGACCATCGACTTCATCTTCGATTTCGCCAGCCTGAACGCCTACCTCGCCGAGCGCGCCCTGCCGGAGCTGGTCGGGCGGACCGGAGCGACGGTCAACGTCATCCCCTGCCTGCTGGGCGGGATCTTCAAGGCCACAGGCAACCAGGCGCCGTTCAGCGCCTACGCCGGGATCAGGGGCAAGCTTGACTACGAAATGCTGGAGATCCGCCGCTTCGTCGCGGCCCACGGGATCACCGGTTTCCAGATGAACCCCCACTTCCCGGTCAACAGCCTGCTGGCCATGCGGGGCCTGTGCGCCTGCGCGCCCGGCGACGAGTTCGACCGCTATCTGGACGCGGTCCTCGCCGGCTTCTGGGAGCGCGGCCTGCCGATGGGGGACCCGTCCGTGCTCGCCTCGGTCCTGACCGAGGCCGGCCTCGACGCCGAACGGCTGATCGCCCTGGCCCAGACCGATGCGGTCAAGGCGAAACTGGCCGACAACACCGCCGCCGCCGTCGAACGCGGCGCCTTCGGAGCCCCCACCTTCTTCGTCGGCGACGAGATGTTCTTCGGCAAGGAACGGCTGGGTCAGATCGAGGTGCTGCTGACTTAATCCTCCCCCGTTGGGGGAGGTGGCGCGGAGCGGCTTCGCGACGTGACGGAGGGGGCTCGCCGCAAACAGGGTGTCCGGGGTTGGCCCCCTCCACCGCTTCGCGGTCCCCCTCCCCCGACGGGGGAGGACTTTGCAGTCCCGCTTGAGGAACCCTGACCGAATCGCCACCTTATCCAGACCATGAGTGACCGCGCCACCGGCCAAGCTCCCTCCCGCGTCGTCGCGGTGTTGGGGCCCACCAATACCGGCAAGACCCATCTGGCGGTCGAGCGGATGCTGGGCCACGCCTCGGGCATGATCGGCCTGCCGCTGCGCCTGCTGGCGCGCGAGATCTACGAGCGGATCGTCAAGCAGAGGGGCGCCAATGCCGTCGCCCTGATCACCGGC
Source organism: Brevundimonas sp. (assembly GCF_031412435.1). GTDB lineage: Bacteria > Pseudomonadota > Alphaproteobacteria > Caulobacterales > Caulobacteraceae > Brevundimonas. Next base: position 29,722 of record NZ_JANODA010000012.1, read on the forward strand.
GAGGAAAAGATCATCCCGCCCCGACCCCATTTCTGGGTCTGCACCGTCGAGGCCATGCCGCTGGAGCGCGAGGTCGAGTTCCTCGCCATCGACGAGATCCAGCTGGCCGCGGATCCGGAGCGCGGCCACGTCTTCACCCAGCGCCTGCTGCACGCCCGGGGCCGGTTCGAGACCATGTTCCTTGGGGCCGCGACCATGGCGCCCCTGATGCGGCGGCTGATCCCCGATCTGGAGATCGTGACCCGCGAGCGGCTGTCGAACCTGACCTGGGCCGGGTCAAAAAAGCTGACCCGCCTGCCCCGCCGCAGCGCCATCGTCGCCTTCTCGACCGAGCAGGTCTACGCCATCGCCGAACTGATCCGGCGCCAGCGCGGGGGCGCCGCCGTGGTCATGGGCTCGCTCAGCCCACGCACCCGTAACGCCCAGGTCGGCCTGTTCCAGTCGGGCGAGGTCGATTTCCTCGTCGCTACCGACGCCATCGGCATGGGTCTGAACATGGACGTCGACCATGTCGCCTTCGCCGGGATGCGCAAGTTCGACGGCCGCCGCACCCGCTGGCTCCACGCCCACGAGATCGCCCAGATCGCCGGACGCGCCGGCCGCCACATCCGCGACGGCACGTTCGGGGTCACCGGGGAAGCCGAGGAGCTGGACGAGGATCTGGTCGAACAGGTGGTCGAGCACCGGTTCGATCCGGTCCAGGCGATCGAGTGGCGCAACGCCCGGCTCGACTTCGACACCCTGCCTGACCTGCTGCGCTCTCTGGTCCAGACGCCGAACGTCCACGGCCTGAAACTGACGGGTCAGGCGCTGGACGAGACCCTGCTCCGCCGCGCCATGCAGGACGACGAGGTCAAGCGCATCGGCCGCTCGCGCGGGACCATCATGCGTCTGTGGGAGGCCTGCCAGCTGCCCGACTTCCAGAAGACCACGATCGAGGAGCACGTCCGCCTGTCGCGCGACGTCTTCCACGCCCTGACCGGCAAGCGCGGCCGGCTGACCGACGACTGGTTCGCCCCCCGATTCGCCGAGGTCGACCGCGACGACGGCCAGATCGACCAGCTCTCGGCCCGGCTCGCGGGCGTGCGCACCCTGTCCTACATCGCCAACCGGCCGGACTGGCTAGAGGGCAACAAGGGCTGGCGCGACCGCACGCGCGCGCTCGAGGACCGCCTGTCCGACGTCCTGCACGATCGCCTGACCGCCCGTTTCGTCGACCGCAAGACCACCGCCCTGATGCGCTCGCTGCACGACCGCGAGGATACGATGGCCGAGGTCGCCGACGACGGCGTGGTCACTGTGGACGGCGAGGCCGTCGGCCATCTCGAGGGTGTCCGGTTCGCCGTCGCCTCCGGGGGCTCGGCCCTGGCCGACCGCACCCTGAAGACCGCCGCCCTGCGCGCCGTCGGGCCGGAGATCGCGCGCCGCCTGGGCAAACTGACGAGCGACGGCGACGATGCCTTCTCTGTCACCCCGGACGGCGATGTCCTGTGGTCCGGCGCTCTGGCCGGGAAGATCATCAACACCGAACCCTTCAGCCCCCGCGTCCGCCTGATCGGAGATCTGGGGCCGCAGGCTGCGCGCGACCGGGCCCAGCGCCGCATCGAGGCCTGGCTGGCGTCCGAGGCGGGCCGGGCTCTGCGCGACCTGCGTCGCCTCAAACAGGCAGTGGAATCCGGCGCCCTGAAGGGCCTCCCACGCGGCATCGCCTTCCGCCTGCTGGAGGCCGGCGGCGTCATCGACCGGCGCGACGTCGAGCGCGATCTCGCCGCCCTGAGCCAAGTCGAGCGCCGGACAATCAAGACCTTCGCCATCCGCGTCGGGACCCATTCCGTCTGGCTGCCCGGCGTCCTGAAGCCGCGCGGCCGCCTCCTGTCCCAGGCCTTCGCCGCCCCCGAGTCCTTCCGCGCCAGGACCGAGGGCCTGACTCTCCTCCCCCTCCCAACGCCGTCGCCCCGCGCCCTCTCCGCCTTCGGCGTGCGCGCCGCCGGCCGCTGGGCCGTTCCGGTCGAGGATCTGGAACGCGCCTCAGACCTGCGCCGGGAGAACAAGGGCGCCCTTTCCGACGACGCCCTCAAATCGCTTGGCTGGACCGCCGGCGACGCCAAGGTCATCTGGACCGCCCTCAAGACCGTCCGCGCCCGGATGCCTGACCGCGAGGGCAAACCGGTCGTCGCCCGACCGGATTCGCCCTTCGCCAAACTGGCCGAGCTGACAGCTCCCGCCCAGCCGGCGCGCCGTAAACGGCCGAGGCGGAAGACGGCCCCGTCTTGATCGCGCGTGACGAATGCCCGGTATGCGGTCCCGGCCTGCCGATTGGCGGTGTTTGCGGTTCAAGGCCCGTAATTTTGGCGGTTTCCCGTTTCCGCAATGACGGCATTCGACCCGGATTTTCCGGTTCGGCAATGACGGCCTTTCGCCGCCGATGACCACCGACAGCGTCCGCGTCGATATCTGGCTGTGGCGCGCCCGGTTCGCCAAGACCCGCGGTCTGGCCGCCGATCTGGTCGAGCGGGGCGCTGTACGACTCACCCATCACGGCAAACAGACCCGGCTCGACAAGCCCAGCCGCTGTGTCCACCCCGGGGACGAACTGACCTTCGCCCTGAACGGCCGGGTGACAGCCGTGCGGATCGAGGCGCTGGGCGAACGGCGCGGACCTCCGGCGGAGGCCCGCGCCCTCTATCTTCCCCTCGGGGACGACCTCGCCTCAAGCAGCGAGGGACCGCGTCCCGAGAGGTAGGCGTCTTCAAGCCTACTGCTTGACGAACTCGCCTTCGATGTGGAGTTCGACCTCGTCGCCGATGGCGGGCAGGCCGTAGCTCATGCCGAAGTCCGAACGACGGATCGTCGTCTCGCCGTCGAAACCGACCTTGTAGGTATTGCCCATCGACGGACCGGCCTGATTGAACTGGACCTCCAGCGTCACCGGGCGGGTCACGCCATGCAGGGTCAGGTCGCCGATCACGTCGGCCTCGGTCTGGTCCTCGCGGTCAACCACGATCGACTTCGCGACGAAGGTCGCGGTCGGGAACTCGGCCGTATTGAAGAAGTCCGGAGTCTGCAGGTGGGCTTTCAGCCCGTCGTCGTTCGGGGCCACGTCGGCCAGCGGCACGGTGGCCGTCAGGGTCGAGGCCGACGGATTGGCTGGATCCAGCGTCAGGTCGGCGGAGACGTTGATGAACTGGCCGACGTAGGTCGAGAAGCCAAGGTGATTGACCTTCCAGGTGATCTTTCCGTGGCCCGGATCAAGCTTGTAGGTCCCGGCCTGGACCTCGGCGGGCACGCGGGTCGCGGCGGTCTGGGCGGTGACGACCCCGCCGACAAGGCTGAGCACCAGGGCTCCGGCGACGGCGGTGCGGGCGAGCAGGCGGCGGTTCAGCATGGATGGACTCCGAATGATCAGGGATGGCGACCGCTTAACTGCAATCGTCACTGATGCAAATAAGCCGTCTTGCCGCAGAAACAAGCGATAGCGCCCCCGGATCTTCGCTCTGGTTGACAGCGGACCATCGCGGGGTCATCTGCCGGGCCTCTCCCGCCCTTCTCAAATGCCGATTACCGCCCGCCCATGACCTACATCGTCACCGACGCCTGCGTGAAATGTAAGTTCATGGACTGCGTCGAGGTCTGTCCGGTCGACTGCTTCTACGAGGGCGAGAATATGCTCGTCATTAACCCCAGTGAGTGCATCGATTGCGGAGTCTGCGAACCTGAATGCCCCGCAGAAGCGATTTTGCCTGATACCGAAAGCGGTCTGGAACAATGGCTTGAATTGAACGCCACTTACAGCGCCGAATGGCCGAATATCACTTCA
>NZ_JANODA010000013.1:0-15921 GCF_031412435.1 Brevundimonas sp.
GATCGAAGCGCAGGTTCAGCGCCTCGAACAGGACGAGCACGTCGTCGACGCCAAAGAAGGCGATGGTGGGAGAGTTGCGCATTCGATCGATCATGCTCTTGCGTTCGTCCGGCGTGACCCAGCCGTCGGCCTGGGCGACCATGGCGCAGCCTGCCACGATGGCGTCCATCTGGACGACGTCACCGGGGGTCCAGACGTCGTCCGGGTCGATCGCGGCGCGTCGTCGCAGCAGTCTGTCTGATCTGGGCATGGGGACCTCACGTCAGGTCGCCGGCGGGCGGCGACGCATGTTGATGTCGGGGGCCGATCAGGGTCGGCGGCCGGGGCAGGCGCCGACCCTTGCGGCGGCTAGCGCGACGCAGACCACGTCTCAACGCCCTCAAAACGGGCGAGACGATCCTTGATGGCGAGCTTCTTCTTCTTGATGCCTGCAACGGTGCGGGCGTCGGGACGCGGTCGCGCGCGCTCGTCCTTCAGCGCCATTTCCAGCAGGGCATGAAATCCCCGTAGCCGGTGCGCCAACACGTCAGACATGGAGCCTCTCCTTCTCTGAAGGGGAGCGCCCGACGCCGAAGCCGTCGTTGCGATGGGGGAATGGCAGCCGGACCCCGTCATCGAGCGCACCCGATGCGGTCCGACATCACGATCACCATCGATCGTCAGAGGGGCCCGGGCCGCAGAGGGATGCTGCTCTCCCGACGAAAAGCGCGCCAATAAGAATTCCTGATGCAGCCAATGAAAGAGCATTATGGACCCCTCTTACATATCGTAGGGTCAGGTTCGGCAGATCAACGCCCAAAGAAAACAACAGACAGGGCGAACTGATGGTCAGGCCCATTGTATCTGTAATGCCATAAGCTTGATGGGGACAATCAAACGCTCAGACAGGTGTTGACGCGGCGAGACTCTGCCTTCACTGGACAGACGTTCACTCTGCGGGACGACGCCAACCAAGTCTGGCAGGCCCGGATAGCCCGACCGATGCCGGCATCGATCGTTGAACAGAGGTCGCGCCGAACGTCCGCCATACCCTCGGCGCTTGCTATCGCTGGCATGCGCATGTCGATCGTCGGTGTGGATGGCGAGATCATCCGCTGGATGGCGCGCGCCATCAGGCTCCGAGCGAGATGGTCTTCGCTGGTGGCTCGGACCCCCCTAATGAAGGCTGCGACATGCAGGGGTCAGATATTCGAGTCACCTGAGCGACGCCATTCTCCTCCGGGATAACGGCGTCATCCTGTAGGATGTGTCGCGCGAATCAGGGGGTGAGCATGCGGCTTCAAAATTGCGTCGGAGCGGCCGTGACGGCGGCTGTTATTCTGGCCGGGCCGTCTCTGGCCCAGGATCACGACGGCGGGCCCGCGGCGGCTTCTGCGGCTCACGGGCCGGGCTGGTCCTACCGCGGTCCGAACGGACCCGAATACTGGAGCCGCCTGGACACAGCCTTCGCGGGCTGTGCGGCCGGCCAACAAGAAAGCCCGATCGATCTTTCCGGCTCCATTTCCGCCGATCTGGGGCCGCTGGACCTGCAATGGCGTCGGCTTCCCGCCCGGGTGTTCGACACCGGCCACGCCATTCAGGTCGAGGCGTCTCCCGGGTCCAATCTGACGATGGGCGGCAAGGGGTATCAGTTGCTGCAGTTCCATGTGCATCAACCCAGCGAGCACCTGCTGAACGGCCACCGCTATCCGCTGGAAATCCATTTCGTCCACACGGCGCCGGACGGGACCCTGGGCGTCGTCGGGGTCTTCGCCGAGCCGGGCGAAAGCAATGCGGCGCTGCAGGCCGTGCTGTCGGCGGTCGCTTCCGCCGGGCCCGCCGATGACCGGCCCACGCTGGATCTGACGTCACTGCTGCCCGAACAACGCGACTATTTCCGCTATGAAGGGTCCCTGACGACGCCGCCCTGCAGCGAGACCGTCGACTGGGCCGTGCTGGCCGAGCCGATCACGGTTTCGGAGGACCAGATCGAGGCCTTCGCGCGTCTGCACCCGGGCAACACCCGCCCGTTGCAGCCCCTGAACCGCCGCTTCCTGCTGCGGTCGGGACAGTGAACGGCAAGCCGGGGCACGGTCTCACTTGATCATATAAGCATATCTTTATATGTCTCCGGCCAACCCCGCCGCTACGCGGCTGCCCGGAGCGATCCCCTTTGTCCCGTTCTTCCTTCCTGTTCACCTCGGAAAGCGTTTCCGAGGGCCATCCCGACAAGGTCGCCGACCGTATCTCGGACACCGTCGTGGACCTGTTCCTGTCCAAGGATCCCTATGCCCGCGTGGCGTGCGAGACCCTGACGACGACGAACCTGGTCGTGCTGGCCGGCGAGATCCGCGGCAACGGCATCATGGACACGGACGGCAACTGGGCCCCCGGCGTCCAGGACGAGATCGAGGCCGCCGTGCGCGCCGCGGTCAAGGACATCGGCTATGAGCAGGCCGGTTTCCACTGGGACAGGTTCGAGTTCATCAACCGCCTGCACGGCCAGTCGGCCGACATCGCCGTCGGCGTCGATGCAGCGGGCGAGAAGGATGAAGGCGCGGGCGACCAGGGCATCATGTTCGGCTACGCCTCGAACGAGACGCCGGAGCTCATGCCGGCCACCCTGCAGTACAGCCACAACATCCTGAAGCGTCTGGCCGAGGTCCGCCACGGCGGCGACAAGCGCCTGGAGCCCGACGCCAAGTCGCAGGTCACCATCCAGTACGTCGATGGCAAGCCCGTCCGCGCCACCTCCATCGTCCTGTCGACCCAGCACGCCGCCGGCCTGTCGTCGGAACAGGTGGCCGACATCGTCAAGCCCTACATCCTCGAAGTGCTGCCGGAAGGTTTCACCGACGAGACCACGGTCTGGCACATCAACCCGACCGGCATCTTCGAGATCGGCGGACCGGACGGCGACGCGGGTGTCACGGGCCGCAAGATCATCGTCGACACCTACGGCGGCGCAGCGCCCCACGGCGGCGGCGCCTTCTCCGGCAAGGACCCGACCAAGGTCGACCGTTCCGCCGCCTACGCCTGCCGCTACCTGGCCAAGAACGTCGTGGCCGCCGGCCTCGCCGACCGCTGCACAATCCAGATCTCCTACGCCATCGGCGTGGCCAAGCCGCAGTCGATCCACGTCGACCTGCACGGCACCGGCAAGGGCTCGGTCACCGAGGCCGTTCTGGAAGACAAGATCCTGGGCCTGATCGGCGGCGCCACCCCCCGCGCGATCCGCGAGCACCTGGGCCTGAACAAGCCGATCTACGCCCGCACCGCCGCCTACGGCCACTTCGGCCGCACGCCGGACGCGGACGGCGGCTTCAGCTGGGAAAAGACCGATCTGGTCGACCAGTTGAAGGCGCTTGCCTGATCCTACCTGACTGATCCCTTTCGGGATATTGACGCAACCCGGGCCTTGCACGCATGTCGCGCAAGGCCCGGCGATGTCCGCCCGGCCGGGGGACTTTTGATATGAAATCGATGATCATGGGCGCGATGGCCGCCCTCGCCATGCTGGCAGGCGCGGCTCCGGCCTTGGCCGCTCCGGTCCAGGACGGCGACTACTACACCTTCGAGCTGATCAACGGCACGCCGTGGACCATCCTGACCTTCCAGACCGGCGAGTCAGGCGGCACCTACAGCCAGGACTGGATGCCCAGCCGCGTCCTCGCGTCCGGCGACACCGTCAACATGCGCTTCTACGATTCCGAGGACGCCTGCGAATACTGGGTCAAGATCGTCTTCGAGGACGGCGACGCCTGGCAGCAGAAACTCGACTTCTGCGCGCTGGAGTATGTGATCGTGAACGAAGACGGGACCATCGAAGGCGTCGAATAGGCCTGATGGCCTTTCGCCGGCCGCACTGACAGGCGCGGCCGGCGATTTTGCGTTATAGGCGGGCCAATGCCCGCTTCCCGACCCAAGAAACCCGGCGACCCTCAGCATCCGCGCGCCACGGGGCCATTACGTTCGTTCGGCCGCATCAAGTCGCGGGCGATCAAACCCCTGCAGGCGGCTCTGTTCGACACCCTTCTGCCGTCCATAGCCGTGCCTGACCCCGCGCATGGCCCGATCGATCCCCGGGTTCTGATGCCTGAAGCGAAGGAGGCGTGGCTCGAGATCGGCTTCGGCGGCGGCGAACATCTGGCGGCCCAGGCCGGGCGCCGACCCGATGCGGTGATGATCGGCTGCGAGCCCTTTCTGAACGGCGTCGCCTCGCTGCTGCGTCATGTTGACGAGGGCGGGCTGAAGAATGTGCGCATCCACGCTGATGACGCCCGCGCGGTTGTCCAGGCCCTGCCGGACGGGTCGCTGGACCGGATCATGATCCTGTTCCCCGACCCCTGGCACAAGGCCCGCCACAACAAGCGCCGCCTGATCCAGCCCGCCTTCGCCGCCGAACTGGCGGGAAAGCTCAAGCCCGGCGGCCGGCTGCGGTTCGTCACGGACTGGAAGGACTATGCCGGCTGGGCGCTGGAGCGGTTCCTGGCCACGCCAGGCCTGCGCTGGCTGGCCGACGAGGCGGCGGACTGGAAGGTTGCACCGGAGGATCACGTCGTGACCCGCTACGAGGAGAAGCGCCTCGGCGACACCGACCCGCTGTTCCTGGAGTTCGAGAAGATCTGACGCCCTCGGGCATCGGATCGCACGGCCTCGCGCGCAAGCAGCGAGCCCCGGACTTGATCCGGGGCGAGCGTTAGCGCGTCGCGAAGCGACACAGGCCGTTATGCCTGCCTGAAACCGAGAACGTCCTGCATGTCGTAGAGACCCGGCCGGCGCGTGCGCACCCAGGCGGCCGCGGCTACAGCGCCCTTGGCGAACAGGGACCGATCGATGGCCGAGTGGCTGAGGGTCAGGACCTCGTCGTCCGAGGCGAACAGTACGGTATGTTCCCCGACGAGGCCGCCCGCCCGGATCGAGGAGAAGCCGATGGTCCCGGTCTTCCGTTCCTCGGAGATGCCGTCGTAGGGCGCGCTGCGCAGTTCCGACAGGTCATGGCCGCGACCGCTGGCGGCGGCCTCGCCCAGCATCAGTGCGGTGCCGGACGGGGCGTCAATCTTCTTGCGATGATGGGCTTCAGTGATCTCGATGTCCCAGTCGCGGGCGTCGAGGCGCAGGGCCGCGTGCTCGACCAGTCCGATCAGGATGTTGACGCCAAGCGAGAAATTGCCGCTGCGCACGATGGCGACCTTTTCGGCCGCCGCCTGCAGGGCCGCGTCCTGCTCGGGACTGAACCCGGTTGAACCGATGACCAGGGCCGGACCACCGCGCTCGGCGCAGCTTTGGGCCAGGGCGACCGAGGCCTCGGCCGTTGAGAAGTCGATGACGACGTCGCACAGGCTCAGGTCCGGCGTCTCGCCCCAGTCAAAGCGGACCGCGACCATGACGTCTTCGCGCGCATCGAGCGCCTGGGACACCGCACGACCCATACGGCCGCGCGCGCCGGAAATCCCGACATGAAACAGTTCGCTCAAGACTTAAGCCCCCCGGCCCCAAACCCCCGACGTGCAGTCACTGCGCGTTCTCGCGTGAAGCCTTGGCCCCAGCCTCGGAAGTGTCTTCAGAGCCGAGAATATCCGCCCAGAACCGCTTGGCCTTGCCGGCGAAGGACGAGTTCCGCGGGTTCTGGCTGGCGCCGAAGGAGGCGGCCAATTCCTGCATCAGCTCCTTCTGGCGCGCGGTCAGGTCGGTCGGAGTCTCGACAAACAGTTCGACGACCAGATCGCCACGCTGGCGGCCGTTCAGGTGGGGCATGCCCTTGCCGCGAATACGGATGGTCTTGCCGGTCTGGGCGCCGGCGGGCACCGAAACCGGCGCCTTGCACTCGCCGTCGCAGGCGGTGGACACCAGACAGGGCGCCTCGATATCGCCGCCCAGGGCCGCGACCGTCATCGGCACAGGCACAGTGCAGAGCAGGTCCAGGTTGTCGCGCTCGAACAGGTCGTGCGGCGTCACGGACAGGAAGACATAGAGGTCGCCGCGCGGACCGCCACGCGTCCCGGCGTCGCCCTCGCCCGACAGGCGTATGCGGGATCCATCATCTACGCCGGCCGGCACCTTCAGCGACAGCTTGCGGGTCTTCCGCACCTGACCATGGCCGTGACAGGTCGTGCAGGTGTCCGCCGGGGACAGACGCTGTCCCTGACCCCCGCAGGACGGGCAGGTCCGTTCGACCTGGAAGAAGCCATTGGCCTGGCGCACACGCCCGGCGCCCTGGCAGGTGGAGCAGGTCGTCGGTTTCGCGCCGTTCTTCGCGCCCGAACCCTCACAGGTCTCGCAGGTCGCGGTTGTCGGCACTGCGATCTCGACCTCGGCGCCCTGATAGGCCTGCTCCAGGGTGATCTCCAGGTCGTAGCGCAGATCCGAACCGCGACGCGGGCCACTGGACTGGCGCCGTCCGCCGCCGCCGAAGACGTCGCCGAACGCGTCGCCGAAGACCTGGGAGAAGATATCGTTGACGTCGTGGAAGCCCTGGCCGCCACCGCCTCCGCCGTTCACGCCCGCATGGCCGAACCGGTCATAGGCCGCGCGCTTCTGGTCGTCCGACAGGACCGTGTAGGCCTCGGAGATTTCCTTGAACTTCGCCATCGACTCTTCCGAGCCGCCGTTGCGGTCGGGATGGTGCTCCATCGCCAGCTTGCGATAGGCGGATTTCAGGCCGGCGGCGTCGATGGTCCGCTCGACCGACAGCACCTCGTAATAATCACGCGCCATGCGCAGACGTCCCTAAGCCAACCCCGAACATTCCGATCACGTCTCTTTTTCCAAGGCGCAAGCGGAATGGCGACCCACGCAAGACATGGGCGCCGGGTGCGGTGATGCAAGTTTCATGAAAGCCACGGTCCTCCCCTGGATCGCAGGGGAGGACCACGACGTTTAGGCGCTCTTCTTCTGGTCGTCGTCGTCGCCCGAGACTTCCTCGAACTCGGCATCGACCACGCCGTCGTCGGCGGGCGCTTCGTCACCGCCAGAGGCGGCGTTCTGGGCGTACATCGCCTCGCCCAGCTTCATCGAAGCCTGGACCAGGGTGTTGGTCTTGGTCCGGATGTCTTCCGGGTCCGTGCCGTCGCGGGCGGTCTTCAGTTCCGCCAGGCCGGTCTCGATCGCGGCCTTCTCATCAGCGCCGACCTTGTCGCCGTGTTCGGCCAGGGCCTTCTCGGTCGAGTTGATCAGGCTGTCGGCCGCGTTCTGGGCCTCGACCAGATCCTTGCGGATCTTGTCGGTGGCGGCATTGGCCTCGGCTTCCTTGACCATCTTCTCGATGTCGGCGTCCGACAGGCCGCCGTTCGCCTGAATGCGAATCGACTGTTCCTTGTTGGTCGCCTTGTCCTTGGCCGAGACGTTGACGATGCCGTTGGCGTCGATGTCGAAGGCCACCTCGATCTGCGGCATGCCGCGCGGCGAGGGGGGGATGCCCATCAGGTCGAACTGACCCAGCATCTTGTTGTCCTGGGCCATCGGACGCTCGCCCTGGAAGACGCGGATGGTCACTGCCGACTGGTTGTCGTCGGCGGTCGAGAACACCTGGCTCTTCTTGGTCGGGATGGTCGTGTTGCGTTCGATCAGCGGGGTGAAGACGCCGCCCAGGGTCTCGATGCCCAGGGTCAGCGGGGTCACGTCCAGCAGCAGCACATCCTTGACGTCGCCTTGCAGCACGCCGGCCTGAACGGCGGCGCCCAGGGCCACGACTTCGTCAGGGTTCACGCCCTTGTGCGGCTCCTTGCCGAAGAAGGCCTTCACGGCCTCCTGCACCTTGGGCATGCGGGTCATGCCGCCGACCAGGACGACTTCGTCGATGTCGGAAGCCTTCAGACCGGCATCCTTCAGCGCCTTGGCGCAGGGTTCGATCGTGCGCTGGATCAGGTCATCGACCAGGGCTTCGAGCTTGGCGCGCGACAGTTTGATATTCAGGTGCAGCGGGCCAGAGGCGTTCATGGTGATGAACGGCAGGTTGACCTCGTACTGGGTCACCGAGCTCAGTTCCTTCTTGGCCTTTTCGGCCTCTTCACGCAGGCGCTGCAGGGCCAGCTTGTCCTGGCGCAGGTCGACGCCCTGTTCCTTCTTGAACTCGTCGGCCAGGTAGTCGGCCAGACGGACGTCGAAGTCCTCACCGCCCAGGAAGGTGTCGCCGTTGGTCGACTTCACCTCGAACACGCCGTCGCCGATCTCCAGGATCGAGACGTCGAAGGTGCCGCCGCCAAGGTCATAGACGGCGATCTTCTGGCCGTCGTTCTTGTCCAGGCCGTAGGCCAGGGCGGCCGCGGTCGGCTCGTTGATGATGCGCAGGACTTCCAGGCCGGCGATCTTGCCGGCGTCCTTGGTGGCCTGACGCTGCGAGTCGTTGAAGTAGGCGGGAACGGTGATGACGGCCTGGGTGACCTTTTCGCCCAGATAGGCCTCGGCGGCCTCCTTCATCTTGATCAGGGTGAAGGCCGAGATCTGCTGCGGCGAGTAGTCCTTGCCATTGGCGCGCACCCAGGCGTCGCCGGTCGGTCCCTTGACGATCTCATAGGGCACCATGCCCTTGTCCTTCGCCACGACGGGGTCGTCGAAGTTGCGGCCGATCAGGCGCTTGATGGCGAAGAAGGTATTGGCGGGGTTTGTCACGGCCTGACGACGGGCGGGCTGACCCACCAGGGTCTCGCCGCCGTCCTGGATCGCGACCACCGACGGGGTGGTGCGGTTGCCCTCGGCGTTCTCGATGACCTTGGGGTTCTTGCCGTCCATGACGGCCACGCACGAATTGGTGGTGCCGAGGTCGATACCGATAATCTTGGCCATGAGCCTGTCTTTTCTCCGTCTGGCGGGCGATGCGGCGGCCTTATCAGAAAGCGCCGCGCGTGACCGCCCCCGTTTTGTTTGCGCCGGATCGCAGGGGCGCGAACACGGCAGGTTGGGTTCAACGACCGTGAAACCCCACAGCTTGCGGGGTCTCTCGGGCTGGTCCGGATATGGGAAAGTCGCCATGCCCCGCAAGGGCTTGATGCGTTCCGGGGTCGGAATCAGTCGGAGTCAGGGGTCATCAGGTGCTTTGAGGCTTCCGCTCGGGCACTCTGGCCCCTGATTGCGGGTCACGGGCCCGCCCGTCCAGGACCCCGACATGCGCGCCCCGCCTCGCAAGCCCCGTCTTTTCGCCCCGGCCCTGGCCGTGGGTCTGGCCCTGTTCGGTCTCGCCGGTACTCAGGCGGAGGCGCAATCCGCCTCGAAGCGGGTCGCTCCCGCCCACGTGAGTGCGCCGTCACGCCAGTCGAACGACGCCTATAATCGCGACGTTCGCATCCATAACCAGACCGGCTGGCCGATGACCTATCTCTACGCCTCTTCAGGCGGGGACTGGAGCGACGATCTGCTGGGTTCTGGCGTGCTGGCGCCGGGCCAGAGCGTGGTGGTGACCATCGACGACGGGTCGGGGGCCTGCCGCTATTCCCTGCGCGCCGAATTCGACAACGGCCAGAGCCTGCAGCGCAACGGCGTCAACGCCTGCCAGGTCGCGGACTACTATTTCACGCGCTAGGGATGAGGGCGATGGAGCCCTTCCCCGACCTCTCCGGCTTTCACTATTGGCCCCGCCGCCTGGACGAAGCTGCGCAAGCCGCCCTGCTCATAGAGATCGAGGCCGCCCTCGAAATCGCGCCCCTCTATCGGCCGGTGACCCCGGGCGGAAAGCCGTTCTCGGTGCGCATGAGCAACCTCGGACCGGTGGGCTGGGTCTCCGACCGCGCCGGCTACCGCTACCAGCCGACCCATCCCGGGACTGGCGCGCCCTGGCCGCCGATCCCGGCTGTCCTGCTGGACCTCTGGGCTGACCTGACCGGCTGGCCGGAGCCGCCCGACGCCTGTCTGGTCAATCTCTACCGTGAGGACGCCCGTATGGGCCTGCACCAGGACCGGGACGAGGCCGACCTCGGCGCACCCGTCCTGTCGGTTTCGCTAGGGGACACCGCGGTCTTCCGCATCGGCCCGGCGGGCAAGGGGGCCACGCGGGCGATCAAACTGGCGTCCGGCGACGTCTGCGCCCTGACCGGGCCTGCGCGATTGGCGCGGCACGGGGTGGACCGTCTGCTGGCCGGGTCGTCGCGGCTGATCCCCGGCGGCGGGCGCATCAATCTGACCCTGCGGCGTGCGACATAGACACACGGGTCGTTGACTCGACGGATGCCCAAGGCCTCGTCACAGTCCAGTCGGAAAAACGAGAGTAGGCGCACATGACGATCCTGACCCGCCCCGAAGGCAACCTCCCGACGGATTTCCACCTCTCCCGCCGGGCGCTGGCGGGCCTGACGGCGGCCGGAGTGTTCACCGGCTACGCACCGTCGGCCCTGGCCCAGGGCGCCCAACCCGTCGCGACCGACGATCAGGGACTGGAAACGGGGATGGTCTCCTACCCGTCCGCCGACGGCTTCGACCTGCCGGCCTATGTGGCCCGCCCCGAGGGTGACGGTCCCTTCCCCGTTGTGATCGTCGTGTCGGAAATCTTCGGCCTGCACGCCTATATCCAGGACGTCTGCCGCCGCCTGGCCAAGGCCGGCTACGCGGCCGTCGCCCCGGCCTTCTTCGTCCGCGTCGAGGACCCGGCCCCACTCGCCGACATGCAGCGCATCCAGGCCATCGTCGCCGCGGCGGGCTATGAACAGGTCATGGGCGACATCAACGCCACCCTGGAATGGACCTCGGGCCAGCTGTGGGCCAACGCCGACAAGGTCGGCATCACCGGCTTCTGCTGGGGCGGCAAGGTCGTCTGGCAGGCCGCGGCCCGGTTCGCCGCCATCGACGCCGGCGTCGCCTGGTACGGCCGCCTCCGGCCCAGTCCCACCGCCACGCCTGAACAGGCGGAAGCGGGCCGTCCCTGGCCGGTCGATCTGGCCGGCGACCTCAAGGCCGTGGTCATCGGCAACTACGGCGGCCAGGACCAGGGCATCCCCAACGACAGCGTCGCCGCCATGCAGGAGGCCCTGACCGCCGCGGGCGCGACCGAAAGCGGCATCAAACTCTATCCCGACGCTCCGCACGGCTTCCACGCGGATTTCCGCGCGAGTTACCGCCCGACCGAGGCCGCCGACGGCTGGGCCCGTCTGCTGGCCCTGTTCGAGGCGAAGCTTCGCTAGAATTTCCGCCCATCCCCGCGAAAACGGGGATGCGCGGGATGTAAGGTTACGCCTTGCCGTCGAACGTCCCGCCGTTCGCGTCCGGTGCCGAACCATAGGGATTCGCGCCTTGCGGTCCGGATCCCTTGGCGGCGACCACGACCATGGCCGGGCGCACGGTGCGGCCGAACAGTTCGTAGCCGGCCTGCATGGTCTGGAGCACGCTGCCGCCCGGAACCTCGGCGGACGGCTGTTCCATCATCGCCTGATGCAGGTGCGGGTCGAAGGTGTCGCCCGGACCCGGCGCGACGCGCTTGAGGCCATTGGTCTCGAAGGCCTGCAGCAGCGACTTCTGCGTCAGCTCCAGACCGGTCACCAGACCCGCCTCACCCGCGTCGGCGTTCTTGGGCGCCGCCATCAGGGCGCGCTCCAGATTGTCGGCCACGCCCAGCAGGTCCTTGGCGAAGCGCTGGATGGCGAAGGCCCGCGCGTCGTTCATCTGGGTCTCGGTGCGGCGGCGGACGTTGTCGGCCTCGGCCGCGGCCCGCATGGCGCGGTCCTTCCACTCGTCGCGCTCGGCGATCATGGTGTCCAGCGGACCCAGATCGCTGGAGTCGGCGTCCAGTCCGGCCTCGGCATTGGCCAAGGCCTCGTCCAGCTGGGCTTCCAGATCGTTCATGTCGTTCGTCGTATCGGTCACGTGTCTTGTCCGTCCAGGATGCGCCCCAGCACCCGGGCGGTGTAGTCCACCAACGGGATGATGCGGGCATAGTTCAGTCGCGCGGGTCCGATCACGCCGATGGCGCCCAGGACCCTTTGGCCGCCCGTCATATAGGGCGCCGCGACCACGGCGGAACCCGAAAGCGAAAACAGTCGCGTTTCGGCCCCGATAAAGATGCGCACCCCCTGCGCCGCATCGACCCCGTCCAGCAGGCCGATCAGCTGTTCCTTCTGCTCCAGATCGTCGAACAGAACCCGGACCTTCTCCAGATCCTCGGCGGCGCCGGCGTCCTGCAACAGATTGGCGCGCCCCCTGACGATCAGCGATCGTTCCCGATCCGCCCCGCCGGACCAGGCGGCCAGACCGTCCTCGACCAGTCGGGCGGCGGCGGCGTCCAGTTCGGTCCGGGCGGCGGCCAGTTCGGCCCCCATTTCCAGCCGCGCCTCGGACAGCAGCCGACCCTTCATGCGGGCGCTGAGGAAGTTCGACGCCTCCTGCAAAATCGACGGCGTCACACCGGCGGCCAAGGGCATCAGCCGGTTCTCGACCGTCCCGTCGTCGGCCACCAGCACCGCCAGGGCCTGACCGGAACCCAGCGCGACGAACTCCACGTGCTTGACGCCGGAATCGCGCACCGGCGAGGCCACGATCCCCGCCCCGCCCGCCAGCCCCGAAAGCAGGGCCGAGGCCTCGTTCAACGCCTCATCGAACCCCTTGCCGCGCCCGATCAGGCGGGCGTCGATCTCGCGCCGCTCCTCGGTCCCCACGTCGCCGATCTCGAGCAGCCCATCGACGAACAGGCGCAGGCCCGCATGGGTCGGAATCCGCCCCGCAGAGGTGTGCGGCGCGGCCAGCAGCCCCGCCAGCGTCAGGTCCTGCATCGTGTTGCGGATCGAGGCCGGCGACAGATGCACTCCGCCTTTCGACACGGTCCGGGACCCGACGGGCTCCCCTGTCTCCAGATAGGTCTCGACCACGCTGCGGAAGATATCGCGCGCGCGCTGGTCCAGCGCCGTCAGCCCGGCGTAGTGGGGCGCCAGCAGGGGGCTGAGCGGCGGCCTCACGGGTGGCGACCCGATCGCACGGGGAGGTTGGGGGGATACAGGCTCACCCTTTCAGGATAAGCACCGCCGCTCGATACGCCAACGCAATACCGACCTTCAGGACATCCGCCATGCGCCCCTCCGAACGCACCCCAGACCAGCTCCGCGCCGTGACGCTGGAGACCGGCGTCAACCGTTACGCAGAGGGCTCCTGCCTGGTCTCGTTCGGCCACACCAAGGTCCTGGTCACCGCCTCGATCGAGGAAAAGGTCCCCGGCTGGATGCGCAACACCGGTCAGGGCTGGGTCACCGCCGAATACGGCATGCTGCCCCGCGCCACCCACACCCGCGGCAAGCGTGAGGCCGCCGCCGGCAAGCAGTCGGGCCGCACCCAGGAGATCCAGCGCCTGATCGGCCGCTCCTTGCGCGCCGTCGTCGACCTGAAGGCGCTGGGCGAGCGTCAGGTGCTGATCGACTGCGACGTCATCCAGGCCGACGGCGGCACCCGCACCGCCTCGATCACCGGCGCCTGGGTCGCGATGGCCACGGCGCTCGGCTATCTGCGGGCCGAAGGCGTGCTGAAGGCCGATCCGATCCTCGATCAGGTCGCGGCCATCTCATGCGGCATCTTCGACAATACTCCGGTGGCCGACCTCGACTACGAGGAGGATTCCAATGCCGAGGCCGACGGCAACTTCGTCCTGACCGGCTCGGGAACCATCGTCGAGATCCAGGCGACGGGCGAGAAGCGCGGCTTCTCCCGCCCCGAGTTCGACCGCCTGTTCGAACTGGCCGAGGCCGGCTGCAACGATCTGTTCAGGCTGCAAAAGGCCGCCGTGGACGAGGCCTTGGCCCGCCGGCGCTGAAGCTGGCCCAGGCAGGTGTGAATTTATTCTTGCACATCCCTTGCGGATGGCCGGCTGCGCCCCAGATTGTCAGGCACGGTCTTTGACAATCCAGCGGGCCCCTAGTCCACCCTGCCCGTCGGTGTGTTTCGGGCGAGACGGCCACGATACGCCAACCCTTTGATTCTTCTGGGTGGACCAGACCGGTTTCGTCCGTTTCGTCCGTTTCGTCAGGGTGTTTTTCGCGGACAGAACGGACTTTCCAGCGACAGAGAACAGCGTCATCGTAGCGCCTTCCAGATCGCCCGGAGACGTCGCCATGGTTCGCGTGCCTGCCGCCCTCGCCCTTGCATTGAGCCTGTCGCTCGCCGCCTGCGGCTCACCGGAGACGACGCCCGCCGCCGGTCCGGCCGCGACGGCCGAGCCCGCCGTCGAACAGACACCGGTCATGCCCGACGACGCGCCGCCGCAGGAAGAGGCCGGGGTCCCCGAGGGCGAACTTCTGGGCGCCGCCGACCGGACCTGCACCGACAGCATCGGCGAGGCCGCCGCCGTCAGGCTGGCGGAGCGCTGCACCATGGTCAGCCCGGCCACCCACCCGCCCTGCAACCCTGCAAACGCCTGCGCCCTGATCCAGGACGAAATCGACCGCGCCTGCGGCCAGTACGGGCCCGGCGAGGCCAAACCGGCTGAGTGCTCGGCCTGATGAACAGAAAAAGGCCCCGCTGTTTCCAGCGGGGCCTCGTTCCGTTCAGCAGTGACGCCGAAACCTAGTCGCGACGCGGACGGCTGCGACCGCGATCGCCTCCGCCGCCTTCACGCTTCTTGCCGCCGCCGCCGGTGTCTTCGGTCAGGGGGGCCTCGCCGCGTTCGGCGCGCTCGGCGTTGATCTTGTCCGTCAGGTCTTCACCCGTGGCCTGATCGACGATCTTCATCGACAGCTTGGTCTTGCCGCGATCGTCGAAGCCGAGGAACTTGACCTTGACCTCTTGACCCTCGGACAGGACGTCAGCCGGGTTGGAGACGCGTTCCAGCGAGATCTGGGACACGTGGACCAGGCCGTCCTTGGCGCCGAAGAAGTTCACGAAGGCGCCGAAGTCGACGACCTTCACGACCTTGCCGGTGTAGATCGCGCCCACTTCAGCTTCCTGGGTGATCGACTTGATCCAGGTCTTGGCGGCGTCGATCTTGGCCTGGTCGGCGGCCGCGATCTTGATCGTGCCGTCTTCGCCGATGTCGACCTTGGCGCCGGTTTCGGCGGTGATCTCGCGGATCACCTTGCCGCCCGTGCCGATCACTTCCCGGATCTTGTCGACCGGGATCTTGATGGTCTCGATCTTCGGCGCGTATTCGCCCAGCTCCTGGCGAGGCGCTTCCATGGCCTTGTTCATCTCGCCGAGGATGTGATCGCGGCCGCCCTTCGCCTGGGCGAGGGCCTGCTTCATGATCTCGATGGTGATCCCGGAGATCTTGATGTCCATCTGCAGCGAGGTGATGCCATCGCTGGTGCCGGCCACCTTGAAGTCCATGTCACCGAGGTGGTCTTCGTCGCCCAGGATGTCGCTGAGAACGGCGAAACCGTCGTCCTCCAGGATCAGGCCCATGGCGATGCCGGAGACCGGCTTCTTCAGGGGCACGCCCGCATCCATCAGGGCCAGCGAAGAGCCGCAGACCGAGGCCATCGAGGAGCTACCATTGCTCTCGAAAATCTCGGACACCAGCCTGATGGTGTAGGGGAAATCCTCGTAGGCCGGCAGCATCGGACGGATCGCCCGCCAGGCCAGCTTGCCGTGACCGACTTCGCGGCGGCCCGGCGCGCCCATGCGGCCCGTCTCACCCACCGAGAAGGGGGGGAAGTTGTAGTGAAGCATGAACTTTTCGTAATACTTGCCTTCCAGCGCGTCGATCATCTGCTCGTCGTCGCCGGTGCCAAGGGTGGCGATCACCAGGGCCTGGGTCTCGCCGCGGGTGAACAGCGCCGAGCCGTGAGCCCGGGGCAGCACGCCCACTTCGCCGACGATCTGGCGGACCTGGTCGACCTTGCGGCCGTCGATCCGGATGCCGGTGTCGAGGATCGAGCGACGGACGACGTCGCCTTCCAGTTCCTTGAACACCCCGCCCAGTTTGTCGGCTGCGATCCCGGCCGGGTTGGCTTCCGACTTCGAGAACTTGGCGACGGCCTTGTCCTTGGCGGCCGAGAGGGCTGCCACGCGGTCGGACTTCTTGGTCACCTGATAGGCGGCGCG
>NZ_JANODA010000014.1:0-65256 GCF_031412435.1 Brevundimonas sp.
ACGCGGCCCAGCCGTCGTTCATTTCAGCGCGCCAGTTCACGCCGTTGCCGGACGCTTCCAGGTTGATGTCGTCGATCTTGTGGTAACCGGCGTCGATCGCGCCGTACCAGCCGTCCGGCTCAGCCGAAGCAGCACCAGCGGACAGGGCGAGAGCCGCCGCCGCGCTGGAAGCCAGGAACAAGGTCTTGAAACGCATGGGTGTGAGCCCTCCGCAGCCATAATTGATTATTGCGGCGGTCTCACCGCCTCCCGGGGTCATAACAGCGTTGCCGCAGCAGGTCGATAGGTTCCGGCGCTGTTCGCCCGCTCAAACTGCAAGCGTGACGTTGAAGCTACAGGAGAAATCGGCAGCCCGGGTTTCGCGAACCCCGTTCGGCCGTCCGTTCTGCAGGCGCGCTCGTCCCGCTATCTCGACGCGCCGAACCCCGCTATGCCCGCGTGGCATGACAGGAGCCATAAGCGGATGATCCGGCCAAGGACGGGCATAGGCGTATTCACCGCCACGCGGGCGGAGTACGGCCTTCTGCGCCCGGTGCTCGCCGCGATGGAGGCCTCGGGGACAATTCGCCCCTTTCTGATTGTCGCGGGCGCACATCTGTCCCCCCGGCACGGCGCGACCCTGACGGAGATCGAGGCGGATGGGCGGCGCCCCGCCGCCCGCGTTTCGTCGCCCATGGCCGGCGATGACGGTCTGTCGGCGGCGCAGGACATGGGCGCGACCCTGTCCGGCTGCGCCGAGGCCTATGCGGAGCTGAAGCTGGACGCCGTCTTGATTCTGGGCGACCGCACGGAGGCGCTGGCGGCGGCGGCGGCGGCAGTCCCGCTAGGCCTGCCCATCCTGCACCTGGAGGGCGGGCACAGGACCGCCGGCGCGGTCGATGATGCGATCCGCCATGCGATCACCAAGCTGGCGGCCCTGCATTTTACGGCCGCCGAGCCTTATCGTCGTCGCCTGCTGCAGATGGGCGAGGCGCCCGAGCGCGTCTTCACTGTCGGATCGACCGGCGTCGACAACCTGATGGCTTTCGGGCGCAGCACGCCGGCGGAGGCCTCGGCCTTGACCGGCCTGGACCTGCCGTCCGGCTTCCTGCTTGTGACCTTCCATCCCGAGACTCTGAGCGCCCTGTCGCCGGGCGACCAGATCGAAGCCTTTCTGACCGGTCTGGCGAGCGTCGAGGACCGCGTGATTCTTTTCACCCTGCCGAACGCAGACGCGGGCGCGGGGGCGATCCGGGAAGCCATCTCCGCCTTCACCGCCGCCCGGCCTGGTCGCGTGCGGATCGCGGAATCGCTCGGCGCACGCGGCTATGTCGCCGCCCTGACCGCCTGCGCCGCCGTCATCGGCAACTCCTCCAGCGGCATGATGGAGGCGCCGGCCGCGGGTGTCCCGGTCGTCAACGTGGGCGACCGCCAGGCCGGGCGGCTGCGCAGCCCCGGGGTCATCGATTGTCCGCTCGAGGCCGGGGCGGTGGCCGCCGCGATCGGCCGCGCCCTGACGCCCGGGTTCCAGGCCATGGCGCGAAGCCAGCCCGCGCTTTTCGGTGACGGCCATGCCGGCGAGCGGATCGTCTCGATCCTCGAAGCCACCGACCTGAAAGGGCTGGCGCGGAAGCCCTTCATCGATCTCGACGACGTCTAGCGCCGCACACTGTCCAGAGGCCCGGCCGCCTCGCCCCGCACATGGGGCCACAGGGCCTCGCAGACGGCGAAATCGAAGGCCGTGTCCACGTCCCAGCCTCGCTCGGGCGGCATGACGTGGGCCAGGGTGTCGGGTCCGACGAAGGTCCGCCGCTCCAGCAGAATGTCCGGCCGCCCGACATAGACGGCGCCGTTGATGATCACCGGCTCGTCCGGGCGCTGCGTATCCGGACGATAGAGGCCCGACGCGTCGACCCGACCGTAGAAGGTCTGGGGCTTGAGCACCGGCGAGACCCCGATGACCGCCGAGGCCCCGCTGGCGTGGCACAACTCGACCGCCGCATCGATGTCTCCGCCGAGCCGCAGCGGCGAGGTCGGCTGCAGCAGCACGACATAGTCCCAGGTCCCGCCCACCGCCTCCAGCGCATGGGCGACGGCGTCGATGACCGAGGCCTCGGGTCCCGAGAGGCTGTCCGGGCGGCGAAACGGCGGCGGATAGCCCATTTGGGTCGCGACGGCGGCGACCGATTCGTCGTCGGTGGACACCACGACCCTGTCCAGCACCCGGGATTCGCGACAGGCCTCCAGCGTCCAGGCGACCATCGGTCGACCCGCCAGAGGGCGAACGTTCTTGCCCGGCAAACCTTGCGATCCGGCGCGCGCGGGGACCAGACCCAGAACCCGTCCGGCGAATGCGCCGTCGCCGATCATGTCCGCCTCCGTGACGCGCCTGTGGTGGTCCTTTAGACTCTGATTCGGACGGTCCGGGCGCAATCACGCCGCCGGACCGCGTCCCTGCGGACGGCGGGTCTTTCGTGGACGTCGAGGCGATCAATCAAACGCTCAAAGGTCGGCGGGTGCTGGTCACCGGCGCCGGCGGCTTCATCGGCAGCCGGCTTTGCGAACGGCTGGTCGAGATCGGGGCCAAGGTCCGCACCCTGGTGCGATATACGTCCGACGGCGACGCCGGCTGGCTGGACCGATCGCCGATCCGGGGCGAGATCGACGTCCGGCGGGGCGATCTGGCCGACCGCGACAGCGTCTATGATGCCGTGAAGGACCGGGAGATCGTCTTCCACCTCGGCGCCCTGATCGCCATTCCCTATTCGTATCTGGCGCCCGAGAGCTATGTCCGGACCAACATACTGGGTACGCTCAATGTGCTGCAGGCCGTGCGCGAGATGGGCGTCCAGCGCCTGGTCCACACCTCGACCAGCGAGGTCTACGGTTCGGCCCAGTTCGTGCCGATGACTGAGGCGCATCCTCTGGTGGGCCAGTCCCCCTACTCCGCGTCCAAGATCGCTGCGGACAAGCTGGCCGAAAGCTACCACCGCTCTTTCGAGACGCCGGTCGTGACCCTGCGCCCCTTCAACACCTTCGGCCCGCGCCAGAGCGCCCGGGCGGTGATCCCGGCCATCGCGGTCCAGCTGCTGGCCGGTCGGCCGATCAGGCTGGGCGACACGCGTCCGACGCGCGACTTCGTCTTCGTCGACGACACCGTCGAGGCCTTCCTGAGGGCCGCGACCGTGCCGGGGATCGAGGGACTGACAGTCCACACCGGCGGGGGACGCGAGATCGCCATCGGCGATCTGCCCGCCATGATCGGAGCCGCTGCTGGTCTCCCGGTCGAGGTCGAGGCCGACGCCCAGCGCCTGCGTCCGGCCGCCAGCGAGGTCGAGCGCCTGCACGCCGACGCCTCACTGGCGCAGGAACGACTGGGCTGGACGCCCTCGATCAGTGTCGAGGAAGGCCTGGCCCGCACCGTGGCCTTCATTCGGGACAACCCGACCCTCTACCGTCCGGCGGAGTATGCGGTTTGACCCCGCCGGGAGACATCGCCGGGAACCTGATGGGGCCCGACGCCCCCCTGCTGGACGCCATCGCCCGGCTCGACGCGGTCCGGCGCAAGCTGATCGTCGTCGTCGATGAGGATCGCCGGCTGGTCGGCAGCGTCACTGACGGCGACATCCGGCGTGGTCTTTTGCGCCGCCTGCCGATGGACGCGCCGATCCGAGAGGTGATGAACACGGCGCCCGTCGCGCTGCAGGTCGAGGGCTCGGACGTCGTCGCCCTGCGGCGTCTGGAGGAGCGCGGCGTCACCCTGGCGCCCCTGCTCGACCGGGCCGGGCGGGTCGTCGGCCTCTACCCGGACACGGTCGGCACGCCGCGTGCGCGGGACAATCTGGTGGTCATCATGGCCGGCGGTCGCGGCGTGCGGCTGGCGCCTCTGACCCAGACCTGTCCGAAGCCGATGCTCAAGGTGGCGGGACGCCCCCTGCTCGAGACCATCATCGAGCGGCTGAGGGCCCAAGGCTTCGGCCGGTTCCGGCTGGCCGTGAACTATCTGGCCGAGATGATCGAGGATCATTTCGGCGACGGCGCCTCGATGGGGGTCGAGATCGAATATCTGCGCGAGGATCACCCGCGCGGCACGGCCGGCGCCCTGTCGCTGGTGCGCGATCCGGTCACCAGCCCGATGCTGGTGATGAACGGCGACGTCCTGACGCGCATGGCTTTCGGCGGCCTGATCGACTTCCACGAAGAGCACGGCGCCCTGGCGACCCTGTGCCTGCGCGAACACCAGTTCCAGGCGCCTCACGGCGTGGCCGAGGTGGACGGCGTGCGGATGACGGCCCTGCGGGAAAAGCCGACCTTCCGCTGGCTGGCTAACGCCGGCGTCTACTGCCTGGACGGCTCGGTCCTGTCGCGCATCCCGGCCCAGGGCCCCTACGACATGCCCGAACTGCTAGCCGGCCTGGCCTCCGACGGAGAGATGGTCGGCGCCTACCCCATCCACGAATACTGGCTGGACATCGGCCGCCCGCCCGACTTCGAAAGCGCCCAGACCGATTTCGGCGCGGTGTTCGCCGGCGACTGAATCCAGCCGTGGCCCCGGCGCATACGCCGCCGCCTGATGGGTGACGGAAGCGCGCTGAGGCCTTGACCTCCGTTGCCCCCCGGCTCATTCAGCCTCCTGCCCCCGCTTGCGGTCGGGCTTGGACCGCGAGAGTACAGGACAGATGGTTTCAGGCGCGATTTCGCGGCAATCCCGGGTCATCAGCGCCCTGATCATGCGCGAGATGACGACGCGCTATGGCCGTCAGGGTCTTGGGTTCGCCTGGGTGATCGGCGAACCTCTGATTTTCTGCTTCGGCGTCCTTATCCTGTGGACATTGACCAAGCCGGCCTATGAACACGGCGTCCGGCTCGCGCCCTTCGTGATGACGGGGTACATGTCCCTCATCCTGATCCGGCACTTCATCAGCCTGCTCGCAAGCGCGCTGCAGGCCAATCTGGGCCTGATGTACCATCGTCAAGTGGCGCCCTTGCACCTGCTGTTCTCGCGCGCGCTGCTGGAGCTTGGCGGCGCGACCGCGGCTTTTGTGGTGGTTTACGCGGTCTTGCTGGCGCTCAAGGAGGTCAGCCTGCCTCACGACTATCTGCTGCTTTATTGCGGGTGGCTGTTGCTGGCCTGGACGGCCCTCGGCTTTGCTCTCGTGCTGACTGGCCTGGCGATGCGATACGACATCATGGAGCGACTGGTTCCGGTGATCAGCTACGTGCTGATCCCGATCTCCGGCGCCTTTTATATGGTCTCCTGGATGCCGGCGAGCGCGAGAGAATACATCATGTTGATCCCGTTCGTTCACGGCATCGAGATGGTCCGGGCGGGCGTTTTCGGAGAATTCGTTCCAACCTACTATAATCCCGCCTATGCCATGTTCACCGGTGCGATCATGAACATCATGGGCCTTTTGATCATCTCATCCTCGCGCGACCGCATCGAAGTTGAATAAAAAACCAGCCCGGAACAAAGACCTCTCCGGGTCCAGACGGATCGAATATGGCCGAAGCTCAAATCAACTACCTGGGTCCCATACCGGAGGCCCTCACCTTCCGTGAGGAGCGCAAGCCGTGGTGGCGTCGCCTGCCTGTCGGCTTCCTGATGGTCGTGGCCCTGCCGACCCTGCTGGCGGCGATCTACTATCTGTTGATCGCCACGCCGCGATACGTGTCGGAGGCGCGCTTCATCGTCCGGGCGTCGACACAGTCCCCGCCTTCGGCCATCGGCATGGCGCTGCAGGGCGTGGGACTGTCAACAGCACCCTCCGACGCTTTCGCGGTGCACGAATACATCAAGTCCCGCGACGCCCTGCGCGAACTCGGCCGTCGCTACGACATCGCCGCCATCCTGAACCCGCCTGGAGCCGACGCTTTCTCTCGCTACCCGCGCCTGTGGGACAGCCGGGGAGAGGAAGGCCTCTACACAGGCTTCAACCGCTTTGTCGTGGTCGGCTTTGATTCCACCACGGGCATCAGCACCCTGCGTGTCGAAGCCTTCAGGGCCGAAGATGCACGCCAGTTGAACCAGGCGTTGCTCGCCAGCGGCGAACAGCTGGTCAACCGACTGAACGATCGCGCGATGGGCGATGCAGTCTCCGAGGCGCAGATCGCGCGTGACGAAGCGCGCGCGCGTCTCAGCGCCGTGCAGCAACAATTGACCGCCTTCCGCAACCGCGAGGGCTTCATCGACCCTGAACTTGCGGCTCGCGAGAGTTCGTCCCTCATCGGCGGCCTTCTGGCGACGGTGGCCCAGCTCCGCGCCGATCGGGCGCAGCTTGTCGGAGAAGCGCCCCAGAGTCCCCAGCTTCCAATCCTTGACGGTCGAATCGCGGCCTATGAGCGTCAGATCACTGCGGAACGAGCGAAGGTGGCCGGGACCTCGACGTCGCTCGCGCCTCGCGTCGGCATCTATGCCGATCTGGAACTGCAACGTGAACTGGCGGATCGCGAACTGTCGCAAGCCACTTCAGCTCTTCTAAACTCCCAACAGGAAGCTCGGCGTCAGCGACTGTACCTTGACCGGATCGTGAATCCGAACCTGCCCGACAAGCCGACGCAACCGCGTCGGTGGACCGCCATACTGACGATTTTCGCCTCTGCGATGCTGATCTACGGCGTCGGTTGGCTTGTGTGGGCAGGGGTGCGCGAGCACCGCCAGGACTGATGGGCATCACCGCCAACGATATTGTCGAGGCGCCTGGCCTTCGGGTCTCGCGTCTCGGCAAGACCTTCCACGGCGCTAACCGGCCCGTGTTCCAGGACATCGATTTCACCCTGGGCCGCAGCGGCCGGCTGGCAATCCTCGGTCGAAACGGTCAAGGCAAGTCCACTCTGATCAAGATGCTTGGCGGCATCCTCCCGGCGACCGAGGGCGAGATCATCTGGAACATGTCGTCGTCATGGCCGATCGGCTTCGGGGGCGGCTTTCAAGGCAGCCTGTCCGGGCTGGACAACATCCGCTTCCTCGCTCGCCTCTACGCTCGCGACTATCGCGAGACGCTGGCCCGCGTCGATGATTTCGCTGAATTGGGCCGTTCGCTTCGTCTGCCGGTGAAACACTATTCGTCGGGCATGCGAGCACGACTGGCGTTTGGCTTGTCGCTGGCCATTGAGTTCGACTGCTATCTGATCGATGAACTCGTCGCCGTCGGCGACGCCCGTTTCCAACAGAAATGCCAAGAAGAGCTGTTCCAGCTACGCAAGGACCGGGCCTTCATGATGGCCTCGCACGACACCCATCTGGTGGCCCACTATTGCGATCGGGCGATCATCATCGAAAGCGGCAAGTGCAAGGTTTTCGAGGACGTAGGTGAGGCGGTCGAAATCTACTCCTGGCTCCGGGCGGCCTGATGACCGACGACAGCCTGACGCTTCTGATCACGCCCGGGCACCCGGGCGTCGCCTGGCGGGCCGCGATCGAGGCGCGCGCGGCGCAGATGGGCCTTCCTGTTTCAGAAATCGGCCCCGGGGAGGAGGCCGACCGGCGCAAAGGCGTGATATTCACCCACCAGAGTGCGGCACTGGCCTCGCCGTCGGGGCACCGTGTCGTGATCACGGACACCACCGCGGTGGGAATGCTGGACCCCTCGCAGCCGGCGACCGGAAACGAGCTGATCGTCAGAGCCCATAGCCTCGTTGAGGCGGACGCCGCCGCTCGCCAGGGCGCTATCGTGCTCAACGCGTCGCGCTATCAGCTCAACTTGCCGCTTCTCGGGACGGTCGAACGGCCCGAGGGCGAGCGCTACCACATTCACCCCCTCGCCGCCGCATCTCCACTCTCCATCTTCGACGAACTGCCTGTCAGGGCCGGCGCCCAATCGGTCTGGGCTCCTCATTGGTTCACATACGCGCCGGATGCCGCCGGTCAGGCGAGCGGCCCCTGGATCGACTTGACCGGTCGGATGCGCGCCTTGCTGTTCGGCCCGTACATTCGTCTGCCCGCCGGCAGATGGCGGGTCGACGTGCGAGTTTCGGTCGATCCCGAGAGAGCGCATGTGCCGCTTCTGTTCGAATGGGGCTCAGACGCGGAGTTCTGCCGGATTGTGACCGAGGTGCGGCATCCGGGATCCTACGGGGTTTCGCTGGACCGGATCTGGACCGGAGCCGAAGCCGCCCAACTTCGTATCTGGAACGCTCATCCGGTCTTCCAGGGGCGGCTCATGTTCGAGGATTGTCGCGTGGTTCGCGTGGCTGACGACGATCCGACGCCGCCGACGCCGCTGGACCGGATCGTCACCGCCGAAATCCTCTAGACTTCCCTGAGCCCCATCGGCTCACCGTCGTAGGCGAACGGACTCGCGAGCTGCGACAGAGGCGGCAGAGCCGCGTCCTTGTCCGAGATCGTCCGTTCGACCCCTGGCAACGGCCAATCGACCGAGATGGCCGGATCATTCCACGCGATCCCGCCCTCGGCGTCCCGGTCATAGGGACTGGACACCTTGTACACCGCGCGGACGTCGGCCGTCAGCGTGACAAACCCGTGCGCGAAGCCGACCGGCACGAAGAGTTGTTCCCCCGCCTCGGTCAGTTCGACGGTCAGGGTTTTACCGAACGTCGGCGAGCCCAGACGGATGTCCACGACATAGTCCAGGAGACGACCGGAAAGACAGCCGATCAGCTTGGCCTGTGCTGCAGGCGGCCTTTGGAAGTGGAGTCCCCTTACCGTTCCCGCGTTTCGAGACAGGGACTGGTTGTCCTGCACGAACCGGATGTCGAGCCCGATCGCCTCGAAATGACGTGTGGAGTAGGTTTCGCTGAACCAGCCCCGGGCGTCCGCATGCCGATGCGGACGGATCAGCGTGAGCGCCATCAACCAGCCTAGGGCTGGCCGGATGGCGCCGCGGCCGCGCCTTGCAACGCCGCATATGCCCGATCGAGGGCTTCATTACGGACGAACACCAGGCCGCCCGTCCGGGCCGGGGGCTCGGCGGGCGGGGTCAGGGCGCCAGGGGTGCCGCCGCCGCCCAGGGCGGCCCCATAGAAGATGTGGGTTCCGATCTGGCGAACCCGCTCCAGCCGACGCCCCCATGACGGAGATACGTAACTGGCGTGGTAGTTGAGCGAAGTCGCAGGCAGGGCGGCCGGCATGCGGCCCTCATGGACATCGCGGGCAATCCGTTCGGCCCGCGCCCATTTGACCATATCCACCGGACTGCGACCGATGGCGCCGTCGCAGGTGAAGGTGAATTGGCAGGTGCGACTGTTGCGCTGATAAACCACCGCGCAGACCGACCGGGGATAGGCCCCGCTTCGAGAGCGGTTCATGACGACCTCGGCGACAGCCGCCT
This sequence comes from Brevundimonas sp., assembly GCF_031412435.1. GTDB lineage: Bacteria > Pseudomonadota > Alphaproteobacteria > Caulobacterales > Caulobacteraceae > Brevundimonas. The sequence continues at coordinate 9,270 of NZ_JANODA010000014.1, forward strand.
GCCCCTCCTCGGATTCGTTTCTCGCCTCATAGTAGATGGCCTGGGTCAGACACTCGACGTCGCTGGTCGGAACGCGAGGCGGAGTGGTCAGGTCCAGCCGGGGCGGCGTGTAGTAGGCGCCGCTGGATCGCGGCGCCGCGCCCCCGACATAGGCTGGCGGCTGAATCGTCGATGCCGGCGCGATGACAGTCGAAGTCGCCGCAGCGGCGACGACAGCGGGGGGGGGCGTCGTCGGCGCCGCTGGCGTGCTCGAGCGCAAGGCGCGGCGACGCCCGGGCGTCGCACGACGCGATTGGGGCGCCGGTTCGGTCAGTCGTGCGCCTTCGCCGGAGCGCAACATTTCGGCCATCCTGGCGTTCAGGCGATCGCGACGCTGTTGATCGGTTTCGGTCTGCCGAGGCGCGCTCTCTCCAGCGGGAGCCGGGCTCGCAGCTGCCGCCGAAGACCAGGCGCAGGCGATCGCACACGCTATAGCGGCCGCCGGCAGTGTGGAACGAAGTAGACGCACGCTGTCTCCCCTGATGGCGCACCCATACCAGCGGGCCCGCAGGTCGCCAAGCGTCGCAGCCTGGTCGGTTCCAGGCTTTGCAAAGCGATCATGGCTGCGCTATCGCCAACGTTGTTCCCAAACACTGATCGAAAGTCGCCATGGCCTCGCCCCAGTTCCCTCTTGAGCGGACCCATCCGCTGGCCATGCCGACCGAAAACTTCCACACCCATCACTTCGGGGATGGTGAGGTGATGGTCGGCGCGAAGCCGGCCGAAATGCTCCAGGCCGAAGCGGACATCATCTTTTCGCAGGGAGTCCTGGGCAAGACGGTCCTCGACATCGGCGCCTGGGACGGCTTCTTCTCCTTCGAGGCCGAACGCCGCGGAGCGGCGCGCGTCCTGGCCACCGACAACTTCTGCTGGTCCGGCCCCGGCTGGGGGACGCGGCAGGGTTTCGAATACGCCCACCACAAGTTCAACTCAGGGATCGAGGCGCTCGACGTCGATCCGACAGAGCTGGATCCCGCCAGGATCGGGACCTTCGACGTGGTCCTGTTCCTGGGTGTCCTTTATCATGTGAAAGATCCGCTTCGGATCATCGAGATCGTCTCTTCCGTCGCTGCGGACACCGTCGTCTGCGACACCGAGACGGCGTTGGACATGTTCCAGGAACCCGTGATGCGCTACTTCCTGGGCTCCGAGATGAACGGCGACCCCACCAATTTCTGGGCTCCCAACAAGGCCTGCATGGAGGCCATGTTCCGCGAGTTCGGCTTTACCCAGTTCAAGTTCACGGAACACCCGCATCGTCCCAACACCGGTCTGCGGGGGCGGGTGATCATGCACGCGCGTCGCTGACACCGGAGGGTCGGGCATCAACCCCTACAGGCAGCGCCCGGATACGGCCTTCTGGTCGCGCTCCGTCGCCCGACCGGCGCCGGACGACGTGGATCCGATGTTGCCTCCGCCTTTCCTGATCGATCGCGACGATCGGGTAGCCACGGCTGGAAGCTGTTTCGCCCAGCATATCGCGCGGACGCTCAGCGCCCAGGGCTTCGGCTATCTGGTGACCGAGCCCGGCCCGGCTGAGGACGGCTACGGCCTCTACCCGGCGCGGTTCGGCAACATCTACACGGTCCGCCAACTGCGCCAGACGTTCCAGCGCGCCTATGGCCTGTTCGCGCCGATCGACGACGCCTGGCGGGTGGGCGACCATTGGGTGGATCCGTTCCGACCCGGGGTCCAGGCCGGCGGCTTCGCACACAGGGAAGCCCTCATCGCCGACCGGGACAGCCATATGGCCGCGGTCCGCACCATGTTCGAAACGGCTGACGTCTTCATCTTCACTCTGGGTTTGACAGAGGCGTGGATGGACGCCCGGAACGGCGCCGTGGTTCCGCTGGCGCCTGGCGTGGTCGGGGCCGAGGCGGCAGAGGCGGGCTACGTCTTCCACAACTTCACAGTCCAGGAGACGATCGACGATCTGCTTGCCTTCATCGACGAAGTTCGCCTTCTGTCACCGGCGCTCAGGATCATCCTGACCGTGTCGCCGGTGCCTCTGATCGCGACATTCGAGGACCGCCATGTGCTGCAGGCCACTACTTACAGCAAGTCAGTTCTGCGTGTGGCCGCAGAGACAGCGCGCACCCTCCGCGAGGGCGTCGTGTACTTTCCCAGCTACGAAATCGTCACCGGCGCGCACAATCGGGCACGCTTCTTCGAGGATGACCTGAGGAACGTGAGTCCGGACGGCGTATCCCGGGTCATGGCGATCTTTTCGAGACATTTCCTGTCGTCCGAAGACGGCGTCGCACGCCCGGCTCAGAGCTTCGCTCCACAGGAGTCCGTTCGCGACCATCTGGCGGAGCACCGGGCCCTCGCCGATGTGGTGTGCGATGAGGAGGCGATCGAGCGATGAGGCGGGCGTTCGTCCTCGGCAACTGCCAGGCCGAGGGGATATCTGACTGGATGCGCGCGGCGGCGGCCGAAATGACGGTCGAGAATGCCAGCATTGCGGGCGTAGCGCCCGGCGATGCTGGCGCGGCGGCCGCCTGGTCAGGGGTGATCGACCGATCGGACACCGTGTTCTGCCAGCTGACCGATGCGCAGCTGGCCGACTACAACCTGCCGTCACCCGGCGATATGGCCCGGGTGGGAAAGATCTTCGTTCGCCTGCCGGTGGTCGCCTTCAAGGGCTTCCAGCCCGACTGCACCTATGTGTTCGTTGGCGGTCACGCCGCAGCGGGAGCCATGGGCCCCTACCATTCCGCGATCGCGGTCGCCGCTTTCATGGAGGGCCTGAGTGTCGAGCGTGCGATCGGCCTGTTCAACACCTTCGTCTATGCGGCGCTTGGATACATGGCCGAGTTCGAGGCTGCCTCCACCGTGCTCCTGGAAAAAGCCCGGGAGATGGGGCTGGATCTCTCCTCCGGCGTGCGGCGCGACGGCTCCGTCTTCATGCATACGATCAACCATCCTAGCATCACCATCCTCGGCGAGGTCGCAATCCAGGCCCTGGCCCGGGCAGGGATCACATCATCCGCCAACGCCCCCGCGCCCCACGACGTGCTGGGGGACAGTTTCCGCTGGCCCGTGTATCCCGAGATCGCGGCCCGTCTGGGGGTGCCAGGCAGCCTGGCGTTCCAGGGGTCGAACGCTGGAAGCGAAGGCCTGATGGATTTGCGCACCGTCTTGGAAGCGACCTTTGCGAGCCTGGAAGCGTTGCAGGCCGCAACGGGATCCATCGTTCTCGATCAGGACCGGCCGATGGCCACCCCGGTGATCGAACGTGCCCAGGCTTTCATCCGGCGCCATGTGGTCATCTGACGGCCCTCGCAGCGCCCGCCGGATCGGACTAGGAAGGGCGATGCTCCGTCGCTCGGGATTTTCGCTGATCGAGGCCCTGGTGGTTCTGGCCATCGGCGGCATGGCGCTCGCAATCATCTTCAGCATCGGGACCAAGGCCGGCGACACGGGTTTCAAGATCGGGCGCGGGGCGATGGCGGCGGCCGATGCCGATGTCGCTGTCTCCGATCTTCGCACCATCCTCGGCAGCTTCGTCCTGAGACCGCCCGGCACATTCCTGGCCGACGTCGACGAACCCATCGCCGGCGAGGAAAGCCGGCTGACCGGCGACGTTGTCATGCGGCGGGCCAACATTTGCGGTCCGCAGGGTTGGGCCGGACGCCTGACGCTGGTTGTGGAAGCATTCGAGGGGGGCCAGCAACTCCTTTGCGAGGCCGGCGGGCAGCGCGCGACCCTCCTCACCATGGCGCGTGGCAGCGGCCGGTTCAGCTACTCGAACGACGGCGCGGACTGGAGATCGACTTTCAGCAACGATCCGGCTGACTTCGACACGCCCGCGGAGGTGACGCAGTTGCAACTCTTTGTCCGCTTCGAGGGCGAGGTCGACGGCATTGACGTCGTCCAGGGCCTGTCGTCGGGCCCTGCCGAACGCTGGATCAGAAATATTGGCCAGCTCTAGGTCATCCCCGTCGCGCTCCGGGTTCGCCCTGCCGGCGGTGCTGGCGGTAACCGGCGTGGTGACGCTGATCTTCCTCGTGGCGATCACCGCCCTGTCGAACCTGAACGCTGAGGCGGCATCCGCGCGCGCGCGCGTTGCCTTCCTGGAACGTGCGCTCACGGCCGAGGCACGCGTGGCCTATATCGCGCAGACCGAACCTTTCGGGCCCTTGGGTCTGCGCATCGGCAGCCTTCGGAACGTCAACGAAATCGCCGGCTTGATGCCGACGGAATCTTCCGGCCTGCCCACGGCGGACCTGCGCCTCGACGATCGACCCTATCGCATGACGGTTGGCGGCGACGAGATCATCGTCCGGCTTCAGGATCAGGCGGGAATGCTCAACCTCGCGAGGCTGGATGACGAGGGGCTCCGCCGCCTTGCCCTGACGGCGGGTGTCGCGCCCAACCAGATCCAGGGCCTGATCGCCCGGTATCGCGACTATATAGACGCCGATGATCTCAAGCAGATCAACGGCGCGGAACGCCGCGACTATGTCGCCGGGCGCCCGGCCGACCGCGCGCTGTTGACCGCCGGTGAGTTTCTTTCAGTGCTCGGCGCCCGAGAAGCGGTCGATGGACGGCGCTGGCGCGCCCTGCGTCCCGACCTGACGGTCGACTACCAGGAAATTCCGGCCAATGTGAACACGGCCACAGCACTGACCTTGCAGGTTCGCTACGGCCTGACCAGCGAGCAGGCGCGGACGGCGATCGCCGCTCGGGACAACACGACCCTGCTGTCGCTTGAGGATCTTGCCGCCGTATCCGGCGCGGCCATGCCGTTCGTCGAAGGCATCTTCGCCTATCCCTCCGGACGGATCGTCTTTACGATAGAAGATGAACGGTCACGGTGGACATATCATGGCCGGCTGGCCATTTCGCCCGGTCACCCCGACCGCCCCTTCTGGATCGATCAGACAGAGCTCACGGAACGGCAAGCCCGCGAGACCGGAACCGAAACGCCCGATGCACCTGAGTTTCCTTATCCCGAGAGTTGAGAGACTGTCGGCCGAAGGGCGGTTCGAACCGCTTCATCCGGGTGGCGCGCTGGGCCGCTTCCGTCGGCCGGTCGTGCTTCTCGACCGGAGCCTCTGCACGTTCGCCCGCCTTGAGACAGCCGCCCTTCCCAGGGGACGGCGCCGCCAGGCCGCCCGGCTGCACGCACGCCTGGGCTCCCCTTACATCATCGGCGGCGTAGCCTTGGTGAAGGCGGGAGCCGATTTCGGCATCTGGTGGTGGGATCTCGAGTCGGTGGAGCCCTATGTGGCCGAAAGATTCGGTCCGGGCGGCGCCTCGCTTCGCCCAGAAACGCTCGCGCAACCCATCGGCGACGGCTTCCGGATCGTCAGGCTCACCCACGGTTACGAGGCGCAACTCTGGCGCTTCGGAGCTTTGATCGCTTCGTCGTGGAGACTGGACCGGTTCGATCCGCAGCGGTGGCTGGCCTTCATCAGTCTGCAACGGGGCGCCGATGCTCCTGCCTCGCCGCCTGCGGCGGTCACTCTTCCGATCTCTTTTGAGGGCGAGGCATTCAGCTTCTCCACCTCGGAAATCTCTCGCGAACAGGCTGTCGCCGGCGCAGCGGGGGGATTCGCATGCGTCGCGATGGCGATCGCCGCCTTTCTTTTCGGTCAGGGCGTACAGTTGGGCGACCGGGCCGAAGCCCTCAATCTGGAGACGGTGGCGCTGCGCGCCGAAACACCCGCGGCCGCCTCCGTCCAGGCTCTGGACGCGACGCGCCGCCGGCTCGCCGACTTTCGCGCGATCGAGGAGCGCACCAATCCGTTGAGCGCGGCCGGCGCCGCAATCGGCATCGTCGCCTTTCACGATTTTTCGCCCACCGCCGTGGATGCGGAGGAAGACACGCTCCGGATCACGCTTCCCTACAGCGCGGTCGAACGCGCGGACGAACTGGTCGCCGACTTCGAGCAATCGGGCTATTTCTACGACATCGAACCCCGGACTGAGCCGTCGAGCCAGTCGCTGATTATCGAGATGAGCGTGCGAGCGGCCGCGCCGCCGTTGTCTGCAGCCGGCTGAAGCGACAGTCGGGCGTATCGCTGCGCAGGGTCATGACAATCCGGTCGTTGTTCAGCAGGTTCACGCTCGTCGGCGCGCATATCCCGCCTTCGGCGATCTCCATCGCGGGCGCGATCGTATAGCGCCACGGGTCGCGCAGTACGATGTGCCGATCACCGGCGTCCGGGTCGAGCTCCGCAGCAGGATCCACCAGGCGTAATGGCGTCTCGCTCCGGTTCGCCTCGCGACGCAGATTGGACACGTCTCGCTGAAACTCGAAGAAGACCGCATGAGCGGTCGCCTGATCCAGCATTCGCGACATGCCGGGCATAATGATCGCCGTCGCCAAGGCCATCAGCGTCAGGACGATGAGGATTTCGATCAGACTGAAGCCTGCGCGACCGCCGGCCCTGGCTCTCGCCGGCGGCGGGTCAGCGCGCCTGATCGGACGAAACATCGGCGTTGACGCCCTGGCCGCCCTCAGTCCCGTCGGCGCCGTAGCTGACGACCTTCGCGGCCGCCGATGCCTGGCCCGGGGCCCCCGTCGCTTCTGCGGGCGCCGGGACATAGACATAGGGACGTCCCCACGGATCCGCCGGCAATGCCTTGTCGAGATAGGGTCCGTACCACCCGGAAACCGCCTGCGGATCCGCTTCGATCAGAAGACCCAGTCCTTCCTGCTCGGTAGGCAGGCGTCCGATGTCCAGCCGCATCGTTTCGAGCGCGGCTTCCAGGGAGCGAATCTGCAGACGCGCCGTCTGCGTCTTGGACCGATCCAGTTGGGCGAACAGGCGCGGGCCGACGACGGCCGCGATCAGGGCGATGATCGCCAGGACGACGAGAATTTCAAGCAGGCTGAACCCGGCGCGATCTCCTTCGCGAGACCGGATTGCGACGCGTCGGGTTGCGACCCCGCGCCGGAGCGCTTTAAGGAACATGAAGACGATTGCCTTGAAAGTCTGAGCTATTCCGCATATCGGCTGGCTGATATAGCCCACCGTCTACAGGCGGTCGATGACTAAAGCGGCGCGGGGGGCGTGCGGCGAACCTGGCGGTAGGGATTTGCAGAAGTTTCTGGCTGAATTGCTATCCGCGGCTCGTGTGCGGGCGGACCAGCTTTCGGCCCGACTGCAACGCACGACAATGCGTGAACGTCTGCTGCTCGGCGGCCTGGTCATGGTCGCCCTCATCTATGCGCCGATGGCCGCGTTCGAGTGGCGCGGCGCCCGCGAAGAACTCTACATCGACGCGGTGACGGAGCGCGCCGCCGCCCGGCTGAGCCGGGATTCGGCGAGACGTGTCGCCTCAACCGCAGCGAACAGCGCGGCCCAGCGAGACATGGATGAATGGGGATTCGACGCTTCAAACGTCGCCATTGCACAAGTCCTGATCGAACGCCGTCTTCTTTCCGCAGCAACCGAAGCGGGTCTGACCAGTGTACGGATCACCGTGAACGACGAGGTCGAACAGATCGGATCTGTCAACTGGTTGGCCGGTGAAGTGCAGGCCGACCTGATGTGGAAAGGCGTCTTTGGGATGCTCGACATCCTGGGCGGATGGACGGAAGGGTTCCGCGTCACCGGATTCCACTATCAGATGCGGCCGACGTTGCCCGGGGCGGTCTATGTGCCGGGCGGGCCTCCGATCGGTTCGGTCAGGATCGGGTTCAGCTTCCCCATCATCGTCCCGAATGCCAGAACCGACGACACCGACGGTGCGACCGGGACGGGGGGCGCATGAGGCCGATTCTGTTCATCGTGCCGGCGCTACTGGCGCTCGCACTGCTGCTGGGTTGGGTGTTTCCCGGCGCGCCCGCGGACCCGCCGGCGGTCGTCCGAGGCGGCGCGAGGGTCAACGAAACCGGCCTGAATCTTCGGCCAGGCGAGAGCACGGTGGAGGCCGTTAGATTCCTGCGCACGCTGCAATCGGATCCGCTCCCCCCCCCGCCTCCCCCGCCGCCTCCCCCGCCGCCGCCGCCGCCTCCCCCACCACCGCCTCCGGATGTCGCGGTAGTCTTCCGCGCGGCCCTGAGCGCCATCGAACGGGACACGCAAACAGGCCGTTATGCAGCCCTGGTCCGGAATCCGGCCCCCGGGGGGCCTCAAATCGTCGCTATGCAGGTCGGACAGATGTTCGACGACTGGCGGATCACCGATATTTCATCAGATGCCGTCACCCTCTCGAGGGGCCGAGACCGGCGTGTCGTCCGGCTGTACGGCTGAGTTGGGGAGAGTGAACTTGTCCACCACCATGATGGATCGCAAAACGCGCGGCCTGCGCACGGCAGTATGCCTGTTGCCTCTTCTTCTCGTGGTCGGTTGCGCTGCGACCTTTCCGTCCATGTCGACGACGGTTCAGCAGCCGGATCCCGCCCAGCGCCGGACCGGAGACGACCTCGAGGTCGTGGTCGAGACAGGCGGCGGGGCGCCTTCCGGCCGGCGCGACACTCTGCGAATTCCCGGAGAGCAATCCGCCACTCCGCCCCGCCCCCCCATCACGGATGCGCAGATCGACGCGCTGATCCCGGACGGCTTGGTCGACGCCGCCCTGGCCCCTCAACCGGTGCCCCAGTTCGTCGCGACAGTGTTCGGAGCTCTGCTGGAGGTGCCCTATACGATGAGTCCGGGCGTCGCCTCGCGGCAGGAGATCATCTCGGGCGGGACCGGCGGCACGATCAACAAGCGGGATCTGTTCCGGCTGACCCAACGGGCCCTGCAACAGTACGGCATCCAGGTCTATTCGGACGGCACGTTCATCACCGTCGGGGAATCGGGCGGGTCTTCAGGCGCGGAAATCGTCCGCGGTCGCGAGGCCAACCCGAACGCCAGCCGCGTCGTGCAATTCTTCACGGTGCAGTCGATCGAGGTCGGCGCCCTTCAGGCCTTGCTCACGGACCTCTATCCCGAACTCTCGGGCGTGCGGGTCACGCCGGATCTGAACACCAACAGCCTCATCCTCTCCGGGAGCGGCCGCGACGTCGCTGCCCTCGTGCGAGCCCTGCGGGAAATCGACCAGCCGCGCTTCGCCGGCTCGGAGGTCATTCGCGTGGAACCCGTCTTCTGGTCGGCCGAGGCCCTGGCGGGGTCTCTTGAGCAGGTGCTGACGACCGAAGGCTATATCGTCAGCCGCCAGGCGGGTATCGTCCGGGCGATCACCATCCTGCCCTTCCCCAGTGCTAACCAGATCCTCGTCTTCTCGGCGGATCCGGAACTGCTATCGCGGGCGCGCTACTGGATCGATACCCTCGACCAACCCACAGCTCTGGGCGACAAGACCTCGACCTTCGTCTTCCAGGTCCGCAATACCGACGCCCGCTCGATCGCCGAACTGGCCATGGGCCAGGCGCCTACGGTGCAGACGCCCCGAACGCCCGTCGGCGTTCCCGGCACGGTGGCTGCTTCCGGCCAGCAGTCGCAGCAGGGATCTACCAATCCGGCGACGGGACAGTCGACGCCGGGCTCCACAGCCGGCGCGGCCGGCAACTCCTCGGGCCAATTCCTGGACGGACGTGTGATCTCCGATCCCACAGGGAACCGCATCCTGTTCACAGGCACAGCCAGTGATTTCGCCCAGCTTCGCGCCCTTCTCGCTACGCTGGACGTTCCTGCGCCCCAGGTGGTGATCGAGGTCATGATCGCAGAGGTGACGCTGACGGACGGCACCGATATCGGCGTCCAGTTGTTCGGGTCCGAGTCGCGCGGCGACGGCCTGCTGTCAGGCGGAACCGAGGGGCTGGGCCTCAGCGGCGAAGCCCTTGTCGCGACCTTTATAGGGCCCGACTACCGCGCCCGGCTGGCTGCGTCCGCGTCCAACACAAAGATCAATATCCTCCAGAGGCCCCAGCTGGTCACCCGCAGCGGCGGCACGGCGCGCTTCCAGGTCGGTACGGACGTGCCGATCATCACCTCCCAGCGCGCCACCGACTTCCAGTCCGGCAATGGCAACACGGATATCCTTCAAAGCGTGCAGTATCGGCAGACCGGCGTGATCCTGGAGCTGACGCCGGTCGTTTACGGCGACCGCGTCGACATCACGATCAGCCAGGAAATCTCGTCGGCCGGCGCAGCCCCGACCGGCATCTCGAGCCCCACGATCCTCAATCGGAGCCTGACCACCCAGATCTCGATAGGAGATGGATGGACGGGCGTGCTCGGCGGCCTGATCAGCAACGCCTACACCAAGTCGAACACCGGAATTCCCTTCCTGAAGGACATTCCTCTGGTCGGCTCGGTCTTCCAGACGAACTCGGTGGAGGGCGACAGAACAGAGTTGCTGATCCTCATCACTCCCCGCATCCTGCGCGGCGATGAAGATATGTCCGATCTGGCGGGGACGTATGCGCGCGACATGAACGCGGCGTTCCGGACAGGTCGCGGCTGGTCCTACACCCTGACACCCTTCAGCGTCAGTCCCACGATCCGGGGGATCGGCTTCGATCTGCCCAGCCCCGAACGGGCCTCGGAGCGACCGGCCCTGCGGCCGCGCCGGGATCCCGCTGCGGATGACGCCACGGCGCCAGCCGACATGCCCGATCCGGTCGCCGATGAGGGACCCGCCACTCGCTGAGATCAAACGCCGGCTGAGATCTAGAGGCTGGTCCAGCCCACGCGTTCGAACACCATCGGCCGAGGCGAGCGGCCGGTGCGTCGCTCGACCTCGACCGTCACGCGGAACCGCTGCACCCGGTAACGGCCGTCGCCGGACGGGAAGCCCGCGCCGCGCACGGGCTGGCCGATCATCTCGCTGGTCCAGCGTATGGTGTCGCCATCCGGCAGTTCGATCTGTCCGACCGGCTGCGCCATCGGGTTCAGGTCGCGCGTCAGCGCCAGGGCGTTCTCCTGCGCCGCGACCTGCTGCATAGCCTCGGAAGCCCGCTCCCGGCCCCGCACCATCTGGATCTGAAGTTCGAAGATGGCCGTGAGCGTCATCGCGGCGATAGTCAGGGCGACGAGCGCCTCGATCAGACTGAAGCCTGGCCGCGACCCTGCGCGCACGATCATACCACCCCTTCATAAACGCTCGACAGAGCGAGCACGAGGGACAGGGCGACGAAGCCGACCACCAGTGAAATCACCGCGATCGCCGCGGGCTCGAGCAGCGCCGTCATCCGCTTCATGCGATCGCGCAGACGGCTTTCATAGTTGTCAGCCATGAAGCCGAACATCGGCCCGATCGCGCCAGACTTTTGTCCGGCCCGCAACAGGCTCAGATCCATCGCCTCCAGGCTGGTGTGAGCCCCCAGAGACTGATCGACGGTCTGGCCCGAAAGGAGGTCGCGTTCCAGCAGCTCAAGCCCCTGACGGAAGGGTCCGATCGGCACCGCCGCCTTGGCGAGTTGCGCCGCTGACAATATCGGCACGCCATTGTTGAGCGCGAACGCCGTGAGTCGGGCCCAGGAGGCGATTTCCCGGGCCTGGATGACCGGCCCCACCACGGGCAGTCCGTGCGCGATCGTATACGCGCGCGCCTTGAACACCGGATTGGCCACGATCACGACGATCAACGCGATCAGGGCGGCAAGTCCCACTCCCACGATCGGAAGGTTGGCGTTGGCGAATTCGCCGGCCGCGAGCACCCACCGGGACATGGCGGGCACGTTGGTGCGGTCGTCCCCGATCATGGCGCCAAAGCGGGGCACCACCTGGGTGAAGATGAAGGCGACAGCCGATACGCCCGCCAGACCAAGGAAGGCCGGATAGGTCATGGCGTTGGAGAAGTCGCGGCGGAGCCGATCCTCATAGGCCATCTGCTCGGCAGCCTCTTTGAGAACCTCCGCAACACGTCCGGAGGCCTCGCCGACGCGCGACATGGCGTAGACATAGAAGGGAAACCCCTCGACGTGAGTCTCGAGCGCATGACCGAGAGAATCGCCGCGACGAAGAGAGGCGATTGCCGCCAGGAACTGGGCCCGGCCCTTCCTCGCCTGCATGCCTTGCGTCACCGTCTCCAGGGCCTCCATCAGCGACACCCCTGCCTCAAGCATGATGGCCAGCTGGCGAAGCACGAGGACGCGCTCAGCGGGCCTGAGAGCCCGGTCCTTGCCGTCCGCGCGGGTCGCCCTGACCGGACCGATCCGCAACACCGTCAGCCCGTCCCCCGTCAGCCGGCGGAGCGCGGAGGCCTCATCCCGAGCCGTGAGCGTTCCCTTCGAAACCTGGCCATCGCGGCCGACCGCCTCATAGGAAAAACCAGGGAGGTCGCTCATTGACGAATATAGGCGCAGATCCGCTGGCCGCGCGGATGGCCCCATTCGCCGATAGGCTCAAGACGCCACGGCGCTCCGTCGATCGCCCACTGCAGGTCGGAGACCCTGTAGTGGTAGGGATCCTGATAGTCGCGGGTCACGACACCGGCCGGTTCGTGGACGAGGGGCGCATAGAGATCGCGATCCGGCGGGCACTCGAAATAGGTCACGAAGAACCGGCCGCCGGACGCCATGACGGGGGCGAGCTTGTCGAGACACCGGCGCAGGTGATTCAGCGGAAGATGGGTGAACAAGGACTGGGCGATCGCCACATCCATCCGTTCACGGAGAAAGCTGAAGTCGAAATCGCCATTGGCGTCGAAATGGGCCGGCGGGCATTTGGCCCGCAAGGCGCCGTCCAGCTCCCGGCTATATCCCGCCTCGATGAGGGCGCGCGAAAGATCGATCCCGAAGTATCGCGCGGGGTCCAGCCAGGCGATCGCGCGCGCGCCGAGCCGCAGGGATCCGCACCCCACGTCCAGCAACCGATCCGACGGTTTCAGGCCCTGTGCGATCAGGAAAGCCAGCTGATGATCGCCGACCTCGTCCCACAGCCCGCCGATGATTTCGCGATGTCGGCCTTCGCGCACGCCGGTTTCGACCGCGGTGACATCATAGTAGCCGCTATGCGACATCCGCATCCTCCGCAACGGAGCCGGCGACGCGATAGACCTCGGTCAGCGCGGTCTGGCCGCGACGCGCTTTCAGGAATCCGTCGTCTCCGAAACTGAGGAAGCCGTCGGCCCGGGCCAGCTCCGTCAACTGGTCCTCGTCCGCCCGGGCCCGGACGCCAGCCAGCATCGCCGGCGAAGCGGGCGCGATCTCATACAGGCCGACGCGGCCTCTGAAGCCGCTCTGCCCGCATTTGGGACAGCCGACGGGCTCGCGCCAGGCCGGCTGTTCCTCGGCCGCCAGGCGGCGCAGATGGGTCGGTACCGCGCGCTCGTGCGCCGCGGCCTCCGTGGCCGTGGATGGGCGACTGCAATCGGGACATAGCCGGCGCACCAGTCGCTGCCCGGCCACGCCGCGAAGCACGTCCGCCAGCAAATAGTCCTCGATACCGAGATCCAGCAGACGAGGCACGGCGGCGAGAGCGGAGTTGGTGTGGACGGTCGAAATCACGAGGTGGCCGGTCAGGGCGGCCTGGACGGCGATCCGGGCGGTCTCCGGGTCCCGGATTTCGCCGACCATGATGACGTCGGGATCCTGGCGCAGGATCGAGCGCAGCCCGGCCGCGAACGTCAGCCCGATCTCTGCCCGGACCCGGACCTGGATCACGCCGGGAAGGTCCAGCTCCACCGGATCCTCCACCGTGATGATCTTGCGCTCGCCGTCGTTGAGGTGGGTCAGCAGGCGATAGATCGTCGTCGTCTTGCCCGAGCCCGTCGGCCCGGTGATCAGGAACACGCCGTTCGGCTGTTCCGCCATCTCGATCAGCGTCGCTTCCTGCCCGGCGCCGACACCCAGCTCGGCGAGCTCCGGCAGGCGGCTCGTCTTGCCCAGCAAGCGCAGCACGATCGATTCCCCCCAGGAGCAGGGCAGGGTCGAGACGCGCAGATCGACCTCCTGCCCGGAAACGCGGATGGACTGGCGGCCATCCTGCGGCAGGCGACGCTCGCCGATGTCCATGCCGCTGAGCAGCTTGATCCGGGAACACACGGCGTCGAAATTGGACCGCGGCGCCGAGCGGGCGGTGCTGAGCACGCCATCGATCCGCATACGGACGACAAAACGGTCTTCGAACGGCTCGACATGGACGTCGGACGCTCGCCGGCTCAAGGCCTCGGCAAAGATCGAGTTCACGAAATCGATAGTCGGCGCTTCCTGGGCCAGCTCGCGCAGCCGCGCGGCGTCTGCGCCTCCCACTGCGCCCGCCGGGTTCATTCCGTCGCGATGGTCCTCGCCGACGTCCTGTGTCAGGGCCTCGATCAAGGCGCGCTGGGCCAGCAGGAAGGTCACAGGTTCGCTGGTGGCCTGGCCGAGACGCTCGGCGAGCAGGGGGTCCAGCGGCTGGACCGCGGCGCACAGGATCGGACCTCGGGCTCCCTCCGGCGCGCCTTCGGGCAGCGTGGCCCGCCAGGCCACGGCCTCGCGCTCGGCCCACCAGGACAACGGCGAGCGGATTTCCGCGAGAAACTCGTTCGCCTGCTCGGGCGTGGGGCCGTCTTCGGGCGCCAGGACGCCCAGGCTCAGCTCGGTGGACAGCACCTCCAGAAGCTGGACTTCCGATACGGCGCCGAGCCGAACCAGATTGAGGCCCAGAAGGCCGCCATTCTGGCTCTGCAGCGCGAGTGCGTTGTTCAGGTCGGCCGGACGGATCAGCCCCCGGCCGATCAGCACCTCTCCGAGACGCTGGCGCATGGGTGCGAAGCGGATCGTCACCGACTCGGCAGGCTCTGGAACGGACGGCGTCGTCACGGCTCTGTCGAGGCCGGCCTCAGGCGGCAATGTGCGAAGGCGGGACATTGTCGTTGAATAGCCGGTCCGAAAGCCTTTTTCACCCGCTCATTCTTCGGTCGGGCGCGCGCCGAAGAAGGTGAACGAGCCGTACTCTCCGAGGCAGTCATCGGGCACGACATCCAGGACGACCAGTCCGGCGCGCTGCATTTCCGCCAGGACGACGGGGCGCGGCAGGCCATGCATCTCCATCTCCGGCGGCGGACTGGCGAGATAGCTGGCGGCGTCGAAGGCATAGCCTTTCATGTCGCTGGGAATCTGGAACAGGGCGACGCCCCCGGGACGCAGGTGGGCGAAGAGCTTGCGGAGCATCTGCTTCTGGATCGGGGGCGGATTGTGCTGGAGGACAATGAACGAATACAGGCAGTCCGCAGGCGGAAGGGCATCGAAATCGTCGAGGCTGCGGATCAGCACCGTGGTGACATTGGTGACGCCGATTTCCGCCATATAGGCTTCGCAGGCGGCCAGGTTGCCGGGCGAGATGTCGAGCGCGAAGACATGCTCGAAGCGACCGGCCAGATGCCGCGTGATCCGCCCTACTCCGCAACCGAGCTCGAGGCACACGCCGTGGCGCACGCCGACGCCTGCACGACTGGCGAACAGATCGACGTCCGCGGCTTCCTGCGCCCCTCCCGTCCGGAACAGCTGCAGGGCGCGGTCATCAAGGTTCGCCGTGAGAAACTCCGGCTGGCTGATGACGGAGTACATCGGCTCGGTCTCGCCGAGGGTCGTCCACTGGTCCTGGATGCGAGCCAGCATCGCCGCCAGGGTCTGCGGGTCGGTCTCGTGCTCCACGACGCCGCGCGTGACGCGATGCGACGCGCCGAGATAGGGCGACGCCCGGAGCGAAGTCGCCGCGTTTTCAAACCGGCGGCGAACCTCGTCGGAATCCCGCATGGCGGCATTCAGGTCGGTCTGGGTGGTGTAGTGGGCGACGTGATCGTCGATGACGGACTGTGACTCGGGATCGCGACCCAGGATCATCCGATAACTCTGGACGACCTCGGCTCCGGTCAACGGCCTGGGACGCGGGCGCTGGTCGCGTCCTCGGGATAGGAAAGTACGCACGCATCCTCCTGACAGGTCGGCATATCCAGCCGGGGTTCATGGCATGCCGGGGGTGGCGCGCCAACAGAATCGTGCCGCGGCGAAAGCCGAGGTTGCCTCGTTTGCTGGAGCCCGGTACTCGGGCATGAACCCTGAGTAGAGAATTGGAATTCGAGATGAACCTGGCCGAACGGATGAAGTCGCATTTCTGGTTCCACTCCATTGATCTGGGCGACGGCCTGGTCACGCCCGGCATCAAGTCCGCCGAGGTGCACGCGAAGGAGTCCGAAGCCTTTTTCGGCGACCTGGACCTGACGGGAAAGTCCGTGCTCGATATCGGCGCGTGGAACGGCGTCTATAGTTTCGAGGCCAAGAAGCGTGGCGCGCGCCGGGTGGTGGCGTCCGACGCCCCGACCTGGATGGACCCGGCGGTCAGCGGGCACGGCGCCTTCTCGTTCGCGCGCGAGGCCCTCGGGCTCGATGTGGAAGACGCGGTCATCGCCGTCGACGACATGACCCCGCAGACCTTCGGGGAGACCTTCGACGTGGTCCTGTTCCTGGGTGTCTTCTACCACCTGCAGGATCCGCTGCTGTCGCTGAAGCGGGCGGCGGCGATGAGCCACGATCAGCTGATCGTGGAGACCCATATGGACCTGGTCAGCCTCGGCGTGCCGGCCATGCGCTACTACGTCGGCGACGAGCTGAACGGCGACAGCAGCAACTACTGGGGGCCCAACCCCCTGCTGGTCGTCGAGCTGCTGAAGGCCGAAGGCTTCGGCGAGGTCGAGGTCAGCACCCCGCTTCACCCCAGCCGCGGCATCTTCAAGGCCCGGCGGACCGGTCCGCCGGCCTAGGACCTGATTGACTGACGGGCGGCGGGATCGACCCCGCCCGTCGGCGACGGATCAGTTCGACAGTTCGGGAATAAGGCTTTCGACGACCGGCCGCATGCCGGTGGTCCGCGCAGCCATGGAACGAAGGAACAGCAGGGTGTCGTTCGCCGGGCCGTCGAAGGTGAAGGTCGCCTCGTTGAAGCGGCAGTTCAGGAACTGCGGTGGCGTTCCGCCCGAATACATCATCTGGACGTCCAGGAAGTCGCAGTTGTCGAAGACGCCGCCGTCCAGCGTGACGCGGCCGCTCAGCGTTTCGTCCTTGTAGTTCGTCATCTGTCACAGCTCTCCGTTTGCGCCGTGCCCTCTTAGAGGTTCGGCCCGGACAAGGGGAGCCTTTTCGCGCCCGTCCGATCCTGTGCGCCGACGAGCCCAGGGGCGGCCACGTCCGGGCTGCGCCTCATTCATCGATCGCCCCGGCGCTCCCCGCCCCTTCGCAGTCTCACGGCGACGTGCGTCCGATCGCACACCGGCCGCCGCCCGTCGGGACATGGCGTCCGGACAAAAGAAAAGGGGAGGGCTTTCGCCCTCCCCTTCCCACTCTGGCCGAAGCCGGGGTGGCTAGTCTTAGTAACCGACCGTCTGGTTTTGCGGCAGGTTGGCCAGCGACGAACCTTCGCCGGCGACAACAGTCATTTCGGTCAGGCCGCCAGCAGCGTTGGCGATGATACGCTTCACGATGATGGAGGAGTTGCCCGAACCAGCGCCGGCAGCGGCGTTGGGGATGGTGTTGCCCGTGGCGTCGACCGTGGCGATGACCAGGCGGACGTCGGCGCGCTGGTAGTTGCCGAAGGCGGCTTCCAGGGTGGCGCTGTTGATGATCAGTTCGCCGTTGGCGTCCAGATCAGCAAGGCGGACCGAACGGCCGCTGTTGGTCACGGCAGCAGCGTTGATC
Source organism: Brevundimonas sp. (assembly GCF_031412435.1). Taxonomy (GTDB): domain Bacteria; phylum Pseudomonadota; class Alphaproteobacteria; order Caulobacterales; family Caulobacteraceae; genus Brevundimonas. The sequence goes on from NZ_JANODA010000014.1 coordinate 26,830, forward strand.
GGGTTGATCAGCTGGGCGTAGACGCGGCCGCGGGTGGTGCCGCCGGCGACGCCAGCGGTGACTTCAGGCGAGATGTCCGAGATACGGATGATCGTCTGGTTGCCCGAAGCGCCGGCTTGCGTGGCCGAGGACACCCACGGGATGATGTAGGTGTAGCCGTCCGACTGCAGTTGCTCGAAGGCGCCGGTGACCGGAGCCGGGTTCACGAAGGCCGAACCCAGGAACAGTTGGGTCGTGGCGATCAGCTGGGTCGGAGCCAGTTGCACGGTTGCGCCGAGGCCGGTCGGAGCGACCGAGATGTTACGCAGGCCGTTCGGAGCCGAGGTCAGGATGTTGTGCGCCGTGTTGGTCGGAGCGGTGACCGTGGTCGTGCCCGAAACCGGAGCGAACGAAACCGAGGCCGGCAGCGGCTGGGCCGGAGCGTCGGCCAGGATGGCGTCGGCCGAGGAGAAGGCCAGGTTCGACAGCAGGCCCTGGATGGTCGTGGACTGTTGGGTCACGTCCGTCAGAGCGACGGCGGTGCCGTTCAGGTCCTTGAAGACGACCGGCGACGGAGCAGCGCCCGTGAAGCCACCGAAGGCGGCGCCGAAGCCGTTCAGGTTGCCGGCGACCGTAGCGGCGGCCAGTTGAACCTGACCGACGCGGGTGTCGGCCGTCAGGGTGGTGAAGAACGGAGCAGCGCCGCCTTCCAGGATGCGGGTGTCTTCATCGGCCGAGGTCGTGCCGGCGCCGATGTCGAGCGCGCCGTTGATGCGGGTCGCGAAGCCGACGCCGGTGTTGTTGATCAGCGGCAGGTTCGAGAAGCCCGGCTCGAAGGCCGTGCTGGTCGTCTGGTTGATGATGTTGGTGGTGGCGCGGACCTGGCCGGTGACGCGCAGCGGAGCGGCGACGGCGATCGACTGGACGGTCGCGCCGGCCGGGACGAACAGGGTGTAGGTCACGGTGTTCGAACCGGTGGTGCCACCCGACGAGCGGGTCAGGGTCGAGCCCGTGGCGCCGGCGGTGTTCACGAAGCCGACGTCAGCCGTGATGTTGGCGTTGACGGCCAGGGCGGCGTTGGTGACCGTGGCGGTCGAGACGTTCGCGTTGAAGGTCGCGCCGGTGTCGTAGGTCAGGGTGAAGTTGTAGGTACCGGCGGGAACGCCGGCGCCGTTGAAGACGACGATGGTGTCGAACTGGCCGATCGTCGAGGTGACGCCCGTGCCGAAGTTCAGTTCGCGAGCCAGCAGGTACTGACCACCGACGGTGGTGTCGGTGATGGCGCCGGCGCCGGCGCGGTACGACAGCGAGGCTGCGTTAGCGGAGCCTGCGAAGGCGATAGCGCTAACCGCAGCGGCGGCGAGCAGGAGTTGCTTCTTCATGGAGTGGTCCCCCTAAGGATCCGGATTAAAACAGGGCCAAAGTGCAGTCGAGAGGCGGTCACAGCGGACCGCGGATTGCGCCCCGTCTGCTCCTCAGACCCCTGCTACATGACCGAGGGCCGATCATCCGTCAACACCAACTTCCCGCCACCGATATGAGCCTTTTGTGACGTGGGGCGTCCGATCCACCTGTCGCGCCGATGTGCGTTTGGCGGCCAAAAGCCTGAAATGTGGGAAAAACCTTAGAATAATCAACGTTTCTGAGGCGCGCCGCCGCCCCGGTTTCGCCGCCGATGTGGCGATTTCCATTCGGTTGCAGTTCAGAAAATGGACCATGACAAAATCTGATCCAGCTTGGCCTTGAGGCTTGAGGTTGTTCAGGTTTGTGTGGTTCAGGCCACAAGTCGGGACCTGCCGCTCGCCCCCGGAGGGAACTCCGCCGCCGGAGAATCGCCGTTCAAGAAACGGGCGTCGGCGAAGGCGGAGGGGCAAGGCGGGAAAACGGCGTTCCGGGCCGGTCGAAGTGGGCGTTATAGTCCGGGTCCGTCCCGAACGTTTCGCCCCAGCGCTCCCAGACCAGGGCCGCCGACCGGCTGGACGCGACGATCCGGTCGCCGTCGCGGGTCACGCCGCGGCTGCGGGATTCATAATGATATAGAGTGGCGGCCGGCTCGTAGATCACGTCCAGGCCCTCGGCCCGGGCCTTCAGGCAGAACTCGACGTCGTTCCAGTCGATCGGCAGGTTGGCCGCATCGAAGCCCCCCAGTCGCCGGAACAGCTCATTCCGCACGGCCATGCAGGCCCCCGTCACCGCCGCCGCGCGGCGCAGCCGCGCATGACGGCCCAGATAGCCGCCGTCCGAACCTGGCGCCCCGACCCCTTCGGGCATCAGGAAGCTGTCGGGCAGCGGGCGCGAAACGAATCCCGCATGCTGGATCGCGCCGTCCGGGAAGATCAGCCGCGCGCCCACCGCGCCCACGTCCGGCCTCGCCGCCTGCCGGCACAGCCGGTCGAGCCAGTCCGGGGAGACCACCGCAGTGTCGTTATTGAGGAAGACCAGAATGTCGGCGTCGGTCTCGACCGCCGCCAGATTGTTCATCAGCGCCCAGTTGAAAGCGCCGGCGTAGGGCAGCACCCTGATGCGCCCCTCGGCCTCCAGCGCCTGCAGATAGGCGACGGTTTCGGGGTCACGGCTCTCATGGTCGACGACCAGGATCTCCATGGCCACGCTGTTGGCCGGTTCCGCCTCGAACAGACTCTCCAGGCAGGGCCGCAACAGATCGATCCGATCCTTCGTCGGAATGATCACCGCCGCGCGCAGGTCGCCGAGCGCGTCCCGGGGCTCGACCCGCACGGCGACGCCGGCGCCCAGCGCATCGTCGGTCACCCGGGCGTCCGCCGGAATGCCGAGCCGGTCGATATGGGCCTGGACGGCCGACGCCCAGGCGACGGGGTCGACCTCCGCCGGACGCTGTCGGCTGTAGAGGACCTGCGCCAGGTGTCGGACAGGCCGTTTCTGCTCCGCCAGCCGCAGCCCCGTGTGCGACGGCGTGTCCGATGACCACACCCCCTCGCCCAGCGCCGCGAGGGCGCCGGGCGTCAGCGCCATTCCGGATCCGAGGTAGGGATCCTGCCTCAGCAGGTCGAGGTCGAACGCAGGCCTCAACTGCGGCATCCGCCGGCGTCGGGCGGCATGACCCTGAGGCGCCTGGGCCCCCTGCTCCATCACATCTTCGTCCCAGTAGGCGGCGTCGGCGTCGCCCAGCATCGACCGGATGATCGCCAGAGCGTCCGGCGCCAGGACGCCGCGCCCATCCAGGCGAACCACGCAGGCCGCGCCGGACGGGGCTCCGTGCTCAGCCGCCGCTGCGGGGGCCAGGACGCGAACCTCGCGTCCCGACCGCCATTCGGTTCGCCGCGCCAGATCCTCGATCATGGCGCCTTCGCCGATCAGAACGGCGGACCAGTTGGGCTCGGTCTGGCTGACCAGACTGTCGAGCACATCATCCAGCCAGGGCGCGGGCAGGCCGCGCGCATCGAGAACGACCAGCACCGGTTCGGATCCATCAGGGATGGCTGCGCTCGCTGCGCGGGGCAGTTCCCGCCGCCGATAAGTCTCGCGCCAATCCCCGTAGGCGTCGAGATCGAAGGCCAGGTCCGCCTGAACCGCCGGCAGGGCCGCCTCGATCCGGCCGAGCGCCTGCCGGACGCCCGCGAGTTCGGCGAGCAGGGCGGCATGGGCCGTGAGCGGCGCCGATTGGGCCGACAGGGTGATGCCGTCGATGCGAACGCCGGTCCGGGCCTCATGGACCTCCACCCGCACCGCGCGCGCCGACGCCAGAAGACGGTCGTCCAGCACGAGCTGGAAACCGCACAGGCCGGAGCCCCCGAATCGTTCCTGGACTTCACGCCTGAATATGGAGGACGACCCCAGCGCGACGACACGGCCATCGACCCGCGCCTCCACCGTCAACGGCGCATCGCCGCCGCCCGGGGCGACGACCCAGCCGCTCAACCCCTCGACGGTCCGCCGTTCGACCCGGCCCTCAACCCGCGCGAAGCTGGCCAGGGCGGCAAGGACGCCGCGACGTCGCGCGGCCAGCCCGGCCTCGGTCTGCGAAGCCCACAGGGGATCGGAGAACAGGACCTCATAGGCCAGGTGCCAGGACGCCGCCGCTCCCGCCAGCGCCGCGCGACCTTCGGCGCTCAAGGGCAGGGCCTCGGCCGCCCAGGCCAGCAGATCCTCGCCCGGCGCCTGGTCGAGAAGTCCGCCGGTCAGGCGGCGTCCCGTCTCGAGCGGTTCCAGGATGTTCGTCGCATGCTCGGCGGTTGCGAAGAAGGTGCTGACCAGCATCGCCCGGTCATGACCCATCATGCCCCGCATGACTTCAGGCGACTCGGGATGACGGCCCAGGCTGAGCGCGTACAGGTTGTAGACGTCGGCGTCCGTCGTCAGCGAAGGATCGACGCCGGCGGCGTCCCGCGCTGCTTCTTCGGACATGTTCGCCTCATGATCAAACCTTCAGCTTGAGCCCTAGAGCGATCGCGAAAGGAGGGAAAGGCCGACTATGGTCCTCTGACGCTTGTTTCCTGTGAGAGACGCTGAGATAAACCGCAGCGCTCGCTCCGAGGGGACGCTGGCGGCTTGCCCAGGGAAGACGGAACCAACAATGTCAGCTAAATGCGCGGTCGTGACCGGTATCACGGGCCAGGACGGAGCCTATCTGGCTGCCTTGCTGCTCGAAAAAGGCTATCGCGTCGTCGGCGTCGTGCGCCGCTCCAGCCACTCTGGCGTGGCCACCCACCGTCTGGACTGGCTCGGCATCACAGATGATGTGGAACTGGTCGACGGCGACCTGCTCGACCTCGGCGGCCTGTGCCGCACCTTCCAGGAGGTCAAGCCTGACGAGGTCTACAACCTCGCCGCCCAGTCCTTCGTCAAGACCTCGTGGCACCAACCGACCCTGACCGCACAGGTCACGGGCATCGGCGCGGTCAATGTGCTCGAGGCGGTCCGCCTGCAGGCGCCGGAAGCCCGCTTCTATCAAGCCTCGTCGTCCGAGATGTACGGCCTGATCCAGGAGCCCGAACAAAGCGAATCGACGCCCTTCTATCCCCGCTCGCCCTATGCCGCGGCCAAGCTGTTCGGCCACTGGATGACGGTGAACTACCGCGAGAGCTTCGGCCTCTTCGCGTCGTCCGGCATCCTGTTCAATCACGAGTCGCCGCTGCGCGGCCTGGAGTTCGTGACCCGAAAGGTCACCGACGGCGCCGCCCGGATAAAGCTGGGTCAGGCCAAGACCCTCGCGATGGGCAATATGGACGCCAAGCGGGACTGGGGTCACGCCAAGGACTACGTCCGCGCCATGTGGCTGATGCTGCAGCAGGAGGTCGCCGACGATTATGTCGTGGCTACGGGACGCACATCGACCGTCCGCGAGATGGTCCGGATCGCCTTCGAACACGTCGGCCTGAACCCTGAGGATCACATCGTCATCGACCCGCAATTCATGCGTCCGGCCGAGGTCGACGTGCTGCTCGGCGACCCGACCAAGGCCAGGAACGCCCTGGGCTGGGAGGCCACGATCACGATGGAAGAGATGATCCGCGAGATGGTGGACGCCGACCTGAAACGGCGCCGCGACGCGCGGTGACCGGTCACAGCGACCGGGTTCTGGTCACAGGCGCCTCCGGCTTCGTCGGACGCCACCTGATCAGACGCCTGACCGACACCCTGCCGGACGCGACACTGCTGGCCGTAGGCGGCCCGAATGAGGACGGCGTCGGGCTGGACTTGCTCGACGCCGCAGCAGTCCAGACCCTGGTGCGGGATTTCGCTCCCACGGCGGTGGTTCATCTGGCCGCGGCCTCATCGGTGGCCCAGACAGCAGACGCCCCGCTGACGGCCTGGGACGTCAATGTCATCGGGCTGCGCAATCTCGCGGTCGCGCTGCTGCGGCTTCCGTCGCCCGTTCGGCTCGTTTTCCCGTCCAGCGCCGAGGTCTACGGCCGCGCCTTCCTTGACGGGCCGTGCGGCGAGGATACGCCACCCCAGCCTGCCTCCGGCTATGGACGCACCAAGCTGGCGGGCGAGTTCCTGTTGCGCGATCTGGCCGGACCCGGTCTGCAGGTCGTGGCGTTGCGTCTGTTCAATCACACCGGTCCCGGCCAGGACACGCGGTTCGTGGTTCCCGGGTTCGCCGACCAGATCGCCCGGCTGGAGCAACTGCCCGGCGGCGGAGCCATCCGCGTGGGCAATCTCGACGCCCAGCGCGATTTCACCCACGTCGCGGACATCATCGACGCTTATCTGGCCGTGCTTCAGGCGCCGACGGGCGGATCGCCCTTCGCTCTCTATAATGTGGGCAGCGGAGCGCCGCGATCGATCCGGTCTGTTCTGGATGCCCTGCTGGCGCTGACTTCCGGAGACATCACGGCGGAGATCGACCCCGATCGCCTTCGTCCGTCTGAAATTCCTGTTGCACAAGGGCTTTTTTCCCGCTTCGCGACCGACTATGGCTGGCGTCCGACGCATCCCTTCGAGACGGCCCTGGCGGCGGTTCTCGACGATCGGCGGGCCCGGCTCTGCTGGAGCCTGGCGCAGGGGGGGGACGAAGCAAGATGAGCAACGGCGTGGGCAATCCGCGGGAGCGGTACGGTAAAGTCATGGCGAAGACAGTGAACCAGGCGTTGGCGGCCATAGGCGCCGGGTCGAGAGACATCACGCCCGCGGGCCTGAATGTGCGCCAGCTGGCCAGCCGGTCGCGCGCCGCGCGAAACTGGGCGGGCGACGTCTACTATCGCCGCCGGATCGTCGAGCGGGATCCTTCAAACGCCGCGGCCCTGGTCCAGCTGGGCCATGCGCTCAAGGAAGCGGGCTTCCACGCGCGCGCCAAGGGCGCCTACGAGGCCGCCCTGGCGCTCACCCCCGACGATTCGGACATCCACCTTCAGCTCGCCCACCTGTCCAAGATCTCAGCCGATATGACCGCAGCGCGCGGCCACTTCCATGAGGCGCGGCGGCTCGGGCATCCGGATGGCCCCGGCATCGACTTCGAGCTCAGCCTGCTGGACCGGATCGACAACCACGTGGTCTTTGCCGAGGCCCCACGCGACGACCGTCGCGAGGGTGTCATGATCTATCTTTCGGTTCCGGGCGGCCGCATCAGCGAAACCGACCGCTCGGCGGTGGGATCCGGCCTCGGTGTCGCCGACTATTCCTATTCCTTCGCCATGCGCGGCTTCCTTCAGGCGCTCGAGGAGCTGGAACTCGACCACATGGTGATCGAGCATCCGGAATATATCTCCGACATCCGCGAACGGTCCTCGGCGGCGGTGAACATTCACCTGTGCTTCTACCCGCCCGAGCGTCTGCGGCTGCTCAAGGGCGCCTACAACATCAACTGTTTCGCGTGGGAGTTCGACCGTCTGCGGGCACCTACGGAACTCCTGACCTATCACGCGTTCGCCGACCAGGCGACGATGCTCAACCGCGCCGATGAGGTCTGGGCTCCTGCCCAGAGCGCTGTCGACGCCATCGTGGCCAGCGGCGTGACCGCGCCGGTCCGCATGGTTACCGCGCCGATCATCGAGAACCTCGCGCGCCGTCCGCGCAAGGGCCGCGGCGACTGGCGCCAGCTGGACCGCCTGGCCGCCTCGCTGAAGGATGTCTCCTGGCAGCCGCTCGCGATCGTGCCCCGTATCCAGCCGTCCATGAACAACGCCTCGGCCGCCCGCCGCAGCAATCTGCGCACGGTTCTCCGGAACAGCGAGGGCGAGACGCCGCCGCCGGTCTTCCTTACGGTGTTCAACGTCCACGACTTCCGCAAACAGCTCCGCCCGATGCTGGAGGCCTTTGTCCAGTTCACCCACGATCGCCCGGACGCGATCCTTCTGCTGAAGATGTCGACCCCGTTCCGCGGCAAGGCGCCGGTCAACTCACAGCTGTTGGGCGAACAGATCACCAACCCGGGTCGCCTCGCGCCGCCGCTCGTCAGCGACCGGGTCTGGATCACCGATCAGATCCTGACCCGCGACGAGATGAACAATCTCTACGACGTCGCCGACTTCTACCTGTGCACGTCGCAGGGCGAGGGCCAGAATCTGCCGCTGATCGAGGCCATGGGGCGCGGCCTGGTGCCCGTCTCTGTCGATAACACCGCCATGGGCGGTTATGTGTCCGAGACCGACGCCGTGGTGATCCCGTCGACCGAAGGTCCCTTCGATCCCCGCCTGGCCGGCCGCTACGGCATGTACGGCGTGAACACCTTCTACGTGGACGAGCATGACGTCCGGGCCGGACTGAAGCGCGCGGTCGAGCTCAGCGACGAGGAGTTCACCCGACGCTCGTCGGAAGCCCTGTCGACCGTGCATGACGTCTTCGGCGTCGGCCCCTTCAAGATCGCGCTGGACGAGGTGATCACGCGCCTGTCCTCCGCCCAGACCGAGGCTGGATGATGCGCAAGGCCTACCTTGAGATCGGCGCCCTGTTCGAGAACACCTGGACCGGCATCCCCAACGTCATTGCGGCGATCGCCCGGGGCGCGCTGAAGGATCCGACCATCGACTGGGCGTTCCTGTTCGAGACGGTCGAGGTTCCACGCGACCTGGTCGCCCGCTTCCTGTCCCAGCATTCGGGCATGGGCGGCCTTGGCGCTGTCGAGCAGCTTGTCTGGGACCGGAAGCCCATCTCGGCCGCCGAGGCCGCCGAGGGCGTGTGCGTGTACACCAGCATCAAGCCGATGCGCCGCTATTTCGGGCGCGAGGCGACAGTACTCTACGACCTGTCCCCGCTGCTCACGCCCCAGTTCCACAACGCCGACAACATCAACCACTTCGCCAACCGCATCCGCCAGGACATCGAGACCTCGGACCATCTGTTCCCCATCTCCCGGGCCTGCATGACCGACGTTGAGGCCTATTTCGGCGTCTCGTCCGAGCGGATGTCGATCATCGAGATGGGCGTGGACTTCGACCCGGCCGACCTGACTAATGCCCACATGCAGCTGCACGGCCCGCTGGCGGCCGAGCCCTACATCGTGGTCCTGGGCACACTGGAGCCGCGCAAGAACGGTCAGATCGTTCTTGACTACATCGCGCGCAATCCAGGCTTCGCCAACCGCTTCCGCATCGTCTTCATCGGCCGCGAAGGCTGGCTGGACGGTCGCGAGCGCCTGACACGGGCGCTGGCGGAAGCGAATGTCAGCCAGGATCGCGTCCTGTTCACCGGCTATGTTTCCGAAGCAGACAAGGTCGCCCTGCTGCTGAACGCGACGTTCGCCGTCTATCCGTCTTTCTTCGAAGGTTACGGCCTGCCTGTGCTGGAGGCCGGGGTGCTGGGCAAGACGACGGTCTGCTCGAACAGTTCCAGCATCCCCGAGGTGTTCCCGGACGCCTGTGTGTTTTTCAATCCATCGGACTCGTTCGAGTTCGACCGTGCCATGCGGATCGCGGAGCTTCGTGCGGCCCAGTCGAGATCGTCGATCCAGTCCTTGTCCGACATTCTGGAACGCGCGGCGCCCTATTCCTGGGACCGCTGCTATCCCGGCGTGGCGCGCTGGGTCGCGGAGCAGTAAGCCATGATAACCTACTCTCCAGTCTCTGACTTCGCCGTGGAGATCGTCGAGGACTCCTACGTCGGGTTCGCACAACCCGCAGGCGGCGGCGCCCAGCCCTGCATGGTCGCACTCGTCGCTGACGGCGTCCCGATCGCCTATGGGCGCGCCGCCCGCTTCTCGCCCACGGCCGCAGCCCAGGGGCGACGCCGCGGCTGGTGCGGCTTCGTGCTTCCGGGTCGCACGCTCGCCATGGGCCTGGGCGACAGCGTTCAGATCCGCTGTGCGGTGACGGACAGGGTCCTCAATCAGCCGGCCTTCGACGCCGCCGTTTTCGAACAACCGGGCCGCGATCCGTCCCAGATTTCGGTTATCGACATGATCACCCTGACCCGTCAGGGCGAGTCCTGCGCCGACCTAGACCAACTGGTGCAGTTTGGCTTGCACCACCTGCATCGCCACGGCATGCACAGCTTCCTGCACGCGACCTATCAGATGTTCTTTGGCCGCGACGCGGACAACGAGGTCATCGACGCCTGGCTTCACTGCGACGACCCTTCCGCCGAGGTCGAGGTGCTGCTGACCGGCGTGATCGAGAGCGATGAGTACCGGGCCAAGCCCTTCCGTCTCCTGCCGGGGCCGTTCCAGTCGCAGTTCCGCTACGATCGCGATCTGATAGACCGCTAGTAGCTCGAACTTCGCGACCCCCAGGAGTTGAGATGGCCAAAAGACCGACGCAGTTGAGCCACGCGGCCGTAGTTCGGGCCCTGTATCAATCGATGCTGGGTCGCGAACCTGACTCCGAGGGAGGGCAGTCGAAGATCGACGCGCTCATCGACGGCTCGCTGAACCTGACGGAGATCATCGCCTCAATCCTGCATTCTGACGAGTTCGCGGAGGTGAACGGGACTGGCGACACCGGCGCACGCCTGACCAACGATCAGACCCAGTTCGGCGAGTTCGAGATTCTGCTCAAGCTCTGGATCAATCGGTTCGCGAACCATCGAATAGTGGTCGACGTCGGTGCGCGCGGCAAGGCGCGCTCCAACTCCTACGACCTGATGAAGTCTTTCGGCTGGCGCGGCTATCTGTTCGAGGCCAATCCCAGGCTGATCGAATCCATTCGCAGCGAGTTCCACGGCCTCGACGTGCAGATCATTCCGTGCGCCGTATCGGACTATACCGGCGAAGCGACCTTCCACCTGGGGGTCAATGACGACGTGTCATCGCTGAACGCGGAGGCCGCGGCGGGTTGGGGGCCTTTGGCCGGCGCTGTCACCGTGCCGGTGGAGCGCCTCGGCAACATCCTGCGCGATTACGGCGTGCCCCAGGATTTCGACCTCTTGTCCATCGACATCGAGGGCGAGGATGTGAAGGTGCTGAACGACGTCGTGGTCGCCTTCGGTTACCGTCCGCGCTGGATCATCATCGAAGCCTCGTATGACTTCGCCACCACGTCGCTGGATGACCTGCCGGCGGATGATCTGGTGCGCCAGACCTACCGGATCGTCGGCCAGACGTCCGCCAACCTTATCCTGGGCCTGATCGAGGAAAACCCGATCGACTAGACCGCCGCGTCAGGCGACCCAGTCGACGTGTCCCGCCGCAATCCGGTGGTCGTATGTCCATTGGAGGTAGTGGTCGTCAACGCCCGCTTCGGTGGGTGTGAACTCGGGCCCGCCGCCGTGAATGATGTCGCTCGAGTGGGCGGCAACCAGCGTCTGCGGCGCCGTCCAGTCCTCGTGGCGCGACGCCCAGGGTCCGTCTGCCTCGAGCGACAGGAAGCCATCGTCCATCAGAACTGCATCAGCGCCTTTGTCGACGTCCATCAGCGGGCTGGCGACACCTTCGAAGCGCACGCCGCCCAGCCAAAGCGCTGCGGTCAGGCTGACGTGTTCCGCGCTTTCAGAGAAGGTCGCCAGGATCTGCGCCCGTGTCGCTCCGCCGTTGAGGGCGTTGACCCAGACCTGGACCCCGCCCGCATCGCCCTCCCGGTTCAGGCAGAAGCGGTACATCTGTTCGACGAAGGCCTGGTTCGACAGGGCGCCGTAGCGGGCCTGGAACTCCGCGGAGCCGGCGAACGCGGCCGCGATGGAAAACAGCGGGGCCCCCGCCTTCAACTGGTTTGTCCATGTGTTCAGGCCGCCCACGTCCGGAAGGCGATCGAAGGTGGCGTCATAGAGGCGCGCGATCACGAGGGCCTGGTCGTCGGCGACCCAGAGGCCGGCGTTCAGGGTCGCCATGGTCAGGTTGCGATGCTCCTGGCTCTCCGAAAACTGAACCAGGATATCGGTCCGGCTGGCGCCGGCGTTAAGGGCCCCGACCCAGGTCTGGACGCCGGCCGCATCGCCTTCGCGGTTCAGGCAGAAGCGATACAACTGCTCGACGAAGGCCTGGTTCGACAAGGCGCCGTAGCGCTGCTGGAACTCGGCGGAGTTCAGGAACGTCCCGGCCAGCGCCGTCAAAGAAATCCCGGCCTCGAGGACGTTCAGATTGGCCTCGAACCCGCCCTGATCGAAGGTGCGATCAAAGGCGGCGTCGTACAGGCGCATGACCTGCGCCGCCTGGCTGTTGACGTCGAACGTCAGCACGCCATCGACGAAACTGGCGTTCTCCACGTTGACAAGAGTGTCCGTTCCTTCGCCATTGCCTGAGACGGAAGCGGAGTTGGCGACATACTGGCGCCGGCCGCCGCCATAGGCCGCTGTGTCCACGCCGCCGTTGCCGTTCAGGATGTCGTTTCCAGTCCCGCCGTTCAGGTAGTCCCCGGCGCCGCCGCCCAGAAGCTGGTCGTCTCCAGCTTCGCCGATCAGGCGCGACCCGGTCAGCGTCAGCGGCGTGACGCCATGGTCCGTGACTGACACGTGCAGCGTATAGGTTCCGCCGGCGGTGATCGCCTTTGAAGTGAAGGTCGAACCGGAGTTGGCGTCCCACTGGCCGACAGCGACGTAATAGACCCCGGTCGCCGGCACGGTGAAGGTGATCTGGGAATCGGTCGCGGGGCCGCCGTCCGGATTGGAATCGTCGTTGGAGGCCAGTTCGACCCCGGCGGCGTTGAACAGTCTCAGAGTGCTGTCGAACGAGGCGTTGTCGATATCCAGGGTAATTCGGCCTCCGGCATTGGCGGTGAAGCCATAGTATTCGATGCCTGCATGGGCCGTCGCGCGAACCGTGGCGTGCGGGATGGTCGCGCTGGAAGCGATGTCATCCTGCGGCAGGAGGTCGAACCCCGGGTCCATGGAGATCGCCGTGGCGATCGAGGCGTTGGCTGTCGTCGCCGCCTTGATGATGTCGGGGGCGCCGCCGGTCAGGGCGCCGTCGCCGGCCTGGAGAATGTCGTTCCCGCCACCGCCAAAGATGACGTCCGCTCCGCCGCCGCCGGCGATAGAGTTGACCTCATTGTCCCCCACCAGTGTGTCGCTGAATCTGCTGCCGGTGATGTGCGTGATGCTGACCAGGGTGTCGTTGCCGGCGCCCCCGGTCGCCCGGTTGGTCAACAGGGAGACGCTGACCGCCGCCGTCGCACCGGCGTAGTACGCGTGATCGAACCCCGCGCCGCCGTCCAGCACATCATCTCCGTCGCCACCGATCAGGACATCGTCTCCGTCGCCGCCGGAGATGGCGTCGTTGCCTGACCCTCCGTCCAGGTAGTCGGCCCCCCCCAGGCCGTTGAGCGTGTCGTTGCCCCCCAGACCGTAAAGGAAATCGCCAAAGCCCGAACCGGTCATGGCGTTCGTGGTGATGTCGCCGCTGACGTTCAGCCCGCCGGTGAAGGCCGCCGCGATCGTCTGGTCTGCGAACCGCAGGAACTCCACGTTGGAGATGACGTCAGAGCCGTCCGGCCCCACGACGTTCGCCGTCTGCCCGTTCCAGGTAATGGTGTATTGCGCGCGGTTGCCGCTGAACACCACGGTGTCGGACCCAAGGCCGCCGTCGATCCGGTCGTTGCCGGCTCCGCCCGTCAGGACGTTGTCACCGGCGCTGCCGAAGATCGTGTCCGCGCCCGCGCCGCCGACGGCGTTCTCGATCACCGCACCGAGGGCTATGGAGACGTTGCCGATCAGGGCGCCCACGTTCGAGAAACTACCCTGGCGCAGGTCGATAACCTGGGCGTTGCTGTAGCCCGAGAAGTCGAAGGTGTCGGTCCCGCCGGCGTCCCACACCGCGAAGATCAGGATGGAAGTGGTGGACGTCGCGCTGAACCAGGCCTGGCCCGCATTGGAGTTAAAGCCGTAGGTGTTGTTGCCCGTGCGGGTCGTCATGTTGGCGCCGTACAGGCGCTGGACTGCGGCGATATCGTCCATGAGCGGAGCGGCGGAGTAACGGCCGGAGCCGAAGCTGGCCCCGGTGTTGGTCTCGCTGAAATAGCTCATGACCGAGTACTGGCGGCTGTCTTCGAAATAGCCGGCGTTGGCCGCGTAGGTCAGGCTCTGACCCGCGGTCGCGTTGTAGGCCGCCGGGTGCGACAGGCCTATGGCGTGGCCGATCTCGTGCGTCAGCACCTGCTGCCCGTAGCCCAGCAGCAAGGGCGTGGCGTTGTAGGACAGGCTGTTGTTGATCCAGACGTCGCCGCTGTTGCTGCTGTCGGCCCGGTTGGAAGGCAGAAAGGCGAAGGCGGCCGCGCCCTCGGAGCCCGATGAATAGTTGCCGAACAGCATCGTGGCGGCATCGGAGAAGCCGTCGCCGTCGTTGACGCGGGTGAAGGTGATATTGGCCACTTCGGACCAGGACGCGAGGGCGAGCAGGGTGGCGGTGATCTGCGCGTCGGTAAAGCGTGTGAAGCCGGTCGTTTCGGACGGCATGGTGCTTGGCGCGGTCGAGCGAAAGGCGAAATTGACATTCGTGGCCTGACCGAGGCCGGTCGCCCAGGACAGGTTCGAACGGGTGAGCGTCTGCGCAGCGCCGGCCGTCGTCAGCGACACCCGGCCGTTCGGTCCGAATCCACCCCGATCGTCACTGTTCAGCAGAGCGAGCGGACCGACCTCTTCTTCGAAGATCGCATGGAAGCCGCCGCAGCAGCCGCACGGGGCATAGCCGCCGACGTCGCCAAAAGTGCTCGCCCCCTCCGCACCAAAGGTGCGGGTCATGCCCGGGAAGCTGTTCAGACCTTGAAACGCCAGGGCAGGGGTCATGATGTTCGCACTCTGCTTACGGAGACCGCCACCCTAGCGCATGCAAGGCCGGCCACAAGCAGAGCAGGTGGTTTGCGGAACAACTCCCGGTGAAGCGCGTTTCGCGCCGCCTACGCGAGGCTGATATCGGACATCCCGCGCAGCCCCTCGACGCGCCCCGTCTCGGCCAGCTGACCGAAGGCCGCGGCGATATGGTAGAGGGAACTCGCCGGCGCCGGTTCATCGATGAAACCGCCCTGCGGCAAGCGTTTGTCGCGCCACAGCCCGTCCGGCGTCAGATACAGCCACAGGCCCCTCAGCGCCGTCGCCGCATCGTCCATCAGGCGCTGACGTTCGCCGTCTGTGGCCGTCTCGGCCAGGATCAGCGAAGCCTTCAGCCATTCCGTCTGGGGCCACAGTCGAGCCCGGCGGCTGCGCACGGTTCCATCGTCGTTCAGCGCATCGACGGCGATCATCGGGCGCTCGGAAACGCCCCTGCGGCCGGCGGCGTACAGGCGTTGGGCCGCTTTCGTCACATCGGCCCGGCCGCGCGACCGACCGACCCGCGCCAGCAGCCAGGCCCACTCGAACTGGTGGCCGGGCTCGACCAGCCGGCCGTCCTCGCCCGCCGCAGGGCCCCAGTCGGGGCCGAAGAACTCGCGCAGGAAGCCGCCCTCCGCATCAATGAATTTCGTCAAGGCCAGATCGACGACCCGGTCGGCCAGCGCCGTCCAGCCGTCGTCGCCGCCGGCCGCCTCCCAGCCCAGGCAGGCCTCGAGCAGGTGCATGTGGGCGTTGGACTGGTACGGCTGGTTCCCCGCCTCGATCAGACCGCCCGTCGGCGGCCCGGCCGCCAGCAGGGCGTCGCGCAGGGTGACCGCCCGCGCCTCCAGGGTCGGATCGTCGACGCCCGCGCTCTTCGCCGCCGACAGGGCGAACAGGACGAAGGCCTGGTCATAAAGGTAGGCCGTCTCGTCCAGCGGCTCGCCCTCGGGCGTCAGCGTGGTCCGACACAGGCCATCGGGCCTCAGATAGTCGGCGTAGAGCCGTTCGAGGCCGCGCTCGACGATGCCGCGCCACGGCCCGTGCCAGCCATTCATCCCGGCGTTGGCGTAGACGAAGATCTGGCGCGCCTGCACCCGCGCGCGGCGCGGCAGCGTCAGCGCCCGCCCGTCGAGCGACAGGACCTCGGCGAAGCCTCCGTTGGTCGCCTGGCCCAGGGTCGACCAGACCGGCAGGGCTTTCATTCGCATCCAGTCGGCGAACCGGACCGCGCCTTCGGCCAGATCTTCCTGCGGAGCCGCCGCAAAATCGAGATGGCGCGGCGAGGTCGCCTTGATGCGGTCGACGACCTTCTTGACGCCCTGCGACTGCGACAGGTCGCAGACCAGGACCGCGTCCTCCTCGACCACGATGGCCAGGTTCCGCACGCCCAGGGCGGCCACCAGGATGCCGTCGGGGGCCCGGACCAGACAACCTTCGGCGTCCTCGAAGATGTGCTGGCCCGTGTCGCCCTCACCCGAGGCGGCGATGGAGTCCCATGCGCCCAGATCCGACCAGGCGAAGTCGACTTCCAGAACCGAGGCCCGGGCGGTCTTTTCCATCACCGCATAGTCGATCGAGATTTTCGGCGAGGCCGCGAACGCCGCCCCCAGCGTCTGCACGGTCCCGGAGTTCTCGTCCGGCAAGGCCGATCTGATCGCGTCCAGCACCGCCGGAGCATAGGCGGCCAGTTCGTCGATCAGCGCCCCGGCGGCGACGATGAAATTGCCGCTGTTCCACAGATAGCCGGCGTCGATATAGGCCTGCGCCTGGATCCGGTCCGGCTTCTCGACGAACGAGTCGACCGCCGACAGCCCGCGCCCGGACGGCTTGATATAGCCATAGGCCTGGGACGCCTCCGAGGGCGTGACCCCGAGGGTGACGATGCGGCCTTCGGCGGCCCCGGCGGCTGCGGCGGTAACGGCCTCGCGGAAGGCGTCGTGGTCGGGAATGTGGTGATCGGAGGCGACGAAGGCGATGATTGCTTCCGGATCGTGCCGCGCGGCCCAGGCGGCGGCGGCCATGGCGGCGGCCGAATCCCGCGCTTCGGGCTCCAGCAGGACCTGGGCCTCGATCTCGAGCTCGCCCAGCTGATCGACGATCCAGTCGCGGTGACGCAGGCCGCCGACGACGATCAGCTTCCCGTCGTCCCCGGCCAGGGGCGCCACGCGCGCCGCCGTCTCCTGGAACAAGGAGCGGTTGCCGGCCAGCGGGATGAACTGCTTCGGTCGCGACGGCCGCGACGCCGGCCACAAACGGGTCCCGGCTCCACCGCACATGATCACAGGATAAAGCGCCATGAGGGTGCTTTAGCCGGATTGCGGAGTTTGGCAAACGGCTCCGCCACGTTGTGCGACGCCCTCGACTGGGGCAAACAACGTGTCGAAGGATCAGGGGGTTAGGCGAACCATGAAGACGGCCCTCGTCGTACTGGGAATGCACCGGTCGGGCACATCGTCCGTGGCCGGAGCTTTGACCCTGCTGGGCGCCGCCGCCCCGCGCACCCTGATGGCCCCGGCCGCCGACAATCCGCGCGGCTTCTGGGAGAGCCACGTCGTCATGGTCCTCAACGACGCCCTTCTGGCCGAGGCCGGATCGAGCTGGAGCGACTGGCGTCGGTTACCCCGCATGCCCGACCCCGCCGCCGCCCGCGACCGCATCGTCCAGACCATGGCGGGCGAATTCGGAGACGCGGAGACCGTCGTCCTCAAGGATCCACGCATGTGCCGCATGTTCCCGGCGTGGCGCGACGCGCTGGGACAGGCCGGCTACCGCCCCCTCATCGTCACCCCGCTGCGCTCGCCATCTGAGGTCGCGGCCTCGCTTCAGGCCCGCAATCCGATCTCGCGTGAACAGGGTCTGCGCCTGTGGCTGCGTCATGTGCTGGACGCCGAGGCCGCCAGCCGGGGCCTGCCCCGCCATTTCATGCGCTGGGCGTCCTTCATGACCGACTGGCGGGCCGAGGTCGCCCTGATCAACGCCCGTCTGGGTACGGCCCTGGCCCCCGCCGCCGGCGACGACGGCGCCGGGATCGACGCCTTCCTGACGCCCGACCTGCACCGTCAGCGCGATGAGGCCCCGGCCCCGGCCCTGGTCGCCCGGGCCTGGTCCGTGCTCGGCGATCTGGCCCGCCACGGCGAACATCCGGACCTGCACGCTGCGCTGGACGTCCTGCGCCACGCCTTTGACCAGGCGGAAGAGCTGTTCGCCGACGCCCCCTGATGCGCGCGCCGAGGCCTGATCCCGCGTGACACGGCGAAGCCTCGCCGGTATCAGCCCCGCCATGGACGAGAACGAGCGGCAATCCGAGGAACGCGGCTGGGCCACGGCGAAGACCCTGGCCGAGGCCCTTCCCTATATCCAGATCTACGACCGCGAGACCGTGGTCATCAAATACGGCGGCCACGCCATGGGGGAGACGGCCGTGGCGAAGCAATTCGCCGCCGATGTCGTCCTGCTGCGCCTGATGGGCGTCCTGCCGGTGGTCGTCCACGGCGGCGGCCCGCAGATCAGCGCCATGCTCGACAAGGCCGGGGTCAAATCCAGCTTCATCGACGGCCTGCGCGTGACGGACAGGGACACGATGGCGGTCGCCGAAATGGTCCTGTCGGGCGCCGTGAACAAGGAGATCGCTCACTGGATCACCGTCGCCGGCAAGGAGGCCGACGTGCGCGGCATCGGCCTGTCGGGCAAGGACGCCGGCCTGCTGACCGTCGAGAAGACCACGCGCACCAAGCGAGATCCCGACAGTCTGATCGAACATGAGGTCGACCTCGGCTTCGTCGGCGAACCGACGAAGGTCGATCCCAAGCTGATCAAGGGGCTGATCAACTCCGAGACCGAGGACTGGGTCCCGGTGATTGCTCCGATCGGCGTCGCCGAAGACGGCCAGACCTACAACGTCAACGCCGACACCGTCGCCGGCGCTGTCGCCGGTTCGCTGAACGCCAAACGGATGCTGCTGCTGACCGACGTCAAGGGCGTGATGGACAGGAACGGCGACATCATCCGCCAGATGACGCTGGAACAGGCCCAGGCCCTGATCGACGATGGCACGGCGTCGGGCGGCATGATCCCCAAGCTGGAGACGGCCATGGCCGCCGTCCGCGCGGGCGTCGAGGCCGTGGTCATCCTCGACGGTCGCCGTCCCCACGCCATGCTGGTCGAACTGTTCACCGAATACGGCGCGGGCACCCTGGTGAAGGCGTGACCCCCACCCTCGCCCGTCCGGATCTCTCGCACATCGACGCCTGGGTCTTCGACCTGGACGACACCCTCTACCCTTCCGAGCAAGGAGTGATGGCCCTGGTCCAGGCGCGCATCAACGCGTTCATGGTCGACGCGGTCGGCCTCCCCGCCGATGAGGCGAAGGGGCTCCAGCGCCAGTTCCTCAACGAACACGGCACCACCCTCGCCGGCCTGATGGCCAACTACTCTATCGACCCGGAGAAATTCCTGCACGATGTCCATGACGTGCCGCTGGACTCCCTGGAGCCCAATCCGCGCCTCGCCGACGTCATCGCCCGCCTGCCGGGCAGGAAGTACGTCCTGACCAACGGCGCGAGGTTCCATGCGGCCCGCGTCATCGAGCGCATCGGACTGACCGGCCTGTTCGACGGCGTCCACGCCATCGAGGACATGGACCTGACGCCCAAGCCCGCGCCGTCGACCTACCGCCGTTTCCTCGAAAAGTTCGCCATCGATCCGACGCGTGCGATCTTCTTCGACGATACGCCGAAAAACCTGACCCCGGCCCGATCCCTGGGCATGACCACCGTCCTGACCGACACGCCGGAACATCTGGCCGAGCGCGGTCTGGTCGCGGGCGAGGGCATCGACGCGACCGCGCCCGACCTCCTCGACTTCCTCACCCCCTATGCCCTGAAGGACGCCGCATGACCGACCTCGCCAGGCTCGAAGCCGTCATCGAAGCCGCCTGGGAGGCCCGCGCCGACCTGTCCTCCTCGACCCACGGCGAAGTCCGCAAGGCCGTCGAGACCGCCATCGACCTGCTGGATTCCGGCCAGGCCCGCGTCGCCTCGCGCGGCGCCGACGGCGTCTGGACCACGCATCAGTGGCTCAAGAAGGCGGTGCTGCTGTCCTTCCGCCTCAACGACAACGAGATCATGCGCGCCGGCGAGCGCGGCCTGTCGGCCCCCTCCTCCAGCGGCGGCGCCCCGGCCGTCGGCCCCTGGTACGACAAGGTGCCCAACAAGTTCGCCGACTGGACCGCCAACGAGTTCAAGGAGGCGGGCTTCCGCGCTGTTCCTGGCTCGATCGTCCGCAAGGGCGCCTTCGTGGACCGGAACGTCATCCTGATGCCGTCCTTCGTGAACATCGGCGCTTACGTGGGCGAGGGTTCGATGGTCGACGGCTGGGCCACGGTCGGCTCCTGCGCCCAGATCGGCAAGAATGTGCACCTGTCCGGCGGCGTCGGCATCGGCGGCGTGCTGGAGCCGCTCCAGGCCAACCCGACCATCATCGAGGACGGATGCTTCATCGGCGCCCGCGCCGAGGTCGCCGAGGGAGTCATTGTCCGCGAAGGCGCCGTCCTGTCGATGGGCGTTTACCTGTCCGCCTCGACGAAGATCGTCGATCGCGCCACCGGCGAAGTGACGCGTGGCGAGGTCCCCGCCTACTCGGTCGTCGTCCCGGGAACCCTGCCCGACGCCAACGGCGGCCCGTCCCTCTACTGTGTCGTCATCGTCAAACGCGTCGACGCCCAGACCCGGGCGAAGACGGGCGTCAACGAACTGCTGCGGGACTAGGTCTCGTCCCCTCTCCCCTTGCGGGAGAGGGAGATCGCGCACGGCGGCGTAGCCGTCGTCCTGGCGCGATCAGGTGAGGGGTGGCGCCGGCTCTGACCGCTCATCCCAGCCAACCCTCATCTCAACCACAGTGTGACCCCTCATCCATCAGCCTTCGGCTGCCACCTTCTCCCGCAAGGGGAGAAGGAAAGTTGATGATCAACACATCGCCCGAATCCGCGTTCAAATTCAAAGCCCGGCTCTATCGAGAGCCTTTATCCCGACCGTCCCTGAAAACCGTGGGATAATGGTTCCGGTCTTTGACATCGCCATCGCCAACCCCCAGCCGAACTGGACTCAACGGACTATCTGGACTCCAATTTCCGGAGTCTGGATGCCCTTCCCCGAACGCTTCGGACGCTTCGGACGGTGTTTTAGAGTCCGGCCGCTCGTGATGGATGACACCCCGGAACAGATCGGGCACAAGCCGCCGATGCTCGCCGAATCCCCCACCTCCCCGCCCGGCCTCGACGCCGCGCGCGCGACGCTGGAGCGGGTCTGGGGTCACGCCGATTTCCGGGGGCTGCAGGCCCGGGTCGTCACCGAGATCATGGCCGGACGCGACGTCCTCGCCGTCCTGCCGACCGGCGGCGGGAAGTCTGTCTGCTATCAGATCCCGGCCATCCTGCGTCCCGGCCTCGGCCTCGTCATCTCGCCCCTGATCGCCCTGATGACCGACCAGGTCGAGGCGCTGAAACAGCAGGGCGTCGCGGCCGCCCGCCTCGATTCCGGCCTGTCGCTGAACGAGCGCACCGATGTCCTGCGCGCGGCCCAGTCCGGCGAACTGGACCTGCTCTATGTCTCGCCCGAAGGCCTCGCCTCGGGCGCCCTGACCGACCGGCTGCGCGACCTGCCCCTGTCGCTGATCGCCATCGACGAGGCCCACTGCGTCTCCCAGTGGGGTCACGACTTCCGTCCCGACTACCGGACCTTGGGCCGCCTCGGCGAGCTCTTCCCGGGCGTCCCGCGCATCGCCGTCACCGCCACCGCAGACGCCCGCACCCGCGACGACATCCTGGCGTCGCTCCACCTCGAACACGCCGCCGTCTTCGTCGACAGCTTCGCCCGCCCGAACCTGCAGCTCTCGGCCATCCGCAAGGAAAGCGCCTCACGGGCCAGGACCGACGCCCACGTCATCGACCTGGTCCGCGCCCGGAAGGGCCAGTCGGGCGTCGTCTATTGCGGCAGCCGCGACGGCTGCGAACGCGTCGCCGACGCCCTGAAATCGGCCGGGACCAACGGCATCGCCTATCACGCCGGCATGTCGGGACCCGAGCGCGACCGCCGCCTCGAACGCTTCCTGGCCGAGGACGGCGCCGTCATGGTCGCGACCATCGCCTTCGGCATGGGGGTCGACAAGGCCGACGTCCGCTTCGTCATCCACGCCGATCCGCCGGGCTCCCTGGAGGCCTACTGGCAGGAAATCGGCCGCGCCGGCCGCGACGGCGAACCCGCCGAGGGCATCACCCACTACGGCCCCTCCGACATCGCCTGGACCCTGAAACGCCTCGACAGCCGGCCGATGGCCGAGGAGGTCAAAGCCGTCCAGACGCGCAAGGCCCGCCAGCTGTTCGCCATGCTGGACGGCGCCGTCTGTCGGCCCCAGGCCGTCCGTCGTTATTTCGGCGAGACCGACGCCGACCCCTGCGGCGTCTGCGACATCTGCGCCGACCCGCCGGCCCTCTATGACGCCACCGTCCCCGCCCAGAAGGCCTTGGCCGCCGTCCAGCGTCTCGGCGGCCGGTTCGGCAAGGGCCGGATCGTCGACCACCTGCTGGGCAAGACGAAGGACGTCCAGCCGTGGGAGTCCGACCTCTCCACCTGGGGCATCGGCAAGGACATCGCCCCCACCGGCTGGCGCGACATCGTCGACCACCTGATGTTCGAGGGCCTGCTGCTCGAGGATCCCAATGACGGCAAGCCTCTGGTCGGCCTCGGCGACGCCGAACGTGTCCGCGCCGTCTATCGCGGGGAGATCGCCGTTGAAGTCCGCCGCACCCCGCCAGGCTTCGACGCCGCCACGCGCTCGGGCAATCCGCGCACCCGCACGCGCAACGACAGGAACGCCGCCGTGGAAGCGCTCGACGCCGACGTCCGCGCCCGCTTCGAGACGCTGCGCGCCTGGCGCCGCGACCGCGCCGCCGAACAGCACGTCCCGCCCTATGTGATCTTCCAGGACAAGACCCTGCTGGAGATCGCCCAGCGCGAACCGGGCTCGCTCGACGCCCTCGCCGCCATCTCCGGCGTCGGCCAGTCCAAGATCGATCGTTACGGGAAAGGCGTTCTGGCCGCCTTGCTCGGCTCGACCTAATCCAGCGCGCAGATGTCCGGAAGGCCACGCATCGCGCCGGCATGGTCAAGGCCGTAGCCGACCAGGAACCGGTTGGGGGCCTCCCAGCCGACGAAGTCCGGCTCCGGCGCGCGCGGCAGGGGCCAGGGCTTGCGGGCGAAGACACAGGTCACGACCTCGGCGGCCCCTGCTTCCTTCGCATGCCGCACGGCCTCCGCCAGCGACAGGCCGGTGTCGAACACGTCGTCGAGGATCAGCACCTTGCGGTCCTTCAGCGACCGCTGGAACGGCGCATGCACGTCGATCCGACCCCGGCTCGACTGTTCATCGCCATAGGAGGCCAGCCACAGGGCGTCGAAGCGGACATGCCGCCCGATCCGCGACAGGGCCCGGGTCAGGTCGGCCGCGAACCACAGCCCGCCGGTCAGCAGGACCGCAGCCACGGTCTCGTCGTCGATGACGGGGGCGATCTGCGCGGCCAGATCGGCGACGATGCGCGCGATGTCGGCTTCAGGGAGAAGGACGGGGGGCGTCGGGGGAGCTTCAGCCATGCGAGGCGGATACCGCCTCGGCCCCATGGCTGTCGATAGCCCCATGGCTTTCCGCCGCATCATGCACGGGTTCGGCCTCGATCGGCTCGGCGTGGGTCGTCGGCGCTTCCTCGATCAGGGCGGGGCGCATTCCGTGCTCGTCAGGGGTCGGTAGAGGACGGCTGTGCGCCGGAGCCGTGTCATGTTCGGCGTCGTGGGCGGCGGCCGCGGGCCCATCCTTGGCGAAGTCGACGCCCACATCGACACCGTGGGCGCCCGGATCGCGGATCAGGGCAGCGAAGCCCTTGACCCCGCCGGGCAGGACCGGTGCGCCTTCCAGCTCGATCAGGGCGAAACCGACCTCGGCCCCATGGGCGTCCAGCAGTGCGACCCGCACCGGAGGGGCGACAATCTCGCGATCGCGAACATTCCTCAGGGCGCCAGACACCATCACCATGTCCGGGCGATCGGCCACAGCCTTGGCGGTCACGGCCTCGAACTCCAGCCCCACCGCGTTCACAGGCGTCCCGACCATGGCGTAGGCGGCTGCGGCGCGAGGATAAAGTTCGACCACTTCGACGCGGAACAGCCAGCCGGCGCCGATCAGGCCGACGAACAGGCTGGCCAGACCGGCCCAGACCGCGCCGTGGGTCGCCGCACGACGCAGTCGGCGCTGTTGCTCAGCCCGGGCGCGGAAGGCCTTGGGCAGCTCCGGGGCGGGGGTTTCGGGCGCGACTGGCGGGGCGTCTTCGAACGTCCTGGGCTCCGGCGCGACGATCGGCGCGCTGGCTGCCGTCAGCTCCAGCGGCTCCTCGGTCGGCATGCCGTGCCAGACATGGGCGCAGGACTGGCAGCGCACCTTGCGGCCGCCGGGCGGAATGGCGCCGTCGGGGGCGAAATAGCTGGTGGCGCAGGACGGGCAGGTCAGTATCATGGTCGCTGACTGCGAGGCCGCTCGCCGGCCCCCTCCTGTCGGAACGCAATGCGCTCCGGTCCATACGAAAAAATCAGATGCCTCAGTCGCCCCGTCGCGCCGCCGAATCCGCGCCATCGCCCGAAACCGTCCGCCTGTCGACGGTCAGTTTCGGCTATGCCGAATCGCCCGGCGTGCTGCGGGACGTTAACCTCATCCTGCCGCGCGGCTCTTTCCACTTCCTTACCGGCGCGTCGGGAGCGGGAAAGTCTTCGCTGCTGCGTCTTCTGACTCTCGCCGAGCGGCCGACAGAGGGCCGCATCACCCTGTTCGGCCAGGACGTCACCGAAGTCTCGTCGCACGACCGCCCGATATGGCGCCGCCGCCTCGGCGTCGTGTTCCAGGACTTTCGCCTGCTGGACCACCTCAGCGTCTTCGACAACGCCGCCCTGTCGCTGCGGGTCCGCGGCGGCAAGCGCAGAGACTACGCCCCCGACGTCGAGGAAATGCTGGCCTGGGTCGGGCTGGCGGACCGGGCAAACGCCCTGCCGACCGCCTTGTCCG
This sequence comes from Brevundimonas sp., assembly GCF_031412435.1. Classification (GTDB taxonomy): domain Bacteria; phylum Pseudomonadota; class Alphaproteobacteria; order Caulobacterales; family Caulobacteraceae; genus Brevundimonas. Next base: position 51,502 of record NZ_JANODA010000014.1, read on the forward strand.
GCGGCGAGAAACAGCGCCTCGCCATCGCCCGTGCCGTCATGGCCAAACCCGAACTCATCCTGGCGGACGAACCGACCGGCAGCGTTGACCCGGCCATGGCCGACCGGCTGCTGAAACTGTTCCAGGCCCTGAACAGGCTGGGCGCTACGGTGCTGATCGCCAGTCACGACGAAGATCTGGCCCGGCGCTCCGGCGCGCGTCGTCTCGTCCTTCGTGACGGCCGCATCTCGGGGGCTGCGGCATGATCCGCTGGTCCAACCTCTTCGGCCCCGGCCCTCGCGTCCGTCCGGCCCGTCCCGAGAGCGGCCTGTTGCCTCGCGACGCGGCGGGTGAACGCTGGCTGGGCGTGGTCATCGCCGTCCTCTGCTTCCTCGCCTGCCTCGCAGCCGTCGGCGCCGTCGCGGCGGACCGGGCCGCCCACGGCTGGGCGCGAGAACTCCGCGCCGAGGCTACCGTCCAGGTCCGCCCACGCGTCGGCGAGAGCGGCGACACCGCCGCCGCCCGCGCCGCTGAGACCCTGGCCGGGGTCAACGGCGTGGCCGAAGCCGCCGCCATGGACCGCGAGACCGCCGAGGCCCTGCTGCGCCCCTGGATGGGCGAGGCGGTGCTGGCCGACCTGCCCCTGCCCTATCTCGTCACTGTCCGCCTCGACCGGGACGCTCCCGCCAGCGCCCTGACCCTCGGTCGCGCCCTGGCCGAGGCGGGGCTGGACGCCACCGTCGACGACCACAGTCTGTGGCGCGGCGAGGTCGAACGGTCGGCGGCCCTGATCACCATTCTCGCACTCGCGGCCTTCCTGACCACCGCCTTCGCGGCGGGCGCGGCCATCATCTATGCCGTCCGGGCGGGCCTCCAGGCGCGCCGCTCCGTCATCGAGACTCTCAGCCTGTCGGGCGCCACCGACGCCTCCATTGCCTGGTTGTTTCAGCGGCGGTTCGCCCTGCTGGCTTTGGTCGCCGGGGCGGCCGGTTCGGCGGGCGCGATCGCACTGCTGGGCCTTCTGCGCTTCCTCGGCGGTGCAGAAGGCCTGACCCCCGCCCTGCCGGTCGCCTGGGCTGACATTCTCATGCTCTCGCCATGCCCGCTGGTCGCCGCTACGGTGGCGCTTGTTGCGGCGCACCTCAGCGCCGGGAGAGAGATGGCGAGGCTTGGCGCGTCCCAGGTCGGCGGCTAGGATTAAGCATGAAGTTTCTGGCGCTTGTCGGGATCGTGGCCCTGATCTGGCTGGTGGGGCTGTTTGCCTTCGCCGACCGGGTGCGCGGTTTCACGCCCACGCCGGAACCGGAACGCGCCGACGGCATCGTCGCCCTGACCGGTCCCTCGGCGGAGCGCGTCAACGCCGCCATCCGCCTTCTGGAGCAGGACAAGGGCGAACGCGTGCTGATCTCGGGCGTCAACCGCGAGGTTCGTCGTCAGGAGCTCAACGCCGTCACGCCCGGATCAAGCCGACTGTTCAACTGCTGCGTCGATCTCGGCTTCGAGGCCGAGACGACCAACGGCAACGCCCAGGAGATCGCCGCCTGGGCCCGCGCCAAGGGCTATGACAGCCTGATCGTCGTCACCTCGGACTACCACATGCCGCGTTCGCTTCTGGAACTCCGCAGCGCGGCGCCGAACCTGGAGCTCACGCCCTATGCGGTTTCGACGCCGTCGCTGGATAATACTGGCTGGTGGCGGGCGGCGGTCACGGCGCGCCGGATGACGCTGGAGTATGTTAAGTATCTCGCTGTCCTCGGCCGCGAGACCCTGCACAGGGTGACCGGCCACAACGAGCGGCCCGCCAGCGACGCCCCGACCGAAGAGGCAGCGCCAGCGTGAAGACCGTTCGCACCTTCCTGTTCGTCGTTTGGTTCTATCTGTCGATGGCCGTCGTCGCCGTAGGCCTCTCGCCCGCTCTCCTGATGGGTCACCGCCAGGCCATGGGCGTGGTCCATATCTGGGCCAGGACCGCGCTGTTCGGCTACCGCTGGATAGCGGGCGTGAAGGTCCAGACCCTGGGTCGCGACCATGTGCCAACCGGCGGCGCGCTCGTCGCCTCCAAGCACCAGGGGCTGCTGGATTTTGTGGCCCTGATCGCCGTCCTGCCGGATCCTTGCTTCGTTCTGAAGAAGGAACTTACGCGCATGCCCTTCCTCGGCTGGTTCGGCGTGAAGACGAAGATGATCGCCGTCGATCGCGACGGTCATGCCAAGGCGCTGAAGGACATGGTGCGCCAGGCCCGCGACCGTCTCGCCGAGGGTCGTCAGATCATCATCTTCCCGGAAGGCACCCGCGCCGAGGTGGGCGCAGAACCCGAGTACAAGCCCGGAATCGCCGCCCTATACCGCGAGCTGGAAACGCCCTGCTGCCCGGTTGCGACCGATTCCGGCGTCTGGTGGCCCGCGAAGGGGACCATCCCCCAAGGCGTGGCGACCTTCGAGTTCCTGGAGCCGATCCCCGCCGGGCTGAAACGCGCGCCCTTCATGGTCGAGCTGGAACAGCGGATCGAAACGGCCTCGAGCGCGCTGGTCCGACCCTGACCGTCAGCTCTCCTTACGCTCCAGAATGAGGTTGGCGCAGGTCTGACCCACGATGGAGTAGGCGGACCGCACCCCTTCCGAGAAGGGTGCGTCTTCCAGTGTCTTGACGATAAAGTCGTTTGACGCCTCGATAATGACCCAGCGCGGCGTCCAGCCTGCGGCCACGGTGTCGTTCAGCACCTTGATGTCCTCGCCCTCAATGTCGATCGACAGAAGATCGAAGTCCCGTGAGACGCCGTGGCGTTCCAGAAGGGTCGGCAGGCGGACGACCTTAACCGTGATCTCGCCCAGCGTTTCACCCCAACCCAGACTGGCGGCCTGATTGAGAGAGGACACGTCGTCGTTGACCCCGATGTGGAAGGTCGCCTCGCCCTCGAAATCGGACGCGGCGCAAACCTCAAGCGCAACATCGAGGCCGGCGAAGTCGATGCGAATCTGGTCAGCCAGGGCAGGGTTGGCCTCGACCAGAATCCCGCGCCAACCGAAACTCTTGAGCAGATCGTAGCTGTTGGAACGTTCCTTGCCGCGCGCGCCGACATCGACGATCACCCGCTGCCCGTCGGTCCTGAGCATCCGCGTCAGCAGAATCATGAACTCGCCGAACTGGGTCTGGTCGTTCGTCAGGCTGTCGGCCTTGCGACGGGTCTCGCGCACCAGGCCGAATTCCGGCGAACGGAGGAAGGCGTTGATGATCTGGGGGAACGTCACTGTTCCCTCATCGAGCGCCTTGATCATCGTCTCCGCACTGGGATCCGGTTCACGGCCGAGGAACCCCCGATAGAGGTCGGCGACCGCGGTCGCATTTTCAGTGTCACGCAATTCCTGGATTCCCCGGACTGGTTTCTGGCGGCGGTGGTCAGCCTGCAGCGAATTCGCTGAGGGCGTCGATCACCGCGCGGTTCTGGTCCTCGGTGCCGACGGTGATGCGCAGGCCGTCGTGGATGCCGTAGCCGCCGACCGGGCGGACGATGATTCCCCTGGAATTCAGGTAGTCGCTGGCGGCGGCGGCGCTGCGTTTCTCGTCCTTGAACAGGACCAGGACGAAGTTCCCGGCCGAGGGCAGGACCTCGAAGCCGAAGCCCCGGATGGCCTGGGTCAGGCGCGGACGCCAGGCCTGGACCAGGTCGCGTGACGCCTTCTGGTGCGCCTCGTCCCCCAGGGCGGCGGTGGCCGCGTCGAGGCCGGGCACGGAGACGTTGAACGGCAGGCGGATGCGGTCGACCGCCTCGGCCACCGCCAGAGGTGCATAGCCGAAGCCGATGCGCAGGCCACCGAGGCCGTGGATCTTGGAGAAGGTGCGGGTCACGACGATGTTCGAGGCGTCGCGCGCCAGGGGGAAGGCCGTCTCCCAATCGGCCTCGGTGACGAACTCGGCATAGGCCTCGTCGACGACCAGCAGGACGTGGGCAGGCAGGGCCTCGTGCAGGCGACGGATTTCCTCGCCGGAGTTGTAGCTGCCGGTCGGGTTCGAGGGATTGGAGACGTAGACGATCTTCGTCCGTTCATCGACCTGTTCGAGCAGGGCGTCGACCTCGGCCTTGTAGCCTGGCTCGGGCGCCAGCTTGACCTGAGCCTCGCAACCGAGGGCGCTGATCCGGTAGGCGAGGAAGCCGTACTGGCCGGTGACGATGTTGTCGCCCGCCGTCAGATAGGCCTGGTTCAGCAGGGCGAAGACCTCGTCCGAGCCGTTGCCGAAGATCAGCCGTTCGGGCTCCAGCCCGTGGTGTTCGGACACGGCGGCGCGCAGCTTGGTGGCGCGGCCGTCCGGATAGATATGGATGTTCCTGATCGCGGCCTCATAAGCCTCGCGGGCCTTGGGGCCGGCGCCTAGCGCGTTCTCGTTCGAGGACAGTTTCATCGGCTCGGCGATGCCGACGATCGAGGACTTGCCGCCGACATAGGGGGCGATGTCGAGGATGCCGGGCTTGGGCGCGGGCGCGTCGGTCATGGAGAGCCTTGCGGTCAGAACAGGGGAGCGGCGCCGATCACGCCCTTCAGGGCGCCGGGCGCTGCCGAGAGCCGCCCGTCTTCGACCTGCACATAGCCCGCCAGCGTGAACAGCTTCAAGCCGCCTGCCGAGGCGAGGGGGCGAGCCACGAAGCCGCAGGCCGACAGGGCCTCGACGATCCGACCGTCGGACAGGCCGGAATCCGTAACCCAGAAGGTGCGGTCCTCACCGGTGGGGCCGGTCGGGGAGGCGGCGACCATAAGAGCGGAGGGGACGCCGTTACGGTCGTCGGGCAGGGCGGCAATGACCTGAAGTTCGGGCCGGGCCAGCAGCTTGCCCCACCAGGGGCGGCCAGTGGCGAGGTCGATCAGGGCGCGAGCTCCGGTCACGGCCTGGGCCAGGGCGGCGTCAGGATCGGCGACCGCCTGGGCCGACAACCCGAACCGGTCGGCGGCCAGAAGCCGGGCGGCGGGGCCGGCGACGACCAGGGGGGCTCCGGTGCGGGCCTCGATCCGACCCCACAGGGCGCGAAGCATTGCGGACTGGTGCGGGTCGTAACTCTCGGCCAGCAGGGCGCGCAGGGCCAGGGTCGAGGCGTCGGGCGAGGGGTCGGCCCCTGCCGCCAGTCGATCGGTCAGGGCCTCGATCAGGGCCTGATCGAGGACCAGCCGGTCGGTGTCGACCTTGGGCTCTTCCAGCAGGGCGCCGTGCTTCCTGGCCATCAGAACAGCTTGGGCGCCGGGACGATTGCGAAGGGGCCAAGGAAGGTGCGGCCGTCGCGGAAGGTCAGTTCCAGCGCCATGTCGTCATCGCCGCGCACGGCGGTCGCGGCGGCGGCCCCGGCCGCGCCGACCCGATTGACCGAGCCCGCGCCCGAACCGGCCAGACCCGCGATGGCGGCCATCGGCTTGACGGCCTGCAGCGAGACAGTCCCCTGCAGACGCCCGTCGGGCGCCGCGGACAAGACGTCGCTGGACAGGGTGGCGCGGCTCTCGCCCGCCGACAACTCGCCGCGCACGGCGGTGAACCGTCCGCCGGCGCGGGTCCAGGCGGCGAAGACCCCGGCGGCGTCCGCGCCCTGAAGCTGGTCAGCGTCCTCGACGACGGTCTCGATCTGGGCGGTCAGCTTGCCGTTCCGCGCCATGCCTTCAACCGGGCCGCCGGGACGGCCCTCGGCGTCGATCAGGCGGAACAGGAGGTCGACGCTGGTGTCGACGCCGGGCGTTCCGGCGGGGGCCAGATGCGGTCGCAGATAGAGCTCGACCTTGCCGGCGCGCGAGATCGGGAAGACCTCGGAACCCTCGTGTGAGGTGAACTCCGGATCGGCCATCTCGACCGCGACATTGGGCCAGCGCTGGGTCAGGCCGTGGACGCTGGCGCGGATGAACCGCCCGCGCACGGCGACCTTGCCCTTGCCGGGCCGGGTCAGGACCAGACCGTCGCCGACGATCAGCACCCATTTGTCCGGGTTCCAGGCGTTGGCCTCGGCCGCCAGATCGGGCGCGGCGACTGCCAGACCCGAGGGCGCGGTGATCGAGACGTTCTCGGCCCCCAGCCGCACGCGGAACGGCCAGCCCGAGGTCCCGAGTCCGGTATAGTTCACATCCCAGCCGCCGGCGCGCATGGCCTCGACCCGCTGATCCAGCTGGCTGCGGACCTGACCGGCCAGCACGAACCACCAGACCGACCAGCCGACCAGGACGATCAGGAACAGGCCGATCGGCGCGAACAGGCCGGAGCGTTTGTGGCGGGGCGACGAAGCTGCGGTCATGGAGGCCTTTGGCGAGAGGGCGGTCGAAAAACACAGTCCGGGTTGTCCGGCGAGTCCGGCGCCCGAACTCAAAAACACAGTCCGCCGGGTCCGGCGAGTCCGGACGGCTCACCCAACATGCGCGCAGAAGGCGGGCGGATATGGGGCCGCTGAAGCTAGACGGCAAGCAGGATGGCTGCCGCCAAAATGGGATCGACAGCGTGTTACGTCCGTTCGAGGATGTTGACGAGGGAAACGCCATGGAGACGCAGTCGCTGCACCGCGGTCGTCTGATCGACCACATCCAGCTGGTCGTGCGCGACCTCGACGCGAGCCGGAGATTCTATGACGCGGTGTTCGCGACCCTCGGCCTGAAGACCGGCGGCGAGGCGCCCGGCTATTTCTGGATCGACGAACTGTTCGTCTCCACGGCGGACTCCGAAGCCGCCGTCGGCCAGTTGACCGGCCGGCATCACCTGGCCTTCCAGGCGAAGGACCGGGCGACCGTCGAGGCCTTCCATGCCGCCGGTCTCGCGGCCGGAGCCACCGACAACGGCGCCCCGGGCGACCGGTCCTACCACCCGGGCTACTACGCCGCGTTCCTGATTGATCCCGACGGCAACAATATCGAGGCCGTCTATCACGGGCCGCACGAACGCTCGGCGGACAGCGTGGAGATCACGTTCGAAGGGTGATCCCTCTCCCTATGGGAGAGGGTTCAGAAATTCCCGGGTCACCTCGATCGCATCGACCAGGCTCATCCGCTGGACCTCCGTCCCGGGCGGCAGGGCGGCGAAGAGGCGGGTGGGGGTGGCGGCGTCGAGCATGATGAAGACCCCCTTGTCGTCCGCCCGGCGGATCAGCCGACCGAAGGCCTGGGCGATGCGGGCGCGGGCGAGGGCGTCGTCATAGCCCTTGGCCCCGAACTTCTCGCGCCTCGCCTTGTGCAGCAGGTCGGGGCGGGGCCAGGGCACGCGGTCGAAGGCCAGCAGGCGCAGGGACCGGCCGGGCACGTCGACGCCGTCGCGGACGGCATCGGTGCCGAGCAGACAGGAGTCCTGTTCGGCGCGGAAGATGTCGACCAGGGCGCCCACCTCGAGCGGATCGACATGCTGGGCGTAGAGGGGGATCTGGGCCTTGGCCAGATCGGGTCCCAGCCGCTCATAGACCGCCTTCAGCCGACGGATGGCGGTGAACAGGCCCAATCCCCCACCTCCGGCCGCGAGGAACAGCTCGCGCATGGCGGCCGCCGTCTGGCGCGGGTCATCCTTGGCCACGTCGCCGACGACGATGACCCGGCTATTCGACGCATAGTCGAACGGGCTTTCAACCTTCAGCGTCCGGGCCGGTTCGATCAGGCGGGCGGCGCCCGTGCGCATCCGGGCCATGCCGAACAGGTCGCCGCCCGAGGCTTCGGCGATGGGGTCCGACAGAGTGGCGCTGGTCACCAGCACCCCGTGGGCGGGCAGGATGACGGCGGCCTCGAGCGGCACGGTCGGGTCGATCCAGTGGCGGCGCAGGGCCACGTCGTGGATCCGGCCGAAGGCCGTCTCGACCGACAGCCAGTCGACGAAATCCGGGTCGGGGGCGTCGCCTCCGTCCTCCAGAGCGGCCAGCATCGAGCGCCAGCCCGGCAGGGTCATCCGGGCGCGCCGGTCCAGACCGCGCAGGGCCCCTTCGATGCGGGCCCGTGCGGCGCCGTCGAGCTCGGACGCCTCGTCGTCGAGGATGTCCTCCAGATGCCGGGCGAGGGCCAGCAGGGGGGCCTCGACGGCGGCGATGGCCTGGGCCGCCGCGCGTGCGGTCTCCAGCAGGGGCTCCGTCGCCGGGCGCACGCCGCATTCCGTGCCGAACTCCGATGATCCGGACGAGGCGGCCTCGGAGGTGCGGGCGCGGATCTGTTCCAGGGCCGCCATCAGGAACTGTTCGATCGGGCCGACCGGATTGACCTCGCCCGACGGCGGGGCGATGCGGCCCGAGATGCCTTCGCCCGGCAGGGCGGCCGCCGCGCGGATGGCGTCCTGAAGCGCCTTCGCCGCCGCCTCGTTGTCGGCGCACAGGTCGCCGAGCCGCTGTTCCAGCCCGCGTCCGCGACGGCCGCGTCCTTCCGGCCCCCGGATCCAGCGCCGCAGCTCGGCCGCCTCCTGGCCGGACAGACAGGCGGAGAAGGCGCTGTCGGCGGCGTCGAACAGATGGTGGCCCTCGTCGAAGACGATGCGCTTGAGGGCGGCGGTCTCTCCGTCCTGCTTCAGTCCCCGCGCCGAGCGGGCGCCGTCGAAGGCGGCCTGGGTCATGACCAGGGCGTGGTTGGCGACAACGAGGTCGGCGCGGCGGCTAGCGCGGATCGTCTTCTCGACGAAACAGGTGCGGTAGTGGGGGCAGGCCGCGTGGACGCATTCGCCGCGCCGGTCGACGAGGTTGCCGGCAGAAGCCTGATGGCTCGCCGGCGTCGCGAACAGGCCGGGCAGCCAGCCGGGGAAGTCGCCGCCGGTCATGTCGCCGTCGCGGGTGTGCAGGGCCCAGCGGCTGGTCAGGGCCAGGCCGATCAGGTCGCCATTGCCCAGCTGGGCCGCCTGGACCATGTCCTGAAGGTTCAGCAGGCAGAGGTAGTTCTCCCGCCCCTTGCGGACCACGGTCTTCTTCTTGCGCTCGACCGGGTCGGGCCAGAGGGCGGCGCTCTCGCGGTCGATCTGGCGCTGCAGGGCGCGGGTATAGGTCGAGACCCAGGCGGCCCCCTGGTTCCGCTCGGCCCAGAGCGAGGCGGGGGCGAGATAGCCCAGCGTCTTGCCCGTGCCGGTGCCGGCCTCGGCCAGCAGCATGCGCGGTTTGCCCTCTTCGTTGCGGGGCGAAAAGGCGTAGGCGGCCTCGGCGGCATAGTCGGACTGGGTCGGGCGGGTCTCGTCGAGACCGGACGCCTGAAGCAGTTTTTCCAGCCGGATGCGGGCGGATTCGGAATCGACGGGGGCCGACCCGGCCTCCCCGCGCGGCGCCTCGTCCTCCCACTCCGCCAGCCGCGACCAGGCGTCGAGGCCCGAGCCCCGGTACTGGCGGGCGCGGAGCGGCCCGGCCTGCAGCGCGCCGGAGACCCGCCAGGCCCAGGACCATCCGGCGCGCCCCAGCGTCTCGGCCAGGGTGAAGGCGTCCTCGCGGTGCGGATAGGCCGGGTCGGCGAGTTCCTTCAACAGGACGGCGGCGGCGTCGCGCAAGGCGGCCGCCTGGGCCTCGGCGCCTTTCGGTTCGGCCATGCCGAGGGCCAGGGCCAGACCGCTCGGGGACGGGGCGCAGAAGGTCGCCGGTCGGACGAAGGCCCACAGCTCCAGCACATCCAGAAGGTCCGGCGAGCGGGGCGGCGCCGACAGGCCGAGCCTGCGCGCGGTCAGGCTGGCGTGGGCCACCAGAACCGGCCCGCCGGTGAACACCCCCTCGGCGGCGCCGCGCCCGATCTTGCGGGCGCCCTCGTCATCGCAGATCGCCCCTGCGCCGGGCGGCACGGCCAGGGCAGGCGGCAGGGCGAGCCACGGCTCGGCGCCGGTAAGGCTGCGGTTGGCGATGACGGATTCGTCGGACACGGCCGACAGATAGCGTTTCGCGAGACGAAACGGAACGAGAACATCACCTTGACGCGCACGGCCGCCGGAGATATGGCTATATGGTATAGCTAGATGGGGAGAGCGCTGTGAACTGGAGCGTCGCCAAGGCGAAGGACAATCTTTCCGAAGTCATTCGTCGGTCCCGAACGGAGGGGCCTCAGGAAATCTCTTCGCATGGAGAGGCGACCGCCGTCGTGCTGTCCGCTGAGGACTTCCGGCGCCTGAAGGACCCCCGGGCGTCCCGTGACTTCAAGGACTGGCTGCTGAACGGTCCGTCGCTTGAAGACATCGATCTGGAACGCGACCGACGACCCGCACGGGAAATCGATCCCTTCTGATGTTCCTGCTCGACACCAATGCCATCAGTGAGCCGAAGCGCGCACGGCCCGACCCCGGTGTGGCCAGATGGCTGAATGATCAGTTGCAATCAGACCTGCATCTCAGTGTCATCACGGTCGGCGAACTGCGGCGCGGCATCGTGCGGCTGGAACCCAGCCGGCGTAGGGACGACCTCGATTTCTGGCTGGCTGAACTCATTATCCGCTTCAAAGAACGCATCCTGCCGGTCGACCTCGATGTGGCCGAGCGGTGGGCGTCCCTGGCGGAAGCACAGCGCGCCGCCGGGCGTGCGTCCGAGATGACGGATGAGCTGATTGCGTCGACGGCGCATGTCCACGGCCTGACCGTCGTCACTCGTAACACTCGCCATTTCGAACACACCGGTTGTCGGGTTCTGTCGCCCTGGAGCGATTGATGCGCAGGCCAAGGCGCGTCTGGCTCTTCGCAGTGGTGGCTCTTCTGGTCGCATTCGCTGTGATCAGTGCCTGGCCCTCCGCGTCCGACTTCCTGGCTCAAGACGATTGTTTGGATGCAGGCGGCGCCTGGCGGAACTCGGTCTGCGATGGCCGACGGCCCGGCGAATGACGACGGCCCTCCCGCCCCTCTTCGCCGACTGGTTCGCGTCTCGCGGCTGGAGCCCCCGCCGGCATCAGCTGGAGATGATCGCGGCGGCGCAAGGCGGGTCCCACGCCCTGCTGGTCGCGCCGACAGGGGGCGGCAAGACCTTGGCGGGGTTTCTGCCCAGTCTGATCGATCTGGCCGAGCGCGGGCCTAGGCCGGAGTTCGGGCCGGGTAGCGGCATCCACACGATCTATGTCTCGCCGCTGAAGGCGCTGACGACCGACGTCGAGCGTAACCTGATGACGCCGATCCGCGAGATCGGGCTGAACATCCATGTCGAGAGCCGGACGGGAGACACCAAGCAATCGAAGAAGCAGCGCCAGCGCGACAACCCGCCGGACATCCTGCTGACCACGCCCGAACAGCTGGCCCTGTTCTGCGCCTGGGGCGGGGCGCGGGCCTATTTCGCCGACCTGAAATGCATCGTGCTGGACGAGGTCCACGCCATCTGGTCGGGCAAGCGCGGGGACCTGCTGAACCTCGGCCTCGCCAGGCTCCAGAGCTTTTCGCCGGGACTGCGGCGGGTGGCCCTGTCGGCCACGATCGACGATCCGAAGCTGATCGCGGAGTGGCTGGCGCCGGCTGGAGCCGAAGTCGCAATGGTCAAGGGCGACCCCGGCGCCGTCCCGATCATCGACGTGCTGGTGTCCGAAGGCCGGGTGCCCTGGGCCGGCCATACCGGCCAGCATGCGATCCCCGAGGTCTATGCGGCGATCCAGCGCGCCGGCCTGTCGCTGATCTTCGTCAACACCCGCTGGCAGTGCGAGTTCGTGTTCCAGCAGCTGTGGGCCATCAATGACGAGAACCTGCCGATCGGCCTGCACCACGGCTCGCTGGCGGCGGAGCAGCGGCGCAAGGTCGAGGCGGCGATGGCGCGGGGCGATCTGCGGGCCGTCGTCTGCACCTCGACGCTGGATCTGGGCATCGACTGGGGCGACGTCGACCTGGTGATACAGATGGCGGCGCCCAAGGGATCGAGCCGGCTGGTGCAGCGGATCGGCCGGGCCAACCACCGGCTGGATGAGCCGTCGCGCGCCCTGATGGTGCCGGCCAGCCGGTTCGAGTTGCTGGAATGCCAGGCCGCCAAGGAGGCCGTGGCCGACAACGCCTTCGACTGGGAGCCGCATCATATCGGCACGCTGGACACCCTGGCCCAGCACATCATGGGCGTAGCCTGTTCCGAGCCGTTCGACCTCGACGCTCTGCATGCCGAGGTGGTGGCCTGCGCCCCCTATCGCGGCCTGACCTATGAGGCGTTCGAGGAGGTGGTCGATTTCGTCGCCACCGGCGGTTATGCCCTGCGCACCTACGACCGGTTCGCGCGGATCGTGCGGACGCCCGAGGGTCGCTGGACCGTGCGCAATCAACTGATCGCCCAGCGTCACCGGATGAACGTCGGGGCCATCGTGGCGGCGGGGACGCTGAACGTGAAGGTCGCCTCACGCCGCGGCGGGGCGTCGAAACAGCTGATCGGCGGTCGCAAGGTCGGTGAGGCCGAGGAGTGGTATTTCGAACAGCTGACCCCCGGCGACACCTTCGTCTTCGCCGGTCAGGTCTGGGCGTTTCAGGGCATCAACGGCATGGACGCCCTGGTCACCCACGCGACGGACAAGGACCCCAAGATCCCGTCCTGGGGCGGGGCGCAGTTCCCGCTGGGCACCTCCCTGGCCGCCCGCGTCCGCGCCATGATTCAGGACCGCGACCACTGGCGCGTCCTGCCGCCGGACGTGCAGGAGTGGCTCGAGCTGCAGGAGCAACGCAGCCAGATTCCCGACGCCGACAGCCTTCTGATCGAGACCTTCCCGCGCGGCAGCCGCCATTTCATGGTCGCCTATCCGTTCGAGGGGCGGCTGGCCCATTCGACCCTGTGCATGCTGCTGACGCGGCGGCTGGACCGGCTTGGCGTCGGGCCGCTGGGGTTCGTGGTGACCGACTATGCCTTCGCCATCTGGTCGATCAAGCCGATGGACGATCTGGACTGGGACACCCTGTTCCAGCCCGACATGCTGGGCGACGATCTGGAGGCCTGGCTGGAGGAGAGCTTCATGATGAAGCGGACCTTCCGCAATTGCGCCCTGATCTCGGGGCTGATCGAGAGGCGCCAGCCGGGCAATGAGAAGACCGGGCGGCAGGTGACCTTCTCCACGGATCTGATCTACGACGTGCTGCGCCGCCACCAGCCCGATCATCTGCTGCTCAAGACCGCCCGCGCCGACGCGGCCGCGGGCCTTCTGGACGTGGCGCGGCTGGGGCAACTTCTGGAGCGGATCAGGGGCCAGATCAAACATGTTCCGCTGGAGCGGCCCTCGCCCTTCTGCGTGCCGGTGCTGGTCCAGATCGGGCGCGAGCGGGTCGGTGGGGGACAGGCGGCGGAGATGATCCTCGACGCCAGCGCCTATGGTTTCGACGAGGCGGATTTGATCGCCGAGGTCATGGCCGACGCGCCGCCGGAATTGGCGGGGGCGCAATGAACGCGGCCCTGAGACAGGCCCTGTCCCCGGCGCGTTGTCCCAGCGGCGGGCTGCGCGTCGCCATCGAGGGCGAACCCTGCGTGCTACGCTGTTCGGGCGCCCTGTGGGTGCTGAACCATCGGACCCTGATCGCGGCCGACCTGCATCTGGAGAAGGGCTCGGCCTTCGCCGCGCGCGGCCAGATGCTGCCGCCCTACGACAGCCGCGCCACGATGGACCGGCTGGAGGCCGAGATCGAGGCGCTGCAGCCGGCGGCGGTGGTCCTGCTGGGCGACAGTTTCCACGACGCGGCCTCGGTGGGCCGGATGGCGGCGGACGACAAGGCGCGGCTGGACCGGCTGGCGGCGGGCCGCGACTGGATCTGGCTGGAGGGCAACCACGATATCGCCGCGCTCGCGGGTGCGATGGACGACCTCGTCGGCGAGGTGGTCGAGACCATGGCGCTCGTCACCCTGCGCCTGATTCACGAGCCTCAGCCGGGCGTGCAGCCGGGCGAGATCGCCGGCCACCTGCACCC
>NZ_JANODA010000015.1:0-18811 GCF_031412435.1 Brevundimonas sp.
CCCAGGGCGTCGTTGTCCCAGACCACGGCATTCATGGCGACGATGTCGACCAGGCCCGACAGGGTGTTTTCCGAACCGATCGGGAACTGGATCGGCACGGCCTTGGCACCCAGGCGGTCGCGGATCGACTGGACCGAGGCGTCGAAGTCGGCGCCGATCTTGTCCATCTTGTTGACGAACACGATGCGCGGGACGCGGTACTTGTCGGCCTGGCGCCAGACGGTCTCGGTCTGGGGCTCCACGCCGGCGTTGCCGTCGAGCACGGTCACGGCACCATCGAGCACGCGCAGCGAACGCTCGACTTCAATCGTGAAGTCCACGTGGCCGGGGGTGTCGATGATGTTGAGGCGTTTTTCTTTCCAGTAGGCCGTGGTCGCAGCCGAGGTGATCGTGATCCCCCGCTCCTGCTCCTGGTCCATCCAGTCCATGGTCGCGGCGCCGTCGTGGACTTCGCCGATCTTATGGTTCTTGCCGGTGTAGTACAGGATCCGCTCGGTCGTCGTCGTCTTGCCCGCATCGATGTGGGCCATGATTCCGAAGTTGCGGTAGTCCTCGAGCGCGTGTGTGCGGGCCATGAAAGCGTGCCTTGAAAGTATGTTCAGGACGCGGTCCGCGTCCTCGGGAGATCGTCGATGTGGCGGATAAGCGAGCGCGGGCGATTTATCTCAAACCGCCCGCGCCGGATAGTCTCTAGATAGGCTCGTTAGTGGGCGGTTTTAAGACGCCTACCAGCGGTAGTGGCTGAAGGCGCGGTTGGCTTCGGCCATCTTGTGGGTGTCTTCACGCTTCTTGACCGCGGTGCCGCGGTTGTTCGAGGCGTCCAGCAGCACGGCGGCCAGTTTTTCGGTCATGGTGTTCTCACCACGCTTGCGCGCAGCGTTCACCAGCCAGCGGATGGCCAGGGCGCGGCGACGATCGGGGCGAACCTCGACCGGAACCTGGTAGGTGGCGCCGCCGACGCGACGCGAACGGACTTCGACCGACGGCTGGACGTTTTCCAGGGCGGTGTGGAAGGTCTGGACCGGCTCGAAGTCCTTCTTCTTGTCGGCGAGGATTTCGAACGCACCGTAGACGATGTTTTCGGCGACGGCCTTTTTGCCCTCGTACATGACGTAGTTCATGAACTTGGTGACGGTCAGATCCTTGTACTTGGGATCCGGCAGGACTTCGCGTTTCTGGGCGCGGTGACGACGTGACATGCGGTTGGCCTTCTAGTTCGGTTTCGGAGGGCCAGGCTGCGCTGGCCGAATTCGGTGAGAGCGGGTCGCTTACTTCGGACGCTTGGTGCCGTAGTGCGAACGGCGCTGCTTGCGGTCCTTCACGCCTTGCGTGTCGAGCACGCCGCGCAGGATGTGGTAGCGGACGCCGGGCAAGTCCTTCACGCGGCCGCCGCGGATCAGGACCACCGAGTGCTCCTGAAGATTGTGGCCCTCGCCGGGGATGTAGCACACGGCTTCATAGCCGGACTTGGCCAGACGGACCTTGGCGACCTTACGCAGAGCCGAGTTCGGCTTCTTCGGGGTCGTCGTGTAGACGCGGGTGCAAACGCCGCGGCGCTGGGGCGAACCCTCCAGGGCCGGCACCTTGTTGCGCACGGGCTTGGGCTTGCGGGGCTTGCGGATCAGCTGGTTGATCGTAGGCATCGGTAGAACAGTCTCGACTTCTGATGGAGGCGTGTGCCTGTCGGCCGGGGCGCCTCGGTTTCCTTCTTTTGAACAGGCCCCCTCCAGTGAGGAAAGCGGCCTGCCCGGGGTCGTTCGAGACCAGATGCGAGACCGCCAAACGAAAAAACCGGAACGCGCGCTTTGGGCGTTCCGGCGGGCACAGCCCGTCCGTTCAATTGTCACGATCAGGATGGGCCCCGGATAAGGACCCGCCTCGAAAGTCCGGCGCGTTTACGCGTGAGGGGGCCTCAGGTCAAGGCCGGGGCTCGGGAACGGCCGGCCTCTGCACGCCCCGGACGACGAAGTTGATCCGTCCGGACGCCGGCGGCTCGCGCATCGTCGCCTCGGACAGGCGCGTCCCCTCCGCCGACCGCGCTGCGGCCGCTCCGTAACCTTCATTCGGCGGGCTCTCGGAAACGACCAGGCAGTTCGACAGCAGACCGTCCGCAGCGACGCCGCAGTTCAGGTTGACCAGGCCGCCGCCCGCACAGCCCGACAGGCCTGCGCCCAGCAGGGCGATCGACGCCAGACGCCCGAGGTTCATACGCATCGTCAGCCCTCCCTAGTCCGTTACCGGTTTCGTCAAATCGAACTCTACCCGAAAGTGCCGGTTCGCGCGACGCAGCTCATAGGCGAACATCCGGCCCGGATGGACCTCGACCGCCCAGACATTGGTGGTCGAGACTGCGGCGCCGCCCGCGATGAACTGGTCGATGGACTCCTGGTCCACGGGAAACTCCTGGCGCGAGGCCGTGCCCGGCCCGGCGCTGTCGCCGCCGTACATGTGATAACCGTGGATGACGCCCTCGGGATCGCGGTGATCATGCTTCAGGCGAAGGCCCGCCCCGGTCCGCGTCACGATCCAGCGGCGCGAGCGGTCCTCACCCACGGCGAACGGGATGCCGACCTCCGTGGGCGAACAGTCGCGCACATGCATCACCAGCCGACTGTTGGCGAAGTCGGCGTCGGCGGCGTCGGTCGTCACCACCCGGCCTTCGAACCTCTGTCCGCAGAGGGCGTTCAGCCGGGTCATGAAGACATCCTGCGGACCGGACGACGAGCTCGCGGTGGCGCATCCGGAAAGCATGACTGCGGCTGCGACGATCAGGGCGGATTTCACGCGGCGAGCGTCGCTCACCTCGACAACATTCTCAAGGCGCCAAGACGCCCGTTGACTTCGCGACTTCCCTGAGTATGTTCCGCGCCTCTCATTTTACGGCTCAACCGCCGTCGCAAAGGTAATTTCCGATGGCAAAGCCCGCCTCCATCAAGATCCGCCTGAACTCCACGGCTGACACCGGCTTCTTCTACGTCACCAAGAAGAACGCCCGTACGATGACCGAGAAGATGGTCGTCAAGAAGTACGACCCGGTCGTGCGCAAGCACGTCGAGTTCAAGGAAGGCAAGATCAAGTAAGCCTTGATCCCACGCTGACTCTGAAGCGCCCGGTCGGAAACGACCGGGCGTTTTGCTGTAAGGCCTACGCCGCCCGGGCGATGACGCGGTCGCGCCCCGTGGCCTTGGCCTCGTAGACGCCTTCGTCCGCCCGCTTCAGCAGGGCGTCGGGCGTATCGTCCGCCCCCAGCGACGCGGCCACCCCGATGGAGATGGTCACCGTAAGGTGCTCCTGCCCGTTCATCACCCGGAACGGCGTCGAGCCGACGTCGCGGCGGATGCGTTCGGCGATGCGGTGGGCGTCTTCCAGCTTCGTACCCGGCATGACGACGACGAACTCCTCGCCCCCCAGCCGGCACGGCAGGTCGACGGCGCGGACGTTGGTGGCCAGGCGCACGGCGAACTCGCGCAGCACCTCGTCGCCCGCGTCGTGGCCGAAGCCGTCGTTGACCTTCTTGAAGTGGTCGATGTCCAGCACCAGCACCGACACGGGCTCGCCGCCCTGGGCCGCCCGAGTGACAAACGCTTGAAGCTGCCCGGCCATGTAGCGCCGGTTATGAAGTCCGGTCAGGGCGTCGGTGACGGCCATCTCCAGACTGTAGTCCAGCTTCTCCTTGAGGAAGTCGGTGTAGCGCTTCCTCCGGATCTGGGTCCGGGCCCGCGCCGCCAGTTCCTCCGGGTCCACAGGCTTCATCAGGATGTCGTTGACGCCCAGCTCCAGCGCCTTGACCAGCCTGGGTCGGTCCGACGGATCCACCACGGCCAGAATGGGCAGATGCCGCGTCGGCTCGGCCGACCGCACCTGGGCAATCAGACGCAGGCCGTCGAACTCCGCCGCCGCCACATTGATGATCATCAGGTCGATCGCTCCCCGGGACGCGACCAGCCCGTCGCCTGCGTCGGTCTCGATCGAGGGGCGATGCTCGCGCGTCAGTTCCTGGGCGATCTTCTCGGCCTGGCGCGCATTGTCGTCGACGATCAGGACCCGGCCGCCCGAGCCCCTCAGCCGCCCGGCCCCGTCTGTCGTGACCCCCAGGCGCCGTCCGCTCTCTTCCCGCTCGCGCAGCTCGTCCATGACCAGCTTCAGCCGGGTCAGCGACCGCACGCGGGCGAACAGGATCACGTCGTCCAGCGGCTTGGTCACGAAGTCGTCGGCCCCCGCCTCCAGCCCCTTGATCCGGTCCTCGCGCCCGTCCAGCGCCGTCACCAGCACGACAGGGATATGATTGGTGATCGGATCGGCCTTCAACCGGCGGCAGGTCTCGAACCCGTCCATCCCGGGCATCATGACGTCCAGCAGGATGATGTCGGGCTGTTCCGCCGCCGCCGCCGTCAGCGCCGTCGCCCCGTCCTGGCACGTCAGGACGTCATAGTATTCAAGCGTCAGCTTCGCCTCGAGCAGGCGGACATTGGCCTCGACGTCGTCGACCACAAGAATACGCGCGGTCATTGGAAAGCTACCCCACCGTTACTGGCTGGTTCAGATGTTTCTTCACCGTTTCCAGGAAATGCATCACCGAGATCGGCTTGGAGATATAGGCCTCGCAGCCGCCCTGCCGGATCCGCTCCTCGTCGCCCTTCATGGCGAAGGCCGTCACCGCGATGATCGGAATGTGGGCCAGTTCCTCGTCGTCCTTGAGCCATTTGGTCACCTCCAGCCCCGAGATCTCGGGCAGCTGGATGTCCATCAGGATCAGGTCGGGCATGTGCTGGCGCGCCATGGCCATCGCCTGCATCCCCTCGCGGGTCTGCAGGATCTGATAGCCCTGCGAGTCGAGCAGATCATGAAACAGCTTCATGTTCAGCTCGTTATCCTCGACGATGAGGACTTTCTTGGACATCTTCACCCGGTCTGGCCGCCTCGACTGACGCGCACATTGCGCTCGGAGGCTTTTCGCCCTCTTCGATTGGGATCATGCCGATCCAGTCTTAAGTTGGCGTGAAGTCGGGAATTCAAGCTTCACCATGAAGGCCATCTGTCGTGAATGCCTGTGGACCGGGGAGGACGTCGTTCGGCGCTGTCCGTCCTGCGGCTCCCCGCGCGTCGTCTGCGATCCCGAGCTGGACCAGCTGTCGATCGCCCATCTGGACTGCGACGCCTTCTACGCCTCGGTGGAGAAGCGGGACCGCCCCGAACTCCGCGACCGGCCCGTCATCGTCGGCGGCGGCGTGCGCGGCGTGGTCTCCACCTGCTGCTATATCGCCCGCCAGTCTGGCGTTCACTCCGCCATGCCGATGTTCAAGGCGCTGAAGGCCTGTCCCGACGCCGTCGTCCTCAAACCGGACTTCTCGAAATACGTCCCTGAATCGGAACGCATCTTCCGGTTCGTCGGAGAGCTGACGCCCCTGGTCCAGACCCTGTCCCTCGACGAGGCCTGGATCGACCTCTCTGGCACCGAACGCCTCAACGGCGGCCCGCCCGCGCTGCAGCTCATCCGCCTGCAGAAGCGGATCGAGGACGAGACCGGCCTGTCGGTGTCCATAGGGTTGGCCCCCAACCGCTTCCTCGCCAAGATCGCGTCCGAACTGGACAAGCCGCGCGGCTTCTCCGTCATCGGCGCGGCCAACGCGAAAGGACTGCTGGCGCCGAAGTCCGTCCGCATTTTGCCCGGCGTCGGTCCTGTCTTCGGCAAGACCCTGGTCTCGGACGGTTTCGCGACCGTTGGCCACCTGGCCTCTGCCGATGTCCGCGATCTCGTCAAACGCTATGGCGAGACCGGCCTTCGCCTCCACGACCTCTCCCACGCTCGCGACGCCCGCTCCGTGAACCCCGAGCACGACCGGCGCGGCATGAGCGCCGAGAACACCTTCAACACCGACCTGACGGCACTGGAGGATCTTGAGGCCGAGCTCTGGCCCCTGTGCGAAAAGGTCGCCTCCAAGGCCCGCCGTGACGGCGTCGCCAGCCGCGTCGTCGTCCTCAAACTGCGCCGCACGGACTTCAAGATCGTGACCCGGCGTAAAACCCTGCCCGATCCGGTCCAGACCGCCCGCGCCCTGTTCGCCATCGGCCGCGAGCTTCTCGCCCCCGAGCTCGGCCGCCCCTACCGCCTGATCGGCATCGGCCTGGCCGACATCCAGGACGCGGAAGACATGCCCGAAGGCCTGTTCGCCTCCCCCGAACGCCGCACCCTCAAGACCGAGACCACCATCGACGCCCTGCGCCAGAAATTCGGTGCCTCCGCCGTGGTGGCGGGCCGGGCGCTGAAGCCGAAACCGCGCTGAGGCCGTTCAACCGCCCTTAAGCCCCCGCGTGCATCCTCGCCCCATGTCCGCATTCCTCGACAAGATGCGCCGCCGGGGCGGTCGTTATCTCGGCGTCAGATCCGCACCGGTCCGACCCGAGCGCGGCGTCTTCAGCCTGTCGTTCGACGATATTCCCGTGACCGCCTGGACCGAGGCCGGGCCGATCCTCGAAGAACACGGCGTGACAGCCACCTACTATGTCGCCGGCGGCCTGTCGGGCGGCCAGAACCTGGGCCTGCCCCAGTTCACGACCGATCACCTCCAGGCCCTGTTCGGCGCCGGCCACGAGGTCGGCTGCCACACCTTCGGCCATACCAGCGCGCTCGCGGTCTCCCCCGCCGACTACGCCGCCGACCTGGACAGGAACGCCGCATGGGTCGCCGAACGGCTGGCCGGCCATGTCATGACCACCTTCGCCTGGCCCTACGGAGACGTCTCCGTCGGCGCCAAGGCCGTCGTCGCCGACCGGTTCAAACTCGCCCGAGGCGTCCGCGACGGCGTCAACGCCGGCTCGGCCGACCGTGCCAACCTCCAGGCGATCGGCCTCGAAAGCCGCCGCCTCCCCGGCTACGACCTTGAGGCCCTGATGGCCGGGACCGCCGCGCGCACGGGCTGGCTCGTCGCCTACGGCCACGACGTCATGGACGGCCCCACCCCCTACGGCTGCACCCCCGACGACCTCGACCACGTGATCCGGTTGGCGAAGGCGGCCGGGCTGGAGATCCTGCCGGTGGGTCAGGCCTGGGAGCGGATGGCGACCTGACCTCCCTATCCCAGAGGGATGAGGACTCGCTTGCTCACCCCTTCCTTTCGTCATTCCGGGCAAAGCGCAGCGGAGACCCGGAACAAGGCGGCGCCGTAGCGAAGCGAAGGCGATGGTTCAGCGACCGCATGCGCGACAGGTTCACGCTCTCGCGCGCCGCCTCGTTCCGGGTCTGCGGCGCTACGCGCCTCCGCCCGGAATGACGAAAGACGGGCCCATACCCATCAACACATCGACCCAGAGCCCCAACGATTTCAACGCCCGGCTCTATCGAGAGCCATTATCGCAGGCGCCCCTCGAAACCGTGCGACAATGCGGCTGGTCTTTGACATCGCCGCTCCAACACCCTCCCGGATGTAGACTCTGTCGACTCTATCGACTCCATTTCTGGAGTCGCACGCCCCGAACGCTTCGGACGCTTCGGACTGTGTTTTGCCGTTCGCCCGCCTTGGCCGCTCCCGCCCGTTCATCCTTCGACCACCAACCTCCCGGCCCCGTCAGACCCGCGACAATTCAACGCCTTACCCCGATCCGGCCGCGCCTTGACCTTCCGCCCCCTCGCCTATAGGTTCCGCGCCGAATTCAGACCCCTGTCGGGGCCCGCAAATTCATGCGTGGTCGGGCGGGGTTCGAAACAAACAAAGCCCATGTCCCTGCCCCCGGAATCGCGCGAAGAGGCGATCAAACGCCTCACCGAAAGCGCATCGTCTCTGGAGGCGCGCACCGCCCGCGAGGTTTCTCACGAAGCGGCGGGTCAGGCAGCGGCCGGTCAGGCGTGGCGGATCATCGCCGACCTGTTCGGCGGTGTGTTCTTGGGTCTGGCGCTCGGCGCCATCGTGGACTGGTATTTCCATACCAATCCCTGGGGTTTGATCGGCGGCGTCCTTCTGGGCTTCGCCGTTTCGGTTTGGATGGCCTGGTCGACGGCGCAACGCCTGATGGCCCAGGCGAAAGCAAGTGGAGTGGAGCCGAAGTCGGTTCCCTTCGACGATGACGAAGAAGACTAAAGGCGCCCATGGCTGATCCGCTTCACCAGTTCCAGATCGTTCCGCTTGTCGATTTCGGCACGGTGACCCTGCCTGTCGTGGGTGAGCAGCAGCTCGCTTTCACGAACTCGCACCTGGCCATGACCATCGCCTTCGGTCTGGTTGTCCTGTTCCTTCAGGTCGTGACCGCCGGAGCAAAGGTCGTTCCGGGCCGCTGGCAGTCCGCCGGCGAGACCATGTTCGGCATGATCGACGGCATCGTCGATTCCATCATCGGCCATGACGGCAGGAAGCTGTTCCCGTTCGTCTTCACCGTCTTCACCTTCATCCTGGCCATGAACTTCATCGGCCTGTTCCTGACCTTCACGGCCACCTCGCAGATCGCCGTCACCGCCACCTTCGGCGTGCTGACCATCCTGCTGGTGCTGGTCATTGGCTTCGCCAAGCACGGCCTGGGCTTCTTCAAGCTGTTCGTGCCGTCGGGCGTGCCGTGGCCGGTCCTGCCCTTCGTGATCATCATCGAGTTCGTCTCGTTCCTCCTGCGCCCGGTCACCCTGACCCTTCGTCTGTTCGGCAACATGATGGGCGGCCACGTCGCCCTGAAGGTCTTCGCCGGCTTCGTGGTCGTGGGTGTCGGCGGCTCGGTCGGCCTCGGCCTCGGTATCCCGATCGCCCTGCTGTCGATGGGCATGACCGTCGGCCTGACCGCGCTGGAGTTCCTGGTGGCCTTCCTTCAGGCCTTCGTCTTCGCCGTTCTGACCTGCATCTACCTCAACGATGTGGTCAACCTGGGCCACGGGCACTAAAGCCCCACCTCAGTTTTCGTCCCTAACCAACCAACCTCAGACTAGGACTAAAGATTATGGAAGCAGAAGCCGCCAAGCTCATCGGCGCCGGCCTCGCAATGACCGGCATGATCGGCGCCGGCATCGGCGTCGGCAACATCTTCGGCTCGTTCCTGACGGGCGCCCTGCGCAACCCGTCGGCCGCCGGCTCGCAAATCGGCAACCTGTTCGTGGGCGCCGCCCTGGCCGAGGCCCTGGGCATCCTGTCCTTCGTTCTGGGCATCCTGATCTACTCGGCCTAAGGCCGCCGCATCCGATCAGGCGCGGCGCCGGTGATCCGGTTGCCGCGCCTTTTCGATTGATTCCAGAACAGACGGACCATGACTGCACACACGCCCGAACTCGTTCCTCACGCGCCCGGCACGGTCGATGTCGCGACAACGCACGCCTCCACCGAAGCCGCTCACGGCGAAGGCGGCGGTCTGCCCCAGTTCGAGTTCCAGCACTGGTTCGGACAGATCGTCTATCTGATCTTCCTGTTCGCCATCCTTTATCTGCTGATCGCCAAGGTCTTCGCCCCGCGCATGCGCCGCGTGTTCGACGAGCGTGAAGCCACCATCTCCACCGCCATCGCCACGGCCCGTCAGGTCCAGGCCGAGGCCGCAGGTCAGGCCGAAGCCGCCAAGGCCGAGGTCGAGAAGGCCCGCGCGGACTCGCGCGCCGCCTCCGTCGCCGCCAAGGCTCGCGTCACCGACGAAGCCAACCGTCGCGCCGCCGAGGAAGAAGCCGTCGTCAACGCCCGCATCGCCGAGGCCGAGACCGCCATCGGCAAGACCCGCGACGCCGCCATGGCCAATGTCGCCACCATCGCCGCCGACACCGCCTCGGCCATCGTCGAGCGCCTGACCGGCAAGGCCCCGACTGCTGCCGAAACCGCCGCCGCCGTGAAGGGCGCCGCCTGATGGAATTCTTCAATCCGCATCTCTACAGCCTCGACAACGCGGAACTCTGGGTCGCTGTCGGCCTGCTGATCTTCATCGGCATCTGCGTCTTCGTCGGCGTGCCGAAACTGGTCGCCGGCCAGCTCGACGCCAAGGGCGCCAAGATCCAGGCCGAGCTCGACGAAGCCCAGCGCCTGCGCGCCGAGGCCGAGGCCCTGTTGGCTGAGATCCGCGCCGAGAAGGCCGCCGCCGAGGCGCAGGCCCGCGACATGCTCGCCGCCGCCGAAGCCGACGCCCGCATCATGGAAGCCGACGCCAAGGTCCGCCTCGAAGAGACCCTGGCCCGTCGTCAGGCCCTGGCGGAACGCCGCATCGCCTCCGCCGAGGTCCAGGCCACGGCCGAGGTCAAGGCCGCCGCCGCCGAGGTCGCCGCCCAGGCCGCCGAGACCATCCTGACCGCCCGCATCGCCGGCGCGAAGACCGACCCCCTGCTCGACGCCGCCATCGCCCAGATCGGCACGCGCCTGAACTAGGCTCCTGGCCTCCGGGCACGCGAAAGGGCGGCGCACCTGACCGGTGCGCCGCCCTTCTCATTTGCGGCCAGTTAGTGGGCCGGGGCGACCCCGTCCATCAGCTTGGCGGCCCGCTTTTCGCGCGCCACCAGCCGGGCGTAGACATTGCCCAGCACGATCCCGAACACGGCGTGGGTGACCAGCATCCAGCCGACCATGCCGAACCCGCCCGAGCCCCGGAAGATCCGCGAATCGCCGAACAGGAACACCATCACCATCAGCACCGCCCAGGCGCCCACAGCGAAGATGATGCCCTTGGTCTCAGGCGTGGCGCCCGGCATCCGGGGACACAGGATCCCGAACAGGCCCCCCAGGATCACCGCCCCGGCGACGAAGTGAGCGATCCACCCCACGGCCAGGTTTCCAGGCATCCCGATCAGGCTGGCCACGAAGAGCGGAAACGGCTCCACCCACGGACCAGCAAACAGGTTCACGGCTTCGAGTAATGAAACGACGACCGTGGCGAACAAGCCTGCGATCATTCCCTTTTTTACGCGTGACATCATAACGACAGCGCCTCCCAACGCGTGTTTCCGTTCCGATAACGCAGGGGGGACTCTACGCCTGTCGCGTCAGGACGCTATTCTGCCACATTCACAACCGCGTGCTTCGCAGTTGCGGAAAGATTTCACCCGAATCGCACCCCCAGCAGGGCCTCGGTCGCCTCCCACAGCCGCGCGGCGGCCGCTTGATCCAGCGCTTGCGGCTCCGGCCTGGCCGGTCCCGGCGGCCCCTTGATCTCCCGCATCCGCGTAACGCCGACATAGGCGCCGCCCTGCACTGCGGGGTCCGTCGCCGCCATCAGGATCGGCAGAGCCCCGCCCGCCGCCGAGTTGCTGAACAACGGTGCGATCGGTGGGAAGAAGACATTCATGACCAGGCGGGCGACAGGCTTCCGCCCCAGGGGCCCTGCCGCGATCAATCCCGTCCGCGCTACCCCGGGATGGGCGGCGATGCTGGTCAGGCCCCAACCGTTCGCCTGGCTCCTGCGATCCAGCTCCAGACCGAACATCAACATCGCCAGCTTGGACTGGGAATAGACCGCCCATGCGTCGTAGCCCCGTTCGGCGTTGAGATCGTCGAAGGCGATCCGACCACGCCGATGGGCGATCGAGGACAAGGACACCACCCGCGCCTGCCCCGCCTTCAGCAACCGCAACAGCCGCGCCGTCAGAGCGAAGTGACCGAGGTAATTGGTCGCCAGCTGCATCTCGAACCCGTCGACCGTCTCCTCTCGCGTGGGCAGGGCCATGACCCCGGCGTTGTTCACCAGGATGTCGATCGGCCGTCCGTCCCACAGCATGCGATCTGCGAAGTCCGCGACCGAGGCCTGGCTGGCCAGATCGAGCTGCTCGAATCGGACGTTGGCGGTCGGGACGGCCCCGCGGATGCGCGCTACGGCCTTATCCCCCTTCACGGGATTGCGGGCGGCGATCAGGACGTCCGCCCCCTTCCGGGCGAGTTCCAGCGCCGTTTCGTATCCTGTCCCGCCCGTCGAGCCGGTCACGATAGCGAGCCTGCCGCTCTGATCCGGTATGTTCCGGGTGGTCCAGTTCACCATGGCGGTTATCCTGCGGGATCAATGGAAGGGCGCTGAGCTGCAATATCTGCACTCAATGCAAATATGCAAGCTATGCAAGACAATTCGCTGCAACCCGGACTGAGAGCGCGCAAGCGGGCGGAGACCCATGCCCGCATCCAGACCGCCGCCTTCAAACTGTTCTCGGAACGCGGCTTTGAGGACGCGACGCTCGACGACATCGCCGCCGCCGCCGACGTCTCGCGCCGGACGCTGTTTCACTATTTCGGCTCCAAGGAGGACATCGTCCTTTCGGCCAAGGCTGACGTCATCGTGCGGATAGAGACTGCGATCGCCGCCCGGCCCGCCGACGAACCTCTGATGGACATGGCGGAGCACGCCCTGACCGAGATGGCGGCGGATTTTCAGGGCGAGGGCCCGCGCACGCTGGCGCGGTTGATCAAGGCTACACCTGCGCTTCAGGCCAGCGATCACGCCAGGTACGACACAATGGAGCGGCGGCTCACGGCCGCCCTCACCAGCCGCAAGGGCCTGGCCGCAGACGACCTTCAGGCCCGGATGGTCGCCATCGCCGCCATTGGCGTGCTGAAAATCTCGACCGAGGCCTGGTTGGCCTCGGTCGATGGCAACGGCCCGGAATTCCACGGCAAGGCGGCCTTCGCCGCCCTGCGCCGAACGCTCAGCTGAGGCGGGTTATTCCGCCGCGATGTTCGTGCCTTCCGGCGCGGTCCAGCGCAGCTTCGGCGACCGGGCCGCACGCGTCTCGTCCAGACGACGCAGGGGCGCATGGAAGGGCGCCCCCTTGAACCGTTCGACCTCTCCGTCCTTGGCCGCCTGCGCCAGCAGACGCAGGGCGTTGATGAACCGGTCCAGCTCGGCCTTGGATTCCGTCTCGGTCGGCTCGATCAGCATGGCCCCGTGCACCACCAGGGGGAAATACATGGTCATCGGGTGGAAGCCCTCGTCGATCATCGCCTTGGCGAAGTCGAGCGTGGTGATGTCCGTGCCCTTCAGCCATTCGTCGTCGAACAGAGCCTCGTGCATGCACGGACCGTCGGGGAAGGCCGCGCTCATCACGTCGGACAGCCGCGCCTTGATGTAGTTGGCGTTCAGCACGGCGTCCTCGGCGACCTGCCGCAGGCCGTCCGAGCCATGGCTCATCATGTAGCTGAGCGCCCGGACGAACATGCCCATCTGGCCGTTGAAGGCGCACATGCGGCCGAAGGCCTGGACCGCCTCGTCCTCCTCGCGCTCCAGCAGCTTGAAGCCCTCCCCGTCGGCGACGACCCAGGGGGCCGGGGCGAACGGGGCCAGGGCCGCCGACAGCACCACCGGCCCGGAGCCCGGACCGCCGCCGCCGTGGGGCGTCGAGAAGGTCTTGTGCAGGTTGATGTGCATGGCGTCGACGCCGAGATCCCCCGGACGAACTCGGCCGACGATGGCGTTGAAGTTGGCCCCGTCGCAGTAGAAATAGGCTCCGGCCTCATGGGTCAGGCGGCTGATCTCGAGGATGTCGCGCTCGAACAGGCCGCAAGTGTTGGGGTTGGTCACCATGATGGCGGCGACGTCGTCGCCCAGCTTGGAGGCCAGGTCGGCCACGTCGACGCGGCCGTCCGCAGTCTGGGCGACCTCGACCACCGTATAGCCGACGAAGGCCGCCGTGGCCGGGTTGGTGCCGTGGGCCGAGGTGGGCACCAGCACCTTGCGACGCTTCTCATGCTGGCCCGAGGCCTCGTGCGCGGCCCGGATGGCCATCAGGCCGCACAGTTCGCCATGGGCTCCTGCTTTCGGGGAGAGCGCCACGGCCGGCATGCCGGTCAGGGTCTTCAGCCAGTGGGCCAGGGTGTCCATCAGCTCCAGCGCGCCCTGAACGGTCGAGACCGGCTGCAGCGGGTGGATGTCGGAGAAGCCCGGCAGGCGCGCCATCTTCTCGTTCAGGCGCGGATTGTGCTTCATCGTGCACGAGCCCAGCGGATACAGGGCCAGGTCGATGGCGTGGTTCTTCTGGGACAGACGCACATAATGGCGCATCGTCTCTGGCTCGCTGAGGCCCGGCAGGCCGATCGGATCGCGCCGGATCAGGTCACCCAGATCGCTGCCGTCCGTTTTCGGTTCCGGCAGGTCGACGCCGGTCTTGCCCCAGCCGTCGCCCTCGAAGATCAGAGCCTCGTCCTGCAACAGGCCGCGCCCGCCCGTCAGGGTCGGATGCTTGTAGTCGTGATCCCCGGCGGTGGGAGCGGTCGGGCGGCCGACGGTGTTCATCGTGCTCATGATCAGGCTCCCAGGATCTTGGTCAGGGACTTGGCGAGGATCTGGATGTCCGCATCCAGCGTGGTTTCGGTCGCGCAGACCAGCAGGACGTCGTCCATGCCGGCCTCGGGGGCCAGCCGGCTGTAGGGCACGCCGGCCAGCACGTGATGCGCCGCCAGCTGGTCCACCACCTCGGCGGCGTTCTTCGGCAGCTTCACAGCGAACTCGTTGAAGAACCGGCCGGTCAGGATCTCGACCCCCGGAATTGCGGCCAGCGCGTCGCGGGTCGCCAGCGCCTTCTCGTGGTTCAGCAGGGCCAGCTTCCGCAGACCCGTCTCGCCCAGCAGGCTCATGTGGATGGTGAAGGCCAGGCTGCACAGGCCGGAGTTGGTGCAGATGTTCGACGTCGCCTTGTCGCGGCGGATATGCTGCTCGCGCGTCGACAGGGTCAGGACGAAGCCGCGCTCGCCGTCGGCGTCCACCGTCTCGCCGCACAGCCGGCCCGGCATCTGGCGGATCAGTTTCTCGCGCGTGGCGAACAGGCCGACATAGGGCCCGCCATAGTTCAGGGCGTTGCCGATCGACTGGCCCTCGGCGGCGACGATGTCGGCCCCCATCTCGCCCGGCGACTTCAACAGGCCCATGGACACAGCCTCGGTGACCACGACGATCAGCAGGGCGCCGGCGGCGTGGGCGGCTTCCGCGATCTTCGTCACATCGGTCGCCGTGCCGAACACGTTCGGGGTCTGGACGACGACACAGGCCGTGTCCGGCCCGATCCGGGCGATGACGTCGGCCTCGGCGTCCACGGCGGCGGCCAGGACCTCGGTCTCGACACCGACGGCATGAACGACGGTCTCGGTCGCCCGGACATAGTGCGGATGCACCCCGCCCGAGATCACGGCCTTGTTCCGGCGCGTCACCCGCGTCGCCATCAGCACGCCCTCGGCCATGGCGGTCGAGCCGTCGTAGAGCGAGGCGTTGGCGACATCCATCCCGGTCAGGTTCGCGACCTGGGTCTGGAACTCATAGAGATACTGCAGCGTGCCCTGAGCGATCTCCGGCTGATAGGGCGTGTAGCTGGTCAGGAACTCCGAGCGCTGGATCACGTGATCCACCGTCGCCGGCACATGGTGGCGATAGGCGCCCGCGCCGCAGAAGAAGGGCACGTCGCCCGCCGCCGCGTTCTTGCCCGCCAGTGTCTTCAACGCCCGCTCGACCTCCAGCTCGCCCATCACTCGGGGCAGGTCGACGAAGCCGTCGCGCTGCGCCGGCTGGGGCACGTCCACGAACAGGTCATCGATGGATTTCACGCCGATGGCGGCGAGCATCGCCGTGCGGTCGTCGGGGGTCAGGGGCAGGTAGCGCATCGTGTGTTCACCTAGCGGCGGGGAGACCTTGTCATCCCGGCCGAAGCGAAGCGGAGAGCCGGGACGGCGTGGGATGATTTTGTATGTCCCGGTCAGCCGCTGGGCTGAACCGGGACAAGGGCGGGACTTCGAGCTTGCCCCGGATGAGCTCCGCTCTCCGGGACCGGGGTCTTATCGGCAGGCATGTCCCGGCTCTCCGCTTCGCTTCGGCCGGGATGACAATCAGAGGGTGGCCAGGAACTCATCGTAGGCGGCGCGGTCCATCAGGCCGTCGATCTGGCCGGCGTCCGACACCTTGATCTTCGCGAACCAGCCTTCGCCTTCGGCGTCGGCATTGACCGTCTCAGGCGCAGTCGCCAGCACGGAATTGCCCTCAATCACCTCGCCCGACACCGGGGCATAGACGTCCGAGGCCGCCTTCACGCTCTCGACGACGGCGAAGCTGTCGCCCTTGCCGACGGTCTTGCCGGCTTCCGGAGTCTCGACGAACACCACATCGCCCAGCTGGTCGGCGGCGTGTCTGGTGATGCCAACGGTGGCGACGTCGCCGTCGAGGCGAACCCACTCGTGATCCTTGGTGAAGTGCATGGTCAGTTCCTTTTTCTCGTCATCCTCCGGCTTGACCGGGGGATCAGGCCTTGGGTTTGCGGTAATAGCGTTGGGCGACGAAGGGCATGTCGATCACCTCGGCGGCGGCGGCCTTGCCGCGCACGATGACCTTCAGTTCCTTGCCGAGCACCGCATGCGCTGGCGGCACATAGCCCATGGCGATGTTGCGACCCAGGGTCGGCGACGGCCCGCCCGAGGTCACCTTCCCGATGACGTTTCCGTCCAGATCGGCGATCTCGGCGCCCTCACGGGCCGGCGCGCCTTCCTTGACGCTCAGACCCACGCGTACCCGCGACGGACCCTCGGCCAGTTCCTTCAGGATGCGCGCGGCGCCGTTGAAGTCGGCGGCGTCCTTGCGCGACTTCGACAGGGCAAAGGTCAACGCCCCCTCGACCGGCGAGGTGCCCGGATCGATGTCATGCCCATGCAGCGGCAGCCCGGCCTCGAGGCGCAGGCTGTCCCGCGCTCCCAGGCCGATCGGCTTGACCCGGCTGTCCTCCAGGATCGTGTTCCACACCCGCTCGGCGTCGGCTGCCGGGACCGAAATCTCGTATCCGTCCTCGCCGGTATAGCCCGAGCGCGACACATAGCAGTCGACCCCGAACAGCATCAGCCGGGCGCAGTCCATGAAGCCGAACTCGGCCAGGACCGGCTCGTGCTTCGCCATGACCTCGGCCGCTTCCGGCCCCTGAATCGCGATCAGGGCGCGGTCGTCCAGCACGGTCAGGGTCGCGTCGCCCGACAGATGCTCGGACCAGAAGGCGAAATCCTCGTCCTTGTTGCCGGCGTTGACGACGACGAACAGGCCGTCGTGATCGGGCTTGCCGGCCATCAGGTCGTCGATGATCCCGCCCTGTTGGTTCAGCAGCAGGCTGTATTTCTGACGCCCGGCCTTCAGCGCCGCATAGTCGCCGGGGACGAACCGCTGGAACTGGTCGATCGCATCGGCGCCGGTGATCTTGCACTGGCCCATGTGCGACACGTCGAACAGGCCGGCGTGCTCGCGCGTCCAGCGGTGCTCGGCCAGGACGCCTTCGTACTGCACCGGCATGTCATAGCCGCCGAACCCGACCATGCGGGCTCCCAACGCGCGGTGCGCGGCGTTCAGGACGGTGGTCTTCAGCGTTTCGTCGGTCATGCGGGTCCAGACTTTCAGGGTCGCGTCTCGAGGCGGAAAGCTCCGCCGTCCTCGCGCCCCCGCTGTCTGTGAAGCCTGAGAGATTCCAACCCCGCCCATCCCTGACGGAATGAGAGGCGTCTTGCTCCGTCGGCGCGATCCGAAGATCGGCTTTCCAGCGTCCGAATGTTCTCGCGGTCCGTTTGCCTGAGCGTTTCCGGGGCGGTTGCGCCTTCGGCTCCGGGTCCGCCCCAAAGCTGGAGTGACGGCCCGATCTCTCCCGCGAGAGCGCGGTCACCAAGGCCCCGACTCCGGCCCCGAGTCAAGCGTGAGCTTGGGAAACGACGACCACCGGCGTCCATGTCGCATCTATTTTCCTATGCGCATCCGAAAATACCGCCACGCCTGGTCCAGAGCCCCGTTCGACCCTGTTTGTTAGCCTTGGTCTCGGGCCGATCTAGAATGGCGGCCACGGTTCGCGGAGAGGGCGAACACGCCCCGTGTCATGCCGTGAGCCCCGCTTTCGCGTGTCATCCCAGCCCCCCAACTTGCACTGTCTTGCACCCGAAATTTCCGGAACAGTGCAAACTCAGCCCGCGTAGGCGTCGACCTCGGCCAGAAGCTTCGCCTTGTCGGCGTCCGGCAGGAATGAGCCTTCGAAGCTGTTCCGCGCCATCTGCGTCACCTGCTCCCGGCTCAGCCCGACGGCCTCGGCCAGCCGACTGTAGTTGGCGTTCACATAGCCGCCGAAATAGGCCGGATCGTCCGAGTTCAGCGTCACATGCAGGCCCCGGCGCAGCATCTCCGGCACAGGGTGGTCCTTCAGATCCGTCACCACGCAGAGCTTCAGATTGGACAGGGGACAGACGGTCAGCGTCATCTGCTCGGCGGCCAGTCGCTGGATCAGACTCTCGTCCTCCATCGACCGGTTGCCGTGGTCCATGCGGTCGATGTGCAGCAGGTCCAGCGCCTCGCGCACATAGGCGGGCGGCCCCTCCTCGCCGGCGTGGGCGCAGAGCTTGAGGCCCAGTTCGCCGGCGGCGGCGAAGACCCGCTCGAATTTGGCGGGCGGGTGGCCGACCTCCGACGAATCCAGACCGACGCCGACGAAATGACGCAGGTACGGCGTCGCCGCCTCCAGTGTGGCAAAGGCCTCCTCCTCGCTCAGATGGCGCAGGAAGCTGAGGATCAGGCCCGAGGTGACGCCCAGTTCGGTCTTCGCCCGTTCCATGCCGGCGATCAGCCCCTCGACCACCACGCCGAAGGGCACGCCCCGGTCAGTATGGGTTTGCGGATCGAAGAAGATTTCGGCGTGCCGGACATTGTCGGCCGCCGCACGCTGGAAATAGGCGAAGGCCAGATCCTCGAAGTCGCGCCGGGTTAGCAGGACGTTGGCCCCGGCGTAGTAGATGTCGAGGAAGTCCTGCAGGTTCGAGAAATCATACGCCGCGCGCACCGCCTCGACGCTGTCGAACGGGATGGCCACGCCGTTGCGCTGGGCCAGTTCGAACATCAGCTCGGGCTCGAGGCTGCCCTCGATATGCAGGTGGAGTTCCGCCTTGGGCAGGCCGGC